>NZ_JAVDWQ010000004.1:0-374520 GCF_031457575.1 Flavobacterium piscis | reverse complement strand
TTTTTCTTCTTCTTATTTACCAATCTATCAATGAACTTTCCCTGTTTTGCGGGGTGCAAATGTAACATCTGTTTTCAAATCTCACAAGCTTTTTTTAATCTTTTTTGAAAAAAAATTTTCAATCCAAATTCGTATTGCTTGTCAGTATTTAAATGAACGTCTGTCGCTGTTGCGGGTGCAAAAGTACCACCTTTATTCAGTTACGCAAGCTTTTTTTTGATCTTTTTTTGATCTTTTTTCTAAGTTACTGGTATCACGGTTTTTATACTGCAAAGTTTTTTAAAGGTCAATTGGGTTTTGACGGAATTTGTATGGTTTGGGTGGTTTTACCATAAATCCACCAAGACATAAAGTTTGGTTTTATCTGATTTTCCTGTGGTTTTCAGTAGCTCTCGCAAAGATCCTAAGGCGCAAAGTCTTCCTTTTTCTTCCGAAAAGCGATAATTCCCTTTGAAAACTACTGCAATAGCCCCGATGGAAGGAAAAATCCTTTTGCTTTTTTCTTTAAAAAGCTAAAGATTTGGAAGCACAGCGGGAAAAAGATCCTCATCTTACAACTTAGCCTTAATAAGAATATAAAATTAATCGAAGCGAATGGCTTTGACTGGAGAAATTTTGGTTATTAGATAGGACGGAACCAACAAAACAATAAAACAAACTGTTATAGTAAGTAAGTTGAGCAAAACAACATAGCCCCAATTAAGATAAACAGGCGCCTGATTAACATAATAATTTTCAGGATTAAGCGATATGACTCCAAATTGTTGCTGGATTAGCAATATCGAAATTCCGATTAGGTTACCCCAAAATAGCCCGCGCATAATAAGATAGAAAGCATTGTATAAAAATATTTTGCGTACGGTCCAGTTATTGGCACCCATTGCTTTTAATATTCCTATCATTTGAGTACGCTCTAATATCAGTACCAACAAAGCGACCACCATATTAATCGTTGCCACCAAGATCATAACTCCAAGGATTACGATGATATTAAAATCGAACAGTTGTAACCAGTCGAAAATATAGCTATATTTTTCGATAATGGTTTTAGTATCTAAATTAGAAGAGATTTGTTCGTAGATTTTATTGCCTGTTGTTTTGATTTCGTCAAAGTCTTTTACAAAAACCTCGAATGCCCCTACTTGATCGGGAGCCCATTTATTGATTCTTTGAATATGCCGAATATCTCCTAATATATAAGTAGCGTCGAAATCCTGAAATCCGGAATTAAAAATCCCGGTAATTTTAAATCGGCGACTATTTGGCAATTTTCCTTGTTCCTCTTTTATGAAAAAGGTATTAAAGTTATCCCCTACTCTCAAACCAAGCCGATCAGCAAGAAATCTTGAAATGATAACATCTTCGCTTAAGTTTTTAGAAAAATCAGGTAATTTACCTTCTACTAAATACTCTTTTATATTATTCCAATCATAATCTGCTCCTACTCCTTTGAAAACAATCCCTTCGAAAGCATTTTCGGTTCTAATAATTCCTGCCTTGCTTGCAATTGCCTGAATATGTTTTACGTCCGGAACCGATTTGAAATTAGGATAGAAATCTTGTTTTTTAGAAATCGGAACTAAAGTTACCTCTGAATTATTATTATCATAATTCGAAATAATAACCTGACCATTGAAAGCTGAAACTTTTTCACGAATTTTTTGCTGCAATCCAATTCCGGTTGCCACCGAAACCAGCATCATAATAATCCCAATAGCAATTGCCGAAATAGCAATTTTTATAATAGGTGCTGAAATGCTGCTTTTATAATTTTTGGCAGTGATGAGTCTTTTCGCTATGAAATATTCTAAATTCAATTTATTAAATGTTTTATATTGGTTTGATGATTTCGCCTGAATCAAAAATACGTTTTTAAAAAGCTAAAATGAATTGTTCCAAAAACAATTACAAAATATTTAATTTATAAAAAAACTATTATAAAGGAAGTTTCTTTTTCATTTCTTCAACAATATTATAAGCTGCCGGACAAATAGTAACATTTTTTAAAGTAAGATCTGTAATTTGATTAAATTTCTTGCGATCTGTATGTGGAAACTCTCTGCATGCTTTTGGACGAACATCGTAAATCATACAGTAATTTTCATTATCAAGAAAAGTACACGGAACACTTTTTAAAACATAGTCCTTGTCCTCATCAATTCGAAGATATTGATCGATGAATTGTTGTGGTTTTTGCCTGAAAGATTTTGAAATTCTCTCAATATCAGCCAACGTAAATAATGGTCCTGTAGTTTTACAACAATTGGCGCATTGCAAACAATCCGTTTTTTTAAATTCGGCATCATGCAAATCCTGCATAATATAATCTAAATTCTTGGGTTGTTTCTTTTTCAGCTTATCAAAATACTTTTTGTTTTCGATATGCTTATCTTTGGCTAACTTTTGTAAGTTATTTAAAATTTGTTTCAAGTTTAGATTTTAAAGTTGAACTGCAAAATTAAACAACTTTAAACTTGAAACCTTAAACTTTGAACTAAATTAAGATGAAAGACCTTTTTGGGAAAGCGATACATGATTTTCAAACCAATAATTCACCTGAAGACATCATTACCGAAACTTCTATTTCTGAAGAAGACGAAATGAGCGTAGAATATTTATTTCGCACTTACAATGAAATGCCAAAACTAGAGCAAAAAGCTTTGCAATTAGCCAATGGAAGAGTTTTGGATGTTGGTTGCGGAGCAGGAAGCCATTGTTTGACATTACAAAATGATAGAAATTTGAACGTGACAGGGATTGATATTTCTAAAAAAGCTATTGAAACCTGCCAGCTTCGGGGTGTAAAGAACGCCTTAGTTCAGAACATTTTAGATTTTGAAGGAGAGAAATTTGACTCTATTCTATTATTAATGAATGGAACCGGGATTTTTGGAAAGTTAGATAACTGTAACACCTATTTATCTAAATTAAAATCTCTGCTGAATCCGGATGGGCAGATTTTAATAGACAGTTCTGATATTATTTATATGTTTGATGAAGATGAAGACGGCGGAAAGTGGATTCCGTCTGACAAAGAGTATTATGGCGAGTTGGTTTTCAATATTTCCTATAAAGGCGAAAAAGAAGAACCTTTTAATTGGTTGTATTTAGATTATAACACCTTGCAAAATGCTGCAATAGCCAACGGATTAAAATGCGAATTAATTCTGGAAGGCGAACATTATGATTATTTAGCCAAACTTTCGATATAAACTTAAACCTATTTTAATAGATGGAAAAACTAGATTTAGAAAAACTAAAATATCCAATTGGAAAATTTAAAACTCCAACTGAATATACCTCAGAATACATTTCGAATAAAATTAAAGAGATTGAATCGTTTCCTGAGAGATTAAATACAGCAACAATTCATTTAACAGACGAACAGCTTAATACCCCTTATCGACCAGGAGGCTGGACGGTTCGTCAGGTAATTCATCATTGTGCAGAAAGTCACATGAATTGTTATATCAGAATTAAATGGGCTTTGACTGAAGATAATCCTGTAATAAAAGCTTACGACGAAACTTTATGGTCTGATTTGCCTGATGGATTAAAAATGCCAATTCAGCCGACGCTTACTTTATTAGAAGGCCTGCATTATAAATTAGGTTACATTATGCGGAATTTATCCGAATCCGATTTAGAAAAATCATTCATTCACCCGGAAAACAATTCTGAAAATAAAATAAAACAAATCATTGGTACTTATGCCTGGCATGGAAATCATCATTTAGCACATATTACCACATTAAAAAAATACAAAGACTGGAAATAATTTTCAAATCGGTAGATTTGACAGCAATGAATTGTTTCCTTTTTACACACTGTATATTTACCAAAAACAAAAAAAGTGCTTAAAGGGCTTTTTTGTTATATCTTAAGGAATATTCAAATATTTATGTGTTTGAAGTGATACTCGCCATTTTGGATTATTCATTACATAATCAACAATCAGCGGAGTCATTTCTTCTTTTTTACTCCATTCAGGCTGAAGAAATAAAATTGCATTTCCATTCACCAATTCAGCTTGCTCTTCTGCAAAGATAAAATCATGTTTATTGTGAATAATTACTTTCAATTCATGTGCATTATCATAAACAGTTTGTGTAGGTAATTTATTTTTTTTGGGAGAAAGACAAATCCAATCCCAAGAACCTGATAAGGGATATGCTCCTGAAGTTTCGATATGCACTTTTAAATTTCTATTTTTTAATTCGCCCGTAAGCAAAGTCATATCCCATGTTAAAGGCTCTCCGCCTGTAATAACAACAGTATCAGCATAACTTGAAGCGTTCTTTACAATTAAATCTATACTTGTCGGCGGGTGCAATTCTGCATTCCAGCTTTCCTTCACATCACACCAATGACAACCTACATCACAACCTCCAATCCTTATAAAGTAAGCTGCAGTTCCAGTATGAAAACCCTCTCCCTGAATTGTGTAAAACTCCTCCATTAAAGGTAACATTGCGCCCTTATTTACCTCTAATTGTATTTCTTTTGATAACATTATTTTATTTTAAAGTGCAAAGATAGTCAATTAAATACGGAACATAAAAAAACCGATAGCTCAAAGAACTATCGGTTTTGTATTTTAAACATGAAACTTTTATTATTTCAAAGCTTTTACAGATTGAGCAGCATAACTATTTGCAGGATCAATAGCTAATGTTTTATTGAAATATTCAATTGCTTTAGCTTTATCAGTATTAGCATAACTAGCGCCAATACTATTGTAAGCTTCCACAATTTTTTTAGAAGTAGCAGGTTTTGCTAACTCTTCTGGACCTTTGGCGGTTATTTTAGCAACATACTCTTCGTAATTTTTGATAATTAAATCATCTTTTTCTAAAAGATTATTAATTCTTCCTTTGTATAAGTATGCCTCATCATAAGTTGGGGAAGCTACCAAAATTCTATCAAAAGCAGCATCAGCTTTAGCTAATGAGGCAGCATCAACTGGTGTTCCTGTTGCTCTGTTAACCTGAGCATAGTAAAGAGAAATACCATAGTAAACATTATCGTTTAAGTAATTTTTTGATTCTGCATTGTTTGCTGCAAATTCATAAAGAGCAGCTGCTTGCTGATATTGTCTTTTATCGAACATAACTTTACCTAAGTCTCCAATATCTTCTACAGCTAAAGGTTCCATTGTAATAGCTTTTTTGATATCTACTAATCCCGCTTCAAAAGCTGTAGCTTCAACTATACCTTCTGCATTGGTACCTTTTTTAATTTTGGCAAATCCTAAATACAAATAATCTTTTGCAATTGCTTTATTTGAAGGGTTATTTACAAAATCTTCCAATGACTTAATAGCAATATCTATATTACCATTTTCATAAGCAGAATACCCTAAATATCTATAAATTCGAGGATTTACTTTATCTAATTCCTTCATTTTATTAGCTTCAATTTCTAAAGCTTTATAATCTTTTACCAGGATTAAAAAGTCAGCATGACGCATTCTTGAATCCAAAGAATAATCTGTCAAAGTCATGTATTTTTCATAATTCTGAATTGCTTTTTGCATATTATCTTTCGAAGTTGCCGGTTTATTTCTTCCCCAATTGTAATATGTCTCAGCTAATTCTCTATAAACAGGACCATAATTTGCATCAATAGCTATAACTTCGTTAAAAGACTTAATAGCCTCTTCATAAGATTTAGCCCCCTTCAATAAAACACCTAATTGCATTTTTGCTCTTAAAAGTGTCGGATCAGCAGTAAATGCATCACGATACGCTTTATATGCATCATTTTGATTATTGGCGCCGTGGTAAGCATCACCAATTGCTAAAAGAGCAGTTGCGTTTTGTGGTTCAATTGCCAGTGCACGTTTTAAACTTGCAATAGCATTTGTATAATCTGGATTTGTAGAGTTCATATAGGCTCTACCTATATAAATAAACTCTTTTACATCCTTACGTTTCATATCTTTTGTAGCCAAACCAAAATTAGTTTGTGCTGAAGCAACATTTTTTCCATCAAGATCTAATTGACCTAACCCAATATAATTTAAATTTTTATTATCTGAAGCTTCTAATCCGTTCAGATAATAAATTTTAGCCGAGTCAACTATAGCCTGATTAAGATAAACATTTCCTAATACAAAATTTGCCTCACCATCAGAAGGTTTAGCTTTAATAATTGATTTTAGCAATGATTTTGCTTTTTCAAATTGTTCAGCATCGATTGCCTTTTTTGCCTGGTTTAAATCTTGCGCTTTTGCTACAGAAACTGAAGCTAATAGTGCAATACTAAAAATTTTAAATTTATTCATCTCTATTGTAATTAATTTATTCTTTATCATTAATAATTTTACTTCTGATTTGAAGCTTTCTGCCTGGTATTCTTACAGGTAATAAACCAGACTTTAATACAATTCTTTGTCCAATATCCCCGGCAATAAATGAAGCGAAGCCCATTCCTAACCCTGAATAACCCTGACAATTTATGATATACAAATCACGTGCCAGAGGATATTTCATTTCTGCGATATCATTTTGCGTCGGGCTGTAGTATAGGCTGTCTTTAAGTCCTTTTACACTTAAAACATTTATTTTCTTTAACAGTGGCAACATGCTTGCCGAAGGCTGAGAAAGCCAATTAACGCCAACTACACCAATCATCCCATCGTTTTCTGAAACAAATTTAATTACCTCTTCATTAGTTTTAAAAGAAAAACCTCCGATTTCCGGAACATCTTTAACCCCTGCCAAATCTTTCATGTAACGAACAGTGCTGGAATTAGGATTATCAAATACAAGTCCTTTTATATTTGAATCAGGATTACCCTGCATAAAATCGATTACCGTTTTCAACGCAATTAATGTATCATTATTGCTCTTGTTGGAAATAAATGCAATTGCATCAATGGCAAATGGTGTTATGCGAGGAATTATTTTAAAGTTTTGAAATTTTTCTTTTTCGCTTAGGGTTAAATCTCTTGTAGTAATTACTACTTTAGTCTTCTGATTCAACAGATCATTAATCAATTCAGCTTCAGATTTGGCTTTAATTGAAATTTTAGCATCATATGTTCCTTCGAAAACGGCAATCTGATCTTCTACAATTGGTTTTATAGTCTCATCAACTGTAATTTCTAAAGATCCTTTTAAAATTGATTCTTTATCAGAAATATCATTCTTGCTTTTTTGGTTACACATAACAAACAAAAAAACAAAAAAAATCAAACTGAAAATTTTACCATACTTAAACATAATTACTCCGAATTAGAATTAATAAGTCTTAAAAAACGTATGCCTGAATATACGATTAATAATATACCAAAAGCATATCTGTATTTAGGTTCCATGTCTAGTGGCAGTTTCTTCCAAAACATAATCATTAAACCCAATACAAGATAAATCAAAAAAAACAGTATTCCTAAAACAAGAAGAAATCGCTCTTTTAGCGATTTCTTCTTAATATTATTAAGTTTTAACATTAATCTGCAGATTGAATTGTAATTGGAAGAGAATAAAGCACCCTTACTTTTTTACCATTTTGCTCACCTGGAGTCCATCTTGGACATTTTTTCAAAACTCTTATAGCTTCTGCACCCGTACCGTATCCAATATCTCTTAGAACTTTAATATCAGTTAACGATCCGTCTTTTTCAACTACAAAAGTAACATAGACTTTACCTTTCAGGCCTTCTTCTTCAGGAGTTTTGTAATTATTACCTACAAATTTGTAGAATTTTTCAATACCTCCTGGAAAATCAGGTTTTACTTCGATACCTGCTGTGTTGTAAACATTGTTATCTTCTTCTACTACTGCAGCAGTACCGGTACCTACAGGCTCATCAACAGTTAAAACTGCATCCGGATTCCCTTTGATACTTTCTGAACCAATTTTCTTTTCTTTAAGTTCCACAATTTTTGGTGGTTCCTCGGTCACTTCCTCTGCTTTTGCCACAACTGGTTTTACAAATTTTACCTGATCCACTTTAGGAGCTGGTGGTGGAGGTGGTGGTAAATTAGGCTCAACCTTCTTTTGTTTAGGAGGCAACTTTACCGTGGTAAGTCTAATATCATTGTCTTTTTCATCGATGTCACTATCAGGTAAAAGACTAATAATAAGTGGTGCCGCAACAGCTAAGCTAAAAACAACAGAACCAATGATAAGTGCCCTTACCGTAGTTTTGGTGTTTGATTTTCTTAACTCATATGCACCGTATATCTTATTACGTCCTTCGAATACGATATCAAGCCACTGATTTTTTATAATATCTAATTTCATTTTTCTTGATTATTAGGTTATTGATAACGTAAGATTTTATTCTTAATTTACCTCTAACAATTTTGTTTCCTCCGGTGTAAAATCATTTACGATAGCATATGTAGGAACTTCAACAATAGCCATCTCATCCAGTATATCAACTAAATTTTTATAATTTGATTTTTTACTCGGTTTAATAATAACAATCATCCCTTTTTCCTTGCTTCCTGTATATTCCTGAACTAACTTTCTTCTAGAAATCAACTCTTTACGTATACCATCTTTACCATAAGAAAAATCTTTAGGAGCACCCCCTGCAACCGGAGTTGCAAGCATACCTACATATCTCACCAATTTTCCATTCTCACCTAATAAAAGAGTCATTGTACGATTTTCATCAACTTTAGCCTGATTATCAGTTTTTTCGTCTTTATCTGGCAAACCTAAACTCATGGATTGAGGTTTTGACAACGTAGTGGTTAACATGAAGAATGTGATCAATAAGAATGCCAAATCTACCATAGCAGTTAAATCTACTTTAGAATTCTGCTTTTTACTTCTTACTTTACCACCTTTTCCGCCACCACCGTCACCGGTATTTAATTCAGCCATTTTAGTGTATATTTTTAATTAAAAGTCTTTCCCTCTCAAACCAGTAACTAAGTTAAAGGTATTGATTTTTTGATCTTGCAAAATATCCATGATCCTTTTGATTCCAGGATATTCTTCTTTTGCATCTCCTTTTATTGCAACCTCCAGTTCTTTATTATCAAGATCAATAGCAGCCCTTCTAGCAACTAGAAGCCAATCCTTCAATTGATTATCCAAAGAATCTAATGGAACTCCTGGTTGATTTGCTTTGCTCCTATCGGCCGATTTCATGTCTATAATTTGCTTTAAATTAGCAACAGGTACACCAAAATCATCCATAAGTGCAAATTTTTCTTTATCCTCTTCTGAAAAATTTACACCGTATTTTTCTCCCATACCTTCCAGAGTTTTTTTACGAATCTCTCTGCCTTTTAAGTCAAAAAACACTTTACTAATACCGTCTTTTCCTTTTCCAATAGTAATAATAGCTAAATCCGAATCCGGTAATTTAGTTTGTACTGTAGATGAAGGCGTATCAACAGGAAGTGCTTCAGGCACCTTAGCAGTAGCGGTCAAAATAAAGAACGTAAGCAAAAGGAACGCAACATCACACATGGCAGTCATATCTGTCGATGCTGACTTTTTATTCATTTTTATTTTAGCCATTCTCTTTTATTTTATTTTGATATAATTTATTAAAATATCAAAAATTATTATTGTTTCAAACTTCCTCTGAATTTTCTGTAAGTGTTCACGATTGTAACACCAGCCTCATCAATAGAGTAAGTTAAATCATCAATTTTAGATGTAAAGAAATTGTAAGCGATAATTGCAAAAATAGAAGTTGTAATACCTGTAGCTGTATTAATAAGTGCCTCAGAAATACCATTTGCAAGTGCGGCCTGATCAGGAGTTCCGGCAGAAGCCAAAGCACCAAACGCTTTAATCATACCTGATACTGTACCTAATAATCCTCCTAAAGTTCCTAATGATACTAACGCTGAAATAATAGTCATATTTTTTTCTAACATTGGCATCTCTAATGAAGTTGCTTCTTCAATTTCTTTGTGGATTACTTCTGAAGCTTCTTCACTGTTAAAACCTTCTTTTTTAACATCCTGATATTTAATCAAAGCAGATTTAATTGCATTTGCAACTGAACCTTGTTGTTTGTCACAAGAAGCGATAGCACCCTCAATATTCCCTTCCTTAATATTTCCTTGTACATTTTTCATAAAAGTATCCAGGTTAGATTTTCCGGCAGCTTTAGAAATAACAATAAATCTCTCAATAGAGAAAACAACAACCATTAATAACATACCTAACAAAATTGGCACGATAAATCCACCATGATAAACCATTCCCAGAGTATTTAAAGGACGACCTTCAACAGTACCACCTTCAAAGTTTGAAGGAGATCCCATAACGTATTGCCAAATTAACCAACCAACAAAAACACATGCTACAATAATAATTCCTGAAACCATCCCTCCTCCATTTGAAGTGCTTTCTTTTTTAACTTTAACGTTTGCCATTTTTTTAAATTTTAATAGTTTTAAATAATTTTTATTTTTTAGTTATATTTAACTTGTAGAGGAGCAAATTTATACGTTTAGTTTAAATAAAAAAACTTTTTTTAATTTTATTGAAGCAAATTTAACGTCAATTTAAAAAATATCTCATTAATTTGCTAAAGTCTATTTTTAGATTAAACAAAATAAAACACGTTTTACGTGAAAATTACAACGTTTTAGTAAATATTCAAACAATCCTTTGATATCTTCTTAAAAAGTTGCGAAATAACTTTTTACTATCATTTTAACTAAAAAATGTTTTTTCCTACTAAAATAGCGCGTTTAAAATGTTAAAAAACAAAGCAATACTCTTATAATCATCTAAATTACAAATAAAGAAATGAGTAAAAAAGAAAATTTCATTAAGGATATAAATAACGGTTATCATTCAAAAGGGGGAAGTATTACTTTAGGAGGTGCTATTTTAGATGGGGAGCCAATCGCCGAAACACATGTAAAGATCCCTCTTAAAACATTAAACAGACATGGACTTATTGCAGGTGCCACCGGTACAGGGAAAACGAAAACTATTCAGGTATTTTCTGAACAGCTTTCTAATTCTGGGATTCCCGTATTAATGATGGATATCAAAGGTGATTTTAGCGGTATTGCTAAAGAGGGAAAAGAAGAAGGGTTTATTACTGAACGTCACACCAAAATAAACCTACCTTATAATATAGCTTCATTTCCTGTTGAATTAATGTCATTATCTAAACAGAATGGAGTTCGATTACGGGCAACAGTTTCAGAATTTGGTCCTGTTTTATTTTCCAGAATTTTAGACCTGAATGATACGCAGACCGGAGTTGTTGCAGTAATCTTTAAATATTGTGATGACAACAAAATGCCCCTGTTAGATCTAAAGGACATCAAAAAAGTCATTAATTATATTACTGAAGAAGGGAAAAATGAAATTGAAGAAAACTACGGTAAAATTTCCACTTCAACAACCGGGACGATTCTAAGGAAAATAATCGAATTAGAACAGCAGGGAGGCGATTTGTTTTTTGGCGAATTATCTTTTGAAATTGATGATTTGATGCGAATTGATGAAAACGGAAAAGGCTACGTAAATATCATCCGTTTAACGGATATTCAGGACAAACCAAAATTATTCTCTACCTTCATGCTGAGTTTATTAGCTGAAATTTATCAGCAAATGCCGGAAAAAGGAGATGCTGAACAACCAGAATTGGTGATTTTTATTGATGAAGCGCATTTAATTTTTAACGAAGCCAGCAAAACACTATTAAAACAAATCGAAACGATTGTAAAACTGATTCGTTCAAAGGGTGTTGGTGTTTACTTTGTCACGCAAAATCCAATGGATGTTCCAAGTGGTGTTTTAGCACAATTGGGATTAAAAATCCAGCATGCCCTTAGGGCATTTACGGCAAATGACCGACAAGCAATTAAAAAAACAGCCGATAATTACCCAACATCAGAATATTATAAAACAGATGAATTGCTTACCAGTTTAGGTATCGGAGAAGCTTTGGTTACGGCTTTGAATGAAAAAGGTGTACCAACTCCACTTGTGGCCACCATGATGCGTGCCCCAATGAGCCGAATGGACATTTTATCTGATGACGAAATTGAAGAAATCAATTCAAAATCAAAATTAGTAAAGAAATATAGTGAGGAAATTGATCGTGAAAGCGCCTACGAAATCCTAAGCAAAAAAATAGAGACTGCCAATCAGACTGTTGCAGAAGAAGAACAGAAACAAGCGTCAACCAAAACATCAAGATCTGAACCTACTACAGCAAGTGTAGTTACAAAATCAGTTTTGAAAGTGGTTACGAGTGCAACTTTTATTAGAGGTGTTTTTGGGGTTCTGACAAAAATATTTAAGAAGTAAAACAACAAATATCAACAATCAATTACAATATCAATGTCAATTTTAAATTGATTTTTTGATATTGTAATTGATTGTTGAAAATTACTTCTGTAACATCTCTAAAATTTTATTTTCAATTTCAGGTGTGTTCCAGATATTTTCAATATCATCAATTCTTAAAATCTCTTCCATAATTGCGTTTTGAAAATCACCAATAGCTAAGGCTTCTGCATACGGACGATCACTAAAAGTTACCCGACTGTACAACGGAATCCATTTGTCAGGATATTTATCTGAAAATGCTTTTTCTATTTTCTTTTGTAATAGGAATTTTTCGTCTGCCGTTTTTGTACTCATTTCCATGAAATTACGATACGAAAGTTCTGCAATGGCATCAGCATTTGGTTTTCGTGAAATTTCATATTCAGAAAAAATCCTTTTCCAGTCATCTCCGTATTTTTCAATCATCTCATTCAAAACCGAAATATCTTCAAAACCGGCATTCATTCCTTGTCCGTAAAACGGAACTATGGCGTGACAGGCATCACCAATCAAGGCAATTTTATCTTCATATGTCCACGGAAAACATTTCATCGTTACCAAAGTACTAGTTGGATTCTTAAAGAAATCCTCTGCTAATTTCGGAATCACCTCAATCGAATCCGGGAAGTTTTTCTCAAAGAAATCTTCAACCATTTTACGGTCCGTTAGTGATGCAAAAGAATTTTCGCCATCAAAAGGCATAAATAAAGTACAGGTAAAACTTCCGTCAAGATTAGGAAGTGCAATTAACATGTATTCACCACGCGGCCAAATATGAAAAGAATTTTTGTCAAGCTTATGAGTAGCATCGGCATTGGCCGGAATATTCAATTCTTTATAGCCCATATTCAAAAATTCCTGTGAATAATTAAACATGCTTTGGCGTTGCATTCTGTGACGGATTCTCGAAAAAGCACCATCGGCACCAAAAACCATATCGTATTTTTTCTCTTCCCACTCACCTCTTTCGGTTTCGCCAATATGTAAAGTGGCATCGCTTAGCGTAACATCCCAGATTTTTTCCTCAAAATAAAATTCAGCACCTGCTTCTTCGGCCAGATCAATCATTTTGCGGTTTAAAGTTCCTCTTGAAATCGAATAAATTGATTCACCTTCCTGTCCGTAATTCTGAAAGTTAAGCTTATCAACCAAATGAATGGCACGTTTATCCATAGGAATCGCAATTTCACGCACCGCATCACCTACACCAACACCATCTAAGGCTTTCCATCCCCGGTTAGACATTGCAAGATTTATAGAACGTCCTGAAAAATTTATTTTACGGATATCAGGGCTACGGTCATAAACATGAACGGTGTGACCTGCATTTTTAAGATAAATTGCCAACAGCGATCCAACCAGTCCCGAACCTACAACAGCAATTTTTAATGGTATTTGCATCAAGAGAAATCTAAATATAAGTCCGTAAAAATAAGTAATAAATACACAAGAGCTTACAAATAAACCAAATATTTGCCTTTTAGTCCTTTATTTATATGGCATGACCCCGCTTCCCGAAGCCTCGGAAGCGAGGTCGGGCTTTCGGCTATATCTTTTACTCCGTTTCTCTCCATAAAAGGATACCGCCTCTATCCCTCATGCGATATTCGTTTTCATAACAAATTCAGTTTTTAAATGATTTATTAGAAATCCGAAAAAAACTACTTTCGCTTGACGAGAAAATATTTTTACCTTCAAATTATAACAATACCAATGAAAAGCGAACTCTTACAATCTGATATCATTTTAGAAAACGAAAAAGTTTTACTGATACCTTTTGAAAATGAAAGAAACATCGAACTCAAAGAAATCATTTTTGATGATGAAATCTGGAAATATATGGGCACGTACATCCGAAACGATGCTGACTTTGAAAATTACATTCAAAACACTTTAAAACAAAAAGCAGACGGGATTTCTTATCCATTCTTAATAATAGATAAAGCCACCCAAAAAGTTGCCGGAAGTACGCGTTACGGGTATTTAAACCACGCAAGCCAGAAATGTGAAATTGGCTGGACATGGTACGGGGCAGTATTTCAGGGAACTGGTTTAAACAAAGCCTGCAAATACGAATTACTGAATTTTGGTTTTGAAAACATTCAATTCAGAAGAATACAATTCAGTGCCGATCACGAAAACAGAAAATCTCAAAGAGCCATTGAAAAACTGGGTGCTGTAAAAGAAGGAATATTTAGAAATAATTATGTTGATTCTGAAGGAAAAAGTAAAGATGATGTTTATTATAGCATAATTTCTGAAGATTGGAATTCTACTAAAAAAGAATATTTCCCTGAGTTTTATTAAGATAGATTAAAAACATAAAAAGTTCTATCTTTAGCTTCATTATTTAGGATTGAGCCACAACAAAATAAATCCTCGTATTTTAAAATTATCACAGAACTACTTAAAATCTGCATAAACAATATGGCCAAATTACAAACTATATATCAAAATACTATAAAATTTGCAGCAGAGAAACATGCTGATCAAAATCAGGTAATTCCAGGAACTGATTTGCCTTATGTCGTTCATTTAAGCAATGTAGCAATGGAAATTTTAATTGCTTCACAAAAAACAGAAGAATTCAATACAAAGTTTGCAATTCAAGTTGCCTTGCTGCATGACATTCTGGAAGACACCAAAACAACATTTGAAGAGCTTGCCGAAAAATTTAATGAAGAAATTGCTCAGGCAGTTTTAGCGCTTACAAAGAATTCTGAAATCCCCAAAGAAGAAAGAATGAATGACAGCCTTGAACGTATTAAGAAATTATCAAAGGAAGTCTGGGCAGTAAAATTAGCCGACAGAATAACTAATTTACAAATCCCTCCTAAAACCTGGAGTTTAGAAAAAATAAAAGAATATCAGAAACAAGCTTCGCAGATACTTAATGAATTAAGTGGCTGCAATGAATACTTGGAAAAAAGACTGTCAGAAAGAATTATAAAATATTCAAAATACTGTTCTACAGAAGCATAATACAAACATGAATTTTGTAACCTAATAATTATTCTCACAAAGGCACAAAGCAGCAAAGAAGAGCTCTGTTGCTTTGTGCCTTTGTTATTTTGAACCTAAAAAAAATGAACCTATATTCAGAATATTATGTAAGTAAAAATTGCGAAAGGTTTGTGAATAAAATTTGGTGTCTTGATAACAGCATTGGGGAGACTACAATCGAAGACAAACTCGTTTTACCTAATGGCTGTTTTAATCTCGCTATTGTAAGCGGAAAATTTATTGAAGTTCATACCAGTAAAAATAAACATGAAATGAACGAAGGTTTTTACTTTTGTTCGCAAATGACCAATAAAGTTTTGGTCAATATTCAGTCTAAAACTAAAGTTACTATAATTCAATTACATGCCTGGACACTTTCGATGTTTCCGAATTATGATCTGAGCAATTTTACCGACTCTATTATCAAAATAAATGCAACGGAATTACCTTTTAAAATTGAAACAGGCAAAAACAGTGATATTTCTGAATTATTACATACAATCAACAGTTATTTTGAGGAACTAAATTGCACACATCAAAACAGAAACATAATCGAAAAAATCTGTGAAACAATTAAAATGCATAATGAAGAAATTAATGTTTCGGAAATCGGAAAAATTTTAAACTTTTCACAGCGATTGTTGCAGATTAAATTTAAAGCTGCAACGGGACTTACAATCAAAAATTATATTCAAATTCTGAAGTTCAGAAAATCCGTTGATCAAATGGTAAATTCTGATTTAGAGAAATTAAGCCTGACCGATGTTGCACTTTACAACAAATATTTTGACCAGTCACATTTTATAAAAAAGTTTAAAGATGTAACGAAAACCACTCCAAAAATGTTCAATTCCACTTTGTATTTTCTCTCCAAAAAAAGATAAATTTTCGCATTTGTACAATTTTGAGAGTTTTGATTGCATTAATATTGCCAAATCATCATCAATCAAAATCAATCTCAAAATGAAAATCAACAAATCCTTTTTTCAATTAAAAGTTATTTTAATTGGAATTTTCTTCTTTCAAATCTACACTACATTTTCTCAAGAAGAAAAAAACACTGATCTATACAAGACTATTATATTAAAAGACAGCCTTCTTTTTAATATTGGCTTTAATACTTGTGATATTTCGCAATTTGAAAATTTATTCAGTGACAATTTTGAATTCTATCACGACAAAGACAGCATCTCTGATAAAACTTTATTTCTGAAAAATTTAAAAAAAGGTTTATGTCGCTCAATCGAAACTTATAAAGCCAGAAGATACTTAGTACCAAACAGCACCGAAATTTATCCTTTGGCCAGGAACGGCATTTTGTATGGTGCCTTACAAACAGGAATTCATCAATTTTATGAAAGATCAGCAGAGAAAAATGAATCGCTGGCGAATACGAAAGAGAATTTTGGCAGCACTGCAAGGTTTACTCATGTTTGGATATTAGAAAATGGTGCCTGGAAACTGAGAAGGTCTTTTAGCTATGACCATCAGACTACTAATACTACCGGTACAAGAGCAAGCATTTTTGACAATGATCAGGAAATTGAAAAATGGCTGAAACAAAATAATGTTCCAACCTTAGGAATTGGCATCATCAACAACGGACAACTGCAACAAATAAAAGTATTTGGCGAACTAAAAAAAGGGGTCGCTGCACCTTATAATACAATATGGAATGTAGCTTCGTTAACTAAACCGGTAACAGCGATAGTAACATTAAAACTAGTAAGTTCAGGAAAATGGAATTTAGATGACCCTCTTTACAAATATTGGTCAGATCCGGATATTGCAAATGACCCTAATATTAAACTGCTCACCACAAGAATTATTTTAAGCCATCAAACCGGTTTCCCAAATTGGAGATTTATGAACGATTCCGGCAAACTGGACTTTAAATTTAAACCCGGAACAAAATACCAGTATTCAGGAGAAGGATTTGAATACCTGCGAAAAGCTTTAGAAAATAAATTTCACAAAACACTGGATCAATTAGCGGATGAATTGATTTTCAAACCTCTAAAAATGACGGACACCAGACTTATTTGGAATGATGAAACTGATTGGTCAAGATATGCCATTGGTTATGACAACAAAGGCAATGCCTACGAACCTACCAAGAATAAAACTGCAAATGCAGCGGATGATTTACTTACTACAATTGAAGATTACGGTACATTTTTATGCAGCATTATGAATAGTGATGGATTGAGCAAAAAAGTACTTGATGATATGACATCTCATCAGGTTACAACAAAGAAAAATAAATATTTCGGATTGGGCTTCGAAATATATGATTTAGGAAATAACGATTATGCTTTATCTCACGGCGGAGCAGATAAAGGTGTTCAAACCATTTTTTTACTGTTTCCAAAAACAAAACAGGGTTTGGTTATTTTTACTAATGTTGACGATGGCTACAAAGTTTACGAAAAAATTATTGCTCATTATTTGGGTGAAAACGGAAAGAAAATAATTGATATCGAAACGAAATAATTATATTAGAAATCTTAGCATGATACCCATTATAAATATAATATCCCTTTTTATATTATTTTTAAGCAGAGAAGTATTCGCTCAAACGAACAGTGACTTTTTAAAAATGGAAATTATCAAGATGGATAGTTTGCTTTTTGATGTTGCATTCAATCAATGCGATGCAGCGCTTTTTAAAAAAATAATAGCGGAAGACGTCGAGTTTTATGACGACCGTTTTGGATTAAACCACTCTAAAGGAAATGAAATAAAATCTCTTGTCGAAAAATGTGCCAGACCTGAAAAACTGACACGAAAATTAGACTCCTGTACAATTGATAAATTAGGTGATTTTGGTGCTCTGCAAATTGGCGAACACACTTTTCTTGTGAATGATATTCCGGTTGGAACTGGGAAATTTATTCATATTTGGGAACGAAAAGATAATGATTGGAAACTGAAACGGATTGTGAGTTACGAACATAGGGCTGTTAAAAAATAGCTCTATTTTTTTCCTTAATTCTTTTTCTTTTTAGAAAAACGAGAAAAAACTGATTAATATTGAAACAAAATGAAATTTCAGTCGTCTAACAAGATTAAGAATACGGAATTAATCACACATTTAATCTGTAAATTAGCTTAACAAACTATATTACAGATCATTATGAAGTTTCAATCATCAAATCAAAATGCAAACATTTACTAACCTAATCAAGAATCATCTATCATCCAATGAAGAAATCAATTAAACTAATTGCAGTGTGCTTTATAGTTCAACTGTTTACCCCTACACTTACCGCACAAGACAACGCAACGCAAATTGACCAGCTCTTAAGTAAATACAATGAATATGGGCAATTTAACGGATCAGCACTTGTTTCTGAACACGGAAAAATCATTTTCAAAAAAGGATATGGTTCAGCCAATATAGAGTGGGATGTTCCAAATCAGCCAGACACCAAATTCAGATTAGGCTCGATAAGTAAACAATTTACGTCACTTTTAATTGTAAAACTGGCAGAAAAAGGCAAACTAAAACTCAATGTTCCCATTACTACTTATTTGCCGGATTATCCAAAAGTAAACGGAGATAAAATAACGATTCATAATTTGCTTACACACACCTCGGGAATTCCAAATTATACTTCTTTCCCGCATTTCTTTAAAGATCAAAGCCGAAACCCTTATTCTCCAGAAGAGTTTGTAAAAACTTTTTCTAATCTTCCGCTTGAATTTACGCCAGGCGAAAAATTCAACTACAGCAATTCAGGTTATTTTTTATTAGGATATATTATTGAAAAAATTTCAGGTAAATCATACGAACAATATTTACAGGAAACTATTCTTACGCCTCTAAAAATGGTTAATACGGGTTACGATCATAGTGATGTTATTCTAAAAAACCGAGCAGCTGGTTATGAAAAAAGAGGTGGAAAAATCAGTAACGCTTCTTATATTGACATGAGTATTCCGTATGCCGCTGGATCTTTATATTCTACTGTTGAAGATTTATACCTTTGGGATCAGGCACTTTATACGAATCAATTGCTTTCAGCAAAATCAATGGATTTATTATTCAAACGCTATATCAAAGCAGGAAGTGATTTTTACGGATATGGATGGTCTATAGAAGAAGTTTCTAATGGAGATAAAGCCAAACTGGGGATAATTGAACACGGTGGAGGGATTAATGGATTTAACACTATCATTTCGCGTGTTCCTGCTGATAAAAATCTGATTGTTTTATTAAACAATACAGGTGGAACTGTTTTAAATGAAATAAATGATGCCATTAGGGCCATTTTATACGGTCAGCCTTTTGATCAGCCTAAAAAATCATTGGCGTTTGAATTGTTAGATATATTTTCAGAGAAAGGTGTCAAAACAGGAACTGATACTTATAAAAAATTAAAAACCGATCCAACTTATAGTATCAAAGAAGGAGATATGAATAGCGCTGGATATCAATTATTACAAACAGGAAAAAAGAAAGAAGCAATCGAAGTTTTCAAAATTAATGTAGAAACCTTCCCGAAATCCGGAAATGTATATGACAGTTTGGGGGAAGCTTATTTAGCCGATGGAAACAAAAAACTGGCTATTGCAAATTATAAAAAATCTATAGAACTCGATCCGACAAATGAAAACGGAAAAAAAATCTTAGAAGAGATTTCAAAAAAGCAATAAACAAAAAACGAACAATAAAATCACTCAACAATTAACTCCGATAACCCATTTTTAAAATCTGTATTATCGGAGTTTTATTTTAAAAACATTATTTTAGTTCCGCAATTATAACTTACTTATTAAAAACATTTACGAACAAATAAGATGAAAGTTCACACGACCAATTACGAAAACACTTTTATTGAAGCTGCTGACGACTGTCCTGCAATTATTGGCGAAATTCCGAAAATGAAAGGCGACACCAAAACAATTGCCAGTATCCAGTTTGAAATCATCAGTAAGAATCCGTATAAATATTCTTCAGATGATGTTTTATTTCAGGTATTTGCAGATAAAAATGATTTAACAAAGTCAGAATATAAGACAGCGAGAGAACAATTTTTCTCGAAAGGGCAAGCTTGTTTACGAGCTTCGCCATTAACTAAACGCTATGGTTGGGGAATTCATAATGATAGAGATGGAAAAATTGCCCTTTACGGAATAGAAACTCCGGAATATCAAAGATTTTTGAAAGACAAAAATTTAAAAGTTGTGAAGGCAATGCGAACATCCAAAAAATAATTTCAAAAAGAAAAAACGCCCGACAAACAGCAAACATTTTATATTAACTCCAATAGTACATATTAAAGATGGTACTATTAGAGTTTTTTTTTATGAAAGTCAGTTTCTGATTAACTATTTACAATTAAAAAATACTATTTTAGCCCTGAAAAAAAAACAAGATTACGCCCCAAAATTAACCCCCATTACAACGTTAAAAACAACATGGAGAATTTTAAAAAACACCTGCTTTTAATTTTATTAATATTTATTCCGTTTGTTGGTATTTGCCAAACATCATTGAAAGTACCAATGCCTACCCAACAAAATACCATTATAATCAACAAAATTATTGAGGCAGCCAATTACAAAACGTATTTCATTGATTATTGCTTAACTAAAATAAACGAAACTGCTTCTAAAGAAAAATGGAATGATCAAAAAACTATGGAAATAACAGAAAGCATTGATTTTAAAAATTTCAGGGATGCTGTTTATAATATGTTTGCCTTTCATGACGAAGTAGAATTAGAAACACTACTAAAAGCGTATCAAAAAGACAACAGCTATCAAGCTTCAAATATTATGACCACAAGTAAAGCACTTACCACTAATTTGGAAATCTATACCAGGGATGTGGTTAAAGGCAGATACCTAATGGTTAAATAAAAACTTTGTCAGAAAACTAAATTCTGACAAAGATTAAGTTTACGGTTTTTTCGGCTTAAAAACCAATTTAGTCGATGTTTTCATAATTTCTTCTTTATTAAGTTTCATTTTCCTGAATTTACCTGCATTAAACATTTCAGCCTGATCATCATAATGTTTGCTAAACGGATTACCGGATTGTCCCGTTGGTAAAATACTCCAGCTGTTTTCAATATCCGAAAAATCAACAACTCTTCTGGTCGAAGGCCCGCCTTTTACATAATATTTTCCATCTGTATTATAACCAAAAAACTGATTATTAATTACCTCATTTGATCCAGGTGCTGCAAAAACCCCAACATTAAATAATTTACGCAACACAGCTATTTTTCCCATCGGATGTTCATGCTCAACAGTGTGTACTTTTCCCCAATTCCAATCGGAAACTGAATCCCCTAATTGTTCCCGAAGAGCAGATATTGCCTGACTAAAAGATTTTGAAACTATCCCGCTTCTGCTTTCTTTTACATTTTTAGTCTTGATATTATCCCACCAAACTGAATTTTCATTCACAATTTGTCTCGCAATGACTTGTTTACCGATGTGAGTCCCTAAAAATAAATTAAAATTATCTGAACCCATTTCGTCTTCAAAAGTATTTTTTAAGTACAAATAAATCCATTTATTATAAATCGTTGGCGCAACATCTTCTATATTATTTGTTCCTTTCCAGGATTTTAAAATTGCCACAGCATCTTTCTCTACATTATTTAACAATGTAAAATTGCTAACCGAAATTAAATTCTGAACGACCTCAGTTGCCACAGGCGATGTATTATCATACATCATTCTACTAATTGCTTCTTTATCCCAATCTGATTTTGCGTCCATTAAGGAAGAAATTCTTTTTGCACGATCTTCCGGCAGATAATATCCGGGATACAGATAACCATCAACAGCTTCAGGCTGATTGTTTGCTGAATATACATAACCCCATTTAGGGTTTTCAGCCGATGGGTTTTTCGAAAAATCCAGATATTCAACAATATCATCTTTTCCGCTTGAACCCTCTAAAATTAAAAATGAGTTCACCCCTTTATTATGCTTATATAATGTTCCCGTTGCCCACCATCCAATGTTTCCTTTGACATCACCATACATTACATTCAATCCCGGCGCAGCGACTAATTGTAATGCTTTTTTGAAATCGTCTTTGCTTTTAGCATGCGAAAGCCCATAAACAGCATCCAGAATCTCAATGGGCTGTTGGGTATAAATCCATGACATTGCAATAGGGTCTTTACGGTTTAAACGTTCCAGCAAATCATTCATAATGGGTCCGTGCCGACTTGACTTTATTGTCAAAACTACGTCTGAAGTGTCTTTTACTTTGATTGTTTTCTGTATGGTTTCATAACTGGCAAAACCGGTTGGAGTTTGGTATTGACTTGAATCCCCTGCTTTATTTTTTTCCAGATAAAAATCAATGTCATCATTTTCAAACATGGTCAGACCGTATGCATACTCACGATTGTGCGCCAATAACGGAAATGGAGTTCCCGCCAAATAACAACCATATAATTCATGAGTTGGTGTTACCAAATGTGCTTCGTACCAGGTTGCAGGTTGTGAAAAACCAATATGCGGATCGTTTGCAAAAATAACTTTCCCGCTTTTGGTTTTATTTGGCCCGACAACCCAGCTGTTACTGCCTACAAATGGTGGAATTGGAGATTTATCCAATAATGCTGCTACAGATTTTGCAATGGTTGCATATTCTTCAATATTCTCTTTTGAGCTTTTAATTTTTGTGGTATTAAATTCACCTTCTATTCCTAAATCTTTCAAGTATTCAGTGCCATATTTATTTCGGATATCTGTCAATAACGGATCTGTTTTCTGGGCCATAGCAAAACTGAAGGACATATATCCAAAAATATTATAAACGTCTTCTATCGTGAATTTTTCTTTTTTTATTCCTACCAATGTAAATTCAATTGGGGTAACGCCTTCTTCCAGATATTGATTAATGCCATCTAAATAGGCCATGGTTAATTGATAGCTTGGGCTGTTTTTATCTAATTTGGAAATGGCTTTCGCCGAAGCTTCCTCAATTCCTATTCCTGAGAAAAACATATCATTTTTAAGCGCAACAGATCCAAAAATTTCTGACAGCCTTCCTGGTGCAATACGCCTTAACAATTCCATTTGCCATAATCTTTCCTGTGCATGAACAAATCCTAAAGTTGTCATGGCATCTTTTTCAGAATCGGCATAAATATGAGGAACGCCAAAGTCATCAAAATATACTGTGGTTACTGCCTGAATATTTTTAAGTTGGGCTTCTCCTTCATATTTGGGTTTCAAATGAAAAATATAAGTGCATAGGATGATTGAAAGAATAACAATCAAAACAAATAAAGCCAACAGGATTTTTTTAATTTTTCTCATACATATTAGAAAGATAAAATACAACAATAATCATATAACTTAAAGGGGCAATCTTATAAGTAACATGAATTTTAAAACTCTAAATTTATGTATTTAAAACAATAGTGAATGACAATTTATAAAAAAATAGCAATTGGGGCAATTTCAATGTTACTGTTAGTGATTATACTCAATTTTGGACTCAATTACTGGATAAAAAAACAATTACCCATTATTATTCATGAGAAAAACAAAACACCATATAACATCAAGTATGAAAAAATTGAAGTCGATCTTTTGTCAAGGAATATTTATGCAACGACTTTGTTGGTTCATCCAAAGAATCAACCTGAAAACAGCAAAAATGGGCTTTTTTCTAAAATTGAATCGATTACGATTAAACATTTTAACATTTGGAATTTAGCTTTTAATGATATCATTCAGGCCGAGAGTATCATTATCAATAAACCCCGCGTTATTTTATACAAAAAAGGCGAAAAACTTATTAATGACAGTAAAAGCATTAAGAAAGAAATAGTGGAACCTTTTAGAAAAATAATTTCAGTTTCAAATATTTATCTGAATGACGGAACAGTTGATGTTGTATCCCTGAATAATGATAAACCAATTTTAAGTGTTAAAAAAATAATCTTAAAGCTTGAAGGTATTTTAATAACTGATGCAACATTAAATGAAAAAATTCCGCTTCAATATAAAAGCTATGCATTAGTTATTGATAGTTTATTTTATCGCCCGAGCGTTTTTTACCATATGAATATTGGAAAAATCAGTACTGAAAAAAACTTTTTAAAGATTAATAATTTCTCGTATATCCCGCAATTTAATCGTCAGGATTTTATTAAGCAATTAAAAAAAGAAAAAGATATTAATACACTGAAATTAGATTCGGCCAGTATCCAGAAAATGGATTGGGGATTCAAAAATGATCGTTTCTTCTTCAAAGCAAAATCAGTTGTACTAAGTCATTTTGATGCCAATATTTATCGCGGTAAAATGCCAAAAGATGATTTGAGCAAAAAATATCTGTATAACCATTTATTGCGAAACATTAAATTTCCTCTTCAAATTGATACTTTGCAGATTCTAAAATCTAAATTGGTTTATGAAGAAGAAAAGGAATTTCGTAAAGGTCCCGGAGTTCTAAATTTCGACCAGTTTAATTTGCAGGCAACCAATCTTCGAAGCGGCTTTGGACTTAAAAAAACTGATGATATAAAGATTAAAGTGAATTGCATTTTTATGAAAAATTCTCCTTTAAATGTTGACTGGAGTTTTAATGTTTTAGATAAAAAAGATAGTTTTCATATTCAGGGCACCATTTCAAATTTTGATGTTGCAGCTATGGGTCGATTCAGCAAACCTTATATGAACGCCACATTTACGGGAGTTTTTAATAAATACCATTTTAATTTTTACGGAAATGACGATGTTTCAAAAGGAAATGCTTCTTTAGATTACGATGATCTGAAAGTAAAATTATACAAAAATAAAAATCCGGAAAAAGAAGCGAAACTAAAATCAGTAGTTGCCAATTTACTTGTCAAAAACGATTCGAATGAAAAAGTAAAATCTGCTGATGTTGAACTCGAACGAATTCAGGAAAAATCATTCTACAACTTTTTATGGCGAAGCATTGCCGAATCTTTGAAGAAGATTTTGATATAGATTTAAAAAGCAAAACAAAAAACCCAAATTACTAATTCGGGTTTTGTTTATATGCTAAAAGTTTTATTCTTTTTTATTCTTTTGACTATCAATAATAGCTCCGGTTCCGGCTCCAACACCTGCTCCTGCTAATCCGCCAATTATTGCACCTTCACCCTTTTTCTTACTAACAGCTGCTCCGGTTATGGCTCCAACTCCGGCACCAATTACTGCACCTTTTGCCGTTGAGCTCCAGCCTTTCTTTTTTGCTACTGTTGTATTAGCCTGAGACGGCTGCTGTTGAACTACAACAACTTTCTGTGCTTCTGCTTTCTCCTGTTCTATTTTTGCCATTTCAACTTTCATTGAGTCTATAACTTTTTGTTTACTAATTTCAACTTTCATTGAATCAATAGTTGTCTGTTTTGCTATATTGGCATCTATTTTTTCCTGATTCTGACAAGAAACTAAGGCTAAAGTTATTATTAGTGAATAAATTGCTTTCATATTTAAAAAATTGGTTATATGCTACAAATATAAAGAAGAATTATTGTTATTAGAGTTATAAAATTCAATTAAAAAATTACACAATTAAGGAATTGAATTTATTATTTCCTAAGACTCCTCTTTTCAAAATCTGACCAAAATCATACATATCCTCAAATGAACAATATAATGGTACTGGTGCCAAACGAATAACATTAGGTTCACGCCAATCAGTAATGACTCCGTTTTTCATTAAATAATCAAATAAACTTCTTCCTTCACCATGAAGAAAAACAGATAGTTGGGAAGCTCTTTCTTTAAGATTTGATGGCGTAATGATTTCAAAACTGCTCTCAACTTCATTATCAATTTCATGTAAAATAAATTCTAAATATGCCGTAATCTTGTCTCTTTTTGCAATTAAAGCTTCCATTCCAACTTCAGCAAACATTTCAACCGATGCCAGATAAGGCGCTAAAGACAGTACTGGTAAATTACTGATTTGCCAGCCTTCAGCTCCCTGAACAGGATCAAAATTGGGTTCCATTTTAAAACGGCGTTCTTTATTATGTCCCCACCAGCCGGCAAATCGAGGCAAATCAGGATTGTTATGATGTCTTTCGTGAACAAAGCATCCTGAAGCATTTCCCGGACCTGAATTCATATATTTATAACTGCACCAGGCAGCGAAATCTACATTCCAATTGTGCAGTTCTAATTTGATATTTCCTGCTGCATGTGCCAAATCCCAACCTACTTTTGCGCCGGCTTTTTGTCCGGCTTCTGTAATTTTTTCTATATCAAAAACTTGTCCGGTATAATAATTTACACCGCCTATCAGAACCAAAGCGAGTTCATCTCCAATCGCTTCAATTTTAGCCAATACGTCTTCCAGGCGAATGTTGTGCTCTCCTTCCCGGCGTTTAATTTCTACAATCGCATCTTCTGACTTAAATCCATGAAAATGAACCTGACTCTGAAACATATACTGATCTGAAGGAAACGCCTTTTCTTCGCAAATTATTTTATAACGCGTTGCTGTTGGCCGATAAAAAGACACCATCAGCAAATGAAGATTTACGGTTAAAGTATTCATGACCGTAACTTCTGAAGGCAAGGCCCCAACGATTTTACTTAATGGTTCTGCGAATCTTTCCTGATAATCCCACCATGGCTTTTCGGCATAAAAATGGCCTTCTACAGCCAAATTTGCCCAATCATTCATTATCTCGTCGATATAAGTTTTCGTGCGTTTTGGTTGTAGGCCCAAAGAGTTTCCTGTAAAATAAATAACACGTTTACCATTTACTTCAGGAAAAATAAATTGATCCTGATACTCGTTTAAAACATCTTGTGAATCGAGTTGCTGTGCGAATTCGCGGGTATTTTGAAAAGCCATTGTTTGAATTTTGTTTGGTAAAAATAGAAAAAATAAACAACGCCGAGAGTTAAAGAATAAATGAGTACTAAAAATAGAACCAATTTAATTTGATATATTTGATTTAACTTAACCCCATTATTATGATTAAGAATAGTTTAAATGTTATTATTATTGCTTTTGCCCTTATAATTTCTGCCTGTTTATTTTCGAATGCTTTTCAGAACAGGAATAAGAATGATAATACCATTAGCGTAACCGGTTTAGGCAAAAAAGATTTCGTTTCTGATTTGATTGTCTGGAGCGGTACTTTTTCTAAAAAAAGCTTTACTTTAAAAGAAGCTTACTCAGCATTGGATAGTGACCGGGAAAATATTAAAAACTATTTAACAAACAAAGGAATTGCGGCTGATGAAATTGTGTTTTCTGCAGTCAATTTCAATAAGGATTTTGATACTTCTTTTAATGAAAACGGAACTCCTAAACAACAAATTTTTACAGGATTTGCTTTGACACAAACTGTTACTATCCAGTCTAAAAACGTAAATAAAATAGAAGATATTTCAAGACAATCAAGCGAATTGATTAATTCCGGCATAGAATTTTATTCGAATGCCCCTGAATATTACTACACCAAATTGGCAGAACTAAAAATAAAAATGATAGCCGAAGCCACTAAGGATGCCAGCACAAGAGCTAAAAGTATTGCCGAAAATGCTGATGCCCGTTTAGGAAATTTAAAAAAATCTGACATGGGGGTTTTTCAAATAACAGGTCAAAATTCCTCAGAAGATTTCTCATATGGAGGTTCCTTCAATACCACATCAAAAAACAAAACAGCCAATATTACCGTTAAATTAGTTTATCAGGTAAATTAAGTTTTGATGAATAAAAAAGCTCGTCAAATTTACGTTGACGAGCTTTTTTATTTTGAATTCTGGTGATTTTAGATGATTAACATCGCATCTCCGTAAGAATAGAATTTATACTCTTCTTTTATTGCTTCTTCATACGCTCTTTTCATTAAATCGTGTCCACAAAAAGCAGAAATCATCATCAATAATGTTGATTTTGGTGTATGAAAATTAGTGATCATACAGTTTGCAATACTAAAATCATGAGGAGGAAAAATAAATTTATTTGTCCATCCTTCAAACGGATTTAAAGTATGTTGTGATGAAACTGAACTTTCAATAGCACGCATCGAAGTTGTTCCTACTGCACAAATACGTTTTTTATTTACCTTAGCTGAATTTACAGTATCACAGGCATCTTGCTTGATAATCAATTCTTCCGAATCCATTTTATGTTTAGACAAATCTTCAACTTCAACCGGATTAAAAGTTCCTAAACCAACATGAAGTGTTACTTCTGCAAAATTTATTCCTTTGATTTCCAGTTTTTTCAAAAGATGTTTCGAAAAGTGCAACCCTGCTGTTGGTGCAGCAACAGCTCCTTCTTCTTTTGCATAAATAGTTTGGTATCTTTCCGCATCTTCTGCAGTTACCTCTCTGCTAATGTATTTAGGAATTGGAGTTTCTCCAAGTTCAGTCAATTTATTTCTGAATTCTTCGTAAGAACCGTCATATAAAAAACGTAAAGTTCTGCCACGAGAAGTTGTATTGTCTATTACCTCAGCAACTAACGAATCGTCATCGCCAAAATAAAGTTTGTTACCAATACGGATTTTACGAGCCGGATCGACCAAAACGTCCCAAAGGCGTTGCTCTGAATTTAATTCCCTTAATAAGAAAACTTCGATTCTTGCCCCCGTTTTTTCTTTGTTTCCGTACAAACGGGCAGGAAAAACTTTAGTATTATTCAGAATCAAAACGTCTCCGTCATCAAAATAATTGATAACATCTTTGAACATTTTGTGCTCTATGGTTTGTTTTTGACGATCGATTACCATTAAACGAGACTCATCTCTGTTTTCTGCTGGAAATTCGGCTAAAAGTTCTTTTGGTAAATTAAATTGAAAATGTGATAATTTCATATTTGAATTGTTGATTTTAAAGTGTAGATCTTAGATTTTTTTATCTAAAATTTTAAATCGTGTGCAAATATACGATTGTGAGATAGGCGTTGTCAAGTGTTTTGCTGTTTATTTTCAAAAGTCGTTGATTTAGTGGTGTTTCGACAACATTAAAAAACGGTTTTTCTACCTTAGGAGTGATATAAGTTCATTTAATTTGAATTCCTGAAAATTATTGAGTGTTATTGTTTGGCTAAAGCCGAAAAACTAATCATAAAAAAACCTCCAGTTCAAACTGGAGGCTATTCAATTATGCTCATTTTATTTAAATGAATGGTTTAAACTTTACAGTTCTGAGATTTCGAAATTTAATTCTTTTAAATCATTCCAGAAATCAGGATATGATTTTGAAACTACTTCGGCATTTTCTATAATAATTGGCACTTTCAACGCTAAAGGTGCAAATGCCATTGCCATACGGTGATCGTTGTACGTGGCAATTTTTATACTGTGATTAATCGTTGAAGAAGCTGTTAAAGTCAGACTATCATTGGTTACCGAAATGTTTGCGCCTAATTTTGTAAGTTCAATTCGAAGTGCTTCAAGTCTGTCTGTTTCTTTGATTTTTAAAGTATGAAGACCTGTTAAATGACAACCAATTCCTAAGCCTAAACAGGTAACAACAATCGTTTGGGCAATATCCGGTGTATTATTCAAATCGAAATTTACCTTTTCATATTTAAAATCCGGTTGTTTAACCAAAGTCATTATATTATTCTGAAAAGTAGTTTGAACACCAAGCTTTTCATACAGCGATACCAATTCAGAATCTCCCTGCAAGCTGTTTTCCTTATAACTGCTCAAAGTTATTGAAGCGGTATCTGCCAAAGCTGCCAAACTAAAAAAGTAAGATGCCGAACTCCAGTCAGATTCCACCACCATTTCTTTTGAAGCAACAGTGTCTTTTGGATATACTTTAATTACATTTCCTTCAAAACTGGTTTGAATATCCAAATCATTCAGCAAAGCTAGCGTCATTTTGATATACGGAATTGAAGTAATTTCACCTTCTAAAGTCAATTCTAAACCATTCTCTAATTTCGAAGCTACTAACAATAGTGCCGAAATATACTGACTGCTGACATTGGCTGCCAAAGTTACTTTTGAAGCGGTAACTTTTTTTCCTTTGATTCTTATTGGCGGATAACCTTCTTCCTTTTCATAGGAAATCCCGACTCCCAATTGCCCTAAAGCTTCCACTAAAATTTTTATCGGACGTTCCTGCATTCTGCTTGAACCTGTCATTACGACTTCACGACCTTCATTCACGGCAAAATATGCTGTTAAAAAACGCATTGCTGTTCCTGCATGATGAATATCTACAATTTCATCACTTCCAACCAGGGCTTTTTGCATTACCTCGCTATCATCAGAGTTAGAAGTATTTGCTAATGTAATATTAGGAAACAAAGCTTTTAACAGCAATAAACGATTAGTTTCGCTTTTTGATCCTGTAACTGCAATCTTTCCTTGTAAATTTTTATGATTGGTTTGAAGTAATAAATTCATTCTTGGCTTGTTATTTAGTGCATTTTGGCAAATTTATTTTAAAAAAAGGACACTCCAAAACTTTGCTGTGAGTTATCACATTATTTTAATTTATCGTTGTTTTTATGGCGGTCTTTATCCCTAACTGATTTCAGGTCCATTTTTTTATCAAAAGCGGCCTGCAAATCGATTCCGGTTTGGTTGGCCAGACACAAAACGACAAAAACAACATCAGCCAGTTCTTCGCCTAAATCTTTGTTTTTATCGCTTTCTTTTTCTGATTGTTCTCCATATCGACGGGCAATAATTCGGGCAACTTCACCAACTTCTTCCGTAAGCTGCGCCATATTGGTAAGTTCATTAAAGTAACGGACTCCATGTTTTTTTATCCAGGTATCTACTTCCAGTTGGGAGTTTTTTAAGTTCATTATTATAGTTTTTGTTTTTTATTTAACCCTTAAAGGCTAGCGATAGTAATTAAATTGCATCAATCTCTTTCATGATTCTATAGTTCTCGAAAATGTCACGAAATAATATTCTCAGGCGTTTACAATAATATACAGCTCATTTATTTTAACTCTGTGTGAATGCTTTTGAGACAAATACTATTTTATATGGCTTGCTAAAATAAAGTTTTATTTTTTTATAAAATAACCTGGCAGAATTTTATATTTTTTTTAGAACAATTTTTTCACTTTCAAGCGCAATTATTTTCTGAAAAAGCTCTTTTAACCCATTGTATTGCTGGGCAACAAAAATGCTATTGTTAATTTCCTTTATACAGCTTATTTGAATTTTGTTTTCTTGATTTACAATATTAAACTTATACGTAATATCCTTATTTTCAGCTAAAATATGGATCGACTTAGGCAGAACCTCTACTGCATATCCTTCTGGTATTTCAAGATTTATATTATATCTTTCTTGTGTTGGATACCCAAAATAAATTGGCATTTGCCTGTTTTCCTGAGTAAAAGGGTTTTTAGTACTTGTAAAAAATAATATCGGATTAATGTAAATTTTTTCACCAATAACATCTGATAGATTATCCGAAGCAAAATCAAAAGTCTCTAACAGGTATTTATCGTAATTGCTTTTTTTATTTTCAACTAAATAATTTGAGATTTTCAAATCGCCCAATTTGGCTTCCAGTTTTTCAAGATAATTCTCTTCATTTACATTGGCGTAATCTATCCTAAAACGATAAGCATCATAATCTGTTTTTTGAATTCTAACTTTTCCGTTTAATTTTCCTGAAGCATCTATTTTAGCAATCAAATTAATATTTTTCCTGGATAAATCTTTTGGAACCAAATTAATTTCTTCTGACGTTCCGTCTTTTCTAACTAATCTGCCTGTCCAGTTTAAAACATTTAACGGAAGGATCTTAGGTGTTGTAAATTTGTGCGTAGCATCTAGTAAAATTTGCTTTCCATCAATTTCTGCAGCTGCAATTACATAATTAAAACCTGTTCTGGTAGGATAAAATGGAACTCCGTTTTCTATTGTGCTTACTAAAACCGGATTAGCCTCGATTCCTGCTAATGTAAGCATGTTTATCAAAATAAAATTAATTTCAGCGGCATTTCCTGTTTGATCTTTATAGGCTTTAGCAACACCTTTATCAGTATAATAATCGTTTATTTCATTCCAGTTCATTTTGTTTTGAACGAACTTAAAAATGAGGTCTAATCTCTCACTTTTAGATTCGAGATTTCCTGCTAAATGTTTTACATCTTCAATCAAAAATGATTTTTCGTCAAGCTCTTTACCAAATTTTTCACTTTTAAAAATAGTATTCACCACTCCTTCCCAAGTCATTGCATAATCTTTTACAGGCATTTCCGGCATTCTGACTCTTTCGAGCTCGTGTTGTATAGTAGCTATATAATTACCTGGGTTATCCACATAAGGTTCCTCTAAAAGAGCAGGAATATCATTGCCTGAATAAAATGCATTTATTTGCTTAAAGGATAAGCGATTTGTTTGATTGTGTTTATCTACAAAATTTTGATAACCGCTTACAATTTTAGTATCGGTATTAATTTTTTGAGGGCCAATCAAAATAGGTTTATAGATATAAAACTCTGGTAATTCTGTTTTATATTCAAAATATTGTACCGGAATTTCATACTGTATTTTAAAATCAGGAAAATGAACAATATTTTCAGACTTTAAAACATATTTAAATTCTATTATTGAACCTACTTTTACGTTAGGCAGTGTTATGGTTTTTTCGCTCCAAAATTTATTTATATTATTTTTAAAACTACCCTGACCGTCTAATTTAGTCTTTATAACACTTCCATTTTCGAGATTATAGGTAATCGCATTCGAAAACTCTAAATGCTCTTTATTCATGCTTTCGTATCCAACATAAAACTTTACTTTTTGATTTGCCCAGCTAAGCCCTTCTTTTTTATAAATTTTAATTTTGAACTCATAAACATGATTTGCCGTAAAACCATTTGTTATATTATATGTAAAAAAAGTTCTGGCTTTTTTAAACAATATAGTTGCAGGAGCTGTGGTATCTTTTGTGCAAAATTTTTCCTCTAATTCTTCGATCGTTACCTTACCTAATTCATAACTTTGAGCATCAGCTTTAATAAAATTACAAATTAATGATAGAGCGATAATTATAGTACGTATTGTCATTTTTAGATTCTCTTTAAAACTATTTTCTCTGTTTCTTTTGCAATCATTGTTTTATAATATTCTTTCAGCATTTCGTATTTTTCCGGAGAAACGATGGCTTCATTAATTTGATGCTGTATCGAAAATTGGATTTGACCTTCAGAAACAGCCGACACAAATTTAAAAACCCCCAGATTATCTTCCATATTTAGCGCAGAAGTCGCAGGCAGTGTTTCTATTATAAATCCTTCAGGAACCTGAATATTAATAGTGTATCTTTCTGAAAATGGAAACCCAAAATCTACCGGATATTCTCTGTTTTCCTGCTCAAAAGGGTTTTTAAATTTGGCAAAAAACAGCATCGGACACAAATATATTTTGTCTTCTATTGTTTCTGCTAAATTTATTCCTGTAAAAGAAAATGATTCCAGCGTGGGCAATGAAAGTTCATTTTCATTTGTCCTTTTATATTCGCTAATTTCAATCTTATTATTTTCATTTTCTAATTTCTCCAAATAGACATCTTCTTTTACTTCATGCACGTCATTTCTAAATTTCATGGCAATATAATCAGAGGAATGCTTTCTGGTTTTTCCCGTTACTTTACCATCAGAATCAACAGTATAACTCATAGAAATTATTTCTTCCGAATTTTTTTTTGGTATTAAATCTACATCATCAGAGCTTCCGCTTTTTCGTATTATTCTTCCCTTCCAGTTTAAAGCTCTTAGAGGTAAAACATTTGGCATTGCATACTTATCAGTAGCATCTAATAACACATTACCATTAGACATTTCTACAGCAGCAATAACATAATTAAACCCATTGAGATTAGGAAATAGAGCTATTCCATTTTCTCGTGTACTTACCAAAACCGGATTTGCCTCTAGTCCCGCATAGCGAAGCATTGCAGTTAGCATTAAATTTATTTCAGCTGTATTTCCTGTTTTTTGCTGATAAGCTTTTCGAACACCAACGTTACAGGCATAAGAGTTGTAGCCATTCCATTTTACAGTTGTCTTTATATAATTCAAGATTGCGATTATTTTTTCATCGGGAGTTTTTTTACCTAATAATACTTGTTTCAAATCGTCTTCAAAATAGCCTGTCTTATTGAGTTCAGGTCCAAAATTCTGAAACTCATAAATTGTTTTTGCAACTGAATTCCAATCAGATGAAATTGATTTATTATATTGTCCCGGTATGTTTATAGCTTCTAGTTCAAATGAAATACTGGAGCGATAATTATCAATATTGTTTACAAAAACTTCCTGTTTCATAGCAGGCAGATTTTCTTCGACATAGGTAGTTTGCATTGCAGTAGTTCCGTATGTTTTAGCAAATTCCTGCCTTACTTTGGGAATAAAAAAACCTTTAAAACTTTTCTTAAAAATAAATCTGTCGGGAATAGTAGTCTTTAATTCTGAATAATTAACGGGGATACTGTTTTGAAAACTCCAATCATGTATATAAAGAGGTGCGCCATAAATTTTATAATGGTATTCTATAACACAACCTTCCCTAACCTCAGGCATTGTTATTTTTTTAACCCAATAAGATTCATTGGTTTTTTCAATAAATTCACCCTCAGGTTTTAAATTTGATTTTACAATTTTACCATCAACCAGATTATATGTATAAGCATCGGTTATTACTACATTACCTACTTTTCCCGGATTTACTCCAATTTGAAAATTAGACCATTTATAACCTTCTTTCTTATAAACTTTTATTCTCACTTGCGTGAAAGATTCACTGTAACCCTGATCGTAAACTACCACTTGTCCTTTATTAAAAAGAATTGCTGCAGCTGCTGATGAATCTTTGGGATGCACCTTTTCCTGTAACTCAGCTATAGTCACTTTTCCAAGCTCATATTTTTGTGCCATTCCATTTATAAAAAAGCTAAAAAAAGCAACTATAACAAAAGTAGATTTCATCTTATATTCTATTTAAAACTATTTTTTCGGTTTCTTTTGCCACCATCGCTTTATAATACTCTTTCAGCATTTCATATTTTTCTGTACTTACAATAGCATCGTTAATTTGATGCACAACAATTAATTGCAATGTATTTTCATTAACTGCAATATTAAATTTGAAGCTACCTAAATTATCCTGCATATTAATAATAGCGGGAGCTGGTAAAGTCTCTACAGCAAAACCCTCTGGAATTTGAATTGTAATATTATATTTATCTAAAAACGGGTAGCCAAAATCTACCGGATATTCTCTAACTTCCTGTTTAAACGGATTTTTTTCGTTTGTAAAAAACAACATTGGGTTAATGTAAATTTTGCCTCCAATTACTTCACACAAATCATTTCCTGCAAAAGAATAAGTTTCTATAATTGGCAGTAAAATATCTTTTTCATTTGTTTTTGAATAATCACTTATTTCTATTTTTCTATTTTGATTTTCCAATTTTTCTAAATACTCATCTTCTTTTAAACCATCAATATTTCTTCTTGTAATCATTGCGTTATAATCTGTACACTGCCTTCTGGTTTTTCCGGAAACTTTGCCTTCCGCATCAATACTATAGCTCATAAAAACAATATCATTTGATACCTTCTTAGGCATTAAATCAACTTCTTCAGAACTTCCATCTTTTCTAATCAGCCTTCCATACCAATTTAGTACTCTAAAAGGTAAAACATTTGGAACAGAAAATTTATCAGATGCATCTAACAAAACATTTCCATTTGGAGTTTCAACAGCGGCAATTACATAATTAAAAGCAGTTCTGTTAGGAAAGATTGCAATTCCGTTTGAGCGGGTACTTACTAAAACCGGGTTTGCGGTTAAACCTGCATGGCGAAGCATGGCAGTAAGCATTAAGTTAATATCGGCAATGTTTCCTGTTTGTTCTTTATAAGCTTTCTTTACACCACTATCACAGCTGTATCCATGATAATCATTCCATTTTACTCTTGACTTAACATGGTCTAAAATCGCCTGTATTTTCTCGTCGGCTGTATTTTTTCCTGCTAAAACTGTTTTCAAATCCTCTTCAAAATAACCTGTTTTGTTTAATTCAGGACCAAAATCTTGATATTCATAAATTGTTTTTACAACTGAATTCCAATCAGTAGAATAGGATTTTAATGGCGAATTCGGAAATTTCACCATCGATAATTCATGTTGAATACTGGACACATAATTATCAATATTATTTACATAAACTTCCTCTTTAATAGCAGGAAAATCCTGTGCTGTATAAGTAGTTTTGATTTCAATGTAATCAACTTTATCTGTAGAATATGAAGTTGTAATTACATGACCACTTGTTCTCTCTTTATTTGTAAATATTATGGATTTTGAATTCTTCTCTGTTTTCATTTTAGGAAAAATATATCCTTTTTGTCTTGGAGTGAACATATAATATTCAGGAATAGAGGTAATAAACTCCGAATAATTTACAGGAATTCCAGTTTGAAAATCCCATTCTCTGATTATATTCGGATTTGGTGTTCTAATCGTATATCTATATTCAATAACCGAACCTTCTTTAACATTCGGCATTGTAATCTTTTTTCGAGCCCTGTACTTATCTGCAACTTCATCAAAAACTCCTTCAGCTTTTAATTTTGTTTTTTCAATTTTACCCTCAACTAAATTATAAGTAAACACATCTGTAAAAGACACTTTCTCAGTAATATTACTGTTATTATAATACCAAACGCCTTGATTGGCCCAACTATAACCTTCTTTTTTATAGATTTTAATTCTTGCTTCAACTTCCGTTAAAGAAATAAATCCCTCATTAGCATCATACTCAATTCTCGCTTTTCCTTTTTTATACAATATTGCTGCTGAAGCCGAAGAATCTTTAGGATGCACTTTCTCTTCTAATTCTGCAATAGATACTTTACCTAATTTAAATTCCTGGGCTGTTATTTTAGGTACAAACAGCAAAATAATTACAAGACTTAAAAGTTTAATAATTTTCATTAACTTATGTTGATTTTGGTTAGTTCTTGGTTAATACAATTTTTGCATTATCATTTTTTGATACCTGTTCCATAAAAAGGCGGTATTCATCATATTCTTTATTTGAATACTTTCCCTTATTTACAAACATAGAGCGTTTGTAAGTAAGTTTATTATTGTCTTTTTTGATGATTTCGGTTTTATATTCCCCAAATTTTCCTTTCATCTCAAAATTTGAAGGCAAAAATTCAATTGTAAAACCTGTTGGTAAATTAATTTCAATTTCATCAGTATCTAAATATCCGCGTTGAATCTGAAAAGGATTTTTTCGATTTCTGATTCGCTTGATATTTCCATCATTTTTATTAAATGCATCAACAGCAAAAATCATCTTATTTGCAGAAATAGCTGCATAATTTAAGGCGCTCACCTGAATATCTTCTGTAAAACGAATATTCTCTTTGTCATTCGTAAAAGTTATTTTGGTCAGCTTAAGATTATTGATATTATCCCAGTATTCTTTATAATGCTTTTCTTTTTCAGTAGGCTGTAAAGTTTCTATTCTGGATTTTGAACTATATTGTGAGCCCTCTGAAATTATTGTAATTGAACCTGAAAAATTGCCCTTTTCATCAATACTATAAGTTCCTTTATCTGTTTGGATATTTCCTTCGTCCTCATATATTTTAGTTCTGACAATTACTCCTCCTTCAGGTTTAACCACTAAAACATCCCTATCGTCTGTAAAAGTACCCTGATAGCCAAAAGGATCATCCTGACTTGTACATTCCAGCCAGGTATAACTATCCCCGTTAGGAATCGCCAATATCATATGGTTTCCCTGCATAGAAACAAAATCAGATTGAATATCAGATTTATTGCGATCACCATATAAAATAGTATTGTATGAAGGAACATCAACTGCCTGTAAAAGTGCTTTAGTATAATTTGATAATGCTTTACAATCTCCATAACCTAAACGATCAACATCTGAAGCAAGCATGGGTTTCCATCCCCCAATACCAATAGCTATGTTTACGTATCTTGATTTTTTCTGTACATAATCATAAATGATTTTTGCTTTCTTTACCGGATCTTTTTCGTCTCCGACAAGTGCTTTCATTTTGGCTTTAGTTTCTTCTGGTAAAACAGTAGTTCCTGTTAGAATTTTATCACTGTACCATTTACCAAATGCTTCCCATGTTGTAGCCGTTCCGTCAACCCCTTCTAAATGAAAATTCTCTAAACCCATCATTACCCTGGGAAAAAGATTAACAGAAGACGGACTAAAATCTTCTGATTTCTGAGCTAAAATAGTAACTGCAACATAACTTAGTTTTGTATCGGTATCAACGGTCTTTTTTATATTATAATTGGAAAACTGAAACTCCTTCTTTTTAAATCCCAGGTTATTAGGAAAAGTAACATTCAAGACACATTTTTCGACACTTGTATAATTGCCTCCCAAAAAATACCATTGCGGTATAAAAGCCGTATTTGAAGTTTCAATTTCACTAGTATAAACAATCGTAAAAGGATATAAAATTGGGGTATATTCTAAATAAAGTATTCGATTATCTGAAAAAAGAGTACTGCCGCTTACAGCGCTCTGATCTTTAAAATCTTTTCGTTTGATTTTTTTGATTTCATTTCCAAACGCATCGTAAACAATTGCTTCAATATTTTTTACTGAAGTTGTTTTATCATAATGCTGATAAGCATCCGTTTGATTTAACCCTTTTTCGTTTAAAACCGTTACAACCCTCTGCGTTTTGATATTCATATTTCGCTGGGAAACAATTGCAATATCCATTTGGTCTAAACGCACAACAGCATTGGCATTTTCTTTAAGACTGTCTGCAATTGAGGCTATTGAATATTCGCTCTTTTGAGCTGAAGAAATAAAACAAAACAAGAAAAAAAACAACGAGCAAAAAGAGGTTTTCATTAGTAAGTAATTTCGTCAAATATATATCATTTTTAGAAATTCTTAACAGATCCTTAAGATTTTTTATTCTCTGTTTTTACTGTCTATTAAAATTGTAACCGGACCGTCATTTAACAAGCTGACTTTCATATCTGCACCAAAAATTCCGGTCTGTACTTTTTTACCAAAGTTCTTTTCTAAATGGTTTACGAAATTCTCATACATCGGAATTGCAAATTCCGGTTTTGAAGCTTTTATGTACGAAGGACGGTTTCCTTTTTTAGTAGAAGCATGAAGGGTAAACTGGCTTACTACTATAATATCACCATCAATATCCTGGACCGAGCAGTTCATGACATCATTTTCATCACCAAAAATTCTTATTTTAATGATTTTTCCAACCAGCCAGTCAATGTCTTCCTGAGCATCAGCATCTTCAATTCCGACTAAAACTAATAGTCCTTTCTGAATATCGGCTACAATTTTTGAATCAACCGTTACGGAAGCCTGCGAAACTCTTTGAAGAACAACTTTCAAAATAATGGTGAATTATGAATGGTTAATTGTGAATTCATTTTGCGGATAATTTTTGCTTTGTGGTAATTATAATAGAAGCCAAAATTTTATTTATCTCAATAATATCCGATTTTATAGATTGAAACTGAGTTTGATTCAAATAATCAGATTGAAACAACAATTCTAACCAATAGTCAGTTTCATTAGCTTCTTTTTGAGCAATTGCTAATTTTATGTATAAAGTCTTTTTTACTTTCTGCTTGTTCGGATTCTCTAACTAATGCCCCAATTGCTGTACCGCTTCTAAGTAATTGTTTACTAAGAATAAACTCTTTTTTTTCGCCATTTAAAAATTGAGATAACTTAATAATTCTCAATGCAAAACTAAACGATTTTACTTTTATTATATTCTCAGCCATAATTCACAATTAACCATTCACAATTACTTTTGGTTTCTCGTTTCATCACTAATTTTTCGATCTTCATCATAAGAATCGGTACGATAATTTTCCTCATCACCTTCCATAATTTTAAGATAGCTGTTATAGCGTGACCAGGCAATTTCATTTTTTTCCAAAGCTGCTTTTATGGCACAATGCGGTTCTTCCTTATGCAGGCAATTGTTAAACTTGCATTGATCTTTCAGTTTGAAGAATTCAGGAAAATAGCCGCTGATTTCTTCTTTTTCCATATCAACGATTCCAAATCCTTTTATTCCGGGAGTATCTATGATTTTTGCATTAAAAGATAAATCATACATTTCTGCAAAAGTAGTCGTGTGCTGTCCCTGTTTACTTGCCTCAGAAATGTTCTTGGTTTTAAGATGTAAAGAAGGTTCCATCGCATTTACCAAAGTAGATTTCCCAACTCCGGAATGTCCTGAAAACATACTTACTTTTCCAATCATCATTTCTTTTAATTCATCAATTCCTTTCATTTCTGTAGAGGAAACGCGAAGACATTTGTAGCCAATTTGCTGATACACATATTGCATGTATAATTGATCATCTGTTGTGACCTCATCAAAAGTATCAATTTTATTAAAAACCAGAATAGTTTCAATGTTGTAAGCCTCCGCAGTTACCAGAAAACGATCGATAAAATTAAAAGTAGTTGGAGGATTATTGATCGTTATCAGTAAAAAAACACGATCAATATTCGATGCAATAATATGCATCTGATGCGACAAATTAACCGATTTACGAACGATGTAATTCTTTCTTTCGTGAATATTAAAAATCGTTCCGGTTACGGCATCCGAAGTTTCTTCCAATTCATAATCGACAATATCACCTACAGCAATAGGATTGGTACTTTTAATACCTTTCATCCTAAACTTCCCTTTCATACGGCATTCTATAAAATCGCCTTGTTCTGATTTTACGGTGTACCAACTTCCTGTAGATTTATAAACGAGTCCTGTCATTCAAACTTAGATTTTAGATTTTAGATTTAGATTGCTCCGTAATCTAAAAAATATTAAAAGGCAAAATTACGTTTTTAGAATTGAACAACGCAACTTCGCCTTTTAAAATTGAATACATACTTTGAATTTGAATTGCCTACCAGACAATTTCGGCTAAAACATCATTTTCTTTGATTTTCCCTAACTGAATTGTTTTTAAAACTTTGGTCGTTTTTCCTGCTTTGATCGTATAAATTTCAACCATAACTGTCGCAGGACCATTTTCAGTCAGTTCGCTTTCTCCAAAATAATTGGTTTTTATCTGATATTTCCCTTTGACAGCATTTCGGATCAGGTATTGTTCCGGACCGTAACCCTGAGTAAAATCTTTTGAAAATCTTGCACCAGCCTCTGTTGTCGTATGGCTGTAATAACATTCCTCGCCTGTTGGTTCGATAATATGCAAATCTAAATCGACATCCATCAAATTCCAGTTCATGATAATCCGAATATCAACCGGCATTTTCTGAAGATATTTTTTGTCTAATTTGCCCGAATCCAAACCTGTATCCTCAGTCATTAGCCGATTAATATCCATCAGAATGATATCTTCAACACCTTCATATTGTCCGCTCATTTCTCCGTAATAATTTACTTCCAAAGCTTTAACTAATTGATCAAAAGCTTCCTGATATTTCCCTGCATCTTCCAGAGCCAAAGCATAATCTCTCAAACTTTGAGGTTCATGAGCTCTCCATTTTGCAATTTGTTTTGCAGTAAATAAGGCATCATCAAAATCCTTCCATTGACGCAATGTATAAGTCAGTGTTTTATAAAGCTGATGATTTTCTAAACCTAAATCAGCAATATTGCTAATCACTTGTAATGCTTTTTTAACATCTCCCTGATTGTAGAAAAAGTGTGCTACATCAAAATAAAAACTCGGGTTTCTTTCCTGATATTTTCTCAATTCGAAATACAAATCGTATTGTTTTTCTTTTGGAGCTGCTGCCAAAGCTTTTAAATACAATCTGTCTGGATTCCATGTTTTAGCTTCACTTTGAACTTCTTGGTTACTTACATACCCAGAAACAAAATTCAAAGTGTCTATTCCAGCCACTCTACCTGCTAATTCTTGTTCCAAGGTAATATCATCTCTTTTACGTTTACCATATCCAATTGCCACTACTTCTTGTAATTCATCCGATTTTTTATCACCATCCCTGTAAACCTCATTAGACTGCGCTACAGTAGGCGCAACAAATCGAACCTGATCAACTTTTGCAGTTGACGGAGAAGAGTCATTATATACATTATTATCTTCTTGTACTATTACCGTAACTGTTCCTGAACCAACAGGCTCATCAGCTGTCATAGTTGCGTTAGCATTTCCTTTAACTGTTCCGTAACCAATAGTAACAACTTCTTGTAGTGTATTAGAGTTTTCTCTCAAGTGTATCGTAACTATATTGTTTCTCCCTACATTTATTTGAGTAGATTCAAAACCAATATAACTAATATTAAGATTACTGTTTTCCGGCGCTTGTATCGTAAACTTACCATCAAAATCTGTACTCACTCCTGTGCTTTCTGCCATTACTGAAATATTTACTCCCGGTAATGGTGTACCTGTTTGATCTAAAACCACACCAGAAACAAATCCTGCTGCAACATTTGTACTTCTTCGTAAACTATTACCTACTTCTTCTGAATTTTTAACTTTCGTTTTTACCACTTTTTTAGGAGCCAAATACTTGATGTTTTGTTTCCACCAAATGTTTAATCCTGCAAAATAACTATCAATATTCTCCCAGTTATTCTTTTGTTTTGCCAGGTTGCTGTCATGTTCCTGTTTTTTGATTCTGTCAAATTCGACACGCAATTCGGCTGGCGGAATAATATCATACATAATATAATCCCGAATATCTTCTAAAACAATCAGCGAAGTATTTTTGGTTATGATTCCGTATTTTTTTCCTAAAAGTTCAATTTCTTCGGCATTTTTGGCATATTGCAAATCAAGGCTGGCAATTTTTTTCTGTGCCCAAAGTTTTTCAATATTAACATCATTAGTGCCTTGAGTTGAAGCATCCAAAATAATTTTTCGTTCTAAAACAGCTTCATTATTATAACCAAACAAAAGCGTAATTTCATTTTTTGGATTTAAAGAAATCCCGGAGAAACTAAAACTTCCAGAAACTGAAGTTCCTGGCATCGGAAACAAATCTGTCACGGTATAATTCTCTTTTATCCCTAAAAATTTCAAATTTGTATTCACCAATTTATCCAAAGCATTTTCTAAATTCAATTGATTTAAATTGATGAAATTTCCCCTTGTTTGCATAGCCGAATAATTCAGAAAAGCAAAATCTGCAGAAGCCGAAGAAGTAATCATGTAAACAGGCTTTTTAGTTTTTGGCAACATATTCTCACTCAAGGAAGATAATCCGTCCGAGAAAAACAAGTATTCATCATGACCGGTAAAATTGATTTGCGAGAAACGTGTTCCTCCATCGTACTTCGCATTTTGCAAAACCGCCTTTAATTCTGCCCAGTTTCCATTCGAAATCACATATTCTTTTTGTTTTTCAAAAGTGTAATTCAAAAAGTATAAAGTCACTTTCGTATTCTTGATTTTTTGAAAATAAGTATCCAGCAAGTCCAGTTCTTTCTTCAAATCCCTGGTTTGACAGCTTAGGGAATTATCCCAAATTAATCCAATTGAACCTGAGAGTTTTTTAGCTACTTTATTTCCTTCAATAAAAGTATTTCCATAAAAATAATGCTGACCTCCAACATTCTGCATCACGACACTTGGAATATTCTGCTGAATCGGAATCTTGAAAAGCAGTTTTTCAGAAGGTTGATAATTTTCCTTTTTCAAAGAAGTTTGAAATGATTGATTCCAGTTGGTGAAAGCAATTGCTTCTCCTGAATTTTCCACAACACTCGGCGATGCCGAAACTCCTAAAACCGAAACAGTAATCTCAAATTTATCCAGTTTTTTAGGATAACGGCTCACCAATTGATACGCCAGATTATTTTTATCAAAAGCAGAAAGCTCTTCTTCATAACCAATAATCACGATTCGTTCCCCGTTAGGCATTAATGGATAAATTCTTGTTCTGAAATTATTTCCATCCACCTTTTCCAACAATCCCGGATCAACACGACGATGTTCAATTGCCTCAAAAACCTGTTTTCCTTTATTTTTATTTACCGGAACTGCTTCCCGCATTTTACCATTAATATCAATGGCATACCTCGAAACCGAAACATTTTCCGGCAACGGAAAAATAAGTTCAGCTTCCATCTGACGAGTACCCGAATTAAAAAAATGCATTTCGGCAGTAGTGTAGGCACTATTCCCTACCACTTTTACATTCACAATCAGCTGATTCATTCTCACTTTTTCAGCTTCATCTCCTTTTACCGTCATCTCAGGACTTTGTGCAAAAGTTTTTACTCCCAAAAAAAGCAAAAAGTAAAATATCAATTTCAGGTTTCCCAGAAAAATTTCCGGCTTAAACGAATACATATTTGATTTCATGATACGAAAGTTAAGGTTGTATATTGATATAGAGAACCGAAATCATAAAAAGGTTGGGAACAACTTCGATTAATTTCATAAAAAAATCTCCAACCCTTATTTTCAAAGGGATGGAGATTCTATTTTAAATATTTAAATCACATCTATGATATAACAAACATAAATAACAAGTTAGCAAAAACTTAAATTAACTTATATCACTTATATGGTTTAAAACAATTTACGCATTCAAAACTTTTTCCTGGTGACCAATACTTTCCTGGTGAATTGCTTTGAACATTTTTAAAACAAACTCTTCAGTAAGGCCTTTTTTCTCGCCTTCCAAAATCATTTTCCCTAAAATTTCATTCCAACGATTGTTTTGAAGAATCGCAACATTCGCCTCTTTTTTTACCTGACCAATTTCGTCAGCCACTTTCATACGTTTTCCTAATAACTCTAACAAGTTAGCATCTAAAACGTCTATATTAGCTCTTAATTTTGACATTTTCTGACCGTATTCATCTGTAGTATTATCAATATTTCTTACTTTCAGGTCTTTGAAAATTTGTTTCAAAGCTTCTGGGGTTACTTGTTGAGCAGCATCTGACCAAGCGTTATCCGGATCAGTATGCGTTTCGATAATCATACCATCGTAATTCAAATCTAAAGCTTCCTGAGTCACTTCCAAAATCATTTTACGATCTCCTGTAATATGGGACGGATCAATAATTAATGGTAAATCAGGGAATTTATTTTGCAATTCGATAGCGATCTGCCATTCCGGAATGTTTCTGTATTTAGTTTTTTCGTAAGTCGAAAATCCTCTGTGAATAACTCCTAATTTTTCGATTCCAGCCATGTGCAAACGCTCAACGCCGCCTAACCATAAAGCTAAATCCGGATTGACCGGGTTTTTAACCAAAACAATTTTATCAGTTCCTTTCAAAGTATCAGCAATTTCCTGAACCGCAAAAGGGTTTGCAGTTGTACGCGCTCCAACCCATAAAACGTCAATATCATGTTCCAAAGCTAATTTACAGTGAGCTGCAGTAGCAACTTCAGTTCCCATCAATAAACCAGTTTCAGCTTTTGCTTTTTGTAACCATTTCAAACCAATTTCACCAACTCCTTCAAATCCTCCCGGACGAGTTCTTGGTTTCCAGATTCCAGCTCTGAATACGCTTACGTCAGAGTTTTTCAACTCATGAGCAATTTTCAATACTTGTTCTTCTGTTTCTGCACTACAAGGTCCAGCTATCACAAGTGGGTGATTCAAATTGAACTCTTCTAACCACTTTTTCATTTCTTTCTTATTTTCCATCTTTATTCTAATTTACTTTTTAGTTGTTGTTAATCCGTTTAGTATCTCTTTTATTTTATTTGTGCTTTCCATTTCTTCAAAAATGGCATTGTAATTTTCATCTTTTAACAAATCTCTAAACCTACTGAGATTCGAAATATATTCTTCCAAAGTTTCAATAACATGTTCTTTATTCTGCTTAAAAATCGGCGTCCACATTGCGGGAGAACTTTTTGCCAGACGAACCGTACTTTCAAATCCGCTTCCCGCCATATCAAAAATATCCTGTTCGTCTTTTTCTTTATTCATAACCGTTTTACCGAGCATAAACGAACTAATATGCGACAAATGCGACACGTAAGCAATGTGTTTGTCGTGCGAAGTCGGATCCATATATCGTATCCTCATTCCAATTTCGCTAAAAAGCTGCAATGCCTTTTCCTGCAATTTAAAAGTGGTTTTTTCCACCTCGCAAATGATGTTCGTTTTTCCCTGAAACAACCCTTTTATCGCCGCCGAAGGTCCTGAAAACTCCGTCCCTGCAATAGGATGCGTTGCTATAAAATTTCTCCTTTTCGGGTGACTTGCAACCGCATCACATATTGGCTTTTTAGTCGAACCTACTTCAAAAACAATGGTTTTATCACCAACTGCATCTAGCACTTTGGGCAAAACGATCAAGGCAACATCAACCGGAACCGAAACAATTACAAAATCGGCCTCAGCCAAATCTTCAAAGTTTCCTGCCTGATCGATAACACCCAAATCAATTGCTTCCTGCAAATGATTTTCGTTCTTATCGATTCCAAAAATAGTAGCATCCGGATGTTTCTCTTTGATGTCCAGCACCATCGAACCGCCAATCAGCCCTATTCCTATTACGTATACTTTCATATTTATTTTTATTAGAAGCTAATTCCTGCTATCCGTTTCAATCTTTTCTGCCGAACCCTGGCAAAAAAGGATCTCCACTTCTATCAGGGCTAGGCTTCTCGTTTTTTAACACCTCTGTCATTGCGAGGAACGAAGCAATCACACTAACAATTGACTCAGCAGTTGAGATGGCGCCCGTCCCTCGCAAAGACAATCTAAAACCGATCAATCGCCTCTTGTACTTTTTCTTCCTTCACACACAATGAGAACCTGATATATCCTTCACCATTACTTCCAAAAATAGTTCCCGGTGTGATGAAAATATGTTTCTCGTATAATATTTCGTCAATAAACTTCTCTGCTGATGCTATTCCTTCCGGCAATTTCGCCCAGACAAATAATCCTACTCCTTCTTTATAAACTTCGCAACCTAATTTTTTAGCTAATTTTTCTGTTAATTCTCTACGGCGTCTGTAAATTTTGTTTTGGTCTTCAAACCATGATTTATCGCAATTCAAAGCTGCAACTGCGCCTTTCTGAATTCCGTAAAACATGCCGCTGTCCATGTTGCTTTTTACTTTTAAGACTGCATCGATAATTTCAGGATTTCCCAAAACCATTCCCACTCTCCAGCCTGCCATGTTGAACGTTTTGCTCAAAGAATTTAATTCCAAAGCCACTTCTTTCGCGCCTTCAACCTGCAATAAACTCATCGGATTATCATTCAAAACAAAACTATACGGATTATCATTAACCAATAATATGTTATGTTTTTTAGCAAAAGCAACCAATTTTTCAAATAACGCCAAACTTCCTCTCGCTCCTGTTGGCATGTGTGGATAACCCAGCCACATAATTTTTACTTTTGATAAATCTAATTTCTCTAAAGCTTCAAAATCCGGTTCCCAGGCATTCGCTTCTTTCAAATCGTAATAAACCGGAACAGCTCCAACCAAATTCGTTACCGAAGTATACGTCGGATAACCCGGATTTGGAATCAAAACGTGATCGCCTTCATTTAAAAATGCAAGCGAAATATGCATAATTCCTTCTTTCGAACCCATCAAAGGCAAAATCTCACTATTCGGATTTAATTCAACACCAAACTGATCCTGATAAAAATCGGCCATTCCTTTTCTCAATTCAGGTAATCCCTGATAACTCTGATAACCGTGTCCGTTTTCGTCCTGAATAGCCAAAGTTACCGCTTCAATAACGGCTTTGGACGGACTCAAATCAGGGCTTCCAATTCCCATATTGATAATTGATTTTCCTTCAGACATTAGTTGACGAACTTCTCTCAATTTTGATGAGAAATAGTACTCTTCAACTGTATCTAATCTTTTTGCTGTTGTAATCATTTTTTCATTTTTTTGCCTTAGGCTTAAGACCCTAAGCTTTATGCTTTTTTTTAACTTCTAACTTTTAACAAATAACCTCTAACCTATAAAAGGCTTCGTGTTTTTATATTCTCCCAACACCTTAAAATATTCCGCCATAATATTCAATAACGATTTGGCTTTCGAATAATCCTCGTAATTTTCAAATGTCACATCTACGAAAAATGAATATTTCCAGGGTGTCTCAATTTTTGGAAGCGACTGGATTTTTGTCAAATTCAGTTTGCAGTCGCTCATTACATTCAAAACCGCTGCCAAGCTTCCTCTTTTGTGATCTAATTCAAATTTGATCGAAGCTCTGTTGATTTCGCTTTCCGGTAAAAATGAATTCTGTTTTTTAATAATCACAAAACGCGTCATATTATTTTTGATCGTTTGAATTTCCGGTGCCAGAATTTCCAAACTATACATTTCAGATGCCGTTCTGCTTCCAATTGCTGCAATCCCTGTTAATTGATTTTGCTCAATTCTTCTGGCTGTTTCAGCTGTATCTTTATCCTCTACCAATTTGATGTTTGGATATTGCTTTAAGAAATCCATACACTGCAACAATGCCATCGGGTGTGAATGAACTTCTTTAATATCTTCAATCTTCTGACCTTTTAAAGCCATTAAATTTTGATGAATGCTTAAATAATGCTCTCCTATTATGTGCAGATTATTTTTATCAATCAAAGCATAATTCGGAATAATTGGTCCCGCGATCGAATTTTCAATTGCCATTACCGCCTGATCCGTTTTTCCCGAAAGCAGACTGTCAATCAATTCATCAAAAGATAAACATTCGTCAATTTCAACATTTTCAGAGAAATACTCTTTCACTACCTGATGATGAAAAGATCCTTTGATACCTTGTATTGCAATTTTAGTTGTCATATAGTCAAAAAAAAATCCTGATTTTCATCAGGATTGTATATTAGTTTTATTTGTCTTTTAATTTTCTCAAATAACCATAGCACAATCCTAACTTCTACTAAAGAAGAAATAAAAGTTGTTGCTAAAATAAAAACGGTTAGTTGCCATTTTGTTTGTGTTATTTTTTAGATTCTGTGCGAATGTATAAATTATTTTAACTGCACCAAAAAAAATATTGCTTTTTCTGAAACAAAAAAGGATTTCTTAACAAATTAAACTGGTTTTGTATGATATTTTAATAAATCAGGTTTAAAATGAGATTTATACAATTGGTTTAAGGTAGGTTATAAGGTTTCATTTAAAATCCTAATCTTTTAGACCAATTTTTAGGAGAACGAGAAGTATGAAAAACACCAATTACAACAATTTCATTTTTTTCAAATCTGTAATGGATACCGTAAGGAAACCTTGAAATGAATCTAACTTTTATGTTTCTATATTTCTTCTGAAAAGCATCCGGATTTCTTAAAACAGCATCAGCTCCGGTTTCAAAACAAAGTTCAAAATCGTAAGAAAGCCCAATTCTCTGCTCTTCATACCAAAGAACTATATCTTCAATATCAAATAACGCTTCTTTACGAAATGAATTTTGTACACTATCTGATGTTTTTTAAATGGCTTTTAACTTCATCCCAAGTGTACAACTCTGTTTTTCCTTCTTCTAAGTTTTTGATTCGAATATCCAATTCATTTTTCACTGCATCGGAAATCTCCAAATCTTTTTTGGAAACACTATCCCACAGTTGTTCTGCCAGAACAATTTTCTCAGCGTCACTATATTTAGATAAATTTTTAATTTCCATATCTTTTTTATTTAATTGAATATTACAAATTTAGACAAATTTAATTTTGAAACGAGAATATTTTTTAGCCCCGATGGAAGTGGAAATCCTTTTTATTTTCCTTTAAAAATAAAAAGATTGCAACGTACAGCGGGAAACAGCTCCAGAAAAAACTAAAACAATCCTGAAACCGGATTATTCTTAATTCCGATTTTTGAATAATCAAAACCCATTTTTTGCTGTAACAACGAAGCATAAACAGACCTGAAATCAATTTGGTGTCTTAGATCACCATTATCTAAGTCAGCTAAATTGGGGTTATTGCCCAGAATTGTTCCCTTATTATTGCCTCCAATTACAAACATAGGCGCTGCAGTTCCGTGATCGGTTCCGCGTCCGTTGTCTTTGACACGTCTTCCAAATTCTGAAAACACAACAATTGTAACATTCTGAAGCAATTGTGCCTGTTTCAGATCATTATAAAAGCTAAATAATGCATCATTCAATTCTGTTAGTTTTCTTTCGTGGATGTAAAGCTGATTATCATGCGTATCAAAACCGCCAAGCGATGTGTAATAGACTTTCGAATTCAGGTTTCCTTTTACCAATCGTGCAATCCATTCCAGATTTTTGGACAATCCTGTTTTAGGATAACTGATTTCTGTTTTGGATTGTTTCAGGGCATTCTGAATATCACCTGATCCTTCTATGACCGAATTGGCAATTTTACGGACAAAATCCAATTGCGGATTATCGGACAACTTTGCGTTTTCATCCTTTTTTGGTTTTATCTTAAAACGATCCGGATCTTTTACCGTAATGGAATTGGGTTCCATTCCTTTTAATGCCAGATTGTCTATCGAATCCAGATTGATTCCGGCAGTCGGCTGATGATCGTGGCATTGTAAGTCTAAATAGCGCCCTAACCAACCTTCATTGATATATTTATCGGAATCTGCAGCCGTTTGCCAAATTTCCTGACTGCGGAAATGCGAACGAACAGGTTCCGGATAACCGACATTTTGAATTACGGTTAAATCTCCGTTTTGCTGCATCTCGGCAAAATCTTTTAGCGAAGGATGAAATGCCATTCCGCTATTTTTTCCCACTACAACATCTTTATTTAAGGCAATTTTGGTTCTTAAATCATAATACAACGGATTATCATATGGGATGTAAGTGTTCAGCCCATCATTTCCTCCGTTGAGCTGAATAAATACCAAACATTGTTCACCAATAACCAGATTATTCTGTGTACCAAAAGCGTGTAAAAAGCTTGGAAGCACCAGCATTCCTCCAGTAAAAGTTCCAGTTAACGTTAGAAAATTTCTTCTGTTCATAGCTTTACGTTTTAAATCAACTGATATTCCGGCAATTTTGTAATGTAATTGAACAACCGAATTACGGCAAAATTGGCATTGGGATTTTTAGGGTCAAAATCGTATTTAAGTAAATTCTCCATATCTTTTTGCATCGATTCATTTACATTAAATAACAACCTGTTGGATAATTCGGCAATGATGGTTTTATTATTTCCGTTAGAATCATATTCAATCCTGACCTCTCTTTTTTCCAATTCCTTTTTAGGCTTTGAATTTTCATCATCCATCATCATGTTGGGTACTTTTTTTGAAAGGCCTCGACTGCTGCAGAGTAAATCTGAAGTGTTATTCCGTTGCAGATATACTTGTGAAGTCAGCCATGAGTTGCCACCATCCCAGCCTTTCACATTAATCTGATTATACAAATCCATTCCTTGTCCCCTTAAAAAAGCAACAACCATGGTAGCATCATATTCGCCCAATTGCAATTCGTCAATAAGCTGTAAAATATAAACTAGCGGATCCTTGATTTTATTGCCCGAACGATCTTTGGAAAATTCTTCGGTAAAAATTTTGGTTAGTAATGGCTCGATTTCAAAATTTACTTTTCTGAAATAATCACCATAATATTTGACCAATTCCTCTGAGGGATTATCGTAGAGAAACCATTTCAGAATTTTTCGTGTAATTAAATAGGGAATGTTTTTTTGTTCAAAAATAATATCGACCAAATCATCGGCTTTCCAGTTTCCGGTTTTTCCAAAATAGGTTTTATCGCTGTTGTCTTCTGCTTTTATTTTATAAAGCGCGCCTTCATCACCCGTATTTAATCCTGCCAAAGCGCGTGCACCGTTTTTGATATCTTCTTCGGTATAATTCCCGATTCCGATAGTGAATAATTCCAATAATTCGCGACTTAGGTTTTCGTTGATTTTACCTTTTTTATTATCCACATTATCCAGATACTTAACTATTGCATTCGACTTTACAATCTTTTTGGTCAGTTCCTTGAAATTCCCAAAAGCATTTTCCCGCAAAATCATATTATGCTGATAAATCCAGTAATTGGTTGTGACTTTATTTGAACTTACCACAAAATGATTGTGCCAAAAACAAACCATTTTTTCACGTAGTGGAAATTCATTGGTCTGCATTTTTGCTATCCACCATTTTTTTAGTTCTGCTTTAGCGTTAGTTTCTTTCTTTTGAATTTTCTTTTTCTCCTCCTTATCCAAATTTTTAACGGATTCCCGGGATGCTTTTATTTCAGCAAGCGTTTTGGGATGATCATTTAAAAAAACTGGTACATTTTTATCGAACTTGGCATCATAAGATCGCTTCAGAAACTTTTCTAAACCAAGCTTTTCAATTTTAGCAGCTTCCTTTCCGGAAAAGCCTAATCGTAACGACCAAAGATTGCTTTTTTTCATAACACAGGAATTATTTAGAAATAAGACTTAGTTTTTATGGAAAGGTTTAAATAGGGTGTGCTTAGATTCTGAGCAGCTAAGCCCCTGAGGTTTTGGATAATACTAAAACGAGGAATTTATGTCGATATTATTAATTAAACAATTTAAACACGAACAAAAAAGCAGCTATCACTCAATAACTGCTTTTTTTATACGAATGAATGCAACGTATAAAATTATATTTTTTCAAAACTCTTTAAAAATTAACTCATTTAAGAGGATTTAAGTTAATTTGTCCGGATTCTTCTCAATATTTTTAGTTTCTGAATTAACTCTTCTTTCTAACTTTTTTATATCCTCTTCTGCAGGCAAATTTTCAGGAACAATTTTTCTGTCTAATAATAATTTCCGAACTCCCTTATTATTTTTAATATGTTCAGAAGAAATACTCAATTCATTTGACAAACCTTTATCTTTTGTATTAAATACTGTAATTTCCGTGGCAAAATCTTTAGCTTTTATTACAATTGTAGGCAAAAAATCTGCAAGTGGTCTACTTTCCGGAACACCTAGCTTCTTTTTCATCTCTAATGTGTTTTTACCTCCAAACAAAGCTTGATCACCTTTACTTCTAATTATTCCAAAATTTCTATCGTTACCTGTTTTTTCAAAAATGAGTTCAGATAATTCTTTTTCAGATAAAGTCAGTTTCTGCCTTGCGTTTAATCTTTCCCAATCATCTATTCTTTTAGCAATTACTTCAAACTTTCTTGTTTGTATAGCAAAATAATTTTGTGCAAATGCAATTTGTTCCTTTCTTGAATCCCCGTTTTGAGCAATGAGATAACAGGCATATCTCGTTAGCATAATATCATCAATTTCCCTTTCGGTTCCTGAACCAATAACTACCATTTTGTTGACGTCAACAAAATGGTCTAATACCAGGTGACCCGTGATTTCACAAGAAGTTTTAGCCTTTAAAATAACTTTATTAAAATTTCTCCATTCTGAATACCCTAATAGGTGTTGAATATCTCGTGCAAACCAAAATTCTATACCTGTTTCGGTTTTTTGAGAATGATCTTCAAAATCATTGGTTAGACTTTTTATTAACTCATTTTTCATCTAATTGCATCTTTTTTTAAAGAAAAAGGGAGCTAAATTACTTTAACTCCCAAATAAAAATTACATCTTTTTCTTTATGTAAATTATAACTATACGATAATTCCTGCTTATTGAAGATAGGTTCACTAATTACTGCATTTTTAATTTTATTATGTTCAAAACAAGATATATTAAATATCAGATTTTAAATATAAAATTAACTTCCACACATTTCACAATCCTCAGGACCTGCAGCTTGTGCTTTTAGCAACATTGCTTTGTATTCTTCAACATTGATTTCTTCGGTTTCTGCAACTAAACTTGGTGTTTCTTCTTTTTTATCGTTGTTTAGTGTGAATTTAATCGCATCAACTGCTGATTTTGTTCTTAGGTAATACATTCCTGTTTTTAAACCTGACTGCCAGGCGTAAAAGTGCATTGACGTTAGTTTAGAATAGTTAGCATCCTGCATGAACAAATTCAATGATTGTGATTGGTCAATGAAATAACCTCTTTGTCGTGACATATCAATAATATCTTTCATCGACATTTCCCAAACTGTTTTATATAGCTCTTTCAGGTCTTGCGGAATCACATCAATATTTTGAACTGATCCGTTATGACGCATAATTTCCTGTTTCAACGTTTCGTTCCACAAACCTCTTTCTACCAAGTCATGCAATAAATGTTTGTTTACCACGATAAATTCTCCAGACAATACACGACGTGTGTAAATGTTTGATGTATATGGTTCGAAAGCCTCGTTGTTCCCTAAAATCTGAGAAGTCGAAGCAGTTGGCATTGGAGCAACTAATAATGAGTTGCGAACTCCGTGTTCCATTACTTCTTTTCTTAATGAAGCCCAGTCCCAACGGCCTGATAATTCTTCATCTTTCATTCCCCACATATTGTATTGGAATTCTCCTTTAGACATTGGAGAACCTTCAAATGTAGAGTATGGTCCTTCTTCTTTTGCCATTTCCATAGAAGCGGTTACGGCTGCAAAGTATAGGGTTTCGAAAATTTCCTGGTTTAATACTTTTGCTTCATCGCTTGTAAACGGTAAACGCAACATGATAAAAGCATCAGCCAGACCTTGCACTCCCAATCCTACCGGACGGTGACGCATGTTAGAATTTTCAGCTTCTTTTACCGGATAGTAGTTTCTATCAATTACTTTGTTCAGGTTACGGGTTACACGTTTGGTAACGTTGTAAAGTGCTTCGTGATCAAATTTTCCATTTTCTATAAACATCGGCAACGAAATAGACGCTAAGTTACAAACCGCAATTTCATCTTTAGACGTGTACTCCATAATCTCAGTACACAAGTTAGACGAACGGATTGTTCCTAAATTTTTATGGTTTGATTTACGGTTGGCTGCATCTTTATACAACATATAAGGTGTTCCGGTTTCGATTTGTGATTCCAGGATTTTCTCCCATAATTCACGTGCACGAATAGTCTTTCTTCCTTTTCCTCTAAATTCATAATCCAGATACATCGCTTCGAATTCTTCCCCGTAAACATCGTATAATCCCGGGCATTCGTTAGGACACATTAATGTCCATGACGCATCTTCCTGAACACGTTTCATGAATAAATCTGAAGTCCACATCGCAAAGAATAAATCTCTCGCACGCATTTCTTCTTTACCTGTATTTTTCTTTAAATCCAAAAATTCAAAGATATCAGCATGCCAGGTTTCGATGTAAATCGCAAAACTTCCTTTACGTTTTCCACCACCCTGATCTACGTAACGAGCCGTATCGTTAAACACTCTCAACATCGGAACGATTCCGTTTGAAGTTCCGTTTGTACCACGAATATAAGATCCTGTCGCACGAACGTTATGAATAGAAAGACCAATTCCTCCCGCTGATTGCGAAATCTTAGCTGTTTGTTTTAAGGTGTCGTAAATACCATCAATACTATCATCCTGCATGGCCAAAAGGAAACAAGAAGACATTTGTGGTTTAGGGGTACCTGCATTAAACAACGTTGGCGTTGCGTGTGTGAAGTATTTTTTAGACATTAAATCGTACGTCTCGATTACCGATTTTAAATCGTCTAAATGAATACCAACCGAAACACGCATCAGCATATGCTGAGGTCTTTCAACAATTTTTCCGTTTATTTTTAGCAAATACGAACGCTCCAAGGTTTTGAAACCAAAGTAATCGTAATTGAAATCTCTTGTATAAATGATATGGGAATCTAAGAAAGCTGCATTTTCCTGAATTACTTTAAACACTTCGTCCGAAAGTAAGGGTGCATCCTGACCATTTCTTGGATTTACATAGTGATACATATCTTTCATCGTTTCTGAGAACGACTTTTTAGTATTAGAGTGTAGGTTTGAAATTGCCACACGAGCTGCCAATTGCGCATAATCAGGATGTGCAATAGTCATAGAAGCCGCTGTTTCTGCCGCAAGATTATCTAGTTCAGATGTAGAAACTCCGTCATACAATCCTTCGATAACACGCATGGCTACCTTAACAGGATCTACAAGCTCATTAAGCCCGTAACACAATTTTTTGATTCTTTCTGTAATCTTATCAAACATTACCGGCTCTTTGTGGCCATCTCTTTTTACTACATACATAAGCTTACTTTTTTATTGTTTTTAAAAAATGAAAGACTCCGGAAAACAAATTCCATTGCTTAACATCACGTGTTTTTTATTATTTTTTGAGAATTGCAGGATTCCCATAGCTATTCGGTTTTCAATCTGGAAAACAGATGAAAAAATTGTAAAAATGTTACCGGATCTACGATTTGGGAATGAGATCCAATCTTAAAATTGTCTTAGTATTAGAAACTTTCGTTTCTTAATTTTATTGTCTTTTAGTGTTCGTGGTTGCCACTAAAAATTATTACGTGATCTAAAAATCTGCATCAAATGAAATTTTCTGAGCATCGCTGTCTGTGTTCATCACACCTGATTTTTGATACTCGCCTACACGTTTTTCAAAGAAATTGGTTTTTCCCTGAAGAGAAATCATATCCATGAAATCAAACGGATTCGTTGATCCATAAACACGTTCACAACCTAACTCTACTAATAATCTGTCGGCAACAAATTCTAAATATTGCGTCATTAAAACAGCATTCATACCAATTAAACTTACCGGAAGCGATTCTGTAACAAACTCTCTCTCGATATCTAAAGCATCAACGATGATTTCCTTAATTCTTTCTTTTGACACTTTATTAATAAGGTGATGATTATGCAAGTGTACAGCAAAATCGCAATGTACACCTTCGTCACGCGAAATCAATTCGTTAGAAAAAGTTAATCCTGGCATTAAGCCGCGTTTCTTCAGCCAATAAATAGAACAAAAAGCACCAGAGAAGAAAATTCCTTCCACAGCAGCAAAAGCAATTAGTCTTTCAGCGAACGAATCAGATTCAATCCACTTTAAAGCCCAGTCTGCTTTTTTTCTGATTGCAGGAAAAACTTCCAAGGCATTAAACAATTCTGCTTTTTCTGCTTCATCTTTCACATAAGTATCAATTAACAAAGAATACGTTTCACTATGAATGTTTTCCATCATGATTTGAAAACCATAGAAAAATTTAGCCTCGGCATATTGAACTTCATTTACAAAGTTCTCCGCAAGGTTTTCGTTTACAATTCCGTCAGATGCTGCAAAAAATGCTAAAATGTGTTTGATAAAATACCTTTCCTCGTCACTTAGTTTATTGTTCCAATCTGTTAAATCCTGATGCAAATCGATTTCTTCGGCAGTCCAGAAACTAGCCTCCATTTTTTTATACCATTCCCAAATATCATGATGTTTGATTGGAAAAATAACGAAACGATTCTTGTTTTCTTGTAATATTGGTTCAACTTGTGACATTGCTGTTTTGTTTAATTTTTTTATTGAATTTCCGCTGATTCAGTAGACTACAAAGATTGTCATTTATAGCCAAAAATAAAAGGCAAACTTATTCACAATCGAGGGTAGTTTTTAACAAAGGCAAAAAATTGAAACTTTTTTCAGACAATAATTAAATTATTGTAAATGAGACACTTAAACAACATGATTATACCACAAAGCCCTGTAAAATATAGACTTTTTACAATAAAAAGCAAGGAATTTAAAATTGTTTTTAAAAGTTTTTTTAGCGCTAAAAATTTATTTTTTTGAGTTAAAAAAACTCAGTACAAAGCCATAACTAAGAGGTACAAATTTTTAAGAGTTTTTATGCTCTTCCGCTACTTTTTCGAGTTCTGAATACCAATCTTCCCCAAAACGGCGAATTAAGGCTTCTTTGACAAATTTGTAAACCGGAACTTCTAATTCCTTACCTAAAGAACAGGCATCATCACAAATCTCCCATTTATCATAATTAACAGCGGCAAACTCTGTAAAATCTTTTACACGAATTGGATATAAATGACAGGAAACCGGTTTTTTCCAATCTACGATTCCCTGATTGTAGGCTTGTTCGATTCCACAAAGGGCAGTTTTGCCGTCAAAAATAACGTAAGCACAATCTTTCTCATCGATTAGCGGTGTTTCAAGATCCCCATCAGTTCCTTTTACCCAGCTTCCCTGTGCTTCAATAGCTGCAATTCCTTCCTTACGTAAAAAAGGTTTTACTTTAGGATAAATTTCTTCCAGAATTTTAGTTTCCGCCTCACTTAAAGGTGCCCCGGCATCTCCGTCAACGCAGCATGCTCCTTTACAAGCCGACAAGTTGCACACAAATTCTTTTTCAAGAATATCTTCTGAAATAATGGTTTTCCCTAATTGAAACATGATAATAAAATGCTGAAATTTATAGAGTGCAAAGATAGACAAAGAAAGCAGATAAAAAATTTACCACAAAGATTCGCAGAGACTTTCGCAAGATCCACAAAGAATAATTTAGTTTTGGAACTTTTTTCAATTTAAACTTGTGAATCTTTGCTATAAAATTTTGCAAAACTCAGCGTAACAAATAACAATTGTTATAAATATTACGTTTTTAACAACTTAAACATGTTTTTACAACAAAAGAGTCTTCCTTTCAAAAAATACCTATCTTTATTATCTACCTTTGCAAAAAATTTTAAACACTTAAAATTAAAGTAATATGTTAGAAATCGACTTTAAGGAAATCATCACGGTTGGAATGGTGCTTTTTGCTGTAATTGATATTGTGGGTTCCATTCCGATAATTGTCAATTTAAGAGCAAAAGTAGGTCATATCGAATCAGAGAAAGCTTCTATTGTAGCCGGAACGATTATGATTGTTTTTCTGTTTATTGGAGAGGGTTTGCTTAGCCTTATTGGTATTGACGTACACTCGTTTGCCGTTGCTGGTTCTTTCGTGTTATTTTTTCTGGCTTTGGAAATGATTTTAGGAATCCGTATTTACCGTGACGAAGAACCCGGATCCGCTTCAATTGTTCCGTTGGCCTTTCCGCTAATTGCCGGTGCCGGAACCATGACAACTTTACTTTCGCTTCGATCTCAATTTCATACAATTAACATCATTATTGCAATTTTACTGAACATTATATTAGTTTATATTGTTTTGAAATCCTCTAAAAAAATTGAAGACTTATTAGGTGAAAACGGACTTGGTGTAGTTCGCAAGACATTTGGAGTGATACTTTTGGCAATTGCTGTTAAATTATTCGCTGCTAATGTTAAAGGTTTGTTTGTCTAACAGATATTTTTATAAATTTGCTTCATAAAATTTCTAAAATACAGCTCAAAGATCCCTTGTTCAAAAGCTCTACTTTATTATTTTAGACAAACAATCAGCCTTATGAAAATTTTCACTTCTATTTTAGTGCTTTTAGCACTAGCTTTAATTGTTTTTAATATTACATTGCTGGACTTCAAAAATCCTTTTCAGGGTGATAGTATAGTAGCTTTTATTGGAATCGCCGCTTCATTTTGTGCCGTTTTAATTCTTTTGATTTTTAAAATTTCCAAAAAAATTGAAGAAAAAACCAATGGCAGATAATCTATTTGATGTTTTAATTATAGGAGGAGGAGTTTCAGGTATGTCCTGCGCACTCGTTTTAGGTTCAGGCAGAAACAAGACCTTTGTAACCGATAAAAAAATCGGAATCTTTACCCATCAAAAAAATTCTTCTTTACAGGAAGCTATTTTCTACAATGCTTATGGCATAAAGCCAGGTAAATTAGGATATGAATTATTAGCAGAAAGCACCCAGGATTTATCCCAAACATATCCACACATTTCTCAGATTCCAAATGAGAAAGTAATTAAAGTAGAAGGAGATTTTCCTGAATTCACTGTAATTACAAACAAAAACTCCTATAAAACAAAAATCATCGTTGTTGGAATTGGTTCTGCCAATACTTTTGACATTGAAGGTTTGATGCAATATATTGAACCACACAAAAAAGCCTTACCGGAAAAACAACGTATTCAGCTTAAAAATGAGGATCATAAAGTGACTGAGGGTATTTATGTCATTGGAACTTTAGCAGGCTGGAGAAGTCAATTGGCTATTGCTGCCGGAAGTGGTGCTGCTGTTGCTACGGATATTTTGACTTTATGGAATAATGGTGTGCAAACTCATGCACACGATAGTATTCGATAAAACTCCAAAAAAATTAAACCATATAAAGTGATATAAGTCAATTAATCCTTTCACGTTAATTAAATGAACTTATAGGGTTTGTAAAATTTATTTTACCGAAATAATCTCCTTCACTTTTATATGTTTCCCGGTATCAGTTTTCCAGATTTCTCCTTTTAAAGTTACTTCTTCGCCTTCTTTCAATTGCTTGTAGTTTTGAGGTCCGCCAACATTTACAATACTGATGACAGCAAAATAAATCTCATCTTTATCAGTATTAATTTTTGCTGTATAGCCATCTTTTCCAAACTCAATCGACTGCACTTTTCCTGAAACCGTGTTTTTATCTTTTATACAAGCACATGAAATCACAAAAGTCATTATTAAAAACAGAAAGTATATTTTTTTTAGATTTTTCATTTTTATATTATTCATAAAGTTCGTTAAGATTGACGCAACTTTATTTACACAATATTTTAAAAAAGCAGTATTATTTATTGCAGGACAACACAACTTCCGGCTATTATTTTTAAATTTCCTTCATATTGTTTCCAGACTCTGATATAACGAAAAACCCCATCAATTACGGTATTGTCATAAGTTCCCTTTAATGAAACGGTAACAGCAACCACAGCGGTATTATCAATTATATTTATAATTTGATCTGAAGCTTCAACTGATTCTATTTTCATTTTACCTGAACGATAGGCGTCTAAATCAAATTCTTTGGTAATAGTTTGCCCAGTTGGCAAATTGAAAAGCAAATCCTCATGCAGAATTTTTTCTAAAATTAAAACATCTGAATTTTTAATTGCAGTTAATAATTCTATTTCTGATTGTATAATCGCATCTTTTTCCATTACAATTATTTCTTCTGGTTTAAAACAGTTTTGATCATTACGTCATCTTTCAAAATCACATCATAATAATACAATTCCCCATATAATTGTCGGGCAAATTCAGCTGTAATATGTCGATTTACCAAGGTTTTGGTTTTATCTAATTTTAATTCCAGGCCTGTTTGCAAAATGTAGTTTTTGAATTTCATGAAATAAGCATCAGAGTTTTTCATCTTATCCAAAAACTCATTAAAATGAAGCCCTGCAAAAGCATTCCGGTTTTTATCCAATTCTTCAAAAACAAAATGTCCTACAATACCTGTTTGCAGCAAATAGGCAACATTTTCGTTTCCGTGTTCTGCTTCCATCGGAACAAAAACATCAGGAACGATTCCGCCACCGCCATACACAATTTTACCCTTTGGTGTTTTAAATTTTAAAGAATCAGCAACTTTTATACTGTCTTTTGCATATAATTCACCTGATTTTATACGGGATTCCGATTCTTTATAATATTCTTCGTTTCCTTTGGTATATGGTTTTTGAATTGACCTTCCCGTTGGCGTGTAATACCTGGCAATTGTTAATCGTACCGCTGATCCGTCATTGAAATCCATTTCACGCTGCACCAATCCTTTACCGAAAGAACGACGCCCTACAATAGTTCCACGATCATTATCCTGAATAGCTCCAGCTAAGATTTCACTTGCAGAAGCACTGTTTTCATTAATTAAAATCGTTACTTTCCCCGTTTCAAAACTACCTTTTTCTGTAGCGTATGTTTTCTCGGTACTGCCATTTTTATTTTTTGTAAAAACAATGAGTTGTTTGTCTTTCAGGAATTCATCGGCAATAGCCACGGCTTCTTCCATGTAACCACCTCCATTATCCCGAAGGTCAATAACTAAGGATTGAATCCCTTTTTGCTGCAATCTGGTTAAACCTAATTTGAATTCCTTATAAGTAGTTTCGGCAAAGCGGTTTATTTTGATGTAACCAGTATTATTGGCGAGTAATAAAGAAGCGTCAACACTTTTTAGCGGAATAACATCTCTTTTGATTTTAAATTTAAGCTGTTTTTGTTCTGATTTTCTAAAGACAGTCAATTCTATTTCAGTGCCTTTTACTCCTTTCAGTTTTGAGAACAAACTATCAGAAGGCAGCTTTCTTCCATACAATTTTGTTTTTCCAGCAAATAAAATCCGGTCACCTGATTTTAATCCGGCTTTCGCCGAAGGGCCATTTTCAACAGGTTTTATAATCGCCACAGAATCTTTGTACATATAAAAATTGATTCCGATTCCAACAAAATCACCTCTCATGCTTTCAGCAACTTCAGCCTGTTCACTTGGCGGAATATAAACCGAATGCGGATCTAGTTTAGACAGGATATTATCAACGGTCAGATTCACAATCGAATCAGTATTCACACTATCAACATACTCATTATTGATAAAATCAATCAGTTTATTAAGTTTTGTCTTGGAATTATTTTTAGCCAAAAGACTATCCTCAACAGGAGCATTCATCATGCTTCCGAGAACGGTTCCAAGAGCAAAAACTGCTCCTATAATGATGGGTAAATATTTTGGGTTAATTTTCATTTATTCTTCTAAAACAGGTATGTGTTCTACTTCGACCCCTGCTTTTATTAAAAACTGGATTCCGGAATCGTCGCGGTATCCATTTTGATACACCACTCTTTTAATGCCTGACTGATGTATTAATTTGCTGCATTCCTTGCATGGGGAAAGCGTAATATATAAAGTTGCCCCTTCGCAGGATTGGGTTGACCTCGCCACTTTTAAAATCGCATTCGCCTCAGCATGCAAAACATCCCAGCGTGTTAATCCGTCTTCATCTTCGCAACAATTTTCAAATCCGGATGGCGTTCCGTTATATCCATCAGAAATAATCATTCTGTCTTTTACGATTATAGCGCCTACCTGCTTGCGTTTACAATACGACAGCAAACCCCATTCTTTAGCAATTCGTAAATACGCCTTATCGTATTTATTTAATTTTTTTATATCCATTTATTATTATCTGTTCCAAATTGGACTTTCAACAATCATCGGAATCACAACTCCGATTATGAAAGCCGACATCACTAATGCCCAATCGCGTTTTGAAAAACGAAATATGGTCTGTACTATATACGATATTATCAAAACCACAAAAACCACTATCAATTGTGCCACTTCAATTCCAAGGGCAAATTCCAGTAAAGGTACTAATTTTGAGGAAGGTGTTCCTCCTAAAATAGTCCTGAAATAATTTGAAAATCCAAGTCCGTGAATGATTCCAAAAAACAATGTTACAAAAAAGATCAGGTTAACACTTTCATTCTTTGATGCTTTTCCAGCAGTAAATAGATGAAAAAATGCCGTTACTAAAATCGTAATCGGAATCAGAAATTCTACTATATTGGCTTTTACGGCTATTATTCCAAAAACAGAAAGCAATAAAGCCAATGTGTGTCCAATTGTAAATACAGAAACCAATAATAAAATCCGTTTCCAGTCCTTAAATCCATACGGAATCGTTAAAGCTATTAAAAACAATACATGGTCATAAGCATGAATATCCAAAACATGTTTTAAACCTATCTGAAAATAAATCCAAAATTCTGACATGAGGTAACTGGTATTAATTGATTTAAGGGGTTGTAAACTTACGATTTATTTTGAAAATTAAAGAAAGCCCCATATTAAAACAACGGATAAAAATAAGTTAAATTTTATGAGAACTTTAAAATTTATAATTTAAAATAAAAATTATCTTTGTGGCATAAAAAACACCATAATTATGTCATTTTCAGATTTATTTGATAGCGAATTCAAGCAAAGAAATAAAGGTCACTTTTCAGCTATTGTTCGTGTAGCATTAGCAGACGGGGCTTTACATCCTGAAGAAAAAAATTTCCTGGATAAATTAGCTTCACGTTTAGAAATTTCAGAAACCGAATATGAAGAAATTCTTGAAGATCCGTTAAAATACCCAATCAATCCTCCTTATTTACATGTTCAGCGTTTAGAGCGTTTGTACGATTTAACCAGAATGGTACATATTGATCATCATTTAGAAGACAAACAGGAAGTAATGTTGAGAAAATTAGGTGTTGCTTTAGGATTTACTCCAGGCAACGTAAATTATATCATTGCAAAAGCATTGTCATTAGTAGATAAAAAAGTAGATGCTGACACTTTTGTCTATGAAATGCAACACATGCATAAATAGTAATCAGTTATCAGTCGCAGTTTAAAGTCGCAGTTTACAGTTTTACACTGAGACTAAAAACTGAGACTGAGACTGTAAACTGAGACTAAAAAAACAAAACCCGATAATTTTATTATCGGGTTTTGTTTTTTTAAAAGGCTTCTGCCATAAATTCTTCAGCTTTTTCGACCATATTGTAACTTCCGCAGAAAAACGGAACTCTTTGATGTAATTCAGTTGGCTGGATTTCCATAATTCTCCCAAAACCGTCAGTTGCTTTTCCGCCGGCCTGTTCTGCAATAAATGCCATTGGGTTACATTCATACAACAAACGTAATTTTCCTTTTGGCGCTTTCGAACTTGTCGGATATAAATAAATACCGCCTTTGATCATATTCCGATGAAAATCAGAAACCAGGCTTCCAATGTATCTTGATGTATAAGGTCTGTCTTCTTCTTCCCTTTGACAATATTTGATGTAATTTTTCACTCCTTGCGGAAAATGTACGTAATTCCCTTCGTTTACCGAATAAATATTTCCGTTTTCCGGAAATTTCATATTTGGGTGTGACAAATAAAATGTTCCAATTGCCGGATTCAGGGTAAAACCATTAACACCATGTCCGGTTGTGTAAACCAACATTGTTGAAGTACCGTAAATTACATAACCTGCAGCAACCTGATTAACTCCCGGCTGTAAAAAATCCTCGCTTGTTACCGGGGTTCCAATTGGTGTGATTCTTCTGAAAACAGAAAAGATAGTTCCCAGGGAAACATTCACATCAATATTTGAAGATCCGTCAAGCGGATCCATTAAGATCACGTACTTATTATTATTACTGTTGTCGCTCCCCTTGACAGTAATAAATTCGTCGTTTTCTTCAGAAGCTATTCCACAGACAATCTCACGGTTTATTAATGTCTGGATAAATACTTCGTTTGCATACACATCTAATTTCTGCTGATCTTCTCCCTGAATATTTTGTTCGCCTACGGCGCCAATTATATCCACTAATCCAGCTTTGTTTACCTTATAGTTGACGACTTTTGCCGCCAAACGTATAGAGTTGATAATTCGGGATAGTTCCCCTGATGAATACTGAAATGCTTTTTGGTTCTCAATAATAAACTCTCCCAGTGTTTTATTGCGTTCTTCCATTTGCTATATCGTTATAGTTTTTAGTTATAAGTCACAAATATCGCTTTTTTTGTGAGAATGATTCAAAAATTATTTCGTTAGTTTGCCAGTATTGTATATTTGCTAATTAAATGCGAAAAGTATCGGATAAAAAAATACTTATTTCGCTAATCACTGATTAAAAATAGGAATTATGAATATTAGAAAAGGAAATCCTGAAGACATGACATCAGTTTTAGAGCTGATTCAGGAACTTGCAATATTCGAAAAAGAACCTGATGCGGTCTTAATAACTGTTGACGATTTAATACGTGATGGTTTTGGTGAAAAACCGCTATTTCACGTATTTGTAGCAGAGGCCGACAAGGAAATTGTTGGAATTGCATTATATTATTACCGTTATTCTACCTGGAAGGGAAAAACGATTCATCTTGAAGATCTAATTGTGAAAGAAAAAATGCGCGGTACCGGTTTAGGATCTGCACTTTATTCTGAAATTATGAAGCAGGGAAAAAAAGACAACGTTAGAAGAATTGAATGGAATGTTTTGGACTGGAATGTACCAGCTGTAAAATTTTACGAGAATTCAGGCGCAAAAATTCTCGACGGATGGCAGGTTGTTCAAATGGATGAAGCGGGAATTAATTCGTTCTTAGAAAAATTATAAAGAATACCAGATTTCATTTAATCTGAAATCTAAAATTAAAAATCTAAAATTAAAGATGAGAGTATTTAAATTTGGTGGCGCATCAGTAAAGGATGCAGACGGAATAAAAAACGTATATGACGTTTTACAAAAAGTAGGGTATGAAGATGTAATTTTGGTGGTTTCAGCAATGGGAAAAACTACAAATGCCCTTGAAGTTGTTATCAAGAATTATTTTGATAAATCGGCAGAGCTGAATTCTTCTGTACAGGAAATAAAAAAATATCACAATCAAATATTACTTGATTTATTTGAAGATGAGAAACATGAAGTTTTTACTGCCGTAAAAGTTCAGTTTTCAGAATTAGAGTATTTTTTGGCACATAACAAATCGCCAAATTATAATTTTGTTTATGATCAGATTGTAAGTTTTGGAGAATTAATTTCTACTACGATTCTAAGCCATTTTATGAATTTTATGGGTATCCGGACACAGTGGCTTGATGTTCGTAATTTTATAAAAACAGATTCAAACTACAGGGATGCTGAAGTAGACTGGGAAACCACCCAGCAAAACATCAGCAAAAATGTAAAACGAAAAATATTAAACATCACACAAGGATTTTTAGGTGCTGACGAAAATAATTTCACTACTACTTTAGGTCGTGAAGGATCAGATTATACAGCAGGAATTTTTGCTTATTGTTTAAATGCAGAAAGTGTTACCATCTGGAAAGATGTTCCGGGAGTAATGAATGCCGATCCTCGTTATTTTGAAAATGCAAGTTTGTTAAACCAAATCTCCTATCGGGAAGCAATTGAACTGGCTTTTTACGGCGCAACGGTTATTCATCCGAAAACTTTGCAGCCGTTACAGAAAAAAGAAATTCCATTATACGTAAAATCTTTTATCAATCCATTGTTAAAAGGAACCTGCGTTTCAAAAGGAGTTGATTTAGAGCCGTACCTGCCTTGCTTTATCGTAAAAAGAAACCAGCTTTTAATTTCGCTTTCATCTATTGATTTTTCATTTATCATGGAAGAGAATATCAGCGAAATTTTCGGATTGTTTCATCAATTCAAGCTAAAAGTAAATTTAATTCAGAACTCAGCAATCAGTTTTTCGGTTTGTGTAGAGGATAAATTTGAGAATTTCAGCGAGCTGAATGCGATACTTTCTAAAAAATTCAAAGTAGATTATACCGATAATGTAACCTTGTATACGATCCGTCATTTTAATGAGCAAGCTGCACAAACTGTTGAAGACAACAAAGTAGTTTTGTTAAAACAAGTGAGTAGAGAAACTATGCAGATTGTTACTAAAGAGCTTAATTAATTTCAGAAGTGGTTATATTATTAAATTCAGCATGATAAAAAGGTCTCATCTAAAAAGTGAGACCTTTGTTTTTTATCCTTTTGTCTTTAAATCGGCAATAATATCTTTAAGCTCTTTGATTCTTTCTTCGTACTGTTCAATTAATTTTTCTGAAAGTTGATTAATAATAGTTGCGTTATTAAAGTTGCCACCTTGTTGATTATTATTTATTACAACACTTTCGCTTTTTACCAATTCTTCCGGTGAAATTTCAAAAACCCGACAAATATCATTGATATGGCTCGCCCAGGAATGGCTCTCGCCACTTTCCATTCGGGCATAAGCCGATTGCGACACATGCAGATAATCTGCAACCTGCTCTTGCGACATGCCTTTGCTTTTACGCAATTGCTTCAACTTATTCCCTATCACTGCATTCATATTTTTAGTTTTTAAGTAAACAAATATAATCAAGTAAATCTTATTTATGAAAATGTTACCAAAAAACTAAATTAATTTAGACGAGGTTTTATTATTAATTCAGCATAAAAAGGTTTGTTCTAAAAAGTGATGAAGCCCTCTCCTTTTTATCCTTTTTTATTTGTCCTCAAATCTTCAATAACTTCTTTAAGCTCTTTGATTCTTTCTTCATATTGATCAATGAGTTTTTCTGAAAGTTGGTTAACAATTTGAATATAACCTCCTCCGCCTTGTTGATTATTGTTAATGACAACACCCTCACTTTTCACCAATTCTTCCGGAGCAATCTCAAAAACCTGGCAAATATCATTGATATGGCTTGCCCAGGAATGGCTCTCACCACTTTCCATTCGGGCATAAGCCGACTGCGACACATGCAGATAATCTGCAACCTGCTCTTGCGACATGCCTTTATTTTTACGCAATTGCTTCAACTTATTTCCTATTACTGCATTCATCTTTTTAGTTTTTAAGTAAACAAATATAATCAAGTAAATCTTATTTATGCAAATTCAGGGTAATAATACCCACTTTTCCATTAGTATACATTCTTACAAAAACATACATTTGAATTTACAATTATTAACAATTTAATTATTACATTTATGAAAAAATCAGAATTAAATCAGATGGAGAATCTAGAGGGGGGCATTGATCAAAGAAATTGTGGCTTATTAGGCGCTGCTATTGTAGGAGGAGCAATTGCAGGTCTCTTTTCATTTGGGGGTGGATGGTTTTTGCTGGGGCAGCAGCTCTAACAGCAGCTAGTGGAGATTGTTTTTAATAGAAATTATCACTAAAATATTATGAAGAAAAATTCAAGTTTATTTACATTTATTCTTTCAGTATTTTGTTCAGCTTTTTTGTATTTCAATTTAAAGAAATTAATTGTTGATGAAATATGGAATGATTTTTCAGTATTATTAATATTTATATCAAATGGTTTTGAAATTATAAAAAAAATAAAAAATAAAAAAAATGAAGAAAATATCTAATTTAGAAATGGAGAATATAATGGCTGGGAGTTGTGATCCTACAATGCAGAGTGCTATGGCTGGTGCATTCGGTGGATTAGTTTTTGGACCTATAGGTGGATTTGCTTATTGGGCATTTGTTTATAGTGCACAAGGAAATGGTCAACATTGCATATAATGATTTTACGAAATTTAACCAAAAAAAATATTATGATAACTTTTGAAACGACATTAATTATTTTCTTTTCCATTATTGGTTTAATGCTTCTTTTCAGATATTTTAACAAAGGTAAATTATACTTTACAAGCCACTACAAGGTAGAAAAAGAATTTACCATAGATGAAATAACTTTAAAACAAAATATTTTGAGTGCATTACAAAAAGCGCACTTTAAGAAAATAAAAAATAATGACAATCAGATTTCTGCTATTACTGTTCCGACAATCTTTTCATTTTCTGAACTTATCAAAACGGAAATTGATAAGGTAAGCGAATCAAAATTTAATGTAACGTTTAGTTCTATATGTTTTTTACCCACTCAAATATTTGATTGGGGCAAGAACAAACGTAATTCTAATCTATTTTTTAAGAATTTAGAAATCTCTCTTTCTCAACTTAATAAAAAATAACTCAGATTAAAAAAGGTTGACTCAAAACTTTTGAGACAGCCTTTTTTTTAAGTCAAAAAACTTATACAATTAAATAAAAAGTACTTTCTTCAAGTATCTACTACTCCTCTCTTAATTATTTCAAAAATCACAAACAAAGAACTAAATTTAAAAGGACTAATTTATAACTCTCTATCAAACAGCTTACTCAAAAACAGATACAACGCTTTTTTGGATTTCAAAAAAAACATCAAATTTCATTGATGTGATTTGCCCAAGAATAACTTTCACCACTTTTCATTCTGGCATATGCAGATTGCGACATGTGTAAATCAGTCACTTGTTCCTGCGACATACCTTTGTTTTTACATAACTGCTTCAACTTATTATTTGCATTCATATTTTTTAGTTTTTAAGTAAATACCTATAATCCAGTAAATCTTATTTATGCAAATTCAGGGTAATAATACCCATTTTTCCATTAGTATACATTCTTACAAAAACATACATTTGAATTACAAATTATTAACAATTTAATTATTACATTTATGAAAAAATTAGAATTAAAACAGATGGAACTCTATAAAGGAGGGACTAGCGGACGAGGTTGTCTAATTGCTGGCGCATTTGGAGTTTTAGCTGTAGGTCTCACTGGAGGAGGTGTTATCGCTGGTCTAAGTATTTTTGCAGGAGCAGCACTATCAGATTGCTTTTAGCAGTTCGTGTTACATCAAAAATAATCAGTAAGTATTAGAATAATTTAAAACCAGTATAATTATGTATAAAAGTGTAAAAATCATGACGTGGGTCGTTGTAGCAATCATGATGCTTAATGCAAGTCAACATTTTCTTTCAGACAAAATGTTTGCAAATATGATGTTTCTATTATTGATCGCTTTAATCATAAATATAATAAGTTTAGCTTTTAAAAAAGATTATAAATAAAAACAAGTCAATTATTCTATTTAAACCATGAATAAAAAAAAACATATTATATTTTTAGTCATTAGCTCTTTTATTTTGATAGCTGATATTTATTTTAATATTTTTTCTAAAGATATTAAAAGATTAAACTTTTGGATATTTTTAATTATTGCCTTATGGTTTACATTAAAATTAAAGTCCAATAAAAAAGCATCTTAGGGCAATTTAATATTCTACTAAAAAAATTCCGTAATCTTCTTAGCTCTTATGAAAAGCACTTTTTTCAAGTACTTACTACTTTCTATTGCCTCAATTCTAATTGCAGAAATTTTCAAAAAAGCTATCCATTTTGATGACTTAGTTTACAATTCACTTTCAGAGCAACTTACTCTTGTGACATGCCTTCCTTTCATATTTTAAGTAAACAAATATAATCAAGTAAATCTTATTTATGCAAATTCAGGGTAATAATACCCGTTTTTACACTAATATAAATTCTTACAAAAACATACATTTGAATTACAAATTATTAACAATTTAATTATTACATTTATGAAAAAATTAGAATTAACTCAAATGGAGAATTTACAAGGTGGATTAACTAGTAGACATTGGGGATGTGGTTTAGCTGGTCTGGCCGCAGGAATTGTTGCAGGACCTCTGGGACCGATTGTTGGCGGTATGGTAACTGCTTCATGTTTTTTATTGAATTAAGAAGTACCTGTTGAACCTTTAGAGCCTCTAACAATAAATTAACTATTTATTGTTAGAGGTCTAAAAATATTTTTCTTTTAAATCATTAGACACTAATATATAATATTGTTTTAAATAATAATTAGGATTACATACATCAACAACCTTAATAAAGATCGGCACTATTATAATTAACCGAAAATTTAAAATTAAACTAAAAAAATATGAGCAGAGGATCAATAACAATAGTATTACTTATAATAATAATTGCCTTAGGCTATAAATATAAGACTTACAGAGATAAAAAATAATGTCTTTATTATTACTAATATTGATGATCTTAAACTTGAAGTTTAAGGTCGTCAATTAAAAAAAATTAAATATGGGAAGATTAGGAACAACTGAAATTCTTTTATTACTTTTTATTCTTTTATTGCTTTTCGGAGGAAAAAAAATTCCAGAGTTAATGAAAGGATTAGGTAATGGTTTAAAAGAATTTAAAAATGCAAAAGAAGATAATTCAGAAAAAATAGATAAAAAAAATGAAGGTAAATAATGCAAAAAATTCTGTGCAGAAATCAATACTTTTTTGATTTTCATAACCCAACTGTATTATCTCACAGTTAGGTATAAAAGTTATTTACTTGGAATTGATTTATTTTTAAATCGACTACTTCACAATTAAAAAACAGCAACTTTATTAGTTACTGCTTTTCAACTCTTCAATTTATGTTTATGAAATCTCCATTGGTAAAATGGTTAGTACTCTCTATTGTCTCAATTGTAATTACTGAAATTTTTAAAAAAGCAATACATTTTGACGATTTACTTTATAATTCGCTATCCGAACAACTTACCTCTCAACAAATAAAAATTTTTCTAGGCCTTCAAAAAAAATGGCAATGGGTTGGATATGTGTTCATTCCTATTTTTCTGTTAATCAAAACTACCATAATTGCTACTATACTCTATATTGGTTTGTTTTTCTTTAATAAGGATTTAAAGTTTAACAACCTTTGGAATATTGTCCTAAAAGCAGAATTTATCTTTTTACTCGTTCCTGTTTTTAAAATTATTTGGTTTTATTTTTTCCAACCCAATTATAATTTAGAAGATATTCAAAATTTCTATCCATTATCTGCATTAAATATAGTGGGTTATAAAGATTTGGAAACCTGGTTTATTTATCCTTTTCAAACTTTAAACTTATTTGAATTGGCTTACATTATTTATTTAGCATATCAAATTGGGAAACTAGCAAATACTAATACAGACAATGGTTTAAAAATTATTGCTTACAGTTATGTGCCTGCCTTATTACTTTGGGTAGTAACGATAATGTTTTTTATGCTTAATTATTCTTAAAATGATACAACTTAAAAAAATACTACTAATAGCTTACTTCATAGTGATTATTGCACACATCATTGGGTATGCTTTTTATAATGAAAGTCTATCTTCTTTAATCTTAGGAGTACTGCCAATAGGAGCGATGATCTTGGTTGTAATGCTATATAAAGAAGAAAAAAAATGAAGAGATTTTTAAAAATAGTTCTTCCGATCATATTTACATGTTTTATTTGTTTTTTGGGTTACCAGATAATTTCGAAAATAAATCATAAAAACAAGGTTGCCCAAAACATAAAAAGCATTCCAGAATTCTTCTATAAAGATATTAAAGGTGATTTATTTAGTAATCAAAATTTAAAAAAAGACACACCGACTCTTTTCATTTACTTTAACAGTGAATGTGAATATTGTAATGAAGAAGCTGAAATGATACAAGAAAATGCAGCAAAATTCCAAAACATTCAACTCATTTTTATTTCGTTTGAACAACCTGAACTTATCAAAAAATTCGCCATAAAACACCAACTTATTTCTTATGATAACATTCATTTTTTATATGATAACAAAGTTACTTTCTCTACTACATTTGATGTTAAATCTTTGCCTTGTTTAGTTTTATATGATAAAAATCAAAAACTAATAGAAAAAATAAAAGGACAAACCAAAACCGAAATTCTTCTAAAAAAATTGACTTCAGAATAAACCAAAATGAACTTAAAGCATATCGAAAAAACACATACGCTGCAACTAGACCAATCAGATTGTGGCGTTGCTTGTTTAATGAGCATCATAAAACTTTATCAAGGCAATAATACTATTGAAAAAATTCGTGAGCTAAGCGGCACAAACAAACAAGGCACTACTATGTTAGGTGTGTATCAGGCTGCAAACAAATCAGGGTTTACTGCTGAGGGTTGCGAAGCCGATATTCAAGCACTTATAGACCACAAACAACCCGTACTTTTACATGTTTTAATCGAAAATCAACTCAATCATTATATAGTTTGCTATGGGTATGACGAAATAAAAGGTTTCCTAATTGGCGATCCGGGAAAAGGTGTATTTTATTTATCCATAAGTGAATTAGAAAAAATTTGGGTTTCAAAAACCTGCCTTACTCTTGAACCAAATGAAACTTTTATTAAAGAAGAAACAGAGAAAAACGCCCAAAGAAAATGGTTTTTAGAAATCCTGAAAGAAGATTATAAACTTTTATGGATTAGCATTTTATTAGGTGTTTTTGTTGCTGGTTTAGGAATGGCAATGTCACTGTTCTCCCAAAAACTAATTGATGATATTTTACCATCCCACAATATCAAGAAATTAATTTCAGGTATTGGTTTGTTGACCATTTTATTATTAGCAAGAGTTGGATTAGCTATTTTAAGAGAATTCTTTTTATTACAGCAGTCTAAAGATTTTAACAACCGAATCAACAATCAGTTTTTCGGTTCTCTTTTGCATTTGCCAAAACCATTTTTTGATACCAGGAAAATTGGGGAATTAGTCGCCCGATTAAACGATACACAACGTGTGCAGAGCGTTATAAAAACATTAACGAGTTCTTTGGTAATAGACGTTTTGATTTCTATTATTTCGCTGGGATTTCTGTTTAGCTATTCCTGGAAGTTAGGATTAATTTCTTTGTTGAGTTTGCCTGTTTATTTTTACATCATCTACAGAAGCAATAAAAAAATAATCAATGCACAAAAAGAAGTGATGCAGAGTTATGCTTTTAACGAAAGTAATTACATCAATACCATTCAGGGGATTTCGACTATAAAAAACGATAACAAACAAGCAATTTTCGGCAAAACCAATAATCTGATTTTTGCTAATTTTCAGGAAAAAATATTCAATCTCGGAAAAATAAACATTACTCTTTCCTGGCAATCAGGTTTGGCAAGCGTTTTCTTTTTAGTAGGTATTTTGATTTATACTTCTATACAAGTATTTGATAAAGAAATAAAAACCGGGGAGTTGATCGCAATTTTAGGAATTGTCGGTTCACTTTTACCATCGATTGCAAATCTGGCATTGGTTGCCATTCCAATCAACGAAGCCAAAATTGCTTTTAATCGAATGTATGAATTCTCATCAATCGAAAAAGAGAAAAATGAAGGGTTCAAAATTTCAGGCATTGAACAAATATCTATTCAAAATCTTTCATTTCGTTTTGCAGGAAGAAGTGAATTGTTCCATAATGTTAATATAGAAATCACGAAGGGAAAATTTATTGCGATTGTTGGCGAAAGCGGTAGTGGTAAAAGTACATTAGGACAAATTTTACAGCGATTTTATAATTTTGAAAACGGAAATATCATTATAAACAACAAGCACCAACTTTCGGAAGTAGAACTGGAAAACTATAGAAATCTGATTGGTGTTATTCCGCAGGAAATAATCATTTTTAATGGTAATGTTGTCGACAACATTCTACTTGGAGCTACAGAAACACCCGAAAACTTAATAGAGTTTATTAAAAATTATGGTTTTGATGTTTACTTTAACCAATTCCCACAAGGACTAGCGACAATTTTAGGTGAAGAAGGAATTAATTTATCCGGCGGGCAAAAGCAGATTATTGCTTTAGCGAGAGTACTTTACAAAAAACCACAGTTCTTAATTCTTGACGAAGCTACTGCAGCAATGGACAGAAATACGGAAAACTTTACAATGGAGTTATTTCAGAAGATAAAAACAAATTGTGCTATATTTTTTATTTCACATCGCTTAAATATGCTTAAAAATGTTGCTGACACTATTTATGTTTTAGATAATAAAACCATAACGCATTCTGGGAGTCATCAAGATTTAATGAAAACATCCAATTTTTATAGTGATTATTGGAAGATTGGATAGTATAAAAAACAAAGGTCTCACCAAAAAGTGAAACCTTTATTTTTTTATAATTTAAAAAGGTAATTTTATTTTATAATTTTTACAAAACCTGATTTTCCATTACTGGTTGTCACTTTTACCAATAATACCCCTTGTTGATTTGATAAATCATCAGAGAATAATGTTACCGCATTATTTGAAACCGCATGCATATTTTGCTTTATCAGTTTCCCTAATAAATCATAAACCTGAATATTAACCAATGTTCCGTTTGTATCATCAGGCAATTCTAATACCACATAATCTTTCATTGGATTAGGAGAAGCTTTTACAGAGAATATCTGAGTATCATTTTTAAATTCATTATCAGAAATCCCAAGAGATGCATCGCTGTCAGTGTAAACAATTCCTCTTCCTACGGTACTCATATAAACCCTGCCAAAAGTATTCATATCACCAATTACAAAATTACCGTTTCCTGTCCCGCCGAACTCATACGCATCATCATTTACACGAAGCCATGTAACACCTTCATCAATAGAACGAAATGCACCGGTAACTCCGTTTACTGTTCCCCAAATATATATAGTAGGATACGTTTTTCCCGGAGCAGCCTTTCCTATACCTACAGATCCCGCAACTGTAACATTTGCTGAAGGAACACTAAAAGTCTGACCACCATCAATTGAACGTTTTAAACCGCCGTTATTCATCGCAATCCAGATATGACCAGCGTTACCGGGAACAGTTCTAATTAATTGTGAACCCCATGAACCGGGATTACCTGCAGAAACAAAATTAATACCTCCATCTGTACTAATCATCATCGATCCTGTTGGTTGATTATAAGCATAAAACTTATTATTCGTTACCTGATCAGAAACCGGAATTGCATTACTAACACTTATACCGTTGCTGGTTGTCCATGTAGTTCCGTTATCAACAGAACGATATATACTTGTTGAACCGGAAGGGCAATGCAAAATGGTATTGCCATCATAAGACAAGGCTGTTCTGCCTTTTTGTCCCATTAAGTCCGCTGTAGTTTTAGTCCATGTTGCACCTTGATTTTCAGAATAATACATAGAATTACCTAGCCTCACAATTTTGTTTGTGTTTCCAGAAGCATACGAAATAGAAGTCGAAGTACCCATAGTAGGAGCATGTTGCGGGGCAAAAACGGTTACATCTGTATGTTTAAATCCGTCAAAGTCACCAATTACACTCATTAACGGACCAGATGGAATACTTATTAAATCTAAAGGAACCGTTTCTTCAAGACCAATCGCATCAAATTTCCAGGTAGTTTTAGCTGCATTAATATCATCACAAGTAAAAATTCCATTACCTGAAATAACACTTGCCTGAGATGTGTTGGCAGGATTAAATTTAAAATCTCCTGCCCAGTGTATTGACTGACCAGAAATCCATGTACAGCCATTTGTATCTAAAGAAATTCCGGTATTGCCAACTAAATCCCTCCAATTAGCTCCTCCGTCTGTACTAACAAAAAAACGATCCCCATATGCAACTGCTCCTCCGGAAGTAGTATGTTGTGTCCAATACGTGTTCATCGTTGAGGCTATTAATCGTAGCGGATTTGTCGGATCTACATCAATACCGCCAAAAGGAGTTGTAAAACCAGCCGGCGTGATGTTTGTAAAAATTCCTGTACTGCTTAATTTTGATATTTGTCCTGCAGTTGGATTCCAGGGTCCTTCAAAATCAGCATAAGTAATCAATAAAGACCGATTTGAATCTAAAACAGCGCGCTGTGGCATATAAGATGTGGTAGCCCCTGAAACAGCAGTCCAGCTAATTCCGCCATCTACACTTTTGTATAAATTAGAGGCTCCTATGCGTGAAACTCCTGCATAAATAGTCTGTGTTTTACCTCCTGAAACCGAAGCCGGATCCAAAACAACAAAACATACCCCATTATCATTTGAAGTTGTCGTAACAGGAAAACCAGATAATTTACTCCATGTCAAACCGGCATCAATACTTTGAAAAATACCATTTCTTCTGGTTCCGCAATAAAGAATGTTCGAATTATTTGGATCAACAGCCAAACGTTCACCATTTGAACGCCCCATACCATTGCCGTGCGCTTTAAATTGCGAAGTCACTTCAACTTCAGTAAATGAATTCCCTTTATTCGTAGATTTTAAAATAGCAGTTTTCCCACTATTAAAATAATCCGTTCCAACTAATAAATAGACCACGTTATCATTTTGTGGATCTATCGCCAGCGATTCAACTCCAAAATAACTCACCTGATCTACACTTAGCCAATCCAGCAAAGAGATCCATTTTTTATTAACAGCATCCCATCTGAAAGCACCGCCAACATCGGTTCTTGCATATTTTAAATCTGCATCATTTTTACTGGTAATAATTCCAGTTACGAAACCTCCGCCTCCTATCTGAACATTCTTCCATACGTTTTGTGCTTTCCCTGACAAGGAAGCCAGAAGCAATAAAAAAAGTAAAAAATAGTTTTTCTTCATTTTAGTAATAGTTTAAATTATGGTTTAAGTAAATTTTAGATCAAAAAATATTCTCAATTGACTATCAAAAATATCTATCTTAACTTATGGTTAAATAGACTACAAGTATACGTTTTTATTTTTTAAATAAAAAAGAACATTTTTAAAATCGCAATCATTAAAACATAAAAACAATCCAGTTAGCCTGCCTGAAAAGAACTATCGCTAAAAAAATTATAGAAGCATATTTCAGATATTAAATACTACTTTTGACTTTTAAGAGTTAAAGTATTAATGTTGAAAAAATTACTATTTTTTATAGCTTTCATCGGTTGTTCCGGGCTTCTGGCCCAGGATACGGACTGGCCTTATAAAACAAAAAAAGTAATTGCAACAAAAGACACGATTCATCTGGAAAACTTCAGTATAAATTCCGGTTTTTTCGAATTAATAAATTCCAGAAACGAACCAATTGATTCAACCCATTATAAAATTAATTTTCAGAAAGGATATTTACTCCTAAATGAAAAATTCACTTCAAATTCAGATACCTTACTTGTAAATTATTTAAAATACCCGGATTTTCTAACCAAAGAATACAGCCTTTATAAATCGAGCCAGGTAGTAACCAACGATGTGGGTTCTGAGAAGTTATACAGAATAGAAAATACCAATATTAAAAAAGTGACTCCATTTGATGGACTGAACACATCAGGAAGTATTACACGTGGTGTTACGGTTGGAAACAACCAAAATACGGTGTTGAACTCCAATCTGGACCTTCAGATTACAGGAAAAATATCAGATAAAATTAGTCTTCGGGCATCCCTTCAGGACAGCAACATACCTTTACAGGATGGTGGCTATTCGCAAAAACTTGATCAGTTTGATAATATTTTTATGGAATTGTTCAGCGATGACTGGAATATTCGCGCAGGAGATGTTTTTTTGGAAAACCGTAAAACACAATTTTTAAATTTTAATAAGAAGGTTCAGGGACTTTCGGCCAGTTTTGATTTTGGAAAAGAAGATAATAAAACCAATGTATTTGCCTCTGTAGCTTTTGTAAAAGGGCAATACGCCAAAAGTTCGTTTATTGGGCAGGAAGGCAATCAGGGGCCTTATAAATTAAAAGGGCAAAATGGAGAATTGTATGTTTTGGTTATTTCCGGCTCTGAACGTGTTTATGTTAATGGAGTTTTGCTCAAAAGAGGCGAAAACAACGATTATGTTATTGATTATAATGCAGGAGAAATTATTTTTACATCGCTTTTTACCATTACTTCAGAAATGCGAATTAACATTGAATATCAATATTCGGACAGAAACTATAATCGATTAGTGACGTATGCAGGTGCAACTCATGAAAATAAAAACTGGAGTTTTGGCGGCTATTTATATTCTGAAAATGATATGAAAAACCAACCGCTCCAGCAGAATCTTTCTACAGAACAGGTTCAGGTTTTAAGCCAGGCCGGAGATGACACAGCTTTAATGACAGCTCCGTCAGCCTATGAAGACACGTATGCTGACAACAAAATCCTGTATAAAAAAACTATTGTAAATTCAATAGAAATTTATGAATATTCAAACAATACAACAGATGTTTTATACAACGTACGCTTTAGCCTTGTTGGAGCCAATTCAGGAAACTATATTATAAGAAATACCAATTCTGTTGAACGTATTTATGAATATGTTTCACCGGAAAACGGAATTACGCAAGGAAATTATGAACCTATTGTGCAATTGGTGGCGCCAATGAAAATTCAGGTGGCTACTTTTCTAGGTAAATACAATCCGGATGAAAAAACGCTGGTCGATTTTGAAATTGGGGTCAGCAATAATGATAAAAACTTATTTTCGGACATTGATGATTCCAACAATAATGGAATCGCATTGAAACTGAATACAAAAAAACGCCTTTTTACCAGAAACTGGACATTAGATGGTTATGCGAATTATCAATTCGTTCAGGAAAACTTCAAGTCTATTGAACGTTTGTACAATATCGAATTTAACCGGGACTGGAATCTGAACGAAATACTTTTAGGCAATCAGAGTATGTTGGTTACCGGTTTGAATTTCGATTTGTTTTCGGATAAAAAAACTTCCAATATTGGTTTGTTCACCTATCAGTTTGAAAAATTAGATTATACTGAAAACTATTCCGGAAATCGCCATACCTCTAACACTTTCCTTAAATTCAAAAATTGGACTATAGAAAACAAAGGCAGTTTTTTGAATAGCGATGCCACCATTTCGACCTCCAAATTCATCAGGAACTTCACTAAAACTAAATATCATTTTGGCAAAAACTGGGTTGGCGGTAATATTCAAATCGAGGATAATCAGGAAAAAGATAAAGCAACCAATCAGTTTTCGGCCCTGAGCCAAAGATTTTCAGAATATGGTGTTTTTATTGGCAGAGGTGACAGTACAAAAGTTTTTGTAGAATTAGGTTATTTGAGAAGAAAAAATGACAGTTTACAGAATGGCTTACTACAACATGTTAACAATTCACAGATGTACATCCTGAAATCAAAATTGATTCAGAATAAAAAAACAGATTTAGCCGTTTATGCGAGTTACCGGAATCTTGATTTTACCGACTCTGCTAAAAAAAGTGAACCTTCATTAAATTCGAGAATACTATACAATGACCGTTTTTTTAATCAATTTATCCAGACAGGTATTGCTTATGAAACCAGTTCAGGAACTATTGCCCAACAGGAATACACGTTTGTAGAAGTTCCTGCCGGTCAGGGAGTTTATGCCTGGAATGATTATAATGGCAATGGTATTCAGGAAATAGAAGAGTTTGAAATTGCTCCTTTTCCGGATCTCGCAAAATTTATCCGTATCTTTTTACCTAATCAGGTTTATATTAAAACCAATCAGAATAAATTTTCACAATCCGTTACCCTGAACCCGTTACAATGGCAAAATGAAAAAGGTTTCAAAAAGACAGCTTCCTATTTTTATAATCAGACATCCTTTATTATGGATCGGAAGGTAAGAAGTATGGGCGATAATTTCGAATTGAATCCGTTTCGTTCATCGGAGGAAAATACTTTGGGATTAAATTCCAGTTTCAGGAACAGTTTATTTTATAATCGGGGTAAACAGAAACATTCTGCAACCTATTCATATCTTAATAATAAAGGAAGAAACTTACTTTCAATTGGTTCACAAGAAGTAAAAAACAATTCACATCAATTACAATACACACATTTGTACCAAAAAAGCTGGTTGTTCAATTTTTTTACCAAAACTATCAAATCTACATTAGCTTCTGAGGATTTTACAGAAAAGAATTACAATCTTGAAGGCTATCAGATTGCACCCAAAATCAGTTATTTATTTTCAAAAAATACGAGTTTGGATTTCTTTTACGAATTGCAAAACAAAAAGAATCAGATCGGTAATTTCGAAACCCTGACCCAAAGCCGGCTAGGAACTTCATTTTCGTATGCCGGAGATAAAAAAGTGACGGTAAACGGAGAGTTTTCTTTTTATGAAAATGAATTTGAAGGAAATGAATTTTCATCAGTAGGATTCCAGATGTTGGAAGGGCTTCAGGCAGGACAAAATTTAGTCTGGAAACTATTATTGCAAAAAAACATAACCCAGTTTTTAGACATCAACCTGAATTATCAGGGACGAAAAAGTGAAACAGGCGTTACGATTCATACTGGGAACATTCAGCTTCGTGCTTATTTTTAGGCAATTACGAAAAACATTAGGATAATTTGTTTAATTTTAATTTAAACTTTTAATCCTTTAACCTATGAAAAAATTAGTATTACTTTGTTTGATGGTTGTTTTCTCCAATATTTTTTATGGTCAGGAAACTGCTAAAACTACCAAAGCCAAAACAGAGGCAGCAGCTAAAAAGAAAGCAACTGCTGATAAAGCTGCTGCAGATGCCAAAAATGAAGCTGCAAAATCTAAAAAAGCCGCAGAAAAAGCTAGAGCTGCGTCTGTAAAAGCAAAAAGTGAAGCAGAAAAATCCAAAAAAACAACTAAACCAGAAAGCGTAAAAGCTGACGTAAAAAAAACAGAAACTAAAACCGTGGCAAAATCCAATGCCGTAAAAAAAGATGCAACTGCTGCAAAAAAACCAACTCAAAAAAAACTAAAGGAAACCAATGAAAAAGCGCCAAAAGTAGCTGATAAAGTTACGGGAGAATACAATGGCAAAAAAGTATATACCGGACCAAGAGGTGGTAAATACTATATTAATGCAAACGGTAACAAAACATATATTCAGGATTAACGCTACAATATGTCATAAGAATTAAAAGGTCAGACTTCGGTTTGGCCTTTGGTTTTTACAGTAACCAAGTAATAACTTAATCATTTCGTAATATCTTTGAAATCGATTAAAAACCCTATTTAAGTATCTTCGTAAGAAAAGCACCACCTATGAGCATCGATTATTCTGCGAATAAAACTATTTTAATTACTCCTTTAAACTGGGGATTGGGGCATGCAACCAGATGTATTCCGATAATTAAAGCTTTACAGGAAAACAATTATATTCCAATCATTGCTTCTGATGGTATTGCTTTAGACTTATTGCGAAAAGAATTTCCGTACATACAAACACTGGAATTACCATCATATCATATTGAATACGCAAAAAATGCAAAAAATTTCAAATGGAAACTGATTAAAAACCTGCCTAAAATGATTGTTGCCATTTTAGATGAAAAAAAGCTGGTGAATTCCTGGATAAAAAAATATGATATAGATGGAATTATCTCAGATAACCGATTAGGTGTTTTTAGTAAAAAAGTGCCCTCTGTATTTATCACGCATCAGTTAAATGTGATGACAGGAAATACTACCAAATTTACCAGTAAATGCCATCAATATTTTATAAAAAAATACGCTGAATGCTGGGTTCCTGACACCAATGAAACAACTAACTTAACAGGAGAACTGGGGCATTTGAACAATTCTAAATTAAATCTAAAATATATTGGCCCTTTGAGCAGAATGCGCCAAAAAGAAACGCCAAAACAATATGATTTAATGATTATATTATCAGGCCCTGAACCTCAACGAACTTTATTGCAAGAAAAACTGCAACAAGAGATTGTTCATTATCAAGGTGCTGTCGTATTTATAAAAGGTTTAGTTGAAAAAGAGCAAAGCAAACAACAAATAAAAAATGTAACCTATTACAATTTCATGAATACGAAACAGCTGGAACAAACTTTTAACGAAAGTGATTTGGTTTTGTGCCGATCTGGTTATACAACTGTTATGGATTTGGCAAAATTGGGCAAAAAGGCTTTTTTTATTCCAACACCCGGACAATATGAGCAGGAATATCTGGCGATAAAACTACAGGAAGAAAATTTAGTACCGTATGCAACCCAAAACGACTTTACGATTGAAGATCTTTCAAAAGTAAAATCGTTTAAAGGTTTGTCTCAATTTAATAATAATATAGACTGGGATTCTTTATTTACTGTTTTTGAGAAATAGAATTAAAAGTTAAACTGTGCCTGTAATCGCAATAAATTTCCTTGTTGTCTATTAACAGGCAGTGCACTGTCTTCAAAAGTCCTATCGGCAATTACATATTCAGCAACTAATTCAAAAGCTTTTATTGGCTGCCATTCTATCCCAATTTCGTAATCCCTTACTACATAACTTCTGGCATCTTTTTCGAATTTTTTTCCTCCGTCATAATATTGAAATTTGGCAAAAGGATACAATAATTGTTTTTTTGGCAGATCCCATTTGTAATTTAAGGTTACATAACCTCCTTCAAGATCTGTAACTTCAATAGAATTTGTGACTTTGTCGTAACGAGGGCCTTTTCCAACATTATATTCAGCCTGAATACCAAAAGGTTTTGGATACAAAACAAATGTCGCCCCAACTCTTTGATCAGTAGTATTTTGCTTATTTTCGACTGTAACTCCCGATGAAATTTCATTAGTAAAAGCCCATTTTCCTGTAAAGGCCTGAATTCCGGGTTCAATAATTTGATTTCCTATTACAAACGGATAGGTTAATCTTGTTACTACATGTAAATTTCTGTTTCCCTCAGTTTTATTTGCTGTTTGCCCATTATAGGCTCCAAAAGCAAAGACACCATAATCACCGGAACCTTTATATCCGTCTCTTACCAACATGGCAAAACGCTCTCTAACGTCTTCAGGTGCCCAGTAAAAAAATACTCCTAAATCTCTTTCATTAGCAACTGCACTATTTAATCCATCGTTACGATCTAAAACTAAACGATTTTGACTTGATTGCAAATTTTCAAAACCATAAGGAACTTTACTTTGACCAATACGAATACGATATTCCTTCTTTTTATCAAAAGAAACATCAAAATAGGCATCCCTAATTTGTGCAAAATGCTGAAGTCCGGATACGGGGGAACTTGCAAAATCAGGTTGGAAATAAAAATATACACTGGGATGAACCTGACCCGAAAACACTAATCGGGCACGTCTGATAAAAAGACCATTATTCGCTTTTGCATCCGGTTCCGTAGAAGTCGTTCCCCAGGATTTATCGCACTGATCGCACGAAACTTTATCATTTGTAGATAGTAATCCATTATATCGGACCTGAACATATCCTCTTAAAGAAATTTTATCGTACCAATGTTCCGTATCAATAACTCCGGCATTAGTTTCAACAAGTTTCGCTTTATTTATGGAATCCAGAAGACGGATTACTTCGTTTTTTACATCTTCTTTTTTTAAATCTTGTGCATTTGCCGCACAGGTAATCAGCAATAAAATTGTAATTATTTTTCTTTTAATCATTGTTTCTTATGCACTAAATTTTAAGGTGCAAAGATGTATCACCAATGTTAAGAAATCATTAACAGGATGTTACTATAATAAAAATTTATTGTTATGGCTTATATTACAAAGTTGATTTATTGTTAAAACACCCTGTTTTAAGGCATTTCACTCAAATCAACTTACAATTTTTTAACTTCAGGCTTTTGTATTTTTTGCGCTTTCTCAAGTGTAAAAGAGAATTCAGAACCAATTCCGAACTCACTTTCAACATACACTTTCTCTTTGTGTGCTTCGATAATGTGTTTTACGATTGCCAATCCTAAACCGGAACCACCTTCAGATCGGGTTCCGCTTTTATCAACCCGGTAAAAACGTTCAAAAAGTCTCGGAATATTTTGTTTCTCAACACCTTCCCCATTATCACTAATCCTGATCAGGACTTTTTTCTTGGTCAGATTAACAACACCAACCTCTGTAGTACCACCGTCTTTTCCGTATTTAATAGAATTTACTATTAAATTTTCCAGAACCTGTTGTATTCTGTCCTGGTCCCCTTTTACGATTATAGATTGCATGTTTTTACTTTCAAAAGCCAATTTTATTTTCTTTTTGTCGGCTTTCATCTCCAACAAATCAAAAACATTCTGAATTAATTCGACAATACTGAATTCGGTAATATTCAAATCTAAATCACCTGATTCCAGTTTGGTAATCATATCTAAATCTTCAACTATATAAATCAATCGCTCTACACCTTTTTCTGCACGTTTTAAATATTTTTTACGGATTGTTTTATCATCCATTGCGCCATCAAGTAAAGTCGAAACATAACCCTGAACGGTAAATAATGGTGTTTTAAGTTCGTGAGAAACATTGCCTAAAAACTCCCTGCGGTATTGTTCCCTGATTTCAAGCATTTCAATTTCGAGTTTTTTATCCGTTGCAAACTTTTTCACTTCACGCGAAAGCGTTTCCATATCGGTTGTGATGGGCTGATTGATAAGTGTAGTCGATTCCAGTAACGAAACCTCATCGTAGATTTTTTTTACTCTTCTGTAAATAAATCGCTCCACACGATATTGCAGTACCAAAAAAGAGAAAATATAAATTGAAATAATAAAAACTATTCCAAACCCAATTTGATATTTTAATTGATTTTTATAAAATATATTCATCAGCAACAACACAAACCCTGTTGCAAACAGACTTATATAAAGCGCAGATTTTATAGCAAACTTATACGTTTTCTTGAAATTAATTTTCATTGAGATTTAAAAATAATAAACAATTAAGGAATTTTTTTTACTATATAAGTGATATAAGTTCATTTAAAAAAGTAAAGCTTATTTATATATTTGATGAGAATTTAAAAAAGTCAATCTTTCTCAAATTTTTAAACTTTGAAAAAGATTGACTCAGATAACAAAATAAAAATGCGATAATTTAAATGAACTTATATCACTATGGTTCATTTTTTAATGCTTAAACTTCGAATTTATAACCAACTCCTTTGATGGTTTTAAAAAGATCCTCGCCTATTTTTTCACGCAGTTTTCGGATATGCACATCAATAGTTCTTCCGCCCACTACTACTTCATTCCCCCAGACTTTATCAAGGATTTCATCTCTTTTAAATACTTTTCCGGGTTTTGATGCCAATAGATAAAACAATTCGAATTCTTTTCTTGGAAGGGAAATTTCGATATTATCCTTGATGATTTTATATTCTTCACGATTGATTTCAATTCCGCCAACATTTAACGTATCGCTCACTACTTCCTGTTCTTTAAGTCTTCTTAACAAAGCCTTTACTTTGCTGACCAGTAATTTTGGTTTTATAGGTTTGGTAATATAATCATCTGCACCGGCATCAAAACCAGCAACTTGTGAATAATCTTCGCTTCTTGCTGTTAAAAATGTTATGATAACGTTATTTAATTCCGGAATTTTTCTGATGTGCTCACAAGCTTCCATTCCGTCCATTTCCGCCATCATGACATCCATAATTATAAGGTCCGGTAATTCTTTCTGAGCTTTTGCAATTGCGTCTTTTCCATTTGAGGCCGTTACGATTTGGTAGCCTTCCTGCGCAAGATTATAACCAACGATTTCTAAGATATCCGGTTCATCGTCAACTAATAAAATCTTTGTTTGTGTTTTTTTCATAAAATAGCAAAAATTGAGTTTTCTCATCAAATTTCCTTACTCCGTAAATCTGATGGTTTTTAATTGCGATGGTAAATATAATAATAAATTAACCGTCAAAAATTGCTGTTAACGGTAATTTAATCTCGTAACAATTTGATAATCTACAACACACAAAAACATAACAAGTGCCTAACATGAACTTTACACTGCGTGCATTTCTTTGCACAAAAATAAATTAAACACAACACAGAATGAAATTCAATTTAAAATTTCTAATTATTACGTTATTTATTTGTGCTCTTTCGACAGCGCAAAACAAAGGTACAATTTCTGGGGTTTTAACCGACAAGGAAATGAATAATGAAGTTTTACCTTTTGCAAATATATTGGTAAAAGGAACTAATATTAGCGCCAACACTGATATTGACGGAAAATATTCAGTAACAGTAAATCCGGGAAGTTATACTGTTATTTTTAGTTTCGTAGGTTATGAATCTGTAGAGACACCTGTAACTGTTAAAGCAAACGAGACTGTTACGGTTAATCAGGCACTTTCATCCGGCGGTTACACACTTCAGGATGTAGTTGTAAAAAACACAACAAGTCGTGAAAAAGAAACAGCTCTTTTATTGGATCAAAAAAATGCAGTAGTGATCAAACAAAGTATTGGTGCTCAGGAAATGTCCAGAAAAGGAGTTAGTGATGTTGAAGGTGGTTTAACTAAAGTAACGGGAATTACTAAAGTTGACGGAAGGGGTTTATTTATTAGAGGTCTTGAGGATCGTTACAACAATTTATTGGTTAATGATTTACAGACACCTTCAAACAGTCCTTTCAAAAAGATTATTCCTCTTAATTTATTTCCAACGGACATAGTAGGCATCTTAAATATTTACAAAACATTCAATCCAAATATTTCAGGTGATTTTGCCGGAGGAACAGTAAATATCGAAACAGCACAGCCAAAAAACATTACCAAACTTAATGTTGGTTTTGGCTATACTACAAACAACAATCTTAAAAAATTCCTGCTTTCTGATGATGCTAACACTACAAAAGGGGCTTTTGGATTAAATGGAGACGATAGAGAACGACCAGGTGTATTTGGTTCTGTTCCTAACGGAAAAAGATTATCTCCAGACGAATACAATAGTGCTTATGGGGATAAAAACTGGGATGTTGACCAAACAGCGAGTCCTTTGAACTCAAGTATCGGATTTTTGCATTCTCAGAAATTTGATCTTGAAAAAGAAAGAAACATTAGTTACATCATGTCTATTAACTTTGACAACAAATATCTTTTTAGAGAAGGTGTTGACAGAACCTTTAACTTAGGTCAGGGTAACTATGACAACAATCTTTACAATACTCAATATTCTTACCAAACAACTTTTTCCGGTTTAGCAGGTATAAAATACAAAACCAACCGATTGAACCTAAACTTTACAACCTTGTTCATTCAGGCTACAGAAAGTATGATTCAGGATCAGTTAGGATACACCAACAGTTTGACAAACGTAACCAACAATCTTATTAGAGCAAATCAATTTGAAGAATCGAGATATTGGAATACTCAGTTATTTGGAGATTACAAATTGACAGAAGACGGAAAACAGACGATAAAAGCGGGAGGTTCTTATGTAAAAACCGGCTTTCAACAACCGGACAGAAAATTCATAACAGGACAGAAAGTGAATGATACCGAAATCAATATGTCATACGGGGGGAACAATCTTAACCGTCAGTATCTTGATATAAATGGAAACTTCTACTTCTCAGCTCTGGCAGAGTACAATTTGAAATTTGGAGACAAGGAAAAACAAAACAACTTATCTGTTGGGTACAACAATTACCTAAATGATATGGAGTCTACTTACCGTTTCTTTTCAGGAAGAAGAAATATCGAAAAAAATTATACAGCAGACTTAAATACAATTAGTGCTCCAATCAATGATGACATCAACAACGGAATTCTTTATGTTCAGGAAGAATCTAATGGAGATTACAAAGTAAAACTGAATCAGTTTGTTAATGCCGGATACTTCAATTTATTTTTGACTTTTGGAGAAAAATGGGATCTGAATGCTGGCCTTAGAGCTGAAAGTTCTACTCGTGAAATTAAATACAGATTACAAGGAGATCCGTTTGGTAGCCCGTTTCGCAAGAAAGCAGACGATAATTTAGATTTCCTTCCATCGCTAAATACTAAATATGCCCTAAACGAAAACAGTAATCTTCGTGGCTCTTTAAGCAAAACAATAACAAGACCAGTTGCCATGGAGTTGTTACCGATTACCTACGTAAATCCTGATGGAACTTCTGTAACAGGAAATCCGGACTTATTGAACAGCAACAATTATAATGCTGATTTTAAATATGAATTATTCCCTAACAGCAAAGAATTATTCGCAATTGGAGCTTTCGGAAAGTTGATTGAAAATCCTATTGAAAGAGTTTTTATACCTACTGCAAGCAGCGGTGGACAGATTACAACTTTCAAAAACTCTGAACAAGCTGTAATTTATGGTGCAGAAATCGAAATGATTTTATCATTGAACAGAATTAGCGAATCGTTATCAGACTTTACCTTTGGTTTTAATACTTCATTAATGAATACAGATGTAACAATTGATTTGACAAAACCAGGAAATGAATTAGAAAACAGTAAAAGTCGTAAACTTCAGGGTGCTTCAAACTGGATGATTAACTCAGATTTAAAATACGACTTCACCTTAAACAACGATTGGAAAAACACTATGACATTGGTTTACAACGTTTATGGGGACAGAATTTTTGCAGTAGGTTCTTCAGGAATTGACCATATGTATGAAAAATCATTTAGCAAATTAGATTTTATCTGGTCAAGCACACTTTCAAAAAACATCGAATTGAAATTTACAGCTGAAAATTTGCTTAATCCATATTACAGGAAAGAAATAGGTAACAATAGTACTCTTAACATTACCGAAGATTCGTTAGTACTTCGTGAATATAAAAAAGGAGTTGGTTTCTCAGTAAATCTTGGATATACATTTTAATCTACAAAAAAAGAGCGTAAAGCTCTTTTTTTGCTTAAAAGGCATAACATAGAATTTACATCAAGTTGATTGTTATATAATACTTTGATAACAATTAGCTAACCAAATTTAGAAATACCGGAAGTACTTTTGAATCAACATAATAACACAAAAAAAATAATCAAAATCATTAAAAATGAAAAAATTAGCAATCAGTCTTACTTTTTTAAGCTTAATTTTCGCAAGTTGTTCTTCTAGCGATGATGATACTGTGACTCCTCCGGCAACAGGTTCTGGAGATATTACCGGAGATATTACTGCTTCCAAAACATATATCAAAGGTGTGTACACAATAAGCGGAACTGTAAGAGTAAAGAAAGATGTAACGTTAACTTTTGAAGCAGGATCAATTATTACTGCTGATGCAGTTAACGGACCAGATGCTTTGTTAGTAGAAAAAGACGGCAAACTAATTGTAGCTGGTACAGCTGCTGAGCCAGTAGTATTTACAGAAAAATCTAAAACTGCAGGATCCTGGGGTGGAATTATCATGTTTGGTGATGCGCCAATAGTTTCAGGAAAAACAGCTGACGGAACTCCAATCACAACAGCAACTTCTGAGGACGGAACAAATATAATATACGGAGGTTCAAATCCTACTCACAGCAGTGGTTCATTGAAATACGTTCGTGTAGAATATGCTGGAAAGAAAATCCTTGACGGAAATTCAGAAATGAATGGTTTTTCATTCTACGCTGTAGGTTCAGGAACAGTTTTAGAAAACTTAGTAGCTTACAAAGGTGCTGATGATGGTTTCGAATTTTATGGAGGAACTGTAAGTGCTAAAAACTTAATCTCTTACGGAAATACAGATGATTCTTTTGACTGGCAAGATGGATGGCAAGGACAAGAAAACACTAACTGGTATGCTTACCAAACTGGTGCTGGAAATTTCGGAATGGAAATTGAAGCAAAAAGTGTTAACAATTCATTCTTCCCTAAAGTTTCAAATATTACTTTAAGAAGAGCTGCCGGAACAGTAACTGAAGCTGGAAACCCAACAGAAATTGATGCAATCCAATTCAAAAAAGACGGAAATGGTGAGTATTCAAACGTTGTAATCTCAGGTTACACTTCGACAGGTGCTGTTGCTGTAAGAATCCAGGAAGCTGCTACAAACACTAATCAGGTTGCTGGTGGAAAAATCAAAATGTTAAATGTAAAAGTTGAAGATGCTGCTACAGCTTTAACAGGAACAGGAGCTGCAGGTTTTACAATTGGTTTTCCTGATGGAAATTTCACAACAAGCACAACAGCAACTGGAGCCGCTTTAACTCCTGGAGCCTGGGCAATTGTTGACGGCGTAAACTTATTAGAAAAGCTATAAAGCTCACTTATAAACTGTTAAAAACATCCTAAAATTTTAGGATGTTTTTTTTTGGTGTAGTTTTTGAAAACTTTTTTGTATATTTACGTAACCAAAATAAAACAATGGCAAAAAACTACTTTTATATCACATTCTTACTGGCTTTTTTCTTTACCCTGAGCATTTCTGCTCAAGATAGTAAACAGTTGCCAAAACCTCAGGATTCAAAATCTATAGAAGGTCTGAGCCTGTACCCTAATCCTGTAGTAAACGGAAAAGTTTACATCTCTACTAAAAATGACTTAGAAAAAGAAATTGTAGTCTTTGATGTCCTCGGAAAAAAGGTGCTTCAGGCACATTTGAATTCAAAAGAACTTAATGTTTCTGATTTGACTCCAGGAGTTTACATTATTAAAATAAGTGAAGAAAACACCTCCGCAACACGGAAATTAATTATAAGGTAAAAATATTTCAAAGCTCCAAAATAACATTGGAGCTTTTTTATTGCCCATACATCCTACAATTATTTATACCTTTGCACAAAAAAAGATTTGATTACAGCTACTGATATATTTACTATTTCGAGTCAGAAACAATTTGAAAAAACAGCATTAAAAGTGTTTCGTTTTCAACATGAAAATAATCAGGTATATCGTGACTTTTGCAACTTTTTGAAAGTAAATCCACAACAGGTAAAATCTTTGGAGCAAATTCCTTTTTTACCGATACAGTTCTTCAAAACTCACGAAGTAGTTTCAAACACCAATCCTGCTCAGATAACTTTTACCAGCAGCGGAACCACCGGAATGATTACCAGCAGACATTTGGTTACCGATGTTTCTCTCTATGAAGAAAGCTACCGCAACGGATTTTCTCAATTTTACGGCAACATAGAAGATTACGTTGTTTTAGCCCTTTTACCCTCTTACCTCGAACGCGATGGATCTTCGCTTATTTACATGGTTGAAGACTTAATAAAATTGTCCAATCATCCTGAGAGTGGCTTTTATTTACACAATCATGATGACTTAATTAAAAAACTTACTGCCCTAGATAAATCTGGACAAAATGTGATTTTAATTGGTGTTACCTATGCTCTATTAGATTTGATTGAAAAGCACCAGTTTCAGCTTAAGAATACCATTATTATGGAAACCGGAGGAATGAAAGGCAAACGCAAAGAAATGATTCGCGAAGAATTACACGAACAGCTTTGCAAAGGATTTGGAGTTTCAGCAATTCATTCTGAATATGGAATGACCGAACTTTTGGCGCAAGCGTATTCTCTCGGCGAAGGTATTTTTGAATGTTCATCATGGATGCATATTTTAGTCCGTGATCCCGAAGACGCATTAACTTATGTGAAAGACGGAAAAACTGGCGGAATCAACGTTATCGATTTGGCCAATATCAATTCGTGTTCTTTTATTGCTACGCAGGATTTAGGCAAAAAAAATCCCAACAACTCTTTCGAGGTATTGGGACGTTTTGATAATTCTGATATTCGTGGTTGTAATTTGATGGTTCTTTAATTCTCTTTCACCAAACCAATACTGTCTATTCCTTCTTTTCTCAATAATTCTTTTTCTTCTTGTCCTTTATTTTCTAAATATTTATAGATGCCATAACATCCTAAACCTCCTAAAATAGCAAATACAAAATCTAATCCAGAGTTATAATAACTATCATCATCCAGGGCATCTATTCCGTTCACAAAAGCAATTATGATAACATAAATGATCGCTGCCAAAAAAGTAATTCCGTAATACGATCCTAATCCAAAGAAGAAATATTTCCATTTATTCTTATTGTATTCAATGGCCAAATTACTGAATGCTTTCCAAATCCAATAAAAAAACAGAAGTCCAAACATCTTTTTTAATTTAAGTAATAAACTTACTAAAATAAATCATAATCTCATTCTAATCACAAAAAAATCTCAACAACTCTTTTGAGGTATTGGTAGATTATTATAAGTGTTTAATTGCTAATTTGTTGATTTGTTTAATCTCTTAATCGGCTATACATTCCGCATAAACAATTAACCGATTAAACAATCCTCAACACAAAATAATTCTTCTTTCCGCTTTGCAACAACACAAACTGATTATTGATTAAATCATTTGCAGTCAACACAAAATCTTCTTTGATTTTTTCTCTGTTTACGGAAATTGAATTTGCTGTCAACGCACGTCTCGCTTCTCCGTTTGATTTAAAAAAACCTGTTTTTTCGTTCAAAACAGTAACAATATCTAATCCGTTTTCTAAATCTGCTTTTGCGATTTCAGCTTGCGGAACTCCGTCAAAAACTTCCAAAAAAGTAGCTTCATCCAATTGTTTTAAATCTTCAGCAGTTGAATTTCCAAATAAAATATTCGAAGCCTGAATTGCTTTTTCCAACTCTTCTTTACTATGAACAAAAATCGTGATTTCTTCAGCCAGTTTCTTTTGTAAAACCCTTAAATGCGGAGCTGTTTTATGCTCTTCAATTAAAGCATCAATTACAGTTCTGTCTAAGAAAGTAAAAATCTTGATATATTTCTCAGCATCAACATCAGTTGCATTTACCCAAAATTGGTAAAATTTGTAAACTGAAGTTTTATCCGCATCCAGCCAAACATTTCCTCCTTCGGATTTTCCGAATTTAGATCCGTCTGCTTTTGTAATTAAAGGTGTTGTTAATGCAAAAGCTTTTGCATTCTCGCCTCCCATTCTGCGAACTAATTCCGTCCCTGTGGTGATATTTCCCCATTGGTCAGAACCTCCCATCTGCAAAAGGCAATTGTTGTTTTTATATAAATGATAAAAATCGTAACCCTGAATTAATTGATAGGTGAATTCTGTGAAAGACATTCCTTCGCCCTCTCCGTTGATTCTCTTTTTAACGGAATCTTTCGCCATCATATAATTTACCGTAATACGTTTTCCAACTTCACGGGCAAAATCAATAAAAGAGAATTCTTTCATCCAATCATAGTTGTTTACCATAATTGGAGCATTTGGTTCATTTGAATTAAAGTCTAAGAAACGAGATAAAACACTTTTGATCCCGGCAACATTTTTTGCCAAAGTTTCTTCGTTCAACAAATTTCTTTCGTCAGATTTTCCGGAAGGATCACCAATCATTCCGGTAGCGCCACCCACAAGAGCAACTGGCTGATGACCAAAATTTTTCAAATGAACCAATAAAATGATCTGAACCATACTGCCAATATGCAGCGAATCTGCCGTTGGATCAAAACCAATATATGCCGCCGTTACCTCTTTTAGCAATTGTTCTTCCGTTCCTGGCATGCTATCATGGTATAAACCGCGCCACTTTAATTCTTCAACTAGATTCTTCATTTTTTAAAATATTTTGTGCAAATATAAACAATGGCAATGGCAATGTCAAAAAACAATTTCAATGCAAACATCAAAAGAAAAACCTCTGCAACTTTGAGCCTCTGCCTCTTTGCACCTTCCAAGCAAAAACTTATCTTTACAAAATGATATTAGTTACTGGAGGAACAGGTTTAGTTGGCGCTCATTTATTGCTTCATTTGATTGAAAATGGAGAAACTGTTCGGGCTATTTATCGAACAAAAAACAACATTCAAAAAACAAAATCGGTTTTTGAATTATACCAAAAAGGGGATTTATTTGAAAAAATAGATTGGCTTGAAGCCGATATTTTAGATATTCCTACGCTTGAATTGGCATTTACCGGAATTGAATATGTTTATCATTGTGCTGCTTTGATTTCATTTGACCCAAGAGATGAAGATGTATTAAGAAAAACAAACATCGAAGGAACCGCCAATATGGTTAACTTTTCTATTGCTAAAGAAATTAAGAAATTCTGTTTCGTGAGCTCCATTGCAGCTTTAGGCGATTTAGCTCCCCATGAAGTTTACATTACAGAAGCAACCGACTGGAATCCTGAAAAACCACACAGCGATTATGCTATCTCTAAATATGGTTCCGAAATGGAAGTCTGGCGAGGGCTTCAGGAAGGATTAGATGTTCTTATTTTAAATCCGGGCGTGATTTTAGGACCAATTCCAAAAACAAAAAAAGACACACAAGGCAGTGCTGAACTTTATACAAAAGTAGCTAACGGACTTTCGTTTTACACATTGGGAAGTACCGGATTTATTACTGTTAATGATGTTGTGAAAATTGCATTTGAATTAATGAAAAGTGAGGTCAAAAACGAGCGTTTTACTTTAATTGCTGAAAATGTTGTGTTTCGGGATATTCTCAATACGATTGCCGAGGCTTTGCAAGTAAAAAAACCAAGCATCCATGCAACGCCTTTATTCATGAATTTTCTTTGGATTGCAGATTGGGGTTTCTCAACTTTGTTTTTCCAAAAAAGAAGCATTACAAAAGCTACTGCAAAAGCTTCCTATTCCGGAAACCTCTATTCTAATGAAAAAATAAAAACCGCTCTGGGAACGGTTTTTTCAGATGTACATCAATATATAAAAGAAGTATCAGGACTATAAAATTTATTTTTTTATCAATTGCATTCTTCTTTTAATAGAATCAATATTGATTTTTCTGACCGGTATTTTAACGGAGTCATTTTTTGTATCGTTTATTTTATTCTTTTTTGCCTTGGCGGCCTTTTTTTCTTCTATTTTAACTAATGAGTCGGCTATTTTTTTATTCTTTTCCAATCGCTTACCAACCTCATCATATATGTCCTTGTAGTTTTGATAATCGGCAGCATAATACATATTACTCTGTGCAAATTGCAGACTGTCTACTTTGTATTTTTGCAAAATAAACTTTGCAGGACTGGTTTCCATTGAATCCAAAGAAGCCGGATTTTGATATCTTATTGCCTCCAAAAGAGATAAATCATACATAATATCAATCATTTTTTCTTTCTTAATAAGCTGTTTGGGTTCTTTAACCAAATCCTTTTTACAACTTATGGAAAGAAATAAAACCAATACTATCAATATAAACTTTTTCATTTCAGCTTTTTATCTTTCAAACAATAGTCTTTTGCCTGCGCGGACATCTTTTACCTTAAAATTATTGTAAACCAGTTCACCGTTTACAAAAGTATGTGTAATTCTGGATTTAAAAGTATAATTTTCAAAAGGAGACCAGCCACATTTTGCTAAAATATTCTCAGGTTTCACACTCCAGGGTAAACTCGGGTTAACAATTACCAAGTCGGCAAAGTAGCCTTCTTTTACAAAACCTCTTTTTTCGATTTTGAAAATTTTTGCCGGATTATGGCACATTTTCTCTACAATTTTCTCAATCGTAATTTTCCCCTGATGATGTGCTTCAAACATAGCTATTACAGCATGCTGAACTAATGGCCCGCCAGAAGGCGCATTTAAATACGATTGATTTTTTTCATCTTTTGTATGTGGGGCATGGTCTGTAGCAATAACATCAATACGACCATCATTTAAAGCTTTCCAAAGTTCTTTTCTGTCCTCAGCCGTTTTTACGGCAGGATTCCATTTAATAAAATTCCCTTTCGTTTTATAATCTTCATCAGTAAACCAAAGATGATGCACACACACCTCGGCGGTAATTTTTTTATCTTCTAATGGAATTTTATTGGTAAACAATTCCATTTCTTTCGCAGTCGAAAGATGAAAAACATGCAAACGTGCTCCGGTTTTTTTAGCCAAAGCAACTGCTTTTGAAGATGAAATATAACAAGCCTCTGCACTTCTGATTAAATGATGGGCCGTAACCGGAACATCATCACCATATTGTTCTTTAAAAGCAGCCAGATTATTTTGAATCGTTGTTTCATCCTCGCAATGAACAGCAATTAACATAGGCGTACTTGAAAATATTTTTTCTAAAGTCGCTTCATTATCAACCAGCATATTTCCGGTCGAAGAACCTAAGAAAATCTTGATTCCGGCAACGTTTTTCGGATTGGTTTTTAAAACTTCATCTAAATTATCATTGGTAGCACCCATCATAAACGAATAATTCGCAAATGATTTTACGGCGGCAATTTGATATTTATCTTCTAAAATTTCTTGTGTAACTGCATTTGGAACCGTATTTGGCTGTTCGATAAAAGAAGTGATTCCGCCTGCAACAGCAGCTCTGGATTCAGATTCTATATCTCCTTTGTGTGTTAATCCCGGTTCTCTAAAATGTACCTGATCATCAATTGCACCCGGCATCAAATAATTCCCTTCGGCATCTATAACGATACAATCTGATGTTTTTAGGCTAATGCTATCGGCAACTTCAACAATTAAGTCGTTTTCTATCAAGACATCGCCTTCAAAAATCGTCCCTTCGTTTACAATTTTAGCATTTTTTATTAAAATCCTATTCATGTTTTGAGTTTATAATGAATTGACTAATTTTTTTAATCTAAGCGAAATTACACCAAAAATAGCTTCTTTGATAATGGCATTGCTCATTTTTGAAACTCCTTTAGTCCTGTCTGTAAAAATTATAGGAACTTCTGTGATTTCAAATTTCGCACAGTAAGTCCTGTACTTCATTTCGATCTGAAAAGCATATCCCACAAATTTTATTTTGTTAAGGTTTATCTTTTCCAGAACTTCCTTTTTATAACAAACAAAACCGGCAGTGGCATCATGAATTTTCATTCCGGTAATAAATTTCACATAAACCGAAGCAAAATAAGACATCAACACACGGCTTAATGGCCAGTTGACCACATTTACACCTGTTACATAACGGGAACCAATCGCTAAATCAGCTCCTCCAAAATGGCAGGCATCATATAACTTCTCAAGATCGTTTGGATTATGCGAAAAGTCGGCATCCATTTCAAAAATATAATCATATTTGCGCTCTAAAGCCCATCTAAAACCATGAACATATGCAGTTCCCAAACCTGACTTTTTGGCTCTTTTTTCAAGAAATAATCTTCCGGAAAACTCTTCCTGCAAAGCAATAACTTTGTCAGCTGTATGATCCGGGGAATTATCATCAATTATTAAAAGATGAAAAGGTTTGTGTTGTGAAAGTACAGCCCTGACTATACTTTCTATGTTTTCGATTTCGTTATAAGTGGGAATTATGACAATACTATCATTCATTTTTCTGCGTAATTTCACCGCAAAAGTAAACTTTTTATGCCATTTGATTCATAATAAATTTATAATAAAAGTATTGATATAAAAAATTACTAATTTTGTAGCGCTATGATTGAACAACTTCATCCCAGGATTCTCGAAAACAAAGATTGGGCTACACTTTTATTTGTGTTGGCATTTGCGGTTATTGCTGTTACAAAGTCTGCTTATGAAAACAGATTCAGCGAATTTACAAAGCTTATTTTCTCTGATAAATACGTTAAAATTTATCGCGACACCAGTCATTTAAAAAGCCGTTTTACGATATCCCTGTTCTTAGTGCAAATTGTGTCCTATACCTTTTTCATTCAGCTTACGATGTATATTTTTGGACACATCGAAACAAAAACCGATTGGGTATTATTCATTCAGATTGCTACGTTTTTGTTTTATTTTATCCTCGCTAAGTTTTTAATCGAAAAAATTGTAGCAACTTCTTTCAATATAGATGAATTTACAGATGTTTTTAACCTGCAAAAAGTAACTTACAGAACTTACATTGGCGTTTTGATTCTTCCTGTAAATGCAATTCTGTTTTATTATGAGAATATTCCGCAAATTATTCCCCTAGTAATAATAGGGGTTTCAGTATGTATAAGCTTATTCTCCTATTTTATTTCAATTAAAACGTATCAAAATATAATATTCAGCAAGTTATTTTATTTTATTTTATATCTTTGCGCTCTTGAAATAGCCCCTTATTATTTTCTTTATTATTGGATAACAAAAGGGAGTGCTTAGAAAATGTTTATAATATGAAAGTGAAAACAATTTTGGTGTCACAGCCTGAACCTAAAGTGGAGAATTCTCCTTACTTTGAGCTCCAACAAAAACACAAAATAAAAATTGATTTCAGACCTTTTATTCATGTGGAAGGGGTTAACGCAAAAGAGATCAGATTACAAAAAATCGATCTTAATCATTATACTGCGATTATCTTGACAAGCCGAAATGCGGTAGATCATTTTTTTAGAGTAGCCGAGGAAATGCGCTACAAAGTTCCTGAAGGATTGAAGTATTTTTGTCAATCTGAAGCAGTTGCTTTTTACCTGCAAAAATATGTAGTTTACAGAAAGCGTAAAATATATGTAGGAGCTAAAGATTTTGCCGATTTATCTCCGCTAATCAAAAAATACAAAGACGAAAAATTTCTGCTTCCTGCATCTGATCAGTTAAATGCCGATGCGCCAATTACTTTGAATAATTTAAAAGTAGACTGGGCACAAGCTGTTTTTTATAAAACGGTAATGAGCGACTTATCTGATTTGGCTGATGTTTATTATGATGTTTTAGCGTTTTTTAGTCCAACCGGAATAAAATCGTTGTTCAAAAACTTTCCTGATTTTAAACAAAACGATACCAGAATTGCTGTTTTTGGAAGCACAACTCAAAAAGAAGCTCTTGATCATGGTTTAAGAATTGATATTCTTGCCCCAACTCCGGAAACACCTTCTATGACAATGGCTTTAGAGAAGTACATTAGCGAAGCAAACAAAGGAAAATAATCCTGTAAAATATTTTAAATTCCAAATTTCAGCTTTAACCTGTTGAAATTTGGAATTTTCTTTTTTACAGTATTTTAACTACATTTGATTCCTATTCTAAACCAAACTACAAGAATTAGTTTCAAATATCAAGTTATGAAAATCAACTCCCTATTAATTGAAATTGACGGTATCGACAAGGAAATCCTTCGTTACCTAATGGATGATGCCAGAAAACCAATTTTACAGATTGCCAACAAAATAGGAATTTCCGGAGCTGCTATTCATCAACGTTTGAAAAAACTGGAACAATCAGGTGTGATTTCAGGCTCAAAATTTACCGTAAACCCTAAAGTTTTAGGTTACAATACCATGGCGTTTATTGGTGTTTATCTTGACAAAGCATCCCGAAACTCTGAAGCTGTAAAAGACCTGAAAAAAATACCCGAAGTTCTGGAATGCCATTATACAACCGGAAACTGGTCGGTTTTGATTAAGATCATCTGTCGCGACAACGAACATTTGATGCAGCTTTTAAACACTAAAATTCAGGCTATCGAAGGAGTTTCAAGAACTGAAACGTTTATTTCATTAGACCAGCAGATTGACAGACAGATTCAGCTTTAATTAGACAATATGTCAATTTAGATAATTAGATAATTCTTTAAAATTCTTAATGATAAACATTAGACCTGAACTCAAAACAATACTTTTTTTCATTGGCTACTTTATAATAGCGTACTTATGTGACAAAATAAGTCCAAGTGGCCCATGTGCACCTGGAATAGGCGCTTTTTTATTTCTGCTTTCAATTCCAATAAGTATAATTTACACTTTAATACTTTTCTTTAAATATTATAAATCCCAAAACAAGGAATACTTAAACTGTGTTTACATTATATCCGGATTATGGGTTATATTTTTTATTATTTTAAATTTCCACCATTAAAACATAAAACAAAAAGACTCGACAAATTAAATCTGTCGAGTCTAAAATAAAATTATCTAATTGACTAATATTCTAAATTGTCACATTAGCTCCTCCTGCTTCCGGAATAAATCGAAATATAGTACAACAACGTAGCAATTGAACCAATAGCGGCCACTACATACGTTCTTGCTGCCCATTTCAATGCATCTTTTGCACCTGCCTGCTCTTGTTGTGTAAGCATACGCTTATTTTCCAGCCAGGCTAATGCCCTGTTACTCGCATCATATTCAACGGGTAAAGTTATAATTGTAAATAAGGTTGTAGCGGCAAAAATCACTATCCCGACTAACAATAATTGCGGAAAAGTTCTAATCATCAGGATTCCGGCCAGCAAAATCCATTGCACATAATTTGAGGCTACACTTACTATAGGTACCAATGTAGAACGCAAAGTCAACCACTCATAGCCAATAGAATGCTGAACAGCGTGACCACACTCATGAGCTGCAACTGCTGCCGCTGCTGCATTTCGATGGTTATACACCGCTTCGCTTAAATTAACTGTTTTATCTGCAGGATTATAATGGTCGGTCAATTGTCCCGGAGTTGAAATTACACGAACATCACGGATACCATTATCTGCAAGCATTTTTTCAGCAATTTCTTTACCACTCATTCCGTTTTGCAATTGCAATTTCGAGTATAGCTCGAATTTACTCTTTAGCCTTGAACTCACCAGCCAGCTGAATAACATAATTACCCCGGCAAGTATTAAATATTCATATCCCATATTTTTAGTTTTTTGATTGAGATTTAAAGTTACGAAACAAACTGCAATTTCTGAACCACTTTAACAAAATGACATTTTGACATTATTCAGTCCAATTTTCTTAATTCAGAAGATTATTTTTAAGTAGAAATGTTATCAGTTCTGCAACATTTTTAGTTTTATATTTCTGCAGAATATTTCGTCGGTGAGTCTGAACAGTTAAGAAACTTAAAAACAAATCCTCCGCTATTTCCTGAGTTGATTTTCCTTGTGAAAGCAATAGTGCAATATCACGTTCTCTTCTGCTTAAAGCCGGAATTCGCTCTAAATCTTCAGACAATGGCTGGCTAATTATAGTTTTCACTTCTTCACTAAACACAATTTCCCCTTCGATTGCTTTATAAATACAGTCTTTGAATTCGTTAAAAGAAGCACTTTTCAGAATGTAACCATTTCCTCCATTCTGAATAAACTGCATCACCAGGCTTCTTTCAGACTGACTGCTCATCCCGATAATTACAATTTTAGGATATTTCTGTTTGATTATTTTACATAAATCAACTCCATTTAGTATCGGCAAAAAAATATCCATCAAAATTAAATCAACCTCATGGTTTCTTTAATCAGCTAAAACCATCATCGGAAAATTTAAGAAGTTTAAAGAGACGTATTGAACGTCTCTTTGAATTTAATTGGATCTAAGCACCTATTAAGATACCACCAATAAGAATTGGCCCTGCAGTAGTGACAAGCTGCATTTGACTTACAATTTCTACTAAATTTAGTAATAATTCCATAATTACAAAGCTTAAAATTTAACAAAATATTTCTTTAATATTTATTAAACAAACTTACAAAAAATTAGTATAATTGAAAAAATAGTAGATCAAAAATATTTACATTAATATAATTTGAAATATAATAAATAATCAATAAGAATGTTATTAAATCCTTTTTTGTATTCCTGCACTTATTTCCCTTTAAATAAAATTAAAAACAATTTCTTTCCTGTTTACAATTGTTTTCCTTTTAAAAAATCTCTCTGATTTGTCAATTATGGCTAACTTTTTAATGTTTTATTATCTTTATCCCCTATAGTATAAAAGTAAATATATTTATAGTTTTTTACTTATATTATTAATTTAAAATTTAAAAATAATCCTATATCTTTGTTTCTGAATAAATTTAAGAATTAGCAGATTAAATGTATCTGTTATCCTTAAAGAGTAAAAATGTAATCTTAATTTAAATAACAAAAATGAAAAAGTATTTCTTATTTCCTATTATGCTTATAGCAATAATTTCATGTTCTAAAGATGAGACAACATCTGAAATCGTAACTAAAACCAGTGAAGTACTTGATTTCTCATCAATGTCAAAAATGGATGAAAAAGTAGATGAAATTTATGCAATTAAAGCAGAAATGGAAACTAAAACAGTTCAAACATATACTTCAAAAAGTTCTAGTTCTAAAAATAATCCATCCAACAATTCTATATCAACCATTTTAAGAAGCTATAATTTAGATAGATTATCTAACATCAACAAATTAAGGGAAAAATTAAATTTTGTAAGTATTCAAAGCATTGCTGATGAAATTAATTCATTACAATTAGTGAATCCAGAGAAGGCTAACAAATTGTTTATAAAACATAATGAATTTCTTAAAAAAAACAAATATAACCTAACAGAAACTATATTTGAAAATAGAACATCAGAAGTTATAAATGAGAAGGGGGACGTTCTTATTAATGGAAAACCAGTTAATTTTAAAATCAGTGACTCAAACAATACAACAAGTAAATTCATCACTAGTTCAGGAAAGCAAGGATCATTTTACGATGCAGATTTTAGATATATTATAGCATTTAGTGCTGGAAGACAAACCCATAAAGATGATTTTGGAAGGACATTTTTTAGATACTGGACTAGGTTAAACGCAATTTACAGAGATCCCACAACAAAAATGATGACACCTTGTCCAACATTTTTCGGCACAAATAGTAACTCCATAGCAGGATTTTCACAATCAGGATACAATCCATTAGCTGGCTTCGAATACACGAGGGAATATCCTAGTGGAACTGGCAGTGAAATAAGCAGTGTAAGTAGCCAAAAATGGACTGCTTATCAGGTTGAAGGGGGCCATATTCAAGGACTTTATCAGCCTTTAGTTGGAAATGAATTTTTTTTATATGTAGATTTTGATTATGATAGTGACTTACTTAAAAAATAAAACTATTTTTTTTAAGTAAAACTAATATACTACAAATGATTTTATATTAAATTTAATCATAACCCAAAAAAGCACTTCAAATTGTATTTTGAGGTGCTTTTTGGTTTTTTTTATGATTCTAACTGATGCGTTGCCTCTTCGAATCTCTGAATGAGACTATTGATTTTGTCCTGCTGTTTTTTGATTTGTTTGGGGCGAATGAAAAACCAGTTGAATAAAATCCATAAAAATGTTATCCCATAAGTCAACCCGGCTCCCAAAAGAGTCATTCGGCTTGCGTATTCATACATGTATAAGCCAATTCCGGCACTTAACATCACAAAATACAGGCTCATCATATTAGTTTGTAAAAATTGCTGTTTCTTTTTAATCAAAACTAATTTTTGGAGATAATCATGATTAGTAGTAGTAGCGTCAATATCTTTATATTTTCCAAATAATTTATTGTAAACTAACAGATAAACCACCATAGCGAGAATCACCAAAACGATTCCTATCTTAGTTGATATTAACTGAGGCTTAAAATATATCCAGATAAAAATGATAAAAATACTTGTTGCCAAAAGCATAATATTGGTCATCCACAAACTGCGCAGTGCCGCTTTTTTAAACACGCTCACCCTGGAAAGCAAATCCTGAATATCAGGCTGACTTACGGTTTGTTTCTTCCATAAATCTTTAAAATCTATATTGTTATCGTTGTCCATTTTCTTTAAATTTTTGAGTCAGTTTTTCTTTTGTTCTGTGAATTTTCACGCGTACATTGGCTTCTGAAAGTCCAACGATTTTGGCAATTTCAGCCTGTTTTACATCTTCTAATTCCAGGGAAATAATAATACGGTCTGTTTCCGGCAATTCAGCTATGCATTTATATAAAAACTGAATCTGTGGTTCAATGGAAGTTTGTTTTTCTTCTGAAAGGTGAACGGGCAAATCTGATTTTGGGAAACGTTTTTCTTTCTCGATCTGCTTTAGGCAATTGTTGGAGGCAATCCTGAAAATCCAGGTTCCTATTGCCGACTCGTTTCTAAAAGTTTCCAGTTTCTGCCAGACTATTATAAAAGTTTCCTGAGCCAGATCTTGTGCTGTATCATAATCGTTTACAAATCCCATGCAAAGCCTGAATATTCTGTCCCAATACGTTTTGTAGATATCTTCAAACTCCATTATTCTATTTTATAAAGTTGTTTAATTGTTCCAAATACCATGCTGTATCGTCGTACATAATAAAATGCAGTCCTTTGTTGGCATATTGAAGATTGGCAGTTTTCAGGTTTTTATACTGTTCTTCGATAGCAGGTTTTAAATTTACGAAATACGATTCCAGTAATATCAAGGAAGGACATTTTATGGTGGCAATTTTATCTCTCAAATCGGTATTCGAGAAATCGCAATACATTTCAGCAAATGTTTTTCTGTCTGACTTTACACTCCAGTCTATGATCAAATCCTTTTTTGAAGCATTTTCAACCAGTCTTGGAATACTCATTTTTTGCATATCATAAAATTGACTGTCAGACATTGCCATCATTTGATTGACCATTGGCGAACAATCATTATTTTCTTTTGATTTAAAAGAAGGATCCATCAGGGTAGACAAACTCGGCAATGCATCCACGACTACAATTTTCCCGATCAGTTCCGGATAATCAGCTGCAATTGCCAGTGCCAGTCCGCCTCCCATGCTATGACCAATTATAATTGGTTTTTCTATTTTGTTATTTTTGATGTAATGGGCAATTTCTGTTTTCCAATATTCGAAAGTAACATTCGGCTGCGGTTTTGCACCTGCGAAACCTGCCATTGTTAAAGTGTAACAAGTAAAATCTTTTTCGAAATTAGCTTTGGTTTCGTTCCAGACATCTGCTGAAGAAGCAAATCCGGGAATAAATATAATGGCTTGTTTTCCTTTTCCGGTTTTGTTAACCTCAAACGGATACGATTTGGTTTGTGCTAAAACATTTAAACATAATGCTGAAAATAAAAGGGCGGTAATCAAAATATACTTTTTCATTTTTAATAGTTTTAAATTGTTAATTAATCGGATCCACCCTTTGGATACGAGAACTATTAAAATGTTACAATGGAAATTAGGTTTGCCACGAATTACACTAATTTGCACGAATTAAATTGGTGAAAATCCGTGTAATTAGTGGCAAGAAAAAACTACCACAAAAAAAATCCCAAACCCCAATCGTAAAATTGGAATTTGGAATTTAAAATATTGGAATTTATTTGGTTATCCAACCAAATTAATAATCTTCCCAGGAACAATAATCACTTTATTGGGTGTTTTACCATCTAATTGTCTTAACGTTCTTTCATCTTTCATGATGATTTCCTCGATTTGTTCTTTGGTTAAATCCAAAGGCAATTCGATCGTGAAACGCATTTTTCCGTTGAAAGAAACCGGATATTCTTTACTGCTTTCAACCAAATGTTTGGCATCAAAAACAGGAAAAGCAACTGTCGAAATAGAACCTTTATGTCCCAATTGCGACCATAATTCCTCAGCAATATGCGGTGCGTAAGGCGAAACCAAAATAGCTAATGGTTCTAAAATCGCTCTTGAATGACAATTTTGAGAAGACAATTCATTCACACAAATCATAAATTGGGAAACTGAAGTATTAAAAGAGAAACTCTCAATATCTTCTGCTACTTTTTTGATGGTTTTGTGTAATGATTTTAAGTTGTCTTTTGTTGGTACGTCGTTATTTACGATTAAACCGTTATTTTCATCAAAATACAAACGCCATAATTTTTTAAGGAAACCAAAAACTCCCGAAATTCCAGCGGTATTCCAGGGTTTTGCCTGCTCTAACGGGCCTAAAAACATTTCGTACAAACGTAATGTATCAGCTCCGTATTCTGCACAAATATCATCCGGAGTTACTACATTAAGCCAACTTTTTGACATTTTTCCAATTTCTCTTTTACAAGTATATTTATCTGTAAATTTTCCTTCTCTGTCAATTATTAATGCATCTGAAAAATCTTTGTAGTAAGGAGCATTTCTAAATCTCTCAATATCTAAGTCATTTGTTCCAAATTTTAGAAGATTTATATCTAAACGAATATTTTGAATACTCGAAACCCATATCTTTTTATCTTCTTCAGTTATATTCGAATTAGGAAATTCAGATTCAATTTTAGAGAAATAGTTATCTCTTATACTTTTAAAAATTTCTGAGGAATTCAAATAATCATCAAGTTTCTTAAAATCTGTTCCATCTTCTCCGTTGTAAGAAATCAAAATTTTAGGAATACACTCTTTATAAATCTCAGGAATTCTTTCATTATCATCTACCTCATGGCGATCATCACTGAAGTGCCATTTAAACCCAATTTTAAGTTCATGTATATAAGCTCCCTCTCCCAAAATCATTCCCTGATTAATCAGTTTTTTGAATGGCTCTTCGGTTGGAGCAAAACCTTTGTCTTTTAAGAATTTATTCCAGAAACGAGAATACAATAAGTGTCCGGTTGCGTGCTCGCTTCCGCCAATATATAAATCTACGCTTTCCCAATACGCTAACGCTTCTTTGCTTGCAAATTTGTCTTCGTTGTGTGCATCCATATAACGCATCCAATACCAGGAACTTCCCGCCCAACCTGGCATCGTGTTCAGTTCAAGAGGGAAAATTTCAAAATTATCAACCAAATCAGTATTGACAACTTCATTGTTTTTGGTATCCCAAGCCCAGATTGTTGCATTTCCTAACGGAGGCAAACCATCTTCGGTTGGTAGATATTTCTCTACTTCCGGCAAAATAATGGGCAAATGCTGTGCATCAATCATTTTTGGCAATCCGTTTACATAATACACCGGGAAAGGTTCTCCCCAATAACGCTGACGCGAAAACACAGCATCACGCAAGCGATAATTGGTTTTTCCGGTTCCCTGCCCTATTTCTTCTAATTTTTCAATCGCTTTTTGAGTTGCCTCTTTATAATTTAATCCGTTTAAGAAATCAGAATTTGCGATTTCAACATTGTCTTTTGATCCGTAAGCGGCTTCAGAAATATCAACATTAGCAAAAATATTTTTGATTTCCGGCATTCCGTTTTGACCTTTAAAGAAATTGGCAAAAGCATAATCTCTCTCATCTCCGCAAGGAACCGCCATTACAGCACCAGTTCCATAGCCTGCCAAAACGTAATCTCCAATCCAGACTGGAATGGGTTCTTTTGTAAAAGGATGTTCTGCATAAGCTCCCGTAAATACGCCTGAAATGGTTTTTACATCAGCCATACGCTCACGCTCTGAACGTTTTGCTGTTTTTTCTATGTAAGCTTCAACGGCAGCTTTTTGTTCCGGAGTTGTGATTTTAGCTACCAAATCATGTTCTGGAGCTAAAGTCATGAAGGTTACTCCGAAAATGGTATCGGGACGGGTTGTGAAAACTTCAATAAACCTCACCCCCAGCCCCTCTCCAGTGGAGAGGGGAGTTTGCTCCTCTTTATCTTTAAAAGAATTTCGCAGGCTTAATTCTTCTTTTATCTTTGATAAAACTGATTCAATATCCTTTAAAACTTCTTCGTTTGTAAAGCGAATAACTTTAAAAATATGCTTTTGTTCTAACTCTAAAGTTCGCAGTTCATCTAATTCAATTTGCTCTTTTGTATCGTGATAACCTCCGTCAACTTCAATAATTAACTTTTTCTCCAGACAAACAAAATCAACAATAAAATTTCCAATATAATGCTGTCTTCGAATTTTATATCCTAAATTCGAATTTCTAACTTCCTGCCAAAGAATATCTTCAGCCTCAGTTGAATTCTTACGGTTTTCCCTCGCATTATTAACCAATTGCGAAGCAATCGAAGCATTAGCTGTCATATATCCTTTTTCAACAGCCTGGCTCCCCTCTCCACTGGAGAGGGGCTGGGGGTGAGGTTTTACAGCAAACTTAACCATCGCGCCAACTGATTTCCCAATCCAGTTTCTTTGAGATTCTTTTATAGACTCACTCCAGTCGATATCATTTAAACCCTGAAGCAAACGTTCGGCATAAGCAGAAATTCGCATGCTCCATTGTGTCATTTTTTTACGGATTACAGGATATCCTCCACGTTCCGAAACGCCGTTTACAATTTCGTCATTTGCCAAAACAGTTCCTAAACCGGGACACCAGTTTACTTCGGTTTCTGCCAAATAGGTTAATCTGTATTGTAGTAATATTTTTTCCTGCTCATCTGCTGAAAATGCATTCCATTCGCCTGATGAAAAACTTTGAATATTATCGTCCGAAACTGCATTTACATTCGCATTCCCTTCATTTTCAAAAATGGTTACCAAAGTCGAAATATCTTCGGCTTTGTCTGTGTTTCTATTGTACCAGGAATTGAACAGCTGAATAAATATCCATTGGGTATGTTTGTAATAATCCGGATTTGATGTACGTACTTCACGGCTCCAGTCAAATGAGAAACCAATTTTATCCAATTGTTTACGGTAACCCGCAATTTGTTTTCCTTCTTTATCTACTCCACCGTCAATATTTACGCGTGTTGTATCTTCCGGACGCTGACCGGTCTGGATCGCATATTGTTCAGCCGGCAATCCAAAACTGTCATATCCCATTGGATGCAAAACATTGAAACCCTGATGTCTTTTGAAACGAGAATACACATCTGAAGCGATATAACCCAGCGGATGCCCAACGTGTAATCCCGCTCCGGATGGATAAGGAAACATGTCTAACACATAATGCTTCGGTTTTTCAGAATTGTTTTTGGCAGCAAAAGTTTGGTTTTCAGCCCAATATTTTTGCCATTTCGCGTCTATTTCGTTTGGATTATACTTCATTATAAGGTTCAAAGGTTCAGAGTGACAAAGGTTCAAAGGCTTTTCACTATTAATTATACTATTTAAGTTGGCAAATTTACATTTATTGTACGAAAGTTGAAAGTTTGGCCGTTATTAACTTTAAATAAAGAAATTGTTTATTATTTTTACCACAAATTAAAGTAAACTATGAGTTCTAACTTCGATAAATTTCAAAAGCGCAGATTAATTTCCTCTTATTTTTCAGTTGTATTAAGTGTTTTTCTGGTATTATTCCTTTTGGGGGTACTGGGATTATTCATTATCAATTCTAAAAAACTGGCCAATGATTTTAAAGAAAAAATCGCCATGACGGTTTTCTTTAAAAACGAAGCAACTGATAGCGTTACCAAAGCATTTGATTCCGAATTAAAAAAAGCTCGTTTTGCAAAATCGTATGCGTATGTTACCAAAGATAAAGCCGCTAAAGAACATACTGATATTATTGGGGAAGATTTCCTGACTTTTTTAGGAGAAAACCCATTATTGAACTCCTACGACATTCACCTAAAAGCAGATTATGTTGAAAGGGACAGTATCGTTAAAATCGAAAGCAATTTGCGCAAAAATATAATGATTGAAGATATTGTTTATGATAAACAATTAGTCAACCTGGTAAACGATAATATCAAAAAAGTAAGTATGTGGATTTTGATTATCAGTGCATTTCTGGCTATCATTGCCGTTCTTCTTATCAACAGTTCATTGCGTTTGTCGATACATTCAAACAGATTTATCATTAAAACCATGCAAATGGTAGGTGCTACTAAAGCCTTTATTCGTAAACCTTTTGTGATGCGCAGCGTAAAATTAGGAATGTTGGGTGCAGGATTAGCTATCATTGCTTTGATTGCTCTTTTACTTTACGTAGAAAACAATTTCCCGGGATTAGGAATTTTAGAAGACAAAATTCTAATAGGATTGGTTTTATTAACTGTTTTCGGACTAGGTGTTTTAATTACCTGGTTAAGCACGCATTTTGCAACACAACGTTTCCTGAATTTAAGAACTGACGACTTATATTAGTATTCAGTCTCAGTTTTCAGTATTAAAAAAACTTCGACTCGCTCAGGGTGATAAAAAACAAACATCCTTTGGCTTTGGCCGGGATGACAAAAGAAATAAAATGAAAAACAATTTTAAAGAAGAACCACAATCACAACCACAAAAACAGGAATTTCTTTTTGACACTGTCAACTATAAAATTCTCCTGGTTGGGATTGGTGTTATTGCATTAGGTTTTATCCTGATGTCTGGCGGAGGAAGTGATGATCCGAATGTTTTTAACGAAGAGATTTTTAACTTTAGACGTATCCGTTTGGCTCCAACTACCGTTTTGATAGGTTTTGGAATTACAATTTATTCTATTTTCAAAAAATCCAAATAAACTTCTCAGACTGCATATATCTTAGATTATTTAGATAAATCTTGAAGTCTAAATAATCTAACGATTTAAAATCTAATTTAAATGAATTATTTACAAGCAATTCTTATTGCAATTGTTGAAGGATTAACAGAATATTTACCTGTTTCTTCTACTGCACACATGATATTTACAAGTTCTTATTTTGGAATTCAGGAAGATGATTTTGTGAAATTATTTCAGGTTTCCATCCAATTTGGCGCTATTCTGGCCGTTGTGGTTTTATATTGGAAAAAGTTTTTTGACTTTAGTAAAATTAATTTCTATGTCAAATTAGCCTGTGCCGTTATTCCTGCCTTAATTTTAGGAAAATTATTTGATGATAAAATTGATGCTATTTTAGGAAATCCTATTCCGATTGCCATTGTTTTAATTCTGGGCGGAATCGTTTTGCTTTTTATAGACAATCAATTCAAAAAACCGACTATTACTAACGAGGAAGATATCACTATCAAAAAAGCCGTTACTATTGGTTTTTGGCAGTGTCTGGCTATGATGCCGGGAACAAGCCGATCTGCTGCTTCTATAATTGGCGGAATGCAGCAAGGATTAGACCGACAAACTTCTGCTGAATTTTCGTTTTTTCTTGCCGTGCCAACCATGCTGGCAGTAACTACTTACTCTTTGTTTTTAAAAACGTATGAAGTTTCCCAACTTAAAGGATATGAATTATTGACGCAATCACCTGAGAACCTGAAAATGTTTTTTATTGGAAATATCATTGCTTTTATAGTTGCCGTTATTGCGATTAAATCCTTTATCGAAATCATCAAAAAATACGGTTTTAAACCTTGGGGTTATTATAGAATTATTGCCGGAATCCTTTTGTTGACTTATTTTTTCCTAAACAAATAAAATTTGAAAACGCCTGAAGATTACCTAAACGGACAGATTTTATTGATTGACAAACCTTTAAAATGGAGCTCCTTTCAGGCTGTCAATAAATTAAAATATCTTTTGATTAATAAGGTTGGACTTCCAAAAAAGTTCAAAATTGGCCATGCCGGAACTTTAGATCCTTTAGCAAGTGGTTTGCTATTAATTTGCACAGGAAAATTCACCAAAAGAATAACCGAATTGCAAGGTCAGGCAAAAGAATATACCGGAACTTTTTATATTGGGGCCACTACTCCATCGTATGATTTAGAAACTGAAATTGATCAGACTTTCCCAACTTCCCACATTGACGAAGTTTTGATTCACGAAACCGTAAAACAATTTTTAGGCGAAATCGATCAAAAACCACCTATTTTCTCTGCTATTAAAAAAGATGGTGTTCGATTATACGAACACGCCCGGGCTGGGGAAACAATAGAAATTGCCAGCAGAAAAACTACCATTCATGAATTTGAAATTACCCGAATTGCATTACCGGAAATTGACTTTAGGGTTGTTTGCAGTAAAGGAACCTATATTCGTTCATTGGCTTTTGATTTTGGAAAGGCTATGAATTCAGGTTCACATTTAACCGTTTTACGCCGGACCAAAATTGGTGATTACGATGTAAAGGATGCAATTGATGTTACTTTGTTTGAGGAATCATTGCAATAATTTCTTCAAAACAAACTCGTTTTCAATACCTTTAATTAACTTTACTATTATGAAGACAAAAAAACTCCGATAATCTTGCGACACCGGGAAAACCTATATCTCAAAAAAAATTCGCTTCGATGATTAAAGAAGCTGAAGAAGGAACTTTTTATACTTTAGAAGAATCTAAAAGACATTTTGAAGAATGGAGAGCAAAAAGAAAGAAGTAGTAACTTCTACTCTTTTCTTAGAGCCTGTTTAAATTTTATCTAATTACTTTTACGGATTATTTTCCGCTATATTTCGTTGAATTTACTCAAAAATAAGTCTATTATTCTTTCAAAATTTGCCTCATCTATCGAAAAATAATCTCATAAAAATCTAAATATTTAAATTTTAAACAGGCCCTTAAATAAAGTATTACTATCTCATACTTGTTTTTGAGTTAATAGTGAGGAATATTTTTTCCTCCAAACAAAAATCCAGAAATAAAATCGTAGAATCTTTCGAATAACTTTTTCATAATAGTGCATTTTTTAATCGTTATACATTAAATAAACACCAATAAAAGAGTAAACCAAAATTGATAATAGAAATGGGATTATTGATGCAAGGTAAAAAAATAATTTAAAACAAAACAAACATTTTACCACATTTTTAACATCAACGCATTTATTATCAATACATTAACAATTTAAAAAACTCTAACTATCCATTACAAGACAAAAATTATAATCGGTTGTATTTAATATTTTCCATAATCTGAACTAATTCTTCCTGAATCGAAATTCCTTTATCATGTAAATACCACAACTGTAAATCAGTTTTGATTTTTTCATCAATAACACCAAATTCATTTTTATAACTGGTCATCAATTCGGAAGCCCCTTTTGGTCTTGGTCCCCAGTCAGCACGAACGATTCCGGCTTCTTTGCAAATCACAATGACTTTTGGAATTGCTTTTCCGTCATTGGTCAGGTATTGGTTCATTAATTCTTCGTTTTCATCTCTCAAAACAATCCGAAGATCTATTTTTCTATTTGATTCAACAGCCATTTTATTGATTACAGGGAGTATTTGTGCAGCATCACCACACCAGCCTTCAGAGATGACCAGCCAGATGTAATGATTGTCTAAATTTTGCAGTTTTGAAATAACATCTTCCGAAATAGAAATTGTTTTTTCTAACCGATTCATTCTGGCTTCATTTAGTTTGGAGTAGTTTGTCAGACTTTCAGATTGTTCATTGCCTGTTGATTTTCCTTCTGACAACAAATCGGTAACTAATTTTCGATATTCAGAATAAGAATGACTATTGAATAATCCTTTGGCTACAATACTTTTCATAGGTGTTTCGTTTTGAATTCTATAAATCTACGGATTTTAAAAAGAGAAGGGAATGATATTTATCAGATTCAAAAAAATCCTAAAAAAACTTTATAGATTTAAAGATAAATGAGCAATTAATTTTTTTAAAACACTATTTTAAAAAATCAGAATATGTCTATATTTGCACAAACAAACGCAACAAACATGAAATATAAAAGAATTCTTCTAAAACTAAGTGGCGAAGCCTTGATGGGAGACTTACAATACGGAATTGACCCTAAAAGATTAGCCGAATATGCCGAAGAAATTAAGCAAATTCACAGTAAAGGAGTAGAAATTGCTATTGTTATTGGAGGAGGAAATATTTTTAGGGGAGTTGCCGGAGCCAGTGCAGGAATGGACAGGGTACAAGGTGATTATATGGGAATGCTGGCAACTGTAATAAACGGAATGGCGTTACAGGGCGCCCTTGAAGACAAAGGGATGAAAACCCGCCTGCAGACTGCCTTAAAAATGGAATCTATCGCAGAACCCTATATCAAAAGAAGAGCAGACCGCCATCTTGAAAAAGGAAGAATCGTAATTTTTGGGGCCGGAACCGGGAACCCTTATTTTACAACTGATACTGCAGCTGTTTTAAGAGGAATCGAAATCAATGCTGATGTTATCTTAAAAGGAACCCGTGTGGATGGTGTTTACGATTGTGATCCTGAAAAAAATGTATCAGCTGTAAAATTTGATTATATTTCGTTTGATGATGTCCTGAAAAAAGGATTAAACGTAATGGATACAACTGCTTTTACTTTAAGCCAGGAAAACAAATTACCAATCGTTGTTTTTGACATGAACAAAATTGGAAATTTATTAAAAATCTGTGAAGGCCAAAACATAGGAACTGTAGTTAATATATAGTCCTCAGTAACAGTTCACAGTCGTATTGGCTGAATAAACTGAAAACTGAGATTGCAAACTGAAAACTTAAAAAAATGAGTGAAGAAATAGATTTTATATTAGAAAGTACAGAAGAATCAATGAATGGTTCGATTGCGCATTTAGAAAAAGAATTTCTAAATATTCGTGCCGGGAAAGCATCACCGGCTATGTTAGGAAGTGTTTTTGTAGATTATTACGGATCTGCAACACCGCTTTCTCAGGTATCAAAAATTAGTGTTCCGGATGCAAGAACTATTACATTGCAACCGTTCGAAAAAAACATGCTCCAGGCTATCGAAAAAGCAATTATGATTGCCAATATCGGCTTCAATCCTATGAATAATGGTGATGTAATTATCATCAGCGTTCCGCCTTTAACAGAAGAGCGCCGCAGGGATTTAGCCAAACAGGCCAAATCTGAAGCTGAGGATGCCAAGATTGGTGTTCGTAATGTTCGTAAAGATGCCAATACGGATATTAAAAAATTAGAAAAAGAAGGAACTTCTGAAGACATTTGCAAATCTGCAGAAGAAGAAGTTCAGACTTTGACGAATGCTTATATCAAGAAAATAGATGAATTGTTAGCTGCAAAAGAAGCTGAAATCATGAAGGTATAAATTATTCAACAAAAAATAAAAAATCCGTTTAGTTAAATTATACTGGACGGATTTTTTTATTGCTATTTTTGCCATACCAAAATCATATTCTTTTCGTTTTAGAAACTATATTACTCAGTATGAAGCTATTTTGTTTATTGACTTTGTTTTTTACGCTTACCCTGCAGGCGCAATTTCAAATAAACGGAATTGTAAACGATCATAATAAAAAACCACTGCCGTTTGCTACAATTACAACTCCGGACAACACCAATACCATTACGGATGTTGATGGAAAATTTATACTTTCTTCAAAATTAAAAATTACCAGTTTTACTGTTTCTTACATTGGTTTTGAATCCAGGACTATTACAATATCGGATACTAAAAAATTTTATCCCGTTTCGCTTAGTCAGAAAACCGATGCTTTAAAAGAAGTTTTTGTTTCAAATGAAAATCCGGCTTTAGCAATTGTAAAAAAAGTCATTTTAAACAAGAGCATTAATAATCCACAAAAAAAATTAAAGAGTTTTGAATACAAAACCTACAACAAACTTATTGTAACTGCCAATCCTGACTCAATTGATGGCAGAATTGACTCCTCGGCCACTTATAAAGATTTAAAGAAAAAAAGAATAAATATTGATTCATCTGATTATAAATTCAAAGAAATAATCAGCAAACAGCACTTATTTCAAACCGAAAAAATATCCCAATATCAATTTGGAAGTAATAAACTCAAGGAAACCATTTTAGGTACCAAAATGGCAGGTTTTAAAAATCCAGTTTATGAGATTATTGCCTTCAACTTACAATCGATTTCTATTTATGATTCGAAATATGAACTTTTCGAAACCAAGTATAACAATCCAGTTTCTAATGATGCCCTAAAAGATTACAACTATAAATTACTGGATACCGTTACGATTAAAGGCCGTGATGCGTACATGATTTATTTCAAAAATAAAAAGAAAAGAAAATCATCCGGTTTAGAAGGCGTTTTATATATAGACCAGGAAAATTATGCGATTGCGAAAGCCGTAATGCGGATAAAAAACGTTTTGGATATTAGCGGTATCCATGAATTTGAATATGTTGCGGAAGAAAAAATCTGGTTTCCAGCCCAAACGACTTTTAAAATCGTAAAAGGTAAAAATGATGATGATATTAAAATATTAGGCGGAACTATTCAGTTTGACGGGGACGTTGAAGAAAATTTCGAGTCCAGAAAAAAAAGCGCCTCCGATTTCACTTATTTGCTTTCGGAAAGTAATAATTTTGACATTCATTACAACACGGCTTCCTTAATAAAAAACCCATCCCTTTATATTGAAATTCAAGAAGATGCGAACAAAAAACCGGAAAGCTTCTGGAACAGGTACCGTAAAGACAGTTTAGATTTAAAAAGCCAGAAAACATACCTGTTGCTCGACAGCATTTCTATTGACAAAAGAATTGAAAAACGATTGGGTTCAGGCCGAAAAATAATTAACGGCTATTTTCCCGTTGGCCCTGTTGACTTTGATTTGAAGAAATTAATCAGCTATAATAATTATGAAGGTTTTAGATTAGGTCTTGGCGGAATTACAAATGACCGTTTTTCTAAAAAATTCAGAATTGAAGGTTACTCTGCCTATGGCACGAAAGATGGAAATTTTAAATACAATATAGGCGCAGGAGTTCAACTTGAAAAAGCGACCAACACCTGGTTAAATGGCTATTATACTGACGATGTCCGGGAAATTGCAAGTACTTTTTTTGCAGTCGATAAACGTGTTTTTAAAATTTATGACCCGCGACCAATCAACATTAGTACCTTTTATAATTATGTGAGCTGGAAAGCCAATATTCAATCGAGGATTATACCAAAAACCGAAGGCATTTTTGAATTATCACGAACATATGTTGAACCAAAATTTGATTATATTTTTAATTTAAACGAAAAGTTATATTCCAATTATGTTATGACTACGGCAATGGTTTCACTTGTTTGGGCCCCATTTAGCGATTTCATGCAAACACCAACGGGAAGAAACGAATCAGACAAACGCTTTCCACGATTTACTTTTCAATACACGCAATCATTACCCAACGTTTTGGAAAACGATTTTTCATTTGCCAAAATAGATTTTAAAGCCGAATATGAACAAAAATATCTGAATCGTCAAAAAACGAATTTGCTTTTTCAGGGCGGACTGGCGATGGGAGACCTTCCAATTACGCATTTATACAATACCGGACCAAACAACCTGAACAAAGAAACCATAACACAACGTATCACTTTTTCAGGAAGAAACAGTTTTGAAACCATGTATTTTAATGAGTTTTTCTCCAGCCAATATGCAATGTTTCAGATAAAACATGGTTTTGACAGAATTACTATTTTGAAAAAAGTGCGTCCTTCATTAGTCCTGGTTACCAGAATGGCATGGGGGAATATGAAAAATCCTCAACAGCATGTGGGACCGACATACAAAACGTTAGATAATGGCTTTTTTGAATCAGGAATAGAACTTAACAAGATTTATAAAGGATTTGGTTTAGGCGGATTTTATCGCTATGGCCCTAATCAATTAATGAGAGTTGAAGACAATATTGCTGTTAAGATTTCTTATGTTCTTGATTTAGGTTTGTAAATTAATAATAGTTTAAAAAGCTGTTCCTGCTGTACGCTATATCTTTTATGCCAAACCCCGGCACAAAAGGATGCCGCTTCCATCACGGCTAAGGCTTTTGGTATCAAAAGAAATTTTTTATGAACAGATAATTTTATAATATTGTCATTTCTGACACAACAAAACTAAAAAAATCCAAATATCAATCTTTTATAGATTTGAAATTTGGATTTTTAATATTAGAATTACTTTCATTCTTATGGTTTCAAAATCAAAACCGAAGGTGTATTATTCAGCCATATACTCTGAGACTCAATTAGCTTTTTCCAACTGTCTAAGCTAATAATCATTAAGTTCTGACTCTCTAAAAATTCTTTTTTGATGGTTCTGTCATGCATAATCATAATATGATTGGGTGCAATTTGCTCTATCGACCGAATCGTTTCCTGGATATCACGGGTATTTTTTACTTCTCCTCCTGCATCCAGAACCGTAATTTGAGAACCATTGTTATTGATTAGTTTTTTAGCATAATCGATTAAAAAAGCATCTTCCTTGTTAAAAACCGGTATAAAAACCTGATTGACTTCTTCCAGATCCTTATCAATAAAAATACCTACCGGCATTTTGGTTTTAGCAATAATGTGGCGTGTTCTTTCATCAAAAGGAGAATTTTCAAATAAACCTTCTTTTCCGGTAAACTTGTCAATCAAACGATCCGGATTCACGATTCTGGTTGTGAATCCAAGTATTTTTCCAAGCAGGGTTCCGTCAAAAATAGACTGCCCTAGTCCTACCAATAATAAATCATATTCTCCCTGATTAGCCGTATCGATAATATCTGTATCAATATCATTAGTCACTTTAAAAACACTAATCATATTCTGGTTGAGGCGTTCAGATTCTTCAATAACCGGAACCAGCATTTTACGTTCATAGTCTTTTACATCAAATGAATGTATTTCCGTACTTAATGACAAATGCATCGCCGTTACAATTGAATTATCCGGCTGTTTTTTTACCAGACTATTGGCAAGCTTCAATAATTGTTTTCCCTTTTCCGGAGTTGCAAACGAAAGCAGAATCTTATATTTACTTTTATTACCAATTTCCTGAGGAATGGCGGTCATTTTATCCTTAAAAATATATCCGATAAAATCCAGTGCCGGTCCCGTCATAAAAGTAGTTACCAGAGCCATAATAACCATCATCGTAAAAATTTCTGTTGAAAGCACTCCCAAATCATATCCAATATTTAAAACCACCAGTTCCATTAAACCACGTGTATTCATTAAAGCCCCGATAGCCAGACTATCTTTCCAGTTCTGACCAACGAATTTTGCAGCCAAGGCACTTCCGAAGAATTTCCCAACCACAGCAACGGCAACAATAACAGCGGTAACTTTCCACAAATAAGGGTCGTTCAACGAACCAATTTGCGTACGTAAACCTGTAAATACAAAGAATAAGGGTAACAATAGGATTATCGCAACATCTTCAACTTTTTCAATAAAAATATTTCTGAATTTATTGTTTTCCGGCATAATTGCTCCGGCCAGAAATGCTCCAAACAAAGCATGAATTCCGATTAACTCTGCTGTATATGCAGAAAACAAAAGTGTTAAAAAGAAAATAGCCACAACCGGTTTGTTTAAACTTTCCCGGGTTGAATTTAAATCTCCAACACGTTTCAGAAACGGACGCACTATTTTCAGCATCACAATCACATACAAAATAGCTAAACCAATTACATACAAAGAACTCGTTAATGAACCTGCTTTTACAATTGCAATCACCACTGCCAGAATACACCAGGCCGTGATATCATCTGCAGCAGCACAAGTGATGGCAATGGTTCCTAATTTTGTTTTTTGGATTCCCCTTTCCTGAACAATTCTTGCCAAGACCGGAAAAGCAGTTATACTCATGGCAATACCCATGAACAACCCAAAAGAGGCAAACTCTACCCCATCAGGTGCAAAAGTTCCGTATATAAAATAGGCTAACGTTAATCCTAATGCAAACGGAATTACAATACTGGCATGGCTAATAACAACCGATTCATGTGCTTTATTTTTTAGCACTTTCAAATCTAATTCCATCCCGATAACGAACATGAAAAGTATTAGCCCAATCTGACTTAAAAATTGTAGGTTACCAAGAGACTCTGTTGGAAATAAAGCGGCTGAAAACGCTGGAAAATACATTCCCACCAAGGATGGCCCTAAAACAATTCCGGCAATCATTTCGCCAATTACAGAAGGCTGACCAATTTTTCTAAAAATCCAGCCGAACAAACGTGCCACTAAAATAATAGTCACAATCTGTGCTAACAAAATCGCTAAAGGATGTTGCAAGTTTTCAACCATCGACTGAAGGAAATCGTTCCAATGATTGCTTTCAATTTTTTTCTTCACAATTCCGCGTCCCACTTCCAACGCAGCACCTTTAGAAATTACCCAATATATTAAAGCTGTAAATCCTCCAATGATAGTAACGTAAAACAAGGAGTTTTTTATCTTATTCATAACTCTTTTTTTAATTATTGGTGCAAATATCATAACTGAAAATTAAGTGAAAAAGTAAATTCATGCTTAATTTTTAATGTATGTAACAAGTCCGAAAAACTTTGTAATAAGTTAGCGTAACGCAATGATTTCTGATTCTTATTAATATTTTTTTGCAACAACCCAACCGAAGATGAACTATTTTTACATGAAGCGTTCCTTATGGAACTTCTTTTTTCGGTTCTTGTTTTATTCCAACGGAATAAATTCCGTCGCTACAAAATAAATCGTTCCTGTGGAACTCAAACCAGAGAGTCATCGGCTCAAAAAATATTGCAGGGATGAATTTTAATTTGTCCAAACATATAAATCAATGTTCATTATAAGAGGCTGATGATAAGACATATAAGTCTTTGTTAAGCATTTATGACATTAAATTCATGTTGTATTTGTGAAATTAGTTCCTCAATTCCCTTCACCTGGGCCGTGGCAAAAAATCACAAATTACAATTTCACCTTTGCTAAAAAATCCGAACGATAGGTTTCGCTCAGGACTAATGCGCTGTTTTTGTCATTTTTTTCTAAATGATGCAAAACAATTTCATTGTGATTAAAAAACTTTATTGCTTTTACAGCTACTATTTCTTTTTTGTTCACACGGCAAAAATCAGTTTCAGGCAATTGTTTTAAAAGTGTATCGAATTTAACATTCTTCAAATTCAGAAAACTTCCATCTGTCAAAAGAACTATTTTATCACGGCTGTCACTTATGGCCGTTTTAATATATTGAATTTGATTAAAATACAATAACGTTTTTCCTTTGTCTGTATTTAACTGAATGAATTTTTTAGTCGTTTCGGGTTTATTAAAACGTTCATAAGCTTTTGAAATCGCTTTTTGCAAACGCTCTAATTTTACAGGTTTTGTAATATAATCTACGGCATCGATATTAAAAGCCTCGGCAGCATAATCTTTGTAAGCAGTACAGAAAATCACTAATTTATTCTGAATCATTTCTGCCAGATGCAAACCGTCAATTCCGGGCATTTCAATGTCTGAGATTAATAAATCAAAGTCGAGATCCGGAATTTCGGCCAATAGTTTTTCAGGATTATTAAACGTTTTTACGATTTCTACTTCGGGAATTTGTTCGCAAAGCATTTTCAGGTACGTTAATCCGGGCAACTCATCGTCCAGCAGTAAGCATTTCAGTTTTGTATTCAAGTAAATCTATTTTTAGATGAGCAATATAAATATCGTTTTCTACAAACCTTTCGAGTTTGAAGTTGTTTTTGTAAATAATCCTTAAGCGGTGTTCCAAAGTCGTATTTCCTAAACCGCTTCGTTCTTTCTTCAATACTTTTTTATCGGAGATTTTATTCGAAACCGTCATAAAAAAAGCATTGTCCTTAAACTCAAAAACAACCGAAATAAAAGCATCAGCACTTTGCAGATCCGCATGTTTAAAAGCATTTTCGATTAAATCAATCGAAATTAACGGTGCCAATAAAGGCTGTTCGTATAATTTATCCTCTTTGTTGATGTTGGTTTTTATCTTCAACTCAAAAAGCGGACTGATTTTGATTTTATTGATTTCGATTAGATTCAGTGCAAAATCAATTTCTTCTTTGGCAGTGACAAATTTTTTCTTGCTTTCGTACAGAATATAATCCAGAACATTGGCCAGTTTATCTAAAGCAAAATAGGTTTGGTAGGCATGTGACTGAATCGAATTCAGGATATTCTTAAACAAATGTGGATTCAGTTTAGATTCTAATGTTTCCAACTGCAGGTCATTCACTTTTCTTTCGAGCGCATAAAAACTTTCCTCCGCATTTTCTTTTGCCTTTCTGGACTGCATTAATTGATACACCATAAAACCAATGATAACGACAAGCAATAATATAATTGCCAGAAAAATAAAGGTGATGGTATTGTTTTCCTGCATTTTGTTCTATTGTTTATTTTAATTTCTTATTTCTATTCTTAAATAATAAAAGTTTCTTTTTCAACAGATTAAAATGATTTTATAGATTTAGAATTAATAATCAGTGGTAATACGTTTTATCATTATTATCCGCATCTTTTTTAAAACCACAAATTAAAAAGACTTTCACAAATTTTTAAATTAGAAATCAGCGTAGATCCTCTTTATCAGCATCATCGCGTTCCATCATTTTCTTAATGACCCGAAACAAATTTCAAACCAATAATCGAAGCAATCAATGTTGAAAGGAAAAATATCCTCCAAAAAGTGGCTGGTTCTTTAAATACAAAAACTCCAACCAAAACAGTTCCAACGGCTCCAATTCCTGTCCAGACAGCATAAGCAGTTCCTATTGGCAAAACTTGTGTAGCTTTATAAAGCAAAATCATACTGATTGAAAGGCAGACAAAAAAACCAGCCATCCAATACGTTGAAACCATTCCTGATGTTTCTTTTGCTTTGCCTAAACAAGAGGCAAAACCAACTTCAAAAAGCCCGGCTATGATTAATAAAATCCAATTCATTTTTGATGCTTTTAATTTTAACTACAAAGATGAGAAAACGTGACGTACAAATTACAGACAATTACTAAATTATCTAAACATTAAGTGTGTTAATTTATGTTAACAAATCGCAAAAACAGAGAGGATTACCAATGCTTTTTAACACTTTTCATTACATTTGCAACCATTTTATAAAAACATGAAAAAAAGAATAAATGTTGGTTTTTGGGAATTTATTGCCCGAATTGTACTCAAAAATAGAATTACAATTATTTCGCTCATCATTTTAATCACTATTTTCTTTGGATTACAATGGAAAAATATACGCTTTTCGTTTACTGAAGCCAATCTGCTTCCTGATGACCATATTGTCAATAAACAATACGAAGCTTTTTTGAAAGAATTTGGAGAAGAAGGAAACCTGATTGTCATTGGGGTTCAGGGAGATGCTTTTTTTACTCCAAAAGCTTTTGCTGCATGGGAAAAACTAACCAAATCGCTGAAAAATCAAAAAGAAGTTGATCTGGTTGTTTCAATAACTGATTTACAGAAATTACAAAAAAATGATTCGATAAAAAGTTTTGAATTAGTTCCTTTTGTTAACGAAAGTAAGACCAATGACAAAGCTTACTTAAAAAGTTTAAGAACTGAATTATTTGACAGAATGCCTTTTTATGAGAGCCTGCTTTTTAATAAAAAAAGCGGTTCTATCCGTTCGGCAATTTACTTGGATAAAAAAATTGTAAACACAGCGCATCGAAAAGATTATATTTTAAAAGACTTCATTCCGAAAATAGAAGCTTTTGAAAAAGAAACAGGGATTGATTTGCGTGTTTCCGGCATGCCATACATCAGAACATTAAATGCAAAGAGCATTACAGATGAAATCAGTTTGTTTGTTGGCGCCTCATTATTGATTACATCATTGATTTTCTTTTTCTTTTTTCGTTCTTTCAGGGCTACTTTGATTTCAATGGTCATTGTTATTATTGGCGTAATGTGGACATTTGGTTTGCTTGGGTTGTTTAATTATGAAATTACGGTGCTTACTGCCTTAGTTCCTTCTTTGGTCATTGTAATTGGCGTTCCCAATTGTATTTTTCTCACCAACAAATATCAGCAGGAATATCTTGCTCACGGCAATAAAGCCAGAGCTTTACAACGCGTAATCACCAAAGTTGGAACAGCCACTTTGATGACCAACCTTACAACAGCAGCTGGGTTTGCCACTTTTATTATTACCAATAGTCTTTTATTGAAAGAGTTTGGTATCGTGGCTTCCCTTAGCATTATCTCATTGTTTTTCTTATGTTTAATTGTTGTGCCTGTTTACTACAGTTATCAACCAGTTCCGAAAGCAAAACACCTGGAACATTTAAGCCGGAATTATACGCGTTCTTTCATGAATTGGATCGAAGAAACTGTTCGTTATAATCGTCGTTATGTTTATGCCGTTTCCCTGATTATTTTTCTGATAAGTACTTTTGGTGCGTTTCAGATAAAAACTTCGGGAAGTTTAATTGAAGATATGCCTCAAAAAACAGATTTTTTTAGAGACATCAAATTTTTTGAAAAAGAATTTAATGGCGTAATGCCTTTAGAAATTACAATTGACACTGAAAGAAAAAAAGGCGTTATGAAGCTTTCTACTCTTCAAAAAATAGATGAATTACAGCAAAAAATAGAAGAAATTCCGGAACTTTCGAAACCCGTTTCAATACTAAATTTGGTAAAATATTCTAAACAGGCTTATTATAACGGAAATCCCGATTTTTATGAGTTGCCTACTTCTCAGGAACAATCTTTTATTTTGAGTTATGCCAAAAACGCAACAAAAAACACCGACAAAAACATAATGAAAAGCTATGTTGACAGTACGGGGCAAGTAGCGAGAATCACAACTTTTATGAAAGATATTGGCACCGGAAATATGGCCAATATTGAAGACCAGCTTCAGAAAAAAATTGACACCATTTTTCCTGCAGACCGTTATAAAGTAGTAATGACCGGAAAGGCTTTGGTTTTTGAAAAAGGAACAAAATATTTACTCAACAACTTAGTGAGTTCTATACTTTTTGCAATATTATTGATTTCGCTACTGATGGTTTTTATGTTCAGGTCGTTTAAAATGGTCATAGTTTCTTTGATTCCGAATTTACTTCCGTTGATGATTACAGCAGGATTAATGGGGTACTTTGGCATACCGCTAAAACCATCAACGATATTAGTTTTTAGTATTGCTTTTGGCCTTTCGGTAGATGATACGATTCACTTTTTGGCGCAGTACCGTCAGGAATTAACTAAAAACAACTGGAAAATAAAACGCTCTGTTTATGCCACTTTAAAAGAAGCCGGAGTAAGCATGTTTTATACTTCGGTAGTTTTATTTGCTGGTTTTTCAGTGTTTATGCTTTCAGATTTTGGAGGAACAGTTGCTTTGGGCGGATTAATTGCAATAACACTTGCTTTTGGTATGTTATCAAATTTAATGTTATTGCCATGTTTGGTTCTTACTTTGAATAAATCACTGGCTAACGAACAGGAATTTATAAAACCTAAATTTGATGTTTTAGCTGATATGTCAGAGAATGATGATGAAGAAAATCAGGATGCTGAGAATAACAAAGATTAAAAAGACTTTAGCAAAAAGATTGCATTTGGTGGATTGATTTCATGCACATTGATTTTACCGGCCTTGGTTTTGGCTTTTAATACAGAAGAAAGCTAAGAAATAGGATTTTGGAGGGGTTGAAGAGGTAAAATTTCGCCACGCATTTATTAACGTAATCTTTCCCAAAGTTTGAACTTTGACAAAGTCTGACCACAAACTTGTCATTTCGACGAAAGAGAAATCACATCCGTAACTCTACAAAGATTGGCGATTTTGATTGCGGAGTTTCTAGTATGATTTCTCTTTCGTCGAAATTGACAAAAATGAGAATAATCGGTTCTCTTAAAAGCGATTGCCCTGGCCCAGATAGAAGCGACATCCTTTTGTTGCTTTCTTTAAGGCAACAAAAGATACAGCGGATAGCGGGAAATAGCTTCTAATTTTAATAATTATCGTTTATATTTGCAATTATTACACAACGAATAATTTAATTTCAACATTATATATAAAAATGAGACACACAAAAGTTAAAGACTTATTAAACAGTACGACGACGCTTCAGGAGGTTAATGCAAAAGGATGGGTGAGAACTTTTAGAAATAATCAGTTCATCGCTCTTAACGACGGTTCTACCATTAATAATATACAATGTGTTGTTGATTTTGAAAATACCCCGGAAGAAACTTTAAAAAGAATCACAACCGGAGCAGCTGTTTCAGTAATTGGAACTTTGGTGGAAAGTAAAGGTGCGGGTCAGAAATATGAAATTCAGGTTAAAAAACTTGAAATCTTAGGAGATTCTGATGCAGAGAAATTCCCAATGCAGCCTAAAAAACACTCTTTGGAATTCTTGCGTGAGAATGCGCACTTACGTGTACGTACGAATGCTTTTGGAGCGATTATGAGAGTACGTTCGGTATTGTCGTTTGCGGTTCACAACTATTTTCAGCAAAAAGGTTTTGTGTATGTAAACACGCCAATTATTACTGGAGCTGATGCAGAAGGCGCCGGAGAAATGTTTCAGGTAACTTCATTGCCCCTTGACAATTTGCCAAAAACGGAAGAAGGAAACATTGATTTCAAAAAAGATTTCTTCGGAAAACATACTAACTTAACGGTTTCCGGACAATTAGAAGGTGAAACTTTTGCGATGGCTTTGGGTCAGATCTATACTTTTGGACCTACTTTTAGAGCGGAGAATTCAAACACTTCCCGTCATCTTGCAGAATTCTGGATGATTGAACCGGAAGTTGCTTTCAACGACCTTGATGACAACATGAATTTGGCTGAAGATTTTATTCAGTACGTAATTAAATATGCTTTGGATAATTGTGGTGATGATTTAAAGTTTCTGGAAGGAAGACTTTTAGAAGAAGAAAAATCAAAACCTCAGGCAGAAAGAAGCGAAATGGCGTTGTTGGAGAAACTGAATTTTGTTTTAGAGAACAACTTCAAACGTGTTTCTTATACCGAAGCAATTGACATTTTGAGAGATTCAACTCCAAACAAAAAGAAAAAATTCAATTATATCATTAACGAATGGGGCGCTGATTTACAATCAGAACATGAGCGTTATCTAGTGGAGAAACACTTTAAATGTCCGGTAATTTTGTTTGATTACCCGGCCAACATCAAAGCATTTTATATGCGTTTGAATGAAGATGGAAAAACGGTTCGTGCGATGGATATTCTTTTCCCTGGAATTGGAGAAATCGTTGGTGGTTCGCAAAGAGAGGAGCGTTATGACGTTTTGGTGGAGAAAATGAAAGCTCTTGGAATCGATGAAGAAGAGTTATACTGGTACTTAGATACCAGAAGATTTGGTACAGCGACACACTCCGGTTTTGGACTAGGATTTGAGCGTTTGGTATTGTTTGTAACAGGAATGACAAACATTAGAGACGTAATTCCTTTTCCTAGAACTCCTGGAAGTGCAGAATTTTAATTAAAGAGAATGCCACGAAGACACTAAGTCACAAAGTTTTTTTATAAATTGTAAATTGCTATGCAAACAAATTGACTTATGTTTTACGTCATAATGACAAAAATGCCACAAAGCAAAACTAGTAACAACAACTTAGTGCATTAGCGCCTTCGTAGCTAAACTCAAAAAATATGCTCTCTGAAAGAATTGAAGAAATAGGAAGAATTATTGTAAACTCTGCATTTAAGGTTCATAAGCAACTTGGACCAGGATTATTAGAAAGAGTTTATGAAGTTTGTTTAGCTCATGAAATTAGTAAAGCTGGCCTTGATGTAAAACGCCAAATTGATATTCCAATTGTTTATGACGGAATTGAATTTAGCGAAGGATTACGATTAGATTTATTAGTTGAAGATTCTATAATCATAGAAATAAAAGCAGTTGAACAAGTTAATCCTGTTTGGGAAGCTCAAATTATAAGTCATTTAAAATTACTGAATAAAGATTTAGGCTTTTTAATTAATTTTAATGTTCCGTTAATCAAAAGTGGGATCAAAAGATTTATACACACAAAAAGAGTATTTTAAAACTTTCATATAAAAGCCTTTCAAAGGCAAATTAAAAATAAAAACTTTGCGCCTTCGCGTCTTAGTGGCTAAAAAAAGTAGTGCCTTATTATGCTAAAGCAATTTTTAAATTTAAAATTATCCCAAAAATTATCTCCACAGCAAATTCAGCTGATGAAGTTAATTCAATTGCCTACGCAAGCTTTTGAGCAACGTTTATTAGAAGAAATGAACGAAAATCCGGCTTTGGAGGCGGGACAGGAAGAAGAATACGAAGCGGATGAATTCGCTAATGAAGACTTCGACGATTATGATGATGCAGAATCTGACAGAATCGAAGCGGACGACATTAATATTGACGAGTACTTAAGCGACGATGATACTCCTGATTACAAAACACAAGCCAATAATTACAGTGAAGACGAAGAGCGTGAAACACCTTTTGCTTCACCCATTAGTTTTCATCAGGATTTAATCAATCAGCTGAATACTTTTATCCTGAATGACGAAGAGCGTGAAATTGCCGAATTCCTGGTAGGAAGTATTGATGATATGGGGTACATCCGCAGAAGCGTTGCCGATATGGTGGATGACATGGCCTTTACTCAGGGTATTTACACCGATGAGAAAATGGTTGAAAAAATGCTGCATGTTATTCACGAACTAGAACCTTCGGGAGTGGGTGCACGTGATTTGCAGGAATGTTTGTTACTACAATTAAAGCACAAAACGCCAACAGAATATGTTGATCTGGCAATCGATATTATCGAAAATCAGTTTGATGCTTTTACCAAAAAACATTACGATAAATTACTTCAAAAATACAGTGTTTCAAACGAACAGCTAAAAAAAGCGATTCACGAAATCGAAAGGCTGAACCCAAAACCAGGCGGATCTTATACCGGAAACAATAAAGTAACTGAAAATGTAGTTCCTGATTTTGCTATCAGAATTATAGAAGGCGAATTAGAACTAACCTTAAACGGAAGAAATGCCCCTTCCCTGCACGTTTCTAAAGATTATCAGGAAATGATGCAAACCTATAAAGATTCCCGTGATAAATCGACTGCCCAGAAAGACGCGGTTCAGTTTATCAAACAAAAACTGGATTCGGCTAAATGGTTTATTGATGCGATTCGCCAACGTCAGGAAACACTTTTTGTAACGATGAATGCAATTATGCATTATCAGGAAGAATTCTTTTTAGATGGTGATGAAACCAAGCTAAAACCAATGATTTTAAAAGACATTGCTGATATGGTTGGTTTGGATATTTCGACTATTTCGCGTGTTGCCAACAGCAAATATGTGGAAACTCCATACGGAACAAAACTAATCAAGGAGTTTTTCTCTGAAGCGATGAAAAACGATCAGGGAGAAGATGTTTCGACTTTGGAAATCAAAAAGATCCTGAAAAATACGATTGAAGACGAAGACAAAAAGAAACCTTTACCAGACGATCAGCTGGCAGAAATCCTAAAAGAAAAAGGGTATCCAATTGCCAGAAGAACTATTGCTAAATACCGTGAACAGCTTGATATTCCGGTTGCGAGAATGAGGAAGAAAATATAGTTTTTTTTAAACCATATAAGAAATATAAATTCATTTAAATAGTAATCCCGACAGATTTCAAAAATCTGTCGGGGTTTATTTTTTTATGGAAATTAGAAATTCTGTCGGGGTCATCACTGGATTTTCAGAATTTTTGAAATCTTTTTTATTGCGGGTTAAAATCACTTCAGATTGATGATGGACAGCACCAAAATATTGAACAGCATCATCAAAATCATTAAACAAACCCGATAAGGCAGATACTTATCAGGTTTATCATATAAAATTTACAACTACTTATATTGATTCGGTATTATTGTAATGTCAAATAAATAAATCTTTCTTTTATCAGTATACTTATAACCCAAAGTATAATTATGATCCCGAAATACTTTAAGCCCCGGATTTTCTTTGGCGGTACTGATTAAACTTGCTTCTATATTTTCTTTTATTGTTGCAATATCCGCAGTGGCTTTTTCAACATTTACTAAAGTTAAATTATATTGAACGGTATTATCTTTAGGCAAAGTAACACTATCCAGACGTATTCCTTCCTGAATCGTTAAAGGGCAATTTTTATTATACTTGGCAACCAACTCAGTCATTTGAGTATCTGTAACAGGCTTTTCAGAAAAAAAATCATATTGAGTTAAAGTCCAAAACAACACCACAAATACAATCACGATTCCTATTACAACTGTTATTTTATTATTCTTTCCTTGTTCCTGCATTTTATATTTGTTTTGAGAAAAGAATTTTACTTCTCCTGATTCTTTTTCATTGCGTTATAATAGGCTGCACGGCTTAATGGCTCGTATTCCTCGGTTTCCCCTAACATGACTAATTTATCATTATCTGTTTTACGGAAACTATAATTGGCAAGATTTCCCGTTCTGGTACATACAGCATGCACTTTGGTAACATATTCGGCTGTTGCCATAAGTCCTGGCATGGGTCCAAACGGGTTTCCTTTAAAATCCATATCAAGTCCTGCTACTATCACACGAATACCCTGATTGGCCAAATCATTACAAACAGTAATAATTTCGTCATCAAAAAACTGTGCTTCATCAATACCAACAACATCACAACCTTGTGCTAAAATCGCAATATTGGCGGCGGCAGGAACAGGAGTTGAACGAATTTCGTTGGCATCGTGCGACACCACCATTTCGTCATGATAGCGGGTATCAATAGCAGGTTTAAAAATTTCGACTTTTTGTTTGGCAAATTGGGCGCGTTTTAATCTGCGGATTAACTCCTCGGTTTTACCCGAAAACATTGATCCACAAATAACTTCAATCCAACCAAATTGTTCTTTGTGATTAACTGTATTTTCGAGAAACATTTTGTATTTTTCTACCTTTAAAAATGAATAGTTTTTATTACTTTGTACTGGTAATAAATCAACGTGAAAAATTGCTGTTTTTACACTTTTTCAAAAGTAGAAAATTTTTATCAAATCGAAGATTCGCAAACGCTTATTAACAGAAATAAAAAAATGTTCTGCGTATTTTACTTCAGGAATAAAGACATTCAAATACTAAATATACTAAAATACCCTATTCACTATAATTTCAACAGTTATGAAAAAAAAATTGGAAGCCGATTTAATCAGCATTGCACATCGAATTTTAAAAATTAAAAACAAATCCGATATCAATCTATTGTATCTGGAAACACAGAAATTATACGAGAAATTAGCCGTTTTGAAATTTGTAGAGGAGAATTTCGGTACTTTAAAACCAACAATTGGTCAAAGTGAAATTAATTCTGAACTGGAAACTATTTTTGACAAAGAAGAAGTACTTCCGGCAGAAATTCAAACCGAAGCCCCAGTTGCTGAAGAAGTAATTTCTCTTGAAGAATCTTATAAACCTGAAATTACGGAAGAAGCAATACCAGAAATTGTGGCTGAAACTCCTGAAGAAATACTTCCTGAATCTGTTGCCGAAGTTATTCCAGAGCCTGTAGTTGAAACCGAAGAACCTATTATTGATGAAATAGTAGAAGAACCTGTTTTGGAAACCAAAGAAGAAACAGAAACTGCCGAAGAACTTTCTTTTAGAACAATCAGCGATTTGAAACCAATTCCTGATTTCAAACCTGCTTTTGAATTAGAAAGAGATGAGGAAAAAATAGAAGAACCAAAAATTGAGACAGCTTCTAAATCAAACCCTGTTCAGATTTCATTTGAAGATTTAGGAATTAATTATGCCGATGCCCAATTTGTAAAAGTAGATAGTTTTGAAGCTGTTTCTCCTACTCCAACTCCATCAATAAATGAATTTAAAGAGAAAAAAGAGTCGGTTGAAACTGCAATTTTAGAATCGACAAAACCTAAGACTGTTCCCTTAAATGAAAAACTGACCAAAGGCTTTCACATTGATTTGAATGACCGAATTGCCTTTACCAAAAATCTTTTTGGCAACAATACCGAAGACTACAGCCGTGTTTTAAATCAATTACTGACTTTTGACAATTATACCGAAGCTCAGGAATTCATAGAAACCATGGTAAAACCGGATTATAATAACTGGGAAGGAAAAGACGATTATGCAGAACGTTTTATTGGAATTGTAGAGAAAAAATTCTCATAACACGAAGTTCACAGATTTATACTAATTTATATTTGTGAAATTTTAGCACTCAATCATTCGTGTTAATTCGTGAAATCTGTGTTTAAATATTAATTAATTATGTCAAAATTATATATCGTTCCCACGCCAATTGGCAATCTTGAAGACATGACTTTTCGTGCTATCCGGATCCTGAAAGAAGTCGATTTGATCTTGGCGGAAGACACCAGAACGAGTGGTAAATTGTTGAAGCATTTTGAAATTGGCACGCACATGCACAGCCATCACATGCACAACGAGCACAAAACAACCGAGAATTTAATTTCGCGTTTAAAGGCTGGCGAAACCATCGCATTAATTTCTGATGCAGGAACTCCGGCGATTTCAGATCCCGGTTTTTTATTGACGCGTGCCTGTGTCGAAAATAAAATTGAAGTAGAATGTTTACCCGGCGCAACTGCGTTTGTCCCTGCTTTGGTAAACAGCGGATTACCGAACGACAAATTTATTTTCGAAGGTTTTCTGCCTGATAAAAAAGGCCGTCAAACCCGGTTTTTGGCTTTAGCCGAAGAAACCAGAACAATGATTTTATACGTTTCGCCACATAAATTAGTCAAAACTTTAGCTGAATTCATTACTTATTTTGGCGAAGACAGACAAGTTTGTGTTTCAAGGGAATTATCAAAATTACACGAAGAAAATGTCCGCGGAACCGCCAGAGAAGTATTAACCCATTTTGAAAAAACAGCACCACGTGGCGAAATTGTCGTTGTCGTTGCCGGAAAAACAATAATCAAAGAACCTAAGAAAAGCAAGTTTTCTAAGGATGATGAAGAATAAAATATGTAGGCTACAAATTAATATGGATTAAATTTTTTAGCCACAAATTGCACAAATTTTCACAAATCGGTATATGAAATTAATTTGCGGGAATTTGCGGGAATTTGCGGAATTTATGGTAAAAAAACAAAAGCGAAAAATGACTTCAATCCTCTAAATCTGTGGCAAAAAACTAAAGCCCAATACTATGACAATTCAAGCCTTTTTAGAAAAACTAAAACAAACTCCAACCCAAATAACATTTCCTGAAACTATTGCAGTAATTGAGGAAAACTACAACTTTACTCCAACTGCTTTTCAAAACGGAACACAGCATAATGCTGTCGGAGAAAATTCCGGTTCCTGTAAACTATTTTCTTTCGCAAAGTTGCAAAACTTAAGCAAAGAAGAAACTTTGTCCTGTTTTGGCGCTTTCTATTTTGAAGAAGTATTGGGAGATCCAGAAGGTGCAAACCACCAAAACATTCGTAATTTTATAAAATTAGGATGGGATGGCGTTCAATTTCAAGGAGAAGCTTTGACTTTGAAATCTTAAATATTTTGGCCACAGATAAAAACGGATAAAACGGATTTTACTTATATTGAGAAAAACAAGTTACTTCTTGATTGACCTTTATATGGTTAAATAATTTCCAAATCAACAAATGAAAAACTATTTCCGCTAAATAATCCTTTATCGGATAACTTTAAATCGGGAATAACCAGTAGAGCCATGAACGAAAGCGTCATAAAAGGCGCTTTCAGATTGCTTCCCAATTCTTTTGCCATTACATCAATTTCCTGATATAATTTTCCGGTTTCCCAACCGTTTTTATCGCTCATAATTCCGGCAACAGGCAACGGCAGCATTTTGCTTTCAGAACCATTTACGGCACAAACTCCACCGGTATTTTTAATAATCAGATTGACAGCATTGCAAATTTCTTCGTCAGAAGTTCCCACAACAACAATATTATGACAATCGTGTGCTACAGAACTGGCGATAGCACCTTTTTTCAGACCAAAATTCTTAATGAAGGCAATAGCAGGTTTGGTATCCTGATAACGATTCACAACAGCCATTTTCAGAATATCATTTTCGGTATCTGAAACGATTTTTCCATCAACAAGTAATGATTGATGGTGAATTTCATTAGTAATTAATTGTCCTTCTAAAGCTTCAATTACTCTGATTTTTGAACCCGAACCCGAAACTTTAAAATCGCTTGTTTCTTTGGAAGTGATATTGAAATTATTAGGCGTTTCAAATGGAATATGTTTTATAAAAGACTCACCATGTTCGGCAACTAATTCGCCGTTGATGTAAGTTTGTTTCACTTTGAAATCAACTAAATCTTCGACTACAATAAAATCGGCAGCATCGTTTACTTTCAATAAACCTACATCCATTTTATAATGATTCACAGGATTCACACAAGCTGCTTGTAAGACTTTAAAAACGTCAATTCCTTTCGCAACTGCGCGAGCGCAAAGCGAATTAATATGACTTATGATTAAATCATCAGGATGTTTATCGTCTGAACAAAACATCATGTTTTCGAAATTTTCCGGAAGTAAATCGATGAGTGCTTCGAAATTTTTGGCAGCACTTCCTTCGCGAATAATTACCTTCATTCCCAGAGATAATTTTTCTTCAGCTTCTTCAAAAGTAAAGCATTCGTGGTCGGTAGAAATCCCGGCTGAAATGTATTTTTTAACCGCCTCACCTCTTAATCCCGGTGCATGACCATCAACGGGTTTGTTGAAATGTTTCGCCCATTGAATTTTCTTTAAAACTTCTTCGTCATTTAATAAAACACCGGGATAATTCATCATTTCTGCCAAATAATAAATGTCGGGAGAAGCCAATAATTCCTTAATTCCGTCTGAATCTATGATAGCACCAGCACTTTCGAAAGAAGTAGCAGGAACACAAGACGGTGCGCCAAAATGAAATTTCAACGGTACTTTTTTGCTGTTTTCAATCATATAATAAACGCCTGTCGTTCCTAAAACATTTGCGATTTCGTGTGGGTCAGAAATGGTACCGACTGTTCCGTGAAGTACGGCAATTTTTGCAAACTCAGAAGGAACGAGCATCGAACTTTCGATATGAATATGGGCGTCAATAAATCCCGGCATAATGTAATTTTTTACATTGTGGTTTTTCTCCATTATCGAAATGATTTTTTTGTTTTCGACAGTGATTTCCCCAGCATAAATACGTCGGTTTTGGATGTCAATAATTTGCCCCTGAATTTGCATTTTGTTTGTTTTAAAAATGATATAATCAAAAGTAACAACAAATTTTCATTTTTTGTTTTCTCAAATGACCTTAATATAGCTTATTAAGACCAATAACCATATAAGATCAACTTAAGGTTTGTATTTGATTAAAATTTGCATTGAAGAAGATTAAAATGATTAGCTATTTTAAACTAAATTTGTTCTCTCACATAAAATCCTAATTCTTAATTTTCAATTCATAATTATTTATGCGCTGGACCATCAAATCAAAACCTTCAGAAGGAAAGGTAAAACATCTTGCAGCCGCTTTAAATGTAGAAGATTTTGTAGCAACACTTTTGATTCAGCGTGGTATTGAAACTTTTGAAGATGCCAAAAACTTTTTTCGTCCTTCATTAGAACATCTTCATGATCCGTATTTGATGAAAGATATGGACAAAGCGGTTGCGCGAATCGAATCAGCTATTGAAAATCAGGAAAATATTCTGGTGTTTGGCGATTATGATGTTGATGGGACAACAGCTGTTTCTTTGGTTTCCTCCTATTTAAAATCACATTATCCCAATATTGCGACTTATATTCCGGATCGTTATGACGAAGGATACGGAATTTCGTTTAAAGGAATTGATTTTGCCTACGATAACGGATTTTCGTTAATTATAGCACTCGACTGTGGTATCAAATCCATTGACCATATCGCTTATGCGAAAGAAAAAAACATCGATTTTATCATTTGTGATCACCACAGACCCGGAGAATTTTTACCAGATGCAGTGGCGATTTTAGATCCAAAAAGAGAAGATTGCTCCTATCCTTATGATGAGTTATGCGGTTGTGGCGTAGGCTTTAAATTGATTCAGGCTTTAGGTCAGAATCGAAATGAAACCATTGAAGATTTGGTTCCTTATCTCGATTTGGTAGCTACCGCAATAGCTGCCGATATTGTTCCGATAACAGGCGAAAACAGAGTTTTGGCTTATTTTGGATTACAGGTTATCAATAGCGAACCAAGACCGGGAATTAAAGCTTTGGTACATCAAATCAAAAAGAAAGTTTTAGATATTACGGATGTCGTTTTTATCATTTCACCAAGAATAAATGCCGCAGGAAGAATTAAACACGGCAACCATGCTGTTGAATTGTTAACTGAATTCAATTTTGAACAGGCACAACAATTTGCTTCAGAAATCGAACAATACAATTCAGACCGAAAAGATTTAGACAAAAGAATTACCAAAGAAGCTTTTCAGCAAATTATAGAAAATCAGGAAGAAGAGCGATTTTCGACCGTTGTTTTTCAGGAAGACTGGCACAAAGGCGTAATTGGAATTGTGGCTTCCCGTTTAATCGAAACCTATTATCGACCAACTTTGGTATTTACCAAAAGTGGAGAAAAATATGCAGCATCTGCAAGATCTGTAAAAGGTTTTGATGTATACAATGCCCTGGATGCCTGTGCAGAACATCTGGAACAATTTGGAGGTCACATGTATGCAGCCGGAATGACTTTGAAAGCAGAAAATTATGTAAATTTTAAAGATGCCTTTGAAAAACAGGTCCAGGAAACCATTCTCCCGGAAATGCGTACACCTGAAATTGAAATTGACGCTGAAATTAATTTCTCAGATATTACACCAAAACTGATTCGCATTCTGAAACAATTCGAACCTTACGGTCCACAGAATATGACACCGGTTTTTATGTCTTCGAATGTAAAAGACACCGGTTACGCCAAAACTTTAGGTGCGGATGATGAGCATTTGAGGCTTTTTGTCAAGCAAAATAATTCTGAAGGGCTAGCTGCAATAGGTTTTGGGCTCGGAAAAAAAATAGCGCTTACAGAAAATCAAAAATCTTTTCAGTTGGCATATTCCCTTTGCGAAAACGAATGGAATGATAAAATTTCTACGCAGCTTATGTTAAAAGATATCAGGACAAATGAAGAATAATACAGACAAACGCGATCCTTATCAGGCTTTACGCTTTAGAGAATTTAATATTTTTTTATTATTACGTTTTGCCATGGTTTTTGCCTGGTCGATGCAGTTTATCGTAATCGAATGGGAAGTATATAGCCTGACCAAAAATCCGCTTTCATTAGGGTTGATTGGACTAATGGAAGTAATTCCGGCTGTTTCGATGGCATTATTTGCCGGACACATGGTAGATCAACGAGAAAAGAAAGGATTATTGGTAAAATGTATTCTGGGATTTTCTGTAATTAGTTTTGGACTGTTTTTACTAACATGGCCAATAGTTATAAACGAATGGTCTACTAACGCTATTTTATATTCTATTTATTTTCTGGTATTTCTGGGAGGGTTAGTACGTGCTTTTCTGGGACCCACTATTTTCTCACTTCTATCGTTAATTGTTCCTAAAAAAGCCTATCCAAATGCAGCGACCTGGAGTAGTTCGGTTTGGCAGATTGGTTCGGTTCTAGGACCAGCTGCTGCCGGGTTTTCAATTACTTTCATTGGCGTTCACTGGTCAATGTGTTCCGTTTTTGCCTGCTCAGTTTTTGCCTTGTTAGCGCTATCACAAATCAGCAAAAAACCTATTTTGAATCCTAAAATAGGGGAACCGGTAATGGAAAGCCTAAAAGAAGGCTTAAAATTCGTTTTCAATAATAAAACTATCTTAGGTGTTCTTTCACTTGATATGGTTGCCGTATTATTTGGAGGGGCAGTAGCCTTACTTCCCATTTTCGCGCAGGATATTTTAAAAGTTGGACCCGAAGGTTTTGGAATTTTGAGAGCAGCGCCTGCAGTTGGTGCTTTTATTACGATGATGATTTCCGCTTATGTCCCTTTATACAAAAAGGCAGGGATGAAACTATTAGGTGCCATTTTTGTTTTTGGATTAAGTATTATTTTATTTGGAGTATCTACCATTTTCTGGGTTTCTGTTATGGCTTTGTTTTTAAGCGGACTCGCTGACGGAATTTCAGTAGTAATTCGTCAAACTATTTTACAGCTTAAAACTCCCGATCACATGCGTGGTCGTGTTGCAGCAGTAAATTCGATGTTTGTTGGATCTTCAAATGAACTAGGTGCTTTTGAAAGCGGGTTAACCGCTAAATTGATGGGAACTGTAACTTCTGTGGTTTTTGGAGGAAGTATGACGCTTTTAACCGTTTTAGGCTTCGGAATAAAATCTCCAACATTTAGAAATCTGGATCTTCGAAAAGACATGGAAGACCACCAAAATATGGAGTAATGAAAGCATTTTCTGTTGTTTTATTTTTTATAATTTCACTTTTTGCCAATGGCCAGAATCTCTATTTCAAAACGTACGGAAACAAAAAAGAAAAGCCTCTAATTTTTATTCATGGTGGTCCGGGCGGAAATTCAACTTTATTTGAGAGTACCACTGCACAAAAACTGGCTGATAAAGGTTTTTACGTTATTGTTTATGATCGAAGAGGTGAAGGAAGATCTGCTGATCCTGAAGCAAAATTCACTTACGAAGAAGCTTTTCAGGATTTAAATACGATTTTAAAGAAATACAATTTAAAGAAAGCGGCATTTATTGGTCATAGTTTTGGTGGATTGGTGGCAACCCTTTATACAGAAAGATACCCTCAAAATGTAAGTAATCTTATTTTGGCCGGTGCTTTATTTTCGCAACAGGAAACTTACGATCATATTTTAAACTCCGTTAAAAAAATATCCGCAGATAAAAATGATTCTACTTCGTTAGCCAAAATAAATATTATTGAAAAACTAAATAAAAATAGTGCCAAATACCGAAAAGCATGTTTTGATATAGCAGGTGAAAATGGTTATTTTAAAATGCCAAATCCAACCGAAAATTCAAAAAAGTTATACCGGGATTATGAAGCAAGTCATTTTTATAAAACCAATACAAGAAATAAAAATGCCCCTTTACTTTTCTATCAAAATGAAAAACAAAACAACATCGACAGCAGACCTCTCTTAAATAAGATAAAAGCAAACGGCATTCCTGTTTATGCTATATACGGAAAAGAAGATAGTATCTTTTCTGATGCACAAATTACCTCAATTAAAAATGTTGCCGGCGTAGATCATTTTGCCTTACTTGAAAATTGCTCGCATTACCTATTCGTAGATCAGCAAGAACAATTCTTAACTCAAATTAAGACGTGGTATAAGTGAAATCATATCAAGCATACGGATGACATAAAAAAAATTAAGTTCAGTTCTATTTAAATGTACTGACGTTTATATATAATTTAAAAAAATATAATTTTATGATTTTTTTATTTAGAATTAATATAAATAATATTTATATTTGTTCAAATAAAGGATTTTAGAATGAGAGAAATTGAACAGATATACCATAATAATTTTGGAATGGCCTTTTACTGGAAAAAGGAAAACCAAACCGTACTCGACAAAATACAGCTCATATTTAAAGAAACAGGGCTATATTTAACTTTATCCGAATTAAGTCATTTTTATCAATTGATAGAAGACAGCATGATAGAAAACACTTGTTGTGAATCCTGTCAGTTAAAAAATACCTGCCATAAATTTTTACTCAAAACACCTTGCCATCAGGTAGATTTAGCGGTTTCAATGAAAGAAATAAAATCAATAAAGGATTTGGTGGAAGGAACTTTATTTCGATTGGACTTAGATGAATATGTCTACGGAGCAGGTAAGAATTAGTTTTCGAATTTTTGAAGTTCAAAAGTTTCGCCATCAAAAACACCGTAGGTAAAATATCCGATCCAGTCTCCCAGATTAACATATTTGGAATTTTCCCCAACCTGAATAATCATTGGTAAATGACGGTGACCAAAAATAAAGTAGTTGTAATGTTGGGTTTCGAGTTTTCGTTTGGCATACAAAACCAGCCATTCGTTTTCCTCCCCTAAAAATTTTACATCATCATCGCCTGAGATCAATTTATTTTTAACGGATAAATATTGAGCCAGACTTACACCAATATCAGGGTGCAGCCAACGGAAAAGCCATTTTGAAAACGGATTTGTAAACACCTTTTTCATACGCTTATAACCTTTGTCGCCGGGGCCTTTTCCATCGCCGTGACCAATTAGGAACGTTTTTCCGTTAAAAGTAAATTCTTTGTTATCATGATAAACCGGAATATTCAATTCCGTTTCAAAATAATCATGCATCCATAAATCATGGTTGCCCACAAAGAAGTAAATTGGAATTCCACTGTCACGAATTTCTGCCAGCTTACCTAAAACACGCACAAAACCTTTAGGTACAACCGTTTTATATTCAAACCAAAAATCAAATAAATCGCCCAATAAAAAAATAGCTTCCGCATCTTGTTTTACCTCATCAAGCCAGGACACGAATTTCTTTTCACGAGGCAAACTCAATTCCGAAGTTGGAGCTCCAAAATGCTGATCAGAAGCAAAATATACTTTTTTCATTTAGATTATTAGATTTTTGGACTACTTAGAATATTAGATTTCAAATTTAAGCTGTTTACCTGGCTGGTTTTTGACTTTTGCCTGGCAACTTTTGACTAACTTAATTAATTGTCACTCGCAAACCACTCGGCAAAGGACGATTCGGTTTCCTGAAGTTTTAGGGAGAACAATTTAATTCCTGAAGGTAATCTTGCTACAATTCTGTCTGCGAAATCAACCACCATATTTTCACTCGTTGGCTGATAATCGACTAAAATAACATGGTGTCCGCGGTTTTTTAATTCATTTGCCAATTCAATATGAGGCGTAGTCTGATTAAAAACTGTTGCATGATCAAATTGGTCGACGATCTCTTCTTTTACAATTTTCTTCAGATCCGAAAAATCGATTACCATTCCGAATTTTACATTTGACCGATCCGTAATTGGCGATCCAATAACGGTTACCGATAACTTGTAACTGTGTCCGTGAACGTTTTTGCATTTTCCGTCGTAACCATACAAAGCGTGACCGGTTTCGAAACTAAATTGTTTTGTAATTCTGATATTACTCATCGATTATTTTTTTGCAAATTTAGGAAATAGAAGCGAGAAATAGTCTTTTATTACAAAAAGGTCTTGATTTATGGTTCTAGCCCTGATGGAAGCGGCATCCTTTTTCTCGCTTCTTTAGCGAGGAAAAGATACAGCGTACAGCAGGAACCAGCTTCTGAAAAAACTATTTCTTAAATTCCAGTAAAGCACTTTTGGTAAAATCAGACAATACTAATTTTCCTGTAATGGCAGCACGTTCGATTAATAAGGACTCCCAAAGTTCTGTTCCCTCCCAAATGATTTTTTTCATTTCGGACAATGCTTCCGGATTGTATGAACTAAGTTTTTCGGCAAAAGCTACAACGGCATCGTCGAGTTCATTTGCAGTGTGAATAACCGAAAAAAGTTTGTTTTGTAAAGCCCAGTCGGCTGATTTCCATTCATGGGCTGCCAGTGTCATTTCGGTCATGGCCGTTTTTCCAATTTTTCGCGAAACGGCGGGCTCAATTACAAACGGACCAATGCCAATGGCGAGTTCCGAGAGTTTAACAGCGCTCTCGGGAGTGGCCAAAACATAATCGCAAGCTGCAATAATTCCGACACCACCGCCAACAGCTTTGCCCTGTACACGAGCTATAATAAGCTTAGAGCAGTTACGCATGGCATTTATCAGATGTGCAAAACCCGAGAAAAATTCCGTTCCCTGTTCTTCATTTTCTACCTCCAAAAGTTCATCAAACGATGCGCCAGAACAAAAAACCTTATCTCCTTCGCTTTGCAAAACAATAACCGAAACATCTGCATTGGTACTCATAAAATTAATTTCGGCAGTTAAGCGATTTAGTAATTCACGAGGAAAGGAATTGCTCGCAGGGTGGCCAAACCGCAGTGTGGCAACAGTATTATGGACAGTAGTCTGTAACGAACCGGTCTTACTTTTTGAACTCATAAAAATAAATTTGAACGTAAAGTTACAATTTTGGCAACTATTTTTCGGTCTAAGCAATTTGAAATTTGCTTTTTGAAAATTAATTGACTTAATTTGCTATCGAATTGGGGGATTAGCTCATTTGGCTAGAGCGCTTGCCTGGCAGGCAAGAGGTGACCGGTTCGAATCCGGTATTCTCCACAAAAAAACCGTATTACTTTATTTGTAATACGGTTTTTTATTTACAAGCAAAAAAGTAGCTTATCACTAACTTGCGTTATTATCAAAATCCGGTTCATCTTCTTCAGCTTTCTTAAAATCATTATTTAATAAATCTGTTAACTTCTTTTTCTCCTTTTGATTTTTTCTAATCGTAAATACGATTAAAACAACCACGAAAACTGCCACAATCCCTATTATTATCCAATTGATTTCCATAGCTTTAATTTTAAATAAAGTTAAGAATTTAAACTTTAGAAACATTATTAAAATGTTAATAATCTGGTTATCATCAGAAACAGCAATTTTCATTTTCAAATCGCCACTTGTCCCGCTGTACGCTGTATCTTTTTCCTGCTAAAGAAGCAAAAAAAAAGATGCCGCTTCCATCTGGGCTAAGTGAGAGGTTTTTATTTTATAAGACTAGTTAATAACAAAACCTATGGACTGAAGGCCAGCAAGGTTGTAACACTATTTATTAGCCACAAATTACTCAAGACATAATTTGTAAAAATTTGTGGCTGTTATTTTTTTGAAGCTAAAGTAATGGGAACAATATATTGTCGCATTTTGTAGTGTCAAATCCTCTGTAGCGGTTAAGGTCGCTCTAAAAACAAATACAACATTGTTTCAGGCGCATTCCTTACATAGTTGTAAACTTATATCTGAGACCCAACAAAAAAGCTCCCAATAATGAGAGCTTTCCAATTATATTTTTACAGATCAAATTTACGCCTGATCATCTGTTGTAGCATCAGGAGCATTTGTTTTAACAGAGGCAATACCATTATCTCTGGCTGAAACACTTTCATACATTTCACTAGTACCGATAATTTGACCGTTTGATGCTTTTAAATTAAAATACGGCTTTCCGCCAGAAGATTCTTTTTTATCAAACTTAGACTCATCCTTTGAATTCGTTTTTACAGATTCTATTCCGTTTAAACATGATGCTTTACTGGAATATCCTTCGCTGGTTAAAATGATCTGACCGTTACCGGCTTTTAAATTAAATTGAAATTCCCCGTTCTTTCTCTTGGTAATTACAAATTTTCCCATACTTTTTTTGGTTTATGTTAGAAATATTTTTGATGGTGCAATTCTATAAAAATACAAAACTTTGAAATACAATTTTAAAGTGAACCAAAATATTAATAGTTGGGACTTGTTCAATTAACCCGCAAAAATCATTTCAACAAAAATCCCATTCGTATCGATCCATAAAAAGATCCAGTCATATCAGGGCTTTCCAATTCTTTTCCCCGGTAAACAAAAGAGTACGATACATTAAAATTATTGTAGCGGTATTTCAAACCCAATTCTGCATTAAAACGCCACGAAATCAAATCAAAAGTTACCGGACTGGTATCATTAAACAAACTGCCTTCTATCGTAGCATCATAAAACTGGTAATTAATACTTGACATTCCGTACAAATAAAATTCCTTCACATTAAATTGCGGTTCAAAACTTACGGACGCATTGTGCAAATTAGAATCGTAAACAGGAAGTAGTTTCCTGAAACCAATACGGGTTAAAAATCCTGTTGAAATACCTGTAAAGATTGTTCCTAAATTAGCTTCCGACTGAAAATGAAGGTCTGCAAAATCATGCTGCTTTTCCGGAAATAATTTCCTTGAATATAAAACATGCCCCTGAACAGCCAAAGCATTGTGAATTTGATTTTCCCAGCCATAGACCTTTTTATAACCAATAATTTTATGAAATCCCTCCTGCAATTCTTCTCCAAACGAATTTTGCCCCACATATCCCAATTGAAAGTCTGATTTTAAAACCGATTCGCTTTGGTAAAAAAAACTGCGTCCGGTTTCTGCAAAAAGATAACCTGCAAACGGCCGATTATTTATTGTAATAGCCGTTTCATTAATAAATCTGGGATTATAAAGGTACTGCCCGATTCTGAATTCGGTAATTTTTTTCTTGATTTTTTCGTTACTATTTTTAGACAAAAACCGCCAAAAAAACTCTAAACCATTGGTATAATACATATCGTTTTTAGAAGATGTGTATAAGTCATTATCAGAAATAAAACCTATTTCTGTTGTTTTTCCTTGTCCGAAAACTAAAGTCGATGCTAATATCAGAAACGCAATAGAAACTTTTTTACTTCGCATCATAGTTTATTTTTCCAACAGCACGCATTTCACGAACAATTCTTTCTTTACGCCTGTTAATATAACTGGAAGAGCCTGTCGCTTTAAACTTTCTCGGATTTGGCAGTATGGCTGCAATTCCGGCAGCCTGCATTGGTATCAGGCTCGAAGCATCACGACGGTACCAATGTTCGGTAGCGGCATAGGCCCCGTAAACGCCATCTCCCATTTCGATACTATTTAAGTATACTTCCATGATACGTTTTTTGCCCCAGATAGCTTCAATCAAAACGGTAAAATAGGCTTCTAATCCTTTACGGAAATAACTTTTGCCCTGCCACAAAAAAACATTTTTTGCCGTTTGTTGCGAAATCGTACTTCCACCACGAATTCTGCGGCCACGTTCGTTGCTTTTATACGCTTTTTGAAGCGCTTTGAAATCAAAACCATTATGCTTTAAAAAAGTTCCGTCTTCACTGGCAATAACTGCTTTTTGCAAATTCATGGAAATCTTTTCAATTGGTTCCCAGTCATGGTCAAAATAAACCTCTTTTCCTTCAAATTTATTTTCTATTGCACGAATAACCATAAGCGGTGTAAACGGTACCGGTACGTATTTAAAAAATATTACTGAGCCAATCGAAAGCCCGAAAAACCATAAAGTGGCTTTAATAAAAAACCATTTTACTTTTTCTCCAAAAGATTGTTTTGAATTCTTGGAAGTTGCCTTAGGTTTGGGTTTGGTTGTGGTTGTTTTTCTTGGTGCTGGTTTTTTGGTTGCCATTATATTAAATCTGCTAATTCTGTTCCTGTTAAACTGCCTATTGCTACTCCCATTCCGCCTAAACGTACTCCGCAAAATACGTTTTCAGACAGTTGTGTAACAACAGGATTCTTGCTGTTTCCTATTCCCATGATGCCACTCCAACGATGGGCTATCTCGAAATCACGGTTTGGTAAAATTACATTTTTAAGTAAATCTTCCAATTTATTTTGCACAATTTTGGTCTGACCGAATTCGGTTGTCGTTTCTGCTTCAAAATCGAGGTTTCTACCGCCTCCAAGCAAAATTCTGTTTCCTATATTCCTGAAATAATAATAACCTCGATCTATATGAAAAGTTCCTTTAATATCTAAATCCGGAACAGGTTCTGTTATCAACACCTGTGCCCTTGCCGGTTTTACGGCTCCATTGGTCAACGTATTTGCAAATCCGTTGGTGGCGAAAAATATCTTTTTGGAGATAAAACCAAAATCATTGAGTAGCACTTCAACCTGATTTCCTGAATCGGTATATGAAGTTACGGTTTGCTGATTCAAAATTAAAATATTAGCAGCAACAGCTTGTTTTAGCAATTCCTGCATCATATTTCCGGTATCAATTTGTGCTTCAAACGGATTAAAAATCAAATAGTCCTGAATGTTTTCAAAACCAAACCGATCTGCTTGTTTGGTAAAAACGTCTGCTTTAAAAAGTGGATTTAAAATTTCGTTGATAAAAGACAACTTCGACATACATTCGCTAAATCCGCTTTCGTCCTCTTTCAGAAACAATTCATATCCGCCATGCGGCTTAAAATCTATGATAGCATCTCCTAATCTTTTTCGGAGTAATTGTAAACCCTGCCAACGTTTTCCGATAAGCTGTACAACTTCTTCTTCTGAATGGTTTTTCAGGTCATCCATAATTTCCGAAAGACTTCCAAAACAGGCAAAACCGGCATTTTTGGTACTGGCTCCCTGTGGCAGCATTCCTTTTTCCAATACCAGAATTTTGGCTGCCGGAAACCTTTCGCGTAAGCGTAATGCAGCATGAAGTCCTACTATCCCGCTTCCAACAATCGTGTAATCAACATTTGTGAACCAATTTTTTAGTTCCCAATAACTTAATTCCATTTATCAATTTTTTATAAAAATAATGATTTTTTTTACCATTAATAAGTAATATTTCCACCATATAATATAAGTTCATTTAATTCCAGTTGTAAAACTTCAGGATAAATTACACTAATAAAATTCCAAATTCTGCAATAAAACTGGTGCTAATTTTACATAAAGAGATTCATAAAACAGAAGCGGGTTTAATGTTATGTCCCAAGTACATTAACTTATATAGTTCAAATTTTTAACATTTTCCTGCTGAAATATATTTGTACTTTTAACCCACGAAAATTAGAATTTTATTATGAAAAAAGTATTATTTACAACTTTACTAATGATGAGTATAAACGCTATCGGGCAAAATGTTATGTCACCGGAATTGTTGTGGAAATTAGGACGGGTTACTCCACTAGGAATTTCCAAAGATGAAAAAAATGTGGTTTTTAAAGTGTCAACTCCTTCAGTAGAAGAAAACAAATCACATTCTAAATATTACATTTTACCTGTAAACGGCGGGAATGCTACTGAAATCAAAGACACCAAAGAAGTTTTAAAAGACAAAAATATTTCGCCGGACGGAAAATTTTTGGTTTACAATGAAGAAGTAAAAATTGAAAAAGTTTTAGGTAAGGACTTTTATCCGAAGCTGGACAAATCCGAAGTTCAGATTTATGACGGGCTGGATTATCGCCATTGGGATACCTGGAATGAAGGGAAATTCAATCATGTTTTTTATAAAGAAAACAAATAAGGGACTACCGGAACCGATATTTTAAAAGGGGAAATATTTGATAGTCCGCAAAAACCTTTTGGTGGCGACGAAGATTATATCTGGTCACCTGACGGGAAAAGCATTTTGTATGTGTGCAAGAAAAAAGCAGGAACTGAGTATGCAGTTTCTACCAATACCAATATTTATGAATATAATTTAGAGACTCAAAAAACCATCAATAGAACCGAAGATAATTTGGGTTACGATACGGCACCACAATTTTCACCAACCGGAAATTTGACTTGGCTGCAAATGAAACGTGATGGTTACGAAGCAGACAAAAATGATATTATTGTTGAGTTTAAAGGAGTAAAAACCAACTTAACCGCAAATTGGGATGGAACTGTAGATAATTTTATCTGGAGTAAAGATGGCAGAAACGTTTATTTTGTAGCACCTGTTGACGGTACAAAACAACTTTTTGTGGTTAATTTTCCGGGACTGACAAGAATTGCAATTCAGGTTCGCCAATTGACACATGGAGATTTTGACGTAAATGATTTAGTTGGTTTTGCTGGCGATGAAATCATCGTAACGAGAAACGACATGAATCATGCTCCGGAAATCTTTTCTTTTAATTTGAAGAAAAACACCTGGAAACAACTTTCAAATGTAAATACAGATATTTACAAGACATTAGCATTAAGCAAAACAGAGAAACGTTATGTGACTACAACTGATGGTAAAAAAATGCTCGTTTGGGTAATTTTACCGCCAAATTTTGATGCTTCAAAAAAATATCCAACTTTATTATTCTGTCAGGGCGGACCACAAGCTGCATTGACACAATCGTATTCTTTCCGTTGGAATTTTCAATTAATGGCTGCTAAAGGTTATATAATTGTGGCACCAAACCGTCGCGGAATGCCGGGTCACGGTGTAGAATGGAATGAGCAAATTAGCAAGGATTGGGGCGGACAGGTTATGGATGATTACCTGTCTGCAATAGATGATGTTGCCAAAGAAAACTATGTTGACAAAAATCGTTTAGGGTGCGTGGGTGCCAGTTATGGTGGATATTCAGTATTTTATTTAGCTGGAATTCACAAAGATCGTTTCAAGACCTTTATCGCCCATGATGGTGTTTTCAATACCCAAAGCATGTTTGGAACTACGGAAGAAGTTTTCTTTAACAACTGGGATTTTGGCGGCGCATACTGGGAAAAAGACAATGTGGTTGCGCAAAAGACATACACCACTTTTAATCCGGCTACTTTAGTTGGAAACTGGAATAAACCGATTTTAATTGTTCAGGGTGGGAAAGATTTCCGCGTTCCAATCGGTCAAAGCCTGGAGGCATTTCAGGCCGCACAATTAAGAGGAATCAAAAGCAGATTGGTTTATTTCCCTGATGAAAATCACTGGGTTTTAAAACCTCAAAATGCTCAGGTCTGGCAGGGTGAATTTTTTAAATGGCTGAACGAAACACTATAATTTGCAATATCCATATTTTAGCCTAATTTTTTCAGATTAAGAACATTTAATCTTAAAATCTTAGGCTAATTTTATATTAAAAAAAGCTTCAAAATAAAGCAGGGCACATAATTTTACTTATTTTTAAGGCTAACAAAAAAATTAGTTGCAAATCCTGGCTTATGGAAAGCAAAAAAAGTTATACTCCGATTAAAGTACTCTTCAGCTACGTTGCCCTACTGGCGTTATTGGTAACTGTAGGATGGTTTTTATATTCAGAAAACGTAGTCTACAACAAATTAGAAGATAAAATTGCTTTTGAAAAAACCAAAATTCTAAGAGTCAGTAAGCTCTTTTCAAACGTATATAAAACCGAGAGTTTAGCGCGGAAAACGATTCAGACCAACTCCGAAAAAGATTTTAAAAGTTACCTTGTTGAAACTGATTCGCTGCTTTCGAGAATTGATACTTTAAAAAGCATCGTTACAACACAGTATCAAAAAACATTACTTGATAGTGTGACCTATTTTTTGTCTGAAAAAACAGAAAATATCCGACAATTAAAAATTATTAAGAATAAAGCAGACGATGAAGTTTCTGTCAACACGGCTATTGATGAGATTACCAAAATGGAGTTCAAACTTCGAAAATTAGAACTTCAGGATTTTACTAAAAGCCCTAATGATTTAGGAAGTTATCAACGAAATGTACTTCAAAAATATGTTGACTACCTTAATCAGAATATTCCTGATGACAGCACTAATACACTGAGCAAACAAGCATCTGATTCTATTCTGGCAAATTCTAAAAAACTGCTAAGCACAGTAAAAAGAGAAACAGAAAAGAAAAAAGAATCCCTTAATTTTGAAGAAAACAAACTGCTTAAAAATGAAATAGCCATTTCAGATCAACTCCGAAAAGTACTTAGGATTATCGAAAGGGAAATCATCATCAATTCGATAAAAAACAATTCATTAAAGGAAAAATCACTTAAAAAAGTCAATGATATTGTTACAGCAGCAGCTATTGTTGGGTTGTTTTTAACGGTTTTTTTCTCTATTTTAATTGTGAGCGATTACTCCAAATCGCAATTGTATAAAAAACAATTGGAAATCGCCAATTTCAAATCGAAAAACTTACTTAAAAGTCGCGAACAATTAATTTCGACAGTAAGTCACGACTTAAAAACACCATTAAGCACGATTGTAGGATATACGGAACTTTTGGGTAACTCTGACATCAATAACAAACAATCTTATTTCATCAAGAACATTAAAAATTCATCCGAATATATTAGTCAACTGGTTCAGGATTTATTGGATTTTTCTCAAATTGAAGCCGGAAAAATTACGATTGAGAAAGTACCTTTTCTGTTGCCTGAGATTATTGATGGTGTTGCTAAAAATATCCAGACAGTTTACAAACAAAAAACTATTGATCTTATTATTAACATCGATGAAAAGCTAAATCAAAAAATAGTCGGGGATCCGTTTCGCCTGAAACAAATTCTGAGCAATATTATTGGAAATGCCTATAAATTTACGGAAGAAGGATTCATAAAAATCAGTAGCTATTCTTCTGATGATAATCAATTTTTTATTGTTACGATTGAAGATTCAGGTATTGGAATCGAAAAAGAAAATCAGAAATTAGTTTTTGAAGAATTCGCCCAAGCCAATGAAAATATTGAAAAAAAATATGGAGGAACAGGTCTAGGCCTTTCTATTTGTCAAAAAATAATATCCATTTTAGGAGGAAAACTGAATCTGGAAAGCACTTTTGGAAAAGGCAGTAAATTTGAAATTACATTGCCATTATTATTTGACAGCAGTAACCGTTTAACGGAAAAAAAGATAAAGCCACTTAACCCGATTCCTAATAACCTTACTTTTATTGTTATTGACGACGATACAAATTTACTGAATTTGACGAGTGGTGCACTAACACAAGGAAATCATCGTGTCTTATCATTTAACCGGGCTATTGATGCGTTAGAAGCTGTCCAGAACACTGCTTTCGATTTTGTCATTACTGATATCCAGATGCCGGAAATGGACGGATTTCAATTTATTGAAAAAATTAAAAATTTACCTGATTCCGTTTATAAAAACCAGCCTATTATTGCCCTGACAGGCAGAACCGATTTAGATATTTCAATTTATGAGAAAGCCGGTTTTACCACAATAATTAAAAAACCTTATTCTCCAAAAATATTACTTGAGACCATTCATCATATTCTGGACAATACTTTAAGTCCAAATATTCCTGTTCAGGAAACAAAAGAAAAATCTCCCTATGCTTTATATTCATTGGAAAGTTTAAAAGAATTTTTAGGTAACGAGGATAAAGCTTTAAAAGAGGTCCTTAAATCTTTTATTACAAGTACTGAAGAAAATCTAATATCTTTAGAAAACTCTTTTATAGCAGAAAACTATGCTGAAATCAATTCTATTGCACATCGGGCAATGCCAATGTTTAAACAAGTTGAGGCAAATAAAATTGTAGAAATTCTACAAAAATTAGAAGAAGAAAATTTGAAAAATTATGATATTAAAACCCTTTTAGCAGATTTAAAAAACAAAACTGAACAGTTATTTACAACCTTGAAAAGAGAAATACTTTAGTCAATATTGTATTGCTTAAGTTTGTTATAAAGTGTTTTTCTGGTAATTTTCAGCAATTTTGCAGCTTCAGATTTATTATTTTGTGCTCTGGATAAAGCATGAATAATAGTTTCTTTCTCATTTTCGGACAATGAAAAAGTACCGCCGGAATTTTCTTTTTGTACATGAAAAAATTCTGCCGGAAGAACATCACTTTCAATAAAATCCCCTCTGGTCAGCAATGTGGCACGTTTTACGCAATTTTGAAGTTCACGCAAATTTCCCGGCCAATTGTATTTTTGAAAAATAGCAACAACTTCAGGTGAAAATCCGATAATATCCTTATTCAATTGCTGATTGGCTTTGTCTAAAAAATAATCGGCAAAAATCATTAAATCTTCTCCTCTATCTGTCAATGATGGTGACTGAATCGAAAATTCATTAATTCTATGATATAAATCCTCACGGAAATCACCGTTTTTAACTGCTTCACGTAAATCTTCATTTGTGGCTGTTATAATACGGATATCAACATTAATTTCTTTGTTGCTTCCTACAGGTTTTATTTTTCGTTCCTGAAGCGCACGCAATAACTGGATTTGATTTTCATATGAGAGATTACCAATTTCATCCAAAAAAATAGTCCCTCCGTTAGCCGCCTCAAAATAACCTATTTTATCATTTATGGCTCCGGTAAATGATCCTTTTAAATGACCAAAAAACTCGCTTGCGGCTAATTCTTTAGGAATGGCCCCACAATCTACAGCAATAAAACTATTGTTTTTTCTATTACTCTGTTGATGTATACTTTTGGCTATAATTTCTTTTCCTGTTCCGCTTTCTCCAATAATCAAAACCGACATATCTGTAGGACTGACTAATTGTATATGATCTAATAGTTTTTTAGATGCAGTAGAAATCCCTTTAACAAATTCATTTTCTACAGTAGTTCTCTTTATCGCTTTTTTGTTTTCTGCAGGAGGGGTTATAACAGGAGAGGCTTGTAAAGCATTCGTTATAACCAATAAAACCTCGTCTGGATTAAAAGGTTTTGAAATATAATCAGAAGCACCGTTTTTAATTGCTTTTACAGCAGTATTTACATCCGAGTAACCCGTCATTAGTACGATTGGAATTTCAGGATATGACATCTTAAATTCCGACATTAAAACAATTCCATCAGAATCCGGAAGCCTTAGATCTGTCAAAATCAGATCAAAAGATTCTTTTTGCATAGCTAATTTAGCTTCAGCAGCTGAAAAAGCAATGCTAACATCGTATGCTTTTTTGATTAGAAATTTTTCTAATAATTTACAAAACGAAATATCATCCTCTATCAGTAATATCTTTGGCATCTTATTTTTGAGACTTTTTGCTAAAATACCACTATTATAGTAGTATTTTCACAAAATTATGCAAAAAAAAAGAGACTGCCGAAGCAATCTCTTTTCACCAAAAACATAAATCTAATTTACCTAATTATATTTTCAACCAGTTACCTTCGGCATCTGAATAAACTGAAGCCTTTTCGCCTCCTACTGATATGTCTAATTTGTATTCATTATCTTCATTTTTATACGCTTTTTCAAGTACTGCTCCTGGATAAGCTGCTTCTAGTGCTGTTGTTACAGCAGCTGGAACCGCATCTAAGGCTATCTCAGTGAATCCAGTTTGAAAATTCGTTTCCGTTTTTATTGGATCCACATTTACATCTGTTGATGCATAAATTGACAAACTCCCTAGGATTATTGCCGCTGATAAGATTAATTTTTTCATGATATTACTTTTTTTTAATAGGTTACTTTTTAATGATATTTCCTGATGCATCCATAAAAACAGTATACTTTTTATCACCACTTGAAATCTCTAATTTGTATTCTTTCTTTTCATTTACATATGCTTTTTCAAGCTTTGTATTAGGAAAAGATTTTTCTACTGTTGATTTGACAGCAGCCGGAACTTCATCTGATTTCACTTCAGTATATTCATCCTGAATAATTAATGATTGATGGATTAGACCTGTTACCGGAATAGTGGCAGCATTTACTGATAAACTTCCTAAAATGATTGCTGCGGATAATAATAATTTTTTCATGGGACTGTTTTTTTTTTTTGAGATTAAATATTTTAATTATTTATTAAGGATATTTCCTTGAGCATCAGTGTAAACTACCGACTTCACATCTCTAACAATTATCTCAATCTTATATTCTTTTTTTTCGTTTACATATGCTTTTTCCAATTTTACACCTGGATAAGAATTATCCAACGAAGTTTTTATAGCAGCCGGAACTGCATCAACTTCTTTATATTCATCCTGAGTTATAACTAATTGATTCACAGAACCTGTAATAACTGTATTTTTTGCATGCATTGACAAACTTCCCAGAATGATAGCTGCAGATAAGATTAACTTTTTCATAGCAATTTATTTTTAAGGTTAGTCTGATTTATTTTTGAATCCAGGTACCATCAGCGTTAGCAAAAAGAGATCCTACTTTGTCTCCAACCGTAACGTCTAATTTGTATTCTGATTTAGCATTTTTATATGCTTTAGAAAGTACTGCATCAGGATATGCCTTTTTAAGAGCTTCAGAAATTGCCGCTGGCAATTCTTCAATTTTAATTTCTGTATATTCATCCTGAACAGAAATTACCTCTATTGTAGTATTTGGATTTGGAGTGGCTGAGGCAAAGGTAGTTAAACTTCCTAAAACGATTGCGCTTAATAGAAATAAATTTTTCATAATAATGTATTTTTTTTAATATTTATAAATTTTTAAAATAGATTTTATTGGATTATTTTTGAATCCAGGTCCGTCTGCATTTGCAAAAAGAGAACCTACTTTATCACTAACTGTTATATCTAATCTGTATTCTGACTTAGCCTTATATGCTTTTGAAATTAGTGCATCAGGATATGCTTTCTTAAGAGCATCTGTAATAGCACCTGGCACTTCCACAACTTTTATCTCGATATATTCATCTTGAATCGAAATTGTTTTTACGAATGAATTTGTTATTGGTAAAGTTGAAGCAAATGATGTTAAACCTCCCAAAACGATTGCGGCTGATAGAAATAAATTTTTCATCAAAATTATGTGCTAGTGTTCTTACTTTTATTTTAGTATTGCTGATTTGAATTTTCAAAACAAGAGATTTGATTATTTCTGAATCCAGGTTCCGTCTGCATTTGCAAAAAGAGAACCAACTTTATCACCAACAGTTACATCTAGTTTATATTCTGAAGCTGCATTTTTGTATGCTTTTGAAAGCACAGCATCCGGATATGCTTTTTTAAGCGCTTCTGTTACAGCAGTAGGAACTTCCTCTAATTTGATTTCAGTATATTCATCCTGAACAGAAATCATTTTTACTATATTCGTTGAAATTGGAGAAGTTGAAGCAAATGAAGTTAAACTTCCCAAAACGATTGCGGCTGATAGAAATAAATTTTTCATAGTAATGTATATTTAAATTATTTATTATTGTTTTACATATTAGATAATGAAATTATTATACCAAAACACTCAAACAAGACTTAACACATTGTAAAAGCCTGTATTTAAAGCCTTTTAACAAAACAACAATCTATAATTTACTTGTGCCAAGTGTGTAAAAACTTTAAATCAGTGTATAAAAAGTACACACTATAGTGTTATATCAACAAAAAATCCGTCAGAAATTTGAAGTCTGGCGGATTTGAAATAACATTTAAAAAACAAAAGGCTATCGATCTTCGACAGCCTTTATTTATTTATTCTATTGGATTCATTTTAAAAGTATCCATAAATGCAGTTGTATAGTCTCCTGCAATATATCTTGGATCATCCATTAATTGTCTATGGAAAGGGATTGTAGTTTTCACACCCTCAATAACGAATTCATCTAAAGCTCTTCTCATTTTGCTAATTGCTTCTTCACGGGATTGTGCAGTAGTAATTAACTTAGCAATCATGGAATCGTAATTAGGGGGAATTGTATAACCTGAATAAACATGAGTATCTAAACGAACTCCATGTCCTCCCGGCATATGAAGGGTTGTAATTTTTCCTGGGGAAGGGCGAAAATCGTTATAAGGATCTTCAGCATTAATACGACATTCGATAGCGTGCAATTCCGGTAAATAGTTTCTCCCTGAAATTGGAATTCCGGCAGCTACCATAATTTGCTCACGAATTAAATCATAATCAATAACCTGTTCCGTAATTGGATGCTCTACCTGAATACGGGTATTCATTTCCATGAAATAGAAATTTCTGTGTTTATCCACTAAAAATTCTACCGTTCCTGCTCCTTCATATTTAATGTATTCAGCAGCTTTTACAGCAGCATCTCCCATTGCAGTACGCAATTCATCTGTCATGAAAGGCGAAGGTGTTTCTTCTGTCAATTTTTGGTGACGACGTTGTACTGAACAGTCTCTTTCAGAAAGGTGACATGCTTTTCCGTAAGAATCTCCAACAACCTGAATTTCGATATGACGTGGTTCTTCAATAAGTTTCTCCATGTACATTCCGTCATTTCCAAATGCTGCGGCAGCTTCCTGGCGTGCACTTTCCCATGCCTTCAATAATTCTTCTTCTTTCCAGACAGCACGCATTCCTTTTCCACCACCACCTGCAGTTGCTTTTAGCATAACCGGGTAACCAAATTCCTTTGCTAATTGTTGTGTTTGTTCGAAAGACTCTAATAATCCGTCTGAACCTGGCACACATGGAACCCCTGCTGCTTTCATTGTCGCTTTTGCAGAAGCTTTATCTCCCATTCTGTCAATCATTTCAGGAGCAGCACCAATAAATTTGATTCCGTGTTCCTGGCAAATTTTAGAGAATTTCGCATTCTCTGAAAGAAATCCGTATCCCGGATGTATTGCGTCTGCATTAGTAATTTCTGCAGCGGCAATAATATTTGACATTTTCAAATACGATAAGTTACTCGGAGGAGGTCCGATACAAACCGCTTCATCAGCAAACTTAACATGTAAACTTTCGGCATCGGCTGTAGAGTAAACTGCTACAGTTTTAATTCCCATTTCCTTACATGTACGAATTACACGAAGTGCAATTTCTCCTCTATTCGCAATTAATATTTTTTTAAACATCTTTATTTTAATTAGATAATTAGACAATATGATAATTAGATAATTTTAGATGATTAACAAATTTTTCTCGTTGTTGTAAATCAATCTAAAATCTAAAATCTAAAATCTAAATTTTTTATGATGGATCTACTAAGAATAAAGGCTGGTCAAATTCTACCGGAGACATATCGTCTACAAGAATTTTTACAATTTTACCTGAAACTTCTGATTCGATTTCGTTGAATAATTTCATTGCTTCAATTACACAAAGAACATCACCTTTAGCAATTGTACTTCCTACTTCAGTAAAAACTGGCTTATCCGGAGATGGTTTTCTATAAAAAGTACCAATAATTGGAGACTTAATAGTAATATATTTAGAATCTTCTGATGCTGCCTGAGTTTCTGTGTTTACGTTAACAACTACAGGCGTTGCTTGTGCCGCTGTTTGTGGCAATACCTGCTGAGCAGGCAATTGCTGTACATAAGTTGTTTCAGTTGCATTTCCTTCTAAAGTTGTTCTGATGGTAATTTTTACATCATCCATTTCTAACTTTACTTCTGCAACACCCGAATTTGCTACAAATTTGATTAGGTTTTGAATTTCTTTTAAATCCATAATGATTCGTTTTTAGTTTTAATTTATTTTTTATCGTAAGCCCATTTCAGATAGATAGATCCCCAAGTGAATCCTCCACCAAAAGCGGCAAAAATAATATTATCTCCTTTTTTGAATAAATGTTCAAAGTCGCTTATTACTAATGGCAATGTCGCTGAAGTTGTATTACCATATTTTTCAATATTCATTAATACTTTTGAATCATCAAGATTCATTCTGCTTGCAGTAGCATCAATAATACGTTTGTTTGCCTGATGTGGTACTAACCAGTTAACATCTTCGTTAGTCAAACTGTTTCTTTTCACTATCAATTCGCTTGCATCAGCCATATTGGTTACAGCATATTTAAAAACAGTCTTCCCGTCCTGCATAATATTGTGCTGTCTGTTTTTTACGGTCTCTTCTGTAGTTGGTATTAGAGAACCTCCGGCAGGAATTTTTAGAAAATCGCGTCCTACACCATCGCTCCTTAGATATTCATCTTGCAAGCCTAAGCCTTCATAATTTGGTTCGAACAAAACGGCTCCCGCTCCATCTCCAAAAATAATACAAGTTGATCTGTCTGTGTAATCTACAATTGATGACATTTTATCGGCACCAATTAATAATACTTTTTTATATCTGCCTGACTGTACATATGCAGCAGCAGTTGACATTCCGTATAAAAAACTGGAACAGGCTGCCTGTAAGTCGTAGGCAAATGCGTTTGTTGCTCCAATTTCTGTAGCAACATAAACTCCTGTAGAGGCTACCGGCATATCTGGTGTAGCTGTTGCCATTATTATCATATCAATCTCTAAAGGATCAATATTAGCTTTTGCTATTAAATCTTGTGCCGCTTTTATGGCAAGAAATGAAGTTCCTTTATCAGCGTCTTTAAGAATCCTTCTTTCTTTTATTCCAGTACGGGTAGTAATCCATTCGTCATTGGTATCGACCATTGTTTCTAACACTTTGTTCGAAAGCACGAAGTCAGGAACATAAGCTCCAACAGCGGTAATTGCGGCTGTGATTGTATTCATTATATTCTATTATTTCCTTTCAAATATTGCATATCTGAAAAATTTTTAAAAGACTTGAAAATTACAAAAAAAATTCTAAACGCATTGTCGTAAATTTCCTTAAAAAGAAAAGTTATATCCAACAAAAAAACTCTCACATAGTGAGAGTTCTAATATCATTTAAAAAAACGTATTAAGCAACCGCTACAGATTTATCGATAACAACTTGCCCTCTGTAATACATTTTACCTTCATGCCAGTAAGCTCTGTGATATAAATGTGCTTCTCCAGTAATAGGACATGTAGCGATTTGAGCTACAGTAGCTTTATAATGTGTTCTTCTCTTATCTCTTCTTGTTTTCGAGATTTTTCTCTTAGGATGTGCCATTTTACTATATTATTTATCCGTTAATAGTTTTTTTAATTTGTCCCAACGCGGGTCAATATCTTCTTCTTGTTTACTCTCTTCTTTTTGTTCTTTTACAGTTAGTTCATTCAGTTTTGATAAAGCTTCCGTTTGCAAACTTCCATCTTTTACACCTGGATGAACTCGTTTTAGCGGTACCGAAAGTGCAATCATTTCATAAATGTATTGCGACAGGTCTAATTCAAATTCACCATGTGGCAAGATCAGCAACTCTTCATTATCATTATTAAATTCATCTCCAAAACGAACGATGAGTTTCATCTTTCCTTTTATTGGCAAATCAAAATCTTCGCTGGTTAAATCACAAGGCACGTTTACAGTTCCTTTGTGTTTAAAATCCAACTCCAGCATATTGCTACTCTTATCTAAAACTACGTTTACTTTGATATTCGAATTTTGAAATTCATCATAATCAAAGTTCTCAAAGAACTCCTTACTTATTTGATACTCAAAATGGTGTTTTCCTAACTTTAACCCCACAAAAGGAATTAAAAATTCTCTTATTTTGCTCATCTCAACATCAATTTGACCCATTCACATCTAAAACTCAGATATCTGAATTGGGGTGCAAAGATATAAAATTATTATAAAACTAATAATCTTATTCACCTTTTTTTGTTTATAACTGTTTTTCTTTTATTTTAAGAGGTTTTACAGTAATCTCCTCATACTGATGACGAGAACGAAAAACATCAATTGCCAGATAAACAGCTTCTTTAAATGAATTGTAATCTGCCATATCTTTTCCAGCTATGTCGTACGCTGTACCATGATCGGGTGAGGTTCTGACTTTATTCAGCCCTGCAGTGTAATTTACTCCTTTTCCAAATGACAATGTTTTAAAAGGAATTAATCCCTGATCGTGATAGGTTGCTACAATAGCATCATATTTTTCATATTGACCACTTCCAAAAAAACCATCTGCCGGAAATGGACCAAAAACCATTGTACCTTTCTCGAATATCTTTTTCAAAACCGGCTTTAGTATCAAGTCGTCTTCTTTTCCTATTACACCTCCATCACCAGCATGAGGATTTAAGCTCAAAACGGCAATTTTTGGCTTTACAATACTAAAATCCTGAATTAAGGATTTTCTGATTGTTTCGATTTTCCTTATAATTAATTCTTCTGTCAGACACGAAGAAACTTCATTCAAAGGCACATGATCCGTTAACAAACCAACTCTTAGATTATCCTGAACCATCATCATTATCGCATTCCCTTCTAATTCCTGATTTAAATAATCTGTATGGCCGGGAAATTTAAATTCTTCTGACTGGATATTATATTTATTTATTGGAGCCGTAACTAAAACATCAATCTGATCTTCTTTTAAGGCTTTGGTTGCTGCTACAAATGATTTAATTGCATACTCTCCTATCTTCTCATCATTCGCACCTAATTTAATATCAACACTCTCTTTCCAAAGATTAAAAACATTGACTTTTCCAACCACAATCTGATCTAATTTATCTATTCCATGAAACTGAACTGTAGATGTAAAACTTTTTTTTACGAAGGAAAGAATCTTAGCATTTGCAAAAATAACCGGTGTACACAATTCCAACATACGAGAATCTTCGAATGTTTTAAGTATAACTTCGCTTCCAATACCGTTTAAATCTCCAATTGAAATTCCAACAATTATATTTTCTGCTTTTTTATTCATGAGCTCAGGTTATTTATTACTAATTTTGATGTGCAAATTTAGTAAAATAAAACAACAATGTTTACAGGAATTATAGAAACCCTTGGAAGGGTTCATGAAATACAAAAAGACCAAAACAATCTTCATATTACAGTGGATTCTTCTATTACAAATGAATTAAAAATTGACCAAAGCGTTTCCCACAACGGAATATGTTTAACAGTTGTTGCAATAAAAAATTCTTTTTACACTGTAACAGCCATTGAAGAAACTATTTTAAAGACCGCTATTGGCGACTGGAAAACGGGCGATATCGTTAATTTAGAAAGAGGAATGAAACTTGGAGATCGCCTTGACGGACATATTGTACAAGGTCACGTAGATCAAACAGGAACCTGTATCAGGATCGAAGAGGCAAACGGAAGCTGGAATTACACATTTGAATACGACCAAAACCTCAACAATATCACTATAGAAAAAGGATCAATTACCGTAAACGGTGTAAGCCTTACAGTTGTAAACTCTAAAACGAATGAATTTAGCGTTTCAATAATACCTTATACTTATGAAAACACCAATTTCAAAAATTTCAAAGTCGGCACAAAAATCAACCTTGAATTTGATGTAGTAGGGAAATATATAGCAAAACTTTATTCTATAAATAAATAATTCACAACTCTCTTATAAAACAAAAGCTTCAATTTACATTGAAGCTTTTGTTTTTAATTTATATTTATATATTGCATACATACCAAAGGACGCACCCACGATTAACAAAATTACTAAGTTATCATCGATAGGCAATTCAGGAGGACCAGGAGGACACGAAGGACAAGGAGGATCCTGTGCATTAACAACAGTACTTAATAAAAAAACAACTATTATTAAAAATTTGTTCGCCATTATCTTCATACGAAATGCAATTGTTTAAATTTTACTATACAATTTTGAGAAAAACTTTGTTTTATTTTTCACAAACATAAAGTTTGCGCAAATTTATAAACTTTACCCAATAAATCACATTAAAACTAAAAAAGCTTCATAAATAATTACGAAGCTTTTCTGTGGTCCCACCTGGGCTCGAACCAGGGACCACCTGATTATGAGTCAGGTGCTCTAACCAGCTGAGCTATAGGACCGGTTTGAGGATGCAATATTACTACTATTTTTTATTCGCTCCAAATATTTTAAGCCCTGATTTTTATTTAATTTCAAATGAAGCCTTTCTCACTCTAAACACAATTGATTTTCAATGGATTATTTAAAACCCTAAAAAAGCTTTTTCTATTTAATTTCCTGGCAAAGCTCTACCAAAACCCCGTTTGTATTTTTTGGATGCAAAAAGACCACTAGTTTATTATCAGCCCCATTTTTGGGAACCTCATTAATTAGCACAAAACCTTCCTCTTTTAAACGTGCTATTTCTGCAAATATATCATCAACATCAAAGGCTATATGATGAACTCCCTCTCCTTTTTTCTCTAAAAATTTTGCAATGGGACTTTCAGGATTTGTCGCCATTAAAAGCTCTATTTTATTTATGCCTGTCTGAAAAAACGATGTCAAAACACCTTCACTTTCTACTGTTTCAGATTTATAGGAAGGAACTCCTAATAATTTTTCGAATAAAACATTGGCATCTTCAATATTTTTTACCGCAATTCCTATGTGTTCAATTTTGTTTACCATCTATTTTTATTTAAAGATATAACTACAAATCATTGATTAACATATGTATTAAAATAACCGCATTCAGCAATTACATCCTGATAATAGTTAGTATCTGAATAGTCTTTTTTCAAAGTTTTAAAACCACTCCACGCAATAAAATTAACTTTACTACCCTGAATTTCCCACCAACTATTTACTGTGTTAAATTTTTCATTATAATATTGGTTTCGCTCACATTTTGACATTAAATATAAACACTTTGCTTTTTGCTCTTTTGTGGATGCTGCTTCAAATGCTTTTTGATAGTACATTTTAGACACATCACAATTCGTTATCATTTTTTTCATCGAGTCTCTAAATGAATACGGGCTCGATCCGTATCCTACTATATTAATTTCATAAAAAGTCCTTCCGTTTCCAAAATGTGTAATATTATAAAATGCATTTCCAAGCAGCAAACTATTCGTGTACATATCTTCTTTTTGAGCCAATTTATCCTGCATGACTTTTATTGTATTTAGAAAATCAATTTGAGAATATTTCTTTTTTTGATACGCAGTATGATCACAATCATGGCAATCTTTAATGTTTCCATTAAACGGATTTCCTAAAAATTGATTATACTGTACAGAATCTGTTTCTTTCATAAAAGCAATTGCTTCCGGAATTTTATTTTTAAAAGTTGCCTTAACTGACTGAAAAACAATAATATCTTTAAGCTTCAAGCTATAAATTCCGAATGCAATTTTTTCAATTTCGGTTTTATTTGTCTTCGCTAAAAATGCTTTCATATCTAATAAATTCTTTTCATTGTCATAAAAAGAATTTCCTGAACCCCAATATCTATAAGGTGAATCGCTAAACAATTCTTCCATTACAGGATTAGATTTGTACAATGTTGCCAAATAATTTTTACTCCATTGAGCAGCATTTTGATAACGAAACTCCTGCTTTTTATATGTTTTAGGAAGTTCCTGATACAACCAATTCAAATCGACAAGAATTGTTTTTTCGTTTTTATCGGTAAGCTTATCAATCCTGCTCATATTGTTCACAAAACGAAGTAATCTTAATTGATATTTTGCCAGCTCGGTTTTAGGCATTATTTTTTCAGCTTTATCAAAATTAGTATCTGCAGCTTTAAATTCGCCTTTTAATGTTTGTAAATACCCTAAAGCAATATCCCATAAATAAGGCTTTTCTGTATTTTCTGCTGTAGCAATTTTTGATACTAAATCAACGGTTTTTTTATTAAGCTTAGCCTGATTTTCAAGTTTGTTTTCAGCAACTGTTTGTTTGACAACAGGCGCATTATAATCTGCAGATTTGTTTTTTACCTGAAATGAATTATTAATATCCTGTTCTTGCTTGTTTACCAATCTGGTCAGCAAATAATTCAAATGCTCGCTTTTAGCATCTAATTCATATATTTTTTCAATAGACTTAGCCTCGTCTTTATAATAGCCATGAATTGCCCAAAGTGCAGATTTTTCTTTATTATTTTTTGCCATTGCTAAAGATTTATTCCAATCGGCATCATTTTGTGGATGAAAACTATAGGCGGTAACAATTCTCATTTCCGGGCATTTATCAAATACCACAGCATACAAATAATTTGATTCAGCATATTTTTTCTGTTGGTATTTTATTCCTGCCACATAAGAAAGTGCGCGATAATACAATACATTTTTAGGAACCGATTGTTCGGTTTTGTTAAAAAAATCTATCGCTTTTTGTTTATTGCTACTATAAAAATAAGCTTTCAAGGCAAGAAACCAATATCTGTTTTTTAAGAATGCATCTGGAGTCGTATTATAAACATTCTCAATAGATTGAATCATTTTAAAATCATCAAAAGTTTTGGCTACAACAGGATCATAACTCCAATATTCATCCCCGATAGAGACCATTTCTATTTTTTGTGCCAAATATAAAAACTCGATAAAACTCTTGACTTTCGTATCTTTTAAATTGATTTTTTTACCCCATTTTAAAGAAGCCTGATTTTCTGTTTTTGTTTTAAAATAAACATGGAGCTGTGTAATTTCTGTTTTGTTCTGAGATTTTTTTTTATCAGAGTAATATCTTGGCGTAACATCTCCAATTAAAAAATAACTTACTGCTGAAGTATCAACTTTTGATTTCAGATATTCATTCCAGTCTGATTTGATTTTATCATTGAACCTGGAATTATGTCCTGTATCAAAACCAATTCCGTAAAAAATATCACCGGATAAAAAAAGTGGCGAATAGGATTTATCCACAAAAGTTTCTGGTGTAAAATTAGAACTGTAACCAAAATAATCCCAATCGTCTCCACCTCCGCAAGCATAAATTATACCGTAAACAAAAAGTAAAGAAGCGCTAGAAATAAGAAACAACTTGCTTAAAAATATTCTTTTCATAGTTTTTTATATTGAATTCATCTAAATCGTAAAAAATAATTTCGTTTGGTTTTTGAGGACTATTATCATTCAAATCTTCCGCCATTTCTATTAAAGATCCTGAAGAAACTGCTTCGATTTTTAACACATCGTTTTCTTCATAAAATGCTCCATTTTTATAATTAGAATACCTGACTTTAAAAAAATCAGAACTGGTTTGTTCAAAATTCTTATCCTTTCTAAGTTCTGAAACATTCAATTTTGAACGTAATCCAATTACTTTATGATTTCTGATATGAACAGCCCAGGAGTAAACAGGTAATGCAAAATCCAGATGTAAAGGATATTTTTTTAAACTTTTTAAATACCTCTCAGCAATCTTTCTCTCATAAACAGAATTTAAGGAATCTGCAGCAATTGTTCCCATATTATAATACATCAAAACTCCTGAATCAATATTTGGTATTTTAGTTTTTTTAAAATATTTCACCTGATGTAATCGAATGGTTGCTGAGAGTTTTTTATTCGAAAGTTTCTTAAATAATTCAATAAATTTCAAATAATTATCTTTGCTGGCAAGCGTCCAGTCACAGTCAATTTGGATTTCCCGACAAACAATCTTGTTTTTATAATTAATTTCTTCAACCAGTCGAAACGTTTTTTGAGCCAAATCTTCAATATTAAGATTTGATTTCAACATAACTTTATTCTTGATAAAAATTACCGGAACAATATCAAAATCATTCCTCTTTTCCTGAAAACGAATTGGAGTGATCGGGATTGGCTCCTGCGTTTTGGGATGCAGGCCAACATCAAAATACCGAATATAGATTTTACGAACATTATTATCATTCAGAACCTGTTTCTCTTTTTCAGATAATTTAAAAATGGTTTTCCAATAGTAAAATGATATTATGGGTTCCTCTTTTTTACTGCACGAAATCAGCAACAAAAACAATAACGCAACAAAAACATTCTTTTTCAAAACAGGCAAAAATTAAATTCTCGTCAAATGTAAGAAATTATATCCCGTTTATAATTCCCTCCTGTTTTCTTTTTATTAAATTTAAAAAACAAATCAGGGAACTACTTCAAAACCCAATAAAACGATAAAAAATTTCAATTAGAGGAAATATAATTGTTATTTTGTACGACAAAATCAAGAGCTGCTATGTTGAAAAACAACTTCAAATATATTTTTTTATTTCTGGTATTTTTAATGATAAGTTGTGCCAAAAGAGGCAGTATTACCGGTGGCTTAAAAGATACACTGGCTCCCGTTTTAAAGTCAAGTTATCCAAAAAATTTTAGCACCAACTTCAAAGGAGACGAAATTACATTAACATTTGATGAATATGTAAAACTGAAAAACGCCAATAAACAGCTGATTATTTCACCTCCAATGAAAAATCAGCCCATTATTACACCTTCCAACGCCAGTAAATTTATCAACATAAAAATATTAGACACTTTACAGCCTAATACAACCTATAGCCTGAATTTCGGACAGAGTATTGCCGACAACAACGAAGGCAATGCGTATAATCAGTTTAAATATATTTTTTCTACCGGCTCTTACATTGATTCACTTGTACTTGGAGGAAGAATCAAAGACGCATATAATAAAACAGCAGATAATTTTGTTTCAGTGATGTTATATGAAGTAAATGATACTTTTAAGGATTCTGTTATTTATAAAGAAAACCCGCGTTACATTACCAATACCTTAGACAGTCTGACATCATTTCGCCTGGAAAATTTAAAAGCCGGAAAATACCTTCTGGTGGCTTTAAAAGACAAAGGCAACAACTACAAATTCAACCCGAAGGATGATAAGATTGGATTCATAAAATATCCAATTACGATTCCCAATGATACTGTTTTTGAAGTAGAATTATTTAAGGAAACCCTTCCGTTAAAAGTTTTTAAACCTATTGTTGCATCCGGAAACCGATTATTGCTTCCCTACGAGGGGAAACAAAATTTCAAAGATTCAAAACCAAAAATTGTGCTTACCAACAATGATGAGATTTTAGAAACTATTGTAACCCAGTTTCCAAAAAAAGATTCTTTGCAAATTTGGTACAAACCATTGAAGGCTGATTCTCTAGCTCTTGAAGTTAGCAAAGAAAACTATAACAAAAAGTTTGCTTTTAAAATTAAAAATCAAAAAAAAGATACTCTTGGTATTACCGCATTACAAAATGGACTGCTTCACTTTAGAGACCGGTTTACTTTAGAAACAGTAACACCACTGGTAAAATTTGACAAATCGAAAATAAAGTTAATCAATAAGGACTCCGTTGCTGTTGATTTCACTACCGAATACAATGAATTTGAACAGAAATTATATCTTGATTTTAAGAAGGCCCCTTCACAGAAATATAATTTTACTCTTTTTCCCGGTGCATTGACAGATTTCTTTGAAAAATCTAATGACACTCTTTCTTACAAGCTGAGCACCAAAGAGCTGGAAGAATATGGAAATCTTGTGTTAAACTTACAGAATGTAAAACGTTTTCCTGTAATTGTAGAACTGACCAACAAAAAAGGTGATGTTGTCATTGCGAGCGAATATTCTGAAGGTAAAACTAAAATCGAATTTAATCTTCTCCAACCTGAAACATTTACAATTCGTGTGATTTACGACGATAACAAAAATAAAATGTACGATCCCGGTAATTATTTGGAAAAAAGATATGCCGAAGAAGTCAATTATTTTCAAAAACAAGTGGATGTACGTGCCAATTGGGATGTTGATCAGGTTTTCGATCTAAGTATCCAATATGATCCTGAAATTGAAAAGAAAGAAGATGAAAAGAAAAAGAAAGAAGAGCAAACGAGAAAGAAAACTGCTTTTTAGAGAGTCGTAATTTCAAACACGTCTTTATCATTCAGGAAATCTAATTTTTTTCGGGTTTCCAACATTACATTTTTATCTAATTCAACTGTAAAAATTCCTTCGCGTTCCTGTGGTTCCAAAATTGTATGACCTAAAAAATCAACCACTTGCGAATGGCCATTATATTCGTGATTATTAATATCTGTACCCACTCTGTTAACTCCAATTACATAACTCAGATTTTCGACAGCACGGGCTTTAAGCAAAATATCCCATGCATTTATGCGTACTTTTGGCCAATTGGCTACGTATAAAAGCAGGTCATAATTTTCGGTATTTCTGGCAAATACCGGAAATCGTAAATCATAACAAACCTGCAGGCAGATTTTCCATCCCAAATAGTCAACAATTTGTTTTCTGCTTCCGGCTGTATACACTTTATCTTCTCCCGCAAGGGTAAACAAATGTCTTTTATCATAAAATTGAATTTCTCCTGACGGAAAAACAAATACCATTCGGTTGTAAAATTTGTTGTTCTCCGTAACAATCAAACTTCCCGTAATCGCACAATTATGATGTTTTGCCCTTGACTGCATCCAGAGAACTGTTTCTCCCTGCATGGTTTCTGCAACATCTTCAGGACTCATAGTAAATCCTGTAGAAAACATCTCAGGAAGAATTACCAAATCAACATCTGAATCGATTTGATCCATTTGTAATCCTAATTGATTTCTATTTTTTAAAGCGTCTTCCCAATAAAGATCGGATTGAATAAGTGCAATTTTCATTTTTCATAATTTTATATAAAGATAAAAAAGAAGGCTGATTTTTATCTAAAGGCTCCTAACAAAAAATAAGCTGCATTTTTTTGCAAAAAAAAGATTCTATATAAATTAAAAATAACATTGCCCTATGAACAAAAGTCTTTTATTCATTTTCGTGTTTATATATTCGTTGGGAAATGCACAGAATTTCTCCAATAGCAATTCCATTATTCCTGCACCTAATTTTTACAAAGCAACGGGAGACAGTATTCAATTGAACGGTCGGATAAAAGTTATTTTCGAAAAACAATACATACAGTATCAAAGAACAAAAAACAGCCACTATTTTTGAATCTGCCATCAATGCAAATACATCGAATAAAAAAGCAATATTGAAGTTTTGTTTATTGCCAAAAATCCATCTGCATCTTTAAAAAAAGAAGCTTACAAAATTAGTGTTTCATCAAAAAAAATAATCATTACCGGAAGTAAAGAAGGATTATTTTATGCTGTTCAGAGTTTATTGCAGATGCTTCCGAATAGAACAAAAAATCAGGGAGTAAAATTACCTTGTGTTACCATTGAAGACCAGCCCAGATACGGTTACTGCGGATTACACTTAGATGTTTGCCGTCATTTTTTTACAGTTAATGTTATAAAATATTTTATCACAAAAATGTCTAGTTATAAAATAAATAATTCACATTGGCATTTAACCGATGATCAGGGCTGGAGAATTGAGATCAAAAAATATCCAAAATTGACAGAAATCGGATCAAAACGAGCCCAGACTTTAGTGGGGAATAAGTTCGAAAGATTCCCTTATTTTTTCGATGGAAATCCGTACGGAGTTTTTTATACGCAGGAAGAAATCAAAGACATCGTAAAATTTGCCGAAGCACATTACGTAAATATTATTCCTGAAATCGAAATGCCGGGACATGCAACAGCTGCAGTTACGGCTTATCCAAATTTATCCTGCCTTCCGGATCGTCCTTATAAAGTTGTAGAATACTGGGGCGTTTTTGAAGATATATTTTACACCGGAAAAGAGGAAACTTTTACTTTTTTAGAAGATGTTTTTGACAGAAGTTATGGCATTATTTCCGAGTAAATATATTCATATTGGTGGAGACGAATGTCCAAAAACCAGATGAAAACTTTGTCCGAATTGCCAAAAAAGAATAAAGGATTTGGGATTGAAAGACGAACACGAACTACAAAGTTACCTAACAACCCGAATTGAGAAATTTTTAAATGCAAACGGAAGACAAATCCTCGGCTGGGATGAAATGTTTGAAGGCGGACTCGTTCCAAACGCAGCCGTAATGTCGTGGAGAGGAGAATCAGGCGGAATTACTGCAGCAAGACAAAAACATGATGTAATATCATGAACCTGGAACAAGTTCTGTATTTAGAATTACAATCAGGGTTATTCACCACAAGAACCACTAACTGTTGGAAGATTGGTAACAGTTGAAAAAAATCACAACTACAATCCTACTCCTGTTGACAGTTAAACGATTGCCGAACAGAAATATATTATGGGCGTTCAATCTAATCTTTGGTCTGATTCACAAAATCAATATCAGTTATTTTGATCAGATTGGCGGAACTTCCTTAAGTTGTTTTATCAGCAGGAAGGAAAAGAAAAACAGGAGATAAATACTTCGCAGTTGTATTACGAATAAACAAAAAAGCATCAGCCGCTGGTGATGCTTTTCTATGTTTATTCTTTAGAAATTATTTACTAATAGCTTTACTCAGATCTTCAAAATCATCATCCTTTAGATTGTAAGTTGCGGCTCCATAAAAATAATAAGCTGGTGCACCCGTTTTTGCGTTTACAACTTGTAAATATTTGTTTGCGTTCATGCTCACATATCTTAAATAATAGATATCTTCATTATTTAAAATTTTCTTTTCTAAATCCTCGTCTTTTATAAACTGAAACTTATATTTATAGTCTTCAGTAAGCTTTTTAAGATTTTTTTCATCTCTAAGTTTCTCACTAATTTTCCAAGGATTATATTCCATCATATAAGCTTCAGGAATATAAAGTGTAGCTTCTTTTAAATTCTTAATTTCCGGTTTTGTAAAATCATCATAAAGCCCGCAATGTTCACCTTGACTAATAACTTTGTTTATCTGTTGAAAATAGTTTTTTAGCATTCCCAAATTAGTATTTGTAAAACTGTTTTCTGTATACATTCGAGCAAAAAGAATATCCGCTTTTTCATCTGACCTCGCTCTCATTGCATCAGCCAGGAACGCATTATTAACACATAATGGAGCTCTCGCGATATAAATTAAGTTCTCCCTGAAAAGGTCATTTAATTTTCTGTCATACTTTTTATCGTCTGCTTTTAATTTTTTAAATCCCTTATCGAACTTTTCCTTATCTAAAATTCGTATCGCAAGATTGGTATGAACAAACGTAGTTCCTTTTGAAGTTATAATTATATCACCATCAAAATTAGCAATTGAATAGGTTCCATCAGCGTAATCTAACATTTTAGAATCTTTATATTCAACAACTTTAAAAGGAGTTACGGTCCAGACTTCTTTTAAAATCTTTTCATAATCTTCCTTTTTATTTAATTGAGGTAATACAAAAATGGTAGTTGTAGCCTTAAATTTTTCTAACACTCCTTTTTCAAATGCATCGTTTGCACCACGATAGGAAGAAGTTACAGCTACCTGAGCGTAATTCTGAATGCTTAGAGCAAGCATTACAATAAGTAAAATTCTTTTCATTTAGTGTTTTTTTTGATCTATTATTTTTAGATGCCGTAAAAATAGCACAAAAAAACGCATTCAAATTAATGAATGCGTTTTTATATGAACTAAGTTGTATTCTACTTATCCTTTTAAGCTTGCCGTCAAATACTCACGATTCATACGTGCTATATTTTCAAGAGAAATTCCTTTTGGGCATTCTACTTCGCAAGCTCCGGTGTTGGTACAGTTACCAAAACCTTCTAAATCCATTTGGTGAACCATGTTTAGTACACGTTCTGTCGCTTCAACTTTTCCTTGTGGCAACAAAGCATATTGAGATACTTTTGCACCAACAAATAACATTGCTGATGAATTTTTACAAGTAGCTACACAAGCCCCACAACCAATACAGGCAGCAGCATCAAATGATTTGTCTGCGTCGTCTTTATTAATCGGAATTGTATTCGCATCAATTGTATTTCCTGAAGTATTTACCGAGATAAATCCTCCTGCATGCTGAATCCTGTCAAAAGAACTTCTGTCAACCACTAAATCTTTAATTACCGGGAAAGCTTTTGCTCTAAATGGCTCGATAAAAATCGTATCACCATCTTTAAACATACGCATGTGTAATTGACAAGTTGTTACTCCTCTATCAGGTCCGTGCGCTTCTCCGTTGATGAATAATGAACACATTCCGCAGATTCCCTCACGACAATCGTGGTCAAATGCTACTGGCTCTTCTCCTTTATTGATTAATTGTTCGTTAAGAACATCAAGCATTTCAAGGAAAGACATATCCGGTTCGATTCCGTCGATTGGGTAATCAACAATTCCCCCTTTATCCTGGGCGTTTTTCTGACGCCATATTTTTAATGTAAGTTTCATAATTTTGTTATGGGTTATAAGTTAAGAGTTAAACGTCATAGGGCTACTACTCCATTTTTGTCTTAGCTAAATAATTTATATATCCATTTAATATTGCTTTGGTTCTTTCAAACCTTTCTCTAAATTTTTGCAATAAATCTTCTTCAATATAATTCTCATCTAAAGCGGTAATTACCTGATTTAAAAATTCAGTTAATGAACCTCTGGCAATTCTGCAGAACTGAATATTTTCTTGATAATGATATCTTCCAAAACCTTCGGCAATATTATCACTAACAGATCTTGAAGATCGTTTAAGCTGACTTGTTAAGGCATATTTTTCGTCATTCGGAAATTTCGAAAGAATATTTTGAGAAACAAAGATTCTTAATTCACGTGCTGCTTTCCAACATTCTAAATCTTCGAATGACTTTAAACTCATAACCCTTAACTCTTAACTTTTTATTTATAACTACGCTGTACTAATTTAATGTTTTCGTAAACCAGAGGTTCTTTGTGTAATACGGCATCACTTGGTTTTCCTTTGTACTCCCAGGCTGCAACGTATGCAAAGTTTTCATCATCACGAAGTGCTTCCCCTTCTTCTGTCTGGTATTCTTCACGGAAGTGACCTCCACAAGATTCGTTACGGTGTAGGGCATCTTTCGCGAACAATTCTCCTAATTCAAGGAAATCGGCAACACGTGTCGCTTTCTCTAATTCCTGATTAAATTCGTTAGCGCTTCCAGGAACTTTTACGTCTCTGTAAAACTCTTCACGTAAAGCGGCAATTTCTACAATAGCTTCGTTTAAACCTTTTTCATTACGGGCCATTCCTACTTTATCCCACATGATTTTTCCTAATTTCTTATGGAAATAATCTACAGAATGCGTTCCGTTGTTATTGATAAATCTGTCGATTTGATCTTTTACATTTTTCTCAGCTTCAGCGAACTCCGGTAAATCTGTAGAAATTGGACCCATTTTAATATCCGGGGCCAAATAATCTCCAATAGTATATGGCAATACAAAATATCCATCAGCCAAACCTTGCATTAATGCAGAAGCTCCCAATCTGTTTGCTCCGTGATCAGAGAAGTTAGATTCCCCGATTGAGAAACATCCCGGAATCGTAGTCATCAAGTTATAATCAACCCATGTTCCACCCATAGTGTAGTGAACCGCAGGATAAATCATCATTGGTGTTGTATATGGATCTTCGTCAACGATTTTGTAATACATTTGGAATAAATTTCCGTATTTGCTTTTTACGATGTCAGCTCCTAATCTAGTAACCAATGTTTTGTCATTAGCATCTAAACCTTTTACAAAAGCTGCTTCTTTTCCGTAACGTTCAATTGCAGCAGCAAAATCAAGGTAAACTGCTTCACCTGTTTTGTTTACTCCAAAACCGGCATCACATCTTTCCTTTGCAGCACGGGATGCTACGTCACGAGGTACCAGGTTACCAAAAGCAGGATATCTTCTTTCTAAGAAATAATCTCTGTCAGCTTCAGATAAATCGGTTGCTTTTTTCTTTCCTTCTCGAATTGCCTGAGCATCTTCTAATTTTGCAGGAACCCAAATACGACCGTCATTACGTAACGATTCAGACATCAAAGTCAATTTTGACTGGTGATCTCCTGAAACCGGAATACAGGTTGGGTGAATTTGTGTGTAGCAAGGATTTGCAAAAAATGCTCCTTTTTTATGTATTTTCCACGCTGCTGTTGCGTTACTTCCCATAGCATTTGTTGAAAGGAAAAATACATTTCCGTATCCTCCCGAACCAATAACTACAGCATGAGCAGAATGTCTTTCTATTTCTCCGGTAATTAAGTTACGTGCAATAATACCTCTCGCTTTTCCGTCAACGATTACTAAATCAAGCATTTCGTGACGGTTGTACATTTTTACTTTTCCACGACCAATCTGACGGTTCATTGCAGAATAAGCTCCTAGCAATAATTGTTGTCCTGTTTGTCCCTGTGCATAAAAAGTACGGGAAACCAAAGTTCCTCCAAAAGAACGGTTATCCAAAAGTCCGCCATATTCACGGGCCAATGGCACCCCCTGAGCCACACACTGGTCAATAATATTTGCCGAAACTTCAGCCAAACGATGAACGTTTGCTTCACGGGCACGGTAATCTCCACCTTTTACAGTATCGTAAAACAATCTGTAAACTGAGTCACCATCCCCTTTATAGTTTTTTGCTGCATTGATACCTCCCTGTGCCGCGATAGAGTGCGCACGACGAGGTGAATCCTGAAAACAAAATGCTTTTACGTTATAACCCAATTCAGCCAAAGTTGCCGCAGCAGAACCTCCAGCCAAACCTGTACCAACGATAATAATATCTAAATTACGTTTGTTCGCAGGGTTTACTAAATTAATATGATCTTTATAATCTGTCCATTTGTCCGATATTGGGCCATGTGGAATTTTTGAATCTAATGCCATTATAATTGATATTAATTATTGAAATGATGAAATAATGCGATAATCACGAAAAGGGCTGGAACTATAACTGCAAAACCATAACCCACTTTACTTAAGAATCGGGAATATTTATTGTGCATCCCCATTGACTGAAGAGAAGATGCGAATCCGTGCCAAAGGTGAAATCCTAAAAGCACAAAAGAAATGCAGTATAATCCTGTACGGATTGGATCATGAAATTTATGAACTAACTCTCCATAATATCTGGTAGCATTTGGTGCTTCACCTGCAATATATTTGTAGGCAACTTCAGGAAACCAAAAATCATAAAAATGCAATCCTAAGAAAGCCAGGATAACCAATCCGGAAATAATCATATTTCTGGAACTCCAGGAAGCATTTGCAGCCCCGTTGTAATTTGCATACGGAATTGGTCTTGCAGCTCTGTTTTGGATAGTAAGTACAAATCCCATTATGAAGTGGAAAATTACTCCGATTGCCAAAACTGGTTGCATTACATATTGTATTAGCGGATTGTAACCCATAAAGTGAGAAGCCGTATTAAAAACGTCTTCACTAATAATAGAAACAAAATTTAAGGAAACATGCAGCGCTAAAAACGTGATTAAGAATATTCCCGAAAGAGCCATTGCCACTTTCTTTAAGATGGAAGCATTCAATTGTGCAGATTGTGCCATAAGTGTTATAAGTAGTTTGTTTTAAAAAATTAGACAAAAATAAAGCAATTAGACATCAACTACAACCATTTCGTTGTTATTTATAATCATTTTAAAATAGACTACGTATACGTACTTTTACGTATTAAAAAAGCAGATAATACAATAATTTAATATAAAAATTTTCATAAACACAAATAAGAGGTTTTATTTAAGAAAATATACAGCTCCCAAAAAATAACAAAAATTTACTAAATTATTATTTTAATCCATCATTTGATTTATAATCATCAAAAGTGCCTTGAAAAAGCAATTTTTATTGCAGCAAAAAATTGCCATTCCATTTCATAATTTTACCTTTATCGGCTTAAAATTTCAAGAATGAAAACAGGAATTGATGCTATCTCATTTGATGTAGCCAACATACACTTACCCATAAAAACTTTAGCTACTGCCCGTAACATTGAACCCGAAAAATTAGAAAAAGGTCTAGGACTAATCAAAATGACTTTGCCGGACGTTCATCAGGATGCTGTTATTTTTGGAGCCAATGCCTTGACCAAACTAATAATTGACAATCAGATAAACCTTAATGAAATCAGTCGGATTTATGTAGGCACCGAAAGCGGAATCGACAGTTCAAAACCCATCAGTTCTTTCTTAATCAGTTTAATGGAACAAAAATTTGGCGAAGATTCTCTTGCCGAATGCGATGTAGTCGATTTTACTTTTGCCTGTATCGGTGGTGTAGACGCTTTACAAAACTGTATTGATTTTGTAAAACTGAATCCAACCAAAAAAGCGATTGTGGTTACAACAGATTTTGCCAAATACGATTTAAATTCCACCGGAGAATACACACAAGGTGCCGGAGCCTTGGCAATGCTGGTCACTTCCAACCCAAGAATTATTGCTTTTGATGAAAATTGGGCAACGAGTACAAAAGGTGTTTTCGACTTTTTTAAACCGTACAGAAGTATTTCAAAAGAAGCAATTACACAAAATGAAAACAACGATCCGTGGTTTGATAATTTGGAAACCGAAATTGAAATCCATAAAGACCAGCCGGTTTTTGATGGTCAGTATTCGAATCAATGTTATATGGACCGTACACGTTCTGCTTACTTTTCATTTAAGAAACTAAAAAACACAACCGAAACTTTATACAATTCCTGGAATAGTATTATCATGCATCTTCCTTACTCTTTTCAGGGAAGAAGAATGTTATCTGAAATTTATGCTTTAGATCATGCTGATAAAATCATTTCAGAAAATATAGAACTTGCAGATTATCAGAATAAAATTAAGGAAGTTGGAAAATCGGATGAATACAAAAAATTTGTTACCGAAAAATTACAGCCTGCGGAACTGGCTTCGTCTTTAATTGGAAATTTGTACACTGGATCTATTTTCATGGGATTATTATCGACTCTGGCTCATTATTATGATACTAAGCAAGAAGTTGCCGGAACTAAATTCGGATTTCTGGCTTACGGAAGCGGATCAAAATCGAAGGTTTTCGAAGGAACAATTCAACCGGAATGGCAATCGGCTTTAGCCAAAACCAAACTTTTTGAAAATCTGGAAGAAAGTATCGAAATTGGTTTTGAAACTTACGAAAGCCTTCACAAAAAAGAACAAAAACAAAGTGTCCGAACTCCTAAAAACGAATGGGTTTTAGCCCGAATAGAAAAAGACATTCCTAATTTGATTGGGGCTAGATATTACAAATGGGTTGAATAGTTAAATTCCAATTTAAAAATTCAAAATTCCAATAACACAAAACCTTTGGCAAAAGTTTAAACTTTGGCAAAGGTTTTTTTATCCGCAATCTTGTCATTGCGAGGAACGAAGCAACCACACTAACCAGAGTACGCAATGTTATATACGAGATGAGATTGCTTCGTTCCTCGCAATGACCTTCATAATGCTTTTCAATCTTTCTTATCCTGTTGTTCTGTATGAATTTGATTTCCTTTAATAGTTCGATCCTCCATGTTTATTCCATTTGACATTCCGAGCATAAAGGCAGTCATGATTAGAATAAGTTTTCTTTTTATCCAAAGAAGTGGTCGCCTGGATTTCTCCAAACATGTTTTATTTTTGTGTTTATACATTTTGTAAATGATAAATGATTAGACATTATGGTATCATCATTATGCTTTGAATAGCATAAAGCTCAGAAAAAGATTCTTAAGCGTTGTATAAACTTTTATAAGTATTATTTGTAGTGATTGTTTCATTTATAAAAACAGACTGTCTTATAAATGAAGATAGATTTTGATGAAGTTGCTTTTGCAATTTTTGAAGAATCCGAATTTGAAGACTACAAACAACTGAAAATATTAGTAAAAGTACCGGAATTGAAAACGAAGTTTGTACAGGAGAGATGAACTGACCTAAGACATGTATTCGGGAATCCTTAAAATCTAATTCCCGTTTGAGAATTACACAGGAAGATTGGTAATAATCTGCTGATTTAGCCTGAAAACCTAAAGCACCATCATTTACAATCAGGACAAAAGCCAGAAAGAGAGAAAGAAGATATTTTAGATATTTTTTCAATTATTCTGTGTTTACAGGAATTTCCCCAAATTTACTTCTTATTGTTTAAAGTACGATTGTAATGTTTTAAATATTTTAATCAATTATGAATTTCATTTTATCATTTCATTTTTGACAACTCAATTTCGAGTTTATCAAAATTTTCTTCATTTTTATCGACTACAAAAGGTTTTAATTTATTACACTCTTCGGCAGTATCGAAAATCATTTTGAAGATGACTTTTGTAGCATTCTCAGAAACTTCATCAAAAGTAACAGCAACCTGAAAAGCGGTTTTGAAATTCGTTTCCAGACAATAAGACTCGGTTTTTCTACTATTGTAAATTCACATTCATTAAGGTAATTTCCTTTTTCGGGACCGTGCATCATAAAACTCCATTTCCCTCCGGGTCTCAGATCAAATTCGTGAAAAGTATTGGTGAATCCTTTTGGTCCCCACCAATTTTTTAAATGATCCGGATCAGACCAGGCAGCATAAACAACATCTCTTGGTTCGTTTATTATTCTGGTTGTTACAATTTCACGATCAGGTGTTGTTGAAATAATTTCTGATGCCATATTGTATGATTTAAATTAATGTATAATCTGTTTGGTATAATTATAAAAACGTCAATTCGAGTGTTTTTTGTGCAGTGAAACGAAACAAAAAATGTATCGAGAATCGTTTTTAATGATAATTTCTGTTCTCGATACAATTTTCTATCGAAAATCACTCGAACTGACGAAATCATCATCAAAAACTAACTACATCCAACGGGTTAATCTATATCAAAAAATAAAGCTAACCCATTTACCCACTTATAAATTTCAATATCTCTTCTAAAGTTTCCTTTTGCTGTTGCTCTCTGCTAATATTCGCTTTATCGTCTCCCAGCTGAAAACCGTAATAACCAAATTGCGCATGATTGGCTCCTTCAATACGTGAGAATTTTGCTGATGCAGGCAATTTTGACTTGTTCTCAAATATTGATTTTTCGTTTGCTACACCATCATTGGAACCGTAAATTTTCAAAATTGGAATTTCAACTTCCGCAAGTGAAATATCCCTGGGATGAGTAGTTCCAATCAATATCAGCTTATCTATTAATTTGGGGTTTTCATATACAAATTGCGCTGCCATTTTTCCGCCCTGAGAATGTCCTGTCAGAATATAGTTTTTGGTCACATCATTAAAAAGATGTAATTCTTTAGGCTTATTGTATCCTTTGGAAGCAAGCCGCCATGGCATTTTTATTAAATAAACCTGAATGCCGTTATCTGCTATTTTTCTGCAAAGCGGAACATAAGCTTCTGTTTCGACCATGGCTCCGGGATAAAAAATAAAAACGTTTTTGAATTCTTTTTTAGGTGTAAATAAAAAATAGTTGTCTGTATTTTCTATTGTAACCAGATTACTGTTTTGAAAAAGAGATTCATCAACGCCGTGAGATTCATAAGAATAAAACATCCAAAGTGTAAACAGCACTCCAGCCGTTATCCAAATGGTTTTTAAAACCCTCTTAAATGTATATTTCTTTTTCATATAACCTGATTGATATTTAGAAAGTTAAATATACAAATATTAATAATTACAGGGCAATGATTGCAAAATCTCGCTATCGCAAACAATTTTAAACAATTACCACTTGCCTATTTTCTTTTCTGAAAAGAAGCAACACCAGTCCCAAAGAAAAAACAAGACAACTCAACAAAATTAAAATTCCATTTTTTAATACAAAGAATGAAAAGCCTACCAACGGCGCACCAACTATTACCATTAAAGCACTTATTGTATGTGTTTTGATGAAATTTAATGCATGTACCGCCAACCCTACAAAAAGTAAAGAAGGTCCCACAATAACAAACGGAAACAAAATAGATGGTGTATTACTTAAATGTTCGCTCAACGCAGATTTTGCAGTTTCATTGTCTCCATAACTCCACATAATAAAATCGATCGTACAAAGTCCTATGTGAGCCACAACTCCAAAAGCTGTTATCACAGAAGCAACCGAATTTAAGCTGTTTTTTGGAAACACATTATTGAACGACAACAACAAACAAGCACCAATTAAATTAAACCAATGTGCAAAATCAACCGGTTTTTTGAAATACTCAAAAGCAGCACTGTTTGAAAACATAATATAACTTAGAAGAAAAAAGAACAATCCAATTAAGCAAATAGTTTTTGGTTTCATAAATTTTGGCTTGGTGTAAAGACTTGTGGGTTTGGAGTTTTGTTACTGTTGTAAATTAATCTTAAAATTTGGGCACTGATTCTAAATTCACGTTTATCAGGATTCTTTTATTGTTTCAATTCAGTCTTCATTTGTTCGGCTAAAGATTTAATTTTTTCATGACCCATCAAATATGAATTCGCTTCTGTAAACCAACTATTGAAATTTTTAATATCTTTTTTAATATAATAGGCTTGCAAAATGTTATAGGCGTTTTCAGAGTTATAGGTCTTGTCCTTACATTCTTTAAAAACTTTACGGCAAACATTCTCTGCATCCTGTAGATTGCCATTTTTAGTTTCGGCATAAATTAATTCCTTATTTGTATAGGCATCAAGTGGATCCTTCTCCAATGCAATTTTCAGAACATCAACCGCTTTTTGATATTGTTTGAGACAATTATAAGAGAAAGCCAACTCAACACGCAGCCCTTTATAATCAGGATCCATTTTATTTGCTTTTTCAAGATACTCAAGTGCTTTTTCGCATTCATTCCAGCCGTTGTACATAAAGCCCCATTTATAAAGACGCTCTATTGAATTTTCATTTGCTTTATAAAGTTTGAGCCAATCTGGTGTTTTTTGAATATGTAATTCTGTAAATTTTGATTCAGGTATGAATGCCACTAAATTATTATTTGGCTGTAGCCGATATTTCATAGAACTTGTTTTCTCTTTTTTATCCATTATAAATTTGCCGGTTTCATTGATTTTGAAAAACCCTTCATAATCCAATGTTAATCCAGCTTGTTCATCAATATATACAAAACCGAAATTATAATTACCGATACTATCAGCAGGAAAAACAACCCACTTATCTTCACTTTCAACAAATTTTTTGTCAAATTGAAGTTTTTGTGCCGAAAGATTAATTGAGATTATTAAAACAAACAGAGTAAATAGTTTATTCATAGGTGGTTTTAGTTTTGATTAAACATATTTTTAGCAAATTATTATTGTTTTGCAATATTAATTTTTGAGCTTAATATATCATATATTTTCTTTGTTTCTTTACTAACCGTTGACCATTCACCGACAGATTTGTATTCGCACATTAATGTAGTCTGCCTGTCTCGCAATTTTATTAAAACATAACCCCCGTAGCAAGTTACATATTTATCGGTAAACACTGGTTTAGTAATTATTTGGTATGTGTATTTATAAATGCTGTCACGTTCTGAAGCAGTTAAAGAAAATGTTTTTCTCTGAATTGTATCTAATCTATACTTTGCCAAAATACCATTGCCGCTAGTCTTTTTATAAATTGCCGTTTCAAATGATGCGGTATCACTTTCTTTATAAATTATAACTTTTTGAGTTTTGGTATTAATTTCAATATCATCCCAATAAACCTGTTCAGTTTTTTTCTCTCTTTCTGAAAAATTACAGGAAATTAAACAGAAAAAAGAAAGTATTATAAGTGGTTTTATGTAGTTCATTTTGATGATTTTTAGAAAAGTGTATTTTGAATCATTGCGGCACGGATTGCAAATCCGCTATCGAGTTCTTGTCATCTTAGTAAAAGTCAGTATTTAATTGATTAACAAATTCATTTTCTGTCAATTCAAAATCCTTTTGCAATAGAACTAATGTTACATAAACATCATCAATAGTTACTGAGAAACCAATATTAGAATAATGCGACCTCCTATTTTGATCTGGATTAGATTTGATAATATTAAAAGCTTTTCCAACGATATTTTTCAAATTAACAACATTCTGATATTTTTCTTTAATTTTCTGAATTTCAATCATCAGATTTAATAATGATATAGTTGGGACATCTGGCAATGCTTCTTTATCTAAATCATTTTCACAAAATGAAATTTCAGGTGCAGAATCAATCATAATGTATTCTTGCCCCCAAATGAAACCTCCCTCATCACTTTTTACCAATTCCTTTAAATCAAATACAATTTTTTTTACCGAGTTCAAATCAAAATCCGACAAATAACTTGAATTCGCTATCATAGAATCAACTACTCCAATATTTACATCTCTTTGTATCTTGTTTCCCCGACTTGGAGATTGAACAACTATTCCTTTTAAATATTTCATATGACTTCTTTAACATTTCAAGCTTTAAAAACAATATAACAAATAAGCCATTAAAAATACATTTTTTCAAATAAATAAAAACTTATTATGAAGCCTAATCTAGCGTGAGGGATTGAGGCGGTATCCTTTTATGAAGCGACAGCGTAATAAAAGATATAGCCGAAAGCCTGGCCCTTGGGACACGCCCAAACAATATGAAAACTTTAATAAACGTATTTTGTGCTACTTCTTCAAAAATTAGTAATTTTGAAAAATCAAGTCCAATATCCAACTTATTATGAAATATCATCAAATAAACAGCGCTCTTTTTGTAAAAAACCGCAGAAAATTTACGGCAGAAATGAAACCTAACAGTGTTGCCGTTTTCAATTCGAATGACATTTACCCAATTAGTGCCGACAGCACGATGCCTTTTGCACAGCACAGGGATATTTTTTATCTGAGTGGTGTGGATCAGGAAGAAAGTATTTTGCTTTTGTTTCCGGATGCGCCTTATGAAAACCAAAAAGAGATTCTGTTTTTGAAAGAAACCAGCGAGCATATTGCGATTTGGGAAGGTGAAAAACTGACTAAGGAACGTGCTTTTCAGGTTTCGGGAATCAGAACTGTTTACTGGCTGCAGGATTTTCATAAAGTTTTGAACGAAATGATGACGTATGCCGATACGATGTACATCAACACCAACGAACATTACCGTGCAGCTGTTGAAACAGAAACACGCGAGGCCCGTTTTGTAAAATGGTGGAAAGAGAAATATCCGGCACACAATGTGGCGAAAAGCAACCCGATTTTACAACGCATTCGTTCTGTAAAAGAAAGCGAAGAGATTGATTTGATTCAGAAAGCCTGTGATATTACCGAGAAAGGTTTCCGCAGATTGCTTCCGTTCGTGAAACCGAATGTTACCGAATATGAAATTGAAGCCGAATTGATTCACGAATTCATCCGTAATCGTTCTAAAGGTTTTGCTTACACCCCAATTATTGCTTCGGGAAACAATGCCAACGTTTTGCATTATATCGAAAACAACCAGCAATGTAGAGCAGGAGATTTGATTTTACTGGACGTAGCGGCAGAATATGCTAATTATTCAAGCGACATGACGAGAACGATTCCGGTTTCGGGAAAATTCTCTGACAGGCAAAAAGCGGTTTACAACGCTGTTTTAAGGGTTAAAAATGAAGCTACAAAAATACTGACACCGGGAACGCTTTGGAAACAATATCATGTTGAAGTGGGCAAGATGATGACTTCTGAATTATTAGATTTAGGTTTGATTGATAAAGCAGATGTCCAAAACGAAAATCCGGACTGGCCAGCATACAAAAAATATTTCATGCACGGAACTTCTCACCACATGGGATTGGACACGCACGATTACGGATTGCTTCACGAACCAATGAAGGCCAATATGGTTTTTACGGTAGAACCTGGAATTTATATTCCGGCAGAAGGTTTCGGAATTCGCCTGGAAGACAATGTTGTTGTACAGGAAAAAGGAGAACCTTTTAACTTAATGCGCAACATTCCGGTTGAAGTCGATGAGATTGAAACGTTGATGAATTCTTAATCAAGAAGATTATAGAAAAAAGACGGCTGGCAGAAATGCTGGCCGTTTTGTTTTTTTGCCAAGTTCATTTAATTATGAACTGAATAACTAATAACTTTAACTCGAATGAATTTATATTTTTTATATGATTTCTCAATTATTACTTTTGTATATCACACTTTAAAAACGATATTTTGAAAAACATTCTATATAAAAACACTAAAATTTCCTTCACAGATTCTGGTGAGGGCACAGCAATTGTATTTCTTCACGGTTTTCTTGAAAACAAAAAAATGTGGCAGGATTATGCTACTTTATTCTCTGAAAACTATCGCGTGATCACTATTGATTTATTGGGACACGGTGAGTCAGATTGTTTGGGTTATGTCCATTCGATGGAAGACAATGCAAATGCTGTTCACGAGGTTTTGAAACATTTGCATGTAGAAAAAACGATTGTAGTTGGACATTCGATGGGTGGCTACGTTGGTTTGGCTTTCGCCGAATTATTCCCTGCAAAAATCCAGAAATTAGTTTTGCTGAATTCAACTTCCAAAGAAGACAGTGCTGATAAAAAATTAAACAGAACCCGTGCCATCAAAGCTGTAAAACAGAATTATGTAAATTTTGTAAGCCTTTCTATTACCAATTTATTCAGTGAAGGTAACAGGATGCGTCTGGCTGCTGAAATTGAAAAGGTAAAAGAACAAGCGTTAAAAACTCCTCTTCAGGGAATTATAGCTTCACTTGAGGGAATGAAGGTCAGAAAAGACAGGGAAAGTATTTTGAAACAAAATCTTTTTCCGACTTTATTGGTTTTAGGTAAAAAGGATTCTGTTTTAAATTATGAAGAAAGCGTAAAACAAATCGAAAATACTACTGTTGAACTTATTTCATTTGAAGATGGGCACATGAGCCATATTGAAAATGAAGATGAATTAAAAAAAACACTATTGGATTTTTTCAATATTTAAAAATTATTTAAAACGAAAAAGACCGTTCATCAATTTGAAACGGTCTTTTTCTCATTATCGGGGGCAAAATTTTTATAATTTTGAAATTATATCTTTTTTAAACTTTGACAAAATCGCTCTTGTCAAACCTAGATTTGCTTTTTTAGAATCTACTGCTAAGTAAATAAAATATTTACCATCTTCTGAAACATCCAATACATGGATCTGATTGGTTAAGGTGATCAAAATATCATTGATTTTTTCGTTTAAACCCAAAGCTTTAATTGCACTTAATTTAGCTTTAACAACTTCTAAATTATAAGCAGATGCCAATTCAGGATCAAAAGCAGGATCTACAGAAAGTGAACTGTATGACATCCCTGTTTCTATTTCTGTAACTGAGACTGCAATAAAACCGGCAATATTTTCTTTCAGGTCATTTTGAAAGTTTTGTAAAAAATCTGACATAGTTGAATTATATTAAAATTAATTATTAAAAATTGTATCCATTTTACGAAGTAACAGCCCCATTTTACTTAGATCTTTAGAAAGTAAAGCAACACAATTATCATTTTGATCTTTGTTGGCTACCACAATCCCATCATCATTCTTAATCATTAATTGTTTAAGATTTCCATTATTAAGATCTTCTGACATTTCCAGACTCATTTTTAAAATCATTCCAATCATTGCAGCTACATTTCCGTCATATTCCAGATTAACAGACTCAACTAAGATACCATCAATACTAAAAACCAAACCAGAATCAGCCCCAGTCTCTTCTACCAGTGTATTTATATCAATCATAATATGTTTAATAAATCGTTTTTGGATGCGGCAAAGTTATTTTTTTTAACATAGCTACAACTTAAACACCTGTTAAAAAAAAGGGCAAATATAATGGGTCGGGTTACTTTTACCTATCTATCATTTTTTAGTAAAATTAATAATTAGATATACAAAAAAGACGAACATATTAAATGAATACCTTTAAAAATATAGCAACCCTTTCAACAAAATTTAATTATGATAATAACATTTGGGGCTAATTTCGTTTAAAGGAAGTTTTTTATAGCTTTGCAAAAAAATTATTACATGAAAACTGTAGAAGAATTAAGATTTGACCTGAATGTGAAGTTAATGAAATTTAGAAGATTCCGTTTCGAAAATGGGAGTATAAATAGTTATAAAAATAGCCCTGAAGAAAACAAAAAGAAAGGTTTCTTTAAAAGGTTATTCAGCTAATAATTCTTGTGCAAGTTTGTTAAATCCCTTTTTTGAATTAGCTCCTCCCTATCTCCCAAATGATGTGTTTTTCCATCTTTTAACAAAATCAATTTATTCGAAATTTTAATTGAAATTCCATTATTGGCATAAAATAAGTAATCACTTTTACGATACAATTCTTTAAAACCAATACTCCCTAAAAACCCAAAACTCAAAAACATTATAAAAAAATAGCCAAAGCCCCCCAATAAAACGGAAATTGAACAAACAACCAAATTGATGATCAATGTGGATTTAAAGAATTCGAATATGTTGAATAGTTTTCTGACATATTAATTCTTTAAATTTTTTCTTCAAAAGGTAAGGTATCATCCAAAATCTCATTCAACAATAAAACAATTTCATCCAAATAGCTATTCAGAATTTCTTTTGTAACAGTACTGTTCAATTGTTTATCTTCTCTAAAACCGAAAGGTAAAAAGCCGGACTTTAGATTTTTAAAAGAAATAATTCCAACTTCAACCGGAACCTCACCAGCTTCATTTTCAAACATAAAAGCATACGCCAATACCTGAATAATTTTGTCGTTTTTAAGCTCCCTGGTCAATCCTTTCCACGATTTAAGAACAACATTTGTTTTATCAACTTTACCAGTCTTATAATCGATTATTCTGATCTTTCCATTGCGGAGTTCGATCCTGTCGACATTTCCTTTAATTAAGACCGGAAATGGCAATTCCGGATGATGCAATTCACGTTCGAATGTTTTCTCTAAGGCAATAATCTTAAATACATCTCCATTTTTGAGAGAGTCAAATTCCATTTTCAAAAAATTAAAAATATTTCGCTTTGCTACTTCAAAAGCTAAAAGATTACGTCCTTTTTTAATCTCTCCTTCTTTATAAATCAATTTAAATTGTTTCAAGACCTCATCATCCAATAACTTAAAGCAATTAGAAATATCATTTTCCGAAACAAACTTATTTACAAAAGGATCATATAGTGCTTTTAAGGTTTCATGAATAATAGTCCCAAGGGTATTTAATGCAATATTTTCTTCAACCTCCTCAATTTCTCTTATTCTCAGTATTTTTTGGAAGTAAAAATCAATCGGATTTCTAATATAACTCGTTAAAGCCGAAGGAGAAAAACCTGCAACAGCAATTTCCCTTAAACGCTCCATTACCGCTTCTGATTTTGGAATTACTATAGGCTGGTAAGCCGTGGCAGGCAAAACAGGATTATAAATATCAAAAGTAAGATTGTGTTTTGGCTGTTTTTCAACTTCCAATTGCGTAATAAACCTACTTCGTTCACCGGCATCCAATCCATCATTTTCTGTATTATAAATCAGATAGATGTTTTTTGCCCTTTGCAATAAATGATAGAAATGATACGTATAAATAGCATCTTTTTCCTTGAAAGTGGGCAATCCTAATTCACGTTTTACATCATACGGAATAAATGAATTTTGAGATTTTCCAGCAGGAAATTTCCCTTCGTTCATAGAAGTTACAATTACAGTATCAAAATCAAGAACACGACTTTCCAGAACACCCATAATCTGCAAACCATTTAAAGGTTCTCCTTCAAATGAAACTTCTGCAACTTCAATAACCTGTTTGTAAATTGCATACAAAGTTTGAATATTATCTATATGCTTGTGTTGAGAATAATAATTAATCAATTTATTTATGACTTTAAAAATTGCATAAACAAACGCTTTGGCTATCTTTTCTTCTTCATTGTCATTACTTAAATTTTCTTTTATTAAAAGCAAAAGTATCGAGATGTTTTCGAGAACTGAAACAGAACCATTTTCCCATTTTTGAAACAACAAATCAAACAATTTATTTTCGTTTCCCTTCAGTTCAAGAAGCCGCTGATGCGTTATGAAAGTATAATTATTTTCATTAATTATCCTAACCACACCATTTGTTTTCGCATAAGGTTCAATTAACGGATGGGTTAAAATATCCAGAACATCCTTATAATAGAAAACATAACTTTCTCCTTTACGGGAAAGTGTATTTGTGTGCATTTTAAATAATTTAGCAATCAATATCTGTACTGGATTATTTTTCCCGGAATAACCCATAGTAATATTTAAGGCACCAACTGTTGAAGGTAATGCATATAAAACTGGCATCAGTAAATTTTCTTCCCCAAGTATAACAGCAACTTTATCGAGAGATGTTTCTGGGTTCTCGGCTATTATATTTTCAATGATACTCCCTGCTAGTTTAGCCTGACCAATAGTTTTGGGAGTTCCAATTACATGAATGTTTTTTGACTCAGAAAAATCGTCTACAATCCATTCAAATGGATTTGATTTATAATACTTCCAACTTTCTTTAAAACGACGTACGAAAAGTCCTGCATCATGATACGGATCGTTGAGAAAAGCCTGATCTGCATCCCAATAAATTTTGGCCTGATCTGTAGCCAGAAGATACTGCACAATCTTTTCTTCAGCAGCATTTAAAGCATTAAAACCTGCAAAAACAAAGATATTTTTTAAATTGCTATTTGAAAAATGAATAAGATTATTAACTGCTTCGCGATAAATTAGTCCTTGATATCCGATTCGTTTATTTAACAAATGGACGTATAAAGTATCATAATACATAGGTAACAATTTCCAGAAATCAATATAATTCTCTAAAAGCTTTGTTTTATTTTCAACCTCTATTCCCCATTTTTTTATATCTTCAATATCCTTAAGGTAGGACAAAACATGTGATGGCTCTAAAAGATAGCGATCTATTTCATTAAAATCCTGCAGGAGTGTTTTTGCCCAATTGGCAAATAATTCAAAAGATTGTTGATGTTGTTTTTCTGTTACTGACAAATAAACCTCATAAAATTCAAATAATAGTTCTATTGCATCAACAGAACGCACAGAAGCCATATCCTGAACAAACTCTTCAATAGAAATAATATTTGGAGACAGAATTGTTTTGGTAATTTTACTTTTTAATTCTTCAATCAAAAAAACTTTTGCCCTTTTATTAGGCAACACAATAATAATTTCAGAGAATCTATCTGAATAATCATTAATTATGGAAGAGGCAATTTTTTCGAGGAAAGAAGTATTTATCATTTTATAAAAATAAAAAAAGCCATTCAATTAAGAATGGCTTTTTAAAATTATTTAAAAAAGTAAATTACAATTTACCTTCGTATTTAGAACCAATATGTTTGATCTCAGTTCTTCTGTTTTGAGCTTTACCTGCAGCAGTTTTATTAGTTGCAACTGGCATAGATTCTCCAAATCCTTTAGAAACTAAGTTATCAACATTTACTCCTCTTTCGATCAAAGCATTCATAACAGCTGTTGCTCTTTCTTCAGAAAGTTTTTGGTTTAATGCATCAGAACCATCGCTATCAGTGTGTCCTTCAATGCTAAATTTAGCATTTGGATAGTTTTTAAGGATTGCTCTAATTGCATCTAATCTAGCTGGAGTTTCTTTATCTCCTGCTTTGAAAGTTGCTTTTCCTGAATTAAAGTATACCGCTCTAGCCTGAACTCTAAGTTCCTCTAAAACTTCAGTAGTTACTTCTGGACATCCTCTATTGCTAGCTGGACCAGGTACAGTAGGACAATCATCATCTTTATCAACTACACCGTCTTTATCAGCATCAAGGTAAGGACAACCACCGTTATCTCTTGGACCAGCAACTGTAGGACATTTGTCATCTTTATCAGCAACACCGTCACCGTCAGAATCTGGACAACCTTTCAAAGCTGCTAAACCAGCAACATCTGGACAAGCATCATCTTTATCAGCAATTCCATCTCCATCAGTATCAGGACATCCGTTTAATGCAGCTAAACCAAATACATCTGGACAAGCATCACTTGCATCAACAATTCCGTCCCCGTCAGTATCAGGACAACCATTGAATTGTTTCAAACCAGCAACATCCGGACAAGCATCATCTTTATCATAGATTCCGTCTCCGTCAGTATCTTTACCTCCGAATTTGAAAACTAAACCAGCAGTATGTTGAAAGTGAGATGGAGCATCTGGAGTTCCAGAAGCATCAACTCTATCACCACCAACAGCCCATTTGTATCTTGTAGCAAGTTCAAAGCCAACTGCATCAGTAAACCAGAAAGTTAAACCAGCACCTGGATTAAGCGTTCCATAACTACTATCACCGAAGAAAGTATAACCTCCACCAACAGATAACGAAGGATCGATTACATTAGATTTAATCATTTCTTTGAAGCTATATTTAATAGTAGCATCAATTCCATAATACATTAAATCTCCAGGATTAGATACAACCATTCCTCTTGAATCGTGATCTGGAGCCGTTGGATCAAAAGTAACAAATTTATCAATTTTGTTTACAGAACCTTGTAAACCAACTGAAAACCCACTCCCTACATATTTAGACACACCAATATAAGATAAAGAAGGAAGAATATTCCAGTTATCTTTAACTGCAAATGGCTGAGAAAAATGTTGGTTAAAGAAACCGTTTCCTCCACCAGCACTAGTTCTAGTGTCAACGGCATTAACTCCAAAAGAGATAGCCCATGGATTATTACTGTCTTGTGCGTGAGAACTTAAACCCATCACCATCATCACAGCAACAAAAAGTTTGTTAAGATGTTTCATACTTAATTTTTTTAATTACAATTTAGTTAATTACAGACAAAAGTAACACGTAATTTTTTAAATTCAAAATAGATTGTTAAAAAAACCTACAAAAATTTAATTAAAGTGGCAATTATATAACTTTTAACATTTTACCTACTGATTTAAAAGCACTTACAGCTCTGTCTAAATGCTCTTTTGAATGAGCTGCTGACAATTGCACCCTAATTCTTGCTTTTTCTTTTGGAACAACCGGAAAAAAGAACCCAATTACATAAATACCTTTATTTAAAAGTTCGTTTGCCATAATCTGAGATAATTTTGCATCATATAACATCACAGGAACGATAGCAGAATCTCCATCAATAATATCAAAACCCGCCTCTTTCATTGCTTTTTTGAAATAATTAGTATTCCATTCTAATTTATCTCTTAAAGAAGTATCTTTTTCTAAAAGCTCAAATACTTTAATTGAAGCACCCACAATTGCTGGAGCTAAAGAATTCGAAAATAAATATGGTCTTGATCGCTGACGCAGTAATTCGATAATTTCTTTTTTTGCAGTTGTATACCCCCCCATGGCGCCGCCAAGAGCTTTTCCCAGGGTTCCTGTAATTATATCAACCCTGCCCATCACGCCTTTTGCTTCAAGAGTTCCTTTTCCTGTAGCACCAATAAATCCTGCAGCATGGCACTCATCAACCATGACCATGGCGTCATACTTATCAGCCAGGTCACAAATTTTATCCAATGGCGCCACAACACCATCCATGGAGAACACCCCATCTGTCACAATTAGTTTAAAACGGGCACCTGATTCATTGGCTTTAATTAATTGCAACTCCAAATCCTCCATGTTACTGTTTTCATAGCGATAACGGGCTGCCTTACACAAACGAACTCCGTCTATAATAGAAGCATGATTTAAACTGTCTGAAATAATAGCATCGTTTTCTCCTAATAAAGGTTCAAATACACCACCATTGGCATCAAAAGCTGCCGCATACAAAATAGTGTCTTCTGTTCCGTAAAAATCAGCAATCTTTTTTTCCAGCGTTTTATGAATATCCTGTGTCCCACAAATAAAACGTACTGATGACATTCCAAAGCCATGTGTATCCATGGCATCTTTTGCTGCCTGAACAACTTCCGGATGTGATGAAAGCCCTAAATAATTATTCGCACAAAAGTTTAAAACTTTCTCTCCGGTAGAAACAGTAATCTCTGCACCCTGTGCTGAAGTTATTATACGCTCATTTTTAAAAATTCCGTTTTTTTCAATCGCCTGCAGTTCCTTCTGCAAATAATCTTTAATTTTTCCGTACATTTTTATCTTTTTAAAACGTTAAAAATTAATACATTAGCCAAAATTAAGCTACGTAAATCCTTTAACATCTGATTAATTTTATCACAAATTTACTATATCGATTTCAGTTCCTATATACACCAATACCCTTTTTAACACTTTGTATCCTAAATCTTCAATCGCATCCTGATATTCTTGAATTTGCTGTGCATATTTAGGATTTGAAAGACCCGTTTTATAATCCAACAAGTACGCTTCATTATTTTCAGTTAAAACAATTCGGTCTGGTTTTAGGGTTTTACCATGTTTTTGAACAATTGTTTGCTCATTTAGCACCCGGAGGCTGCCATCAAAACAAATACTAATTTCAGGATGGTTTACAATTTCCTCCATTGTTTTAAAAACGGTTTCTTTTTGCTCATAAGTAATTAATCCGTTTTCAAGCGCTTTTGAAATCGCCAGATCAACATCAGATTTATCCTTAACATATGCTAAAATCTCGTGAATTACATTTCCATAAAAAATAGCCTCCTGCTGATGTGTTCCCCACATTAAAGCTTCTCTTTGGGCTATCTTGATATTCTTTGGATTTAAAACTTCTGAAACAACTGGAATTGTTTTCACCAAATCTAATGGTTTGCCCAAAGGAGAAAGTTTCTTTTTATTTCCGAACTCATATTCTAATTTATCCGAATCATAAATTCCTTTATCAATTAAAAATTTAATAAAAAAAGAAGCCATATTACCTGGGTATTCTCCCTCTTTTTTCTCTTTTAAAGTTTGAGAAATAATATACAACTGCTCTTCAGCACGGGTTAGCGCCACATATAAGACATTAATATTATCCAGTAGTTCTTCTTGTTTTTTAAGATTAAAAACTACCGAAGCATTTTCTCCAAAACCTTCAACAGCACTGCTATTATCAACTAAAGCTTTTGGTACATCCAGATTAATATCTTCTGTGTCTAGCCATAATTTATCTTTTGGTTTCCTGCTGTAATCTTCTTCTGCAAAAGGCATAATGACAACCGGAAATTCTAATCCCTTCGATTTGTGAATGGTCATGATCCGGACAGCATTATTTCCTTCCGGAGACGGAATACTGAATTTAGATCCGTTTTTATCCCAGTAACTCAAAAAATCTGCAATTCCGGCTTGGTTTCTGATGTCACGTTCCAAGACAATATCCAGAAAATACTGGACATAGGCGTTCCCTTCCAAAGCCAGAAATTTCGAAATAATAATTTCCACAGCCTCATATAATGATTTCTTTCTAATTGTTTCAAAAGAAAGAGAAACATCGAAAGAAACCAGCCATTTCTCAAATTCACTTTCCTGTTTTTGATTCATTCCCTGCAAAATAAAATCATGGACCGGCATCGAAATTTCTTTACCTGTAGCCAAAAAATGCAAGAAATTAGCCTTAGATTCAAGATCAGCACTATTATGCAAATACTTTAACAAGTGAACAATTAACCTAACTTCAGTAGCATTTTGAATCATTAGTGTTTCTGATGACAAAAGGGGGATATTTTGCTCAGTCAGGTAATTTGCAATGGCGATTCCCTGATCTCTTTTTCGAGTAAGGATCACAATATCTTTATATTCAAAACCTTCACGAATTACATTCTGGATAGTTTTTAACGTTGCCAAAACATACAAATCTGATTTTTCCACAATTTCTTCGTCATCAGCAAAATCATCTTTTTCAATTATTGGAAGAAAAGAAATATTTACATAACCCCCTTTTTTTGAATTTGCATTCTGAAAACTGTGATTTTCATACAAATCCTTATAGTCTTCATTAGAAAATTCAGTTGAAATCAGTTTAAAAAAAGCATTATTAAAATCAATTACTTCACTATAACTTCTATAATTCGTATTGAGATGTTCAATTTTTTTATTTGGATTGTTAAACGGATTAGCATCTTTACTTAATTCAATAAACTGCTCCGCCTTTCCTCCTCTCCACCGATAAATTGATTGTTTCGGGTCACCCACAATCATCAAAGTTCCTTTATTCCCTAAATCATCTTGCCCTGAAAGCGCATTATCAATAAGCGGAATCAGGTTTTGCCATTGCATTTCAGAAGTATCCTGAAATTCATCAATAAAAAAATGTCGATAACGCTCACCTAAACGTTCATAAATAAAAGGTGCTGGCTGATTTTGAATTTCACGATGGATGATCGCATTAAATTCAGAAATTGACAAAATATTTTGCTCCGACTGAATTTTTGCCAATTCGTTGCTAACCGTATTTAATAATGAAAGGGGAGTTATATTTTTTAAAAAAGCTCTGTAAAAATCCCTTTTTTCGAAATTTTTATAAATTCTATCTAATATTTGAAGTAATTCGGGAATAATACCCTCAATTAAAGATTTATCTTTTGCCGTTTTATTGATTGCAATATCATCAGATACATGGAAAGTTTTATTTCTTGGATTGAATTTACCATCACGAATACTTTCTAAATGATTAGGAAAAGTTGCTCTTGAGAATGACTTTAAATCAATACCGTTTTTGTCAATTAAAGCAATAGCTTCAAGTGCAGACTGTTCATTTTCTGACTCCAAATCTTTACAAAGAACCAGCATTTTCTTTTTAATTTCAACAAATTCCTGAATCGACTTATCATGAAAATGTAAAATCTCATTCCGATTATTTTCATTCAAAACCAACCTTCCTGTTTCCAGGATTTCACGCGAAATATCCCAGCTTTTGTCATCATCGGTTTTTTCCATTGTAAAATCGACAAGCAACTTTGTTAAGGTCTCATCCTGCCCGGCTTGTGCAATAATAGCATCAACTGCTTCTATCAATAAATTTTCGGTATCAAGAGTTACCTCAAAAGTCATGGGCAAATTCAGATCATGTGCGAAAGCACGAATAACTTTGTGAGTAAATTTATCAATGGTAGAAATATCAAAGGCGGCATAATTATGAATAAGATGCTTGATGATATTTTGAGATTTTGTTTTGATTTTAATAATGGAAAGTCCGGTCTCCCGGGATAAATCCTCCATTAAATCTATGGCTTTCTCCGATGGTTCTTCCTTAGTAAATTCAGATAAACTCCCAACAATCCGGCTTTTCATTTCATGAACAGCTTTGTTAGTAAAAGTTATTGCCAGGATATTACGATAAGCATCGTTTTTTGGCGAAGAAAGAATAATTTTTAAATATTCTTTAACTAAAGTATAAGTCTTACCTGAACCAGCTGATGCATCATAAATAGAAAAAGACGGACTTTGCATAAGTTTCGTTTTTGTATGGTAAAAATAACATTTCTGCTACACTATACTTCACAAAAACCAAGAAATTGAAAAGTCCTTACTATTAGTGTTTAGGAAATGCCCTTTTATTAAAAACAAGCAAAATTCCAACTCCTGTAGAAATTGCCATATCGGCAACATTAAAAATAGCATTAAAAAATTCAAATTCCCTACCTCCAAAAAAAGGTATCCAGGCTGGCAAATAACCTTTCCATATAGGAAAATAAAACATATCCACTACTAAACCATGAAACCACGTACCATATGGTTCCGGCGAAAAAAGTGTAGCCAATTTACCATGACTGTCATCAAAAATTACTCCGTAAAAAACCGAATCAATTATATTTCCGGCAGCTCCAGCAAAAATTAAGGCAATAGCGACAATTAAATAAGTAGAATGGCGCTTTTTTATTGAATCAGACAACCAATATCCAATTCCGAAAACAGCAAAAATTCTAAAAACTGTCAGAATCAATTTCCCATATTCTCCAGGTATTTTTGTACCCCAGGCCATTCCTTCATTTTCAATAAAATGTATTTTAAACCAATTAAAAACATGAGTTTCTTCACCTAAAACAAAATTGGTTTTTACATAGATTTTAGAAATCTGATCAACAAGTAAAACTAAAAATATAAGGAGATACGCTTTTCGTAATGACATTTTATTGGTTTTGATGGGCAAAAGTAGTAATTTAATCAAAAAAAACGCTCCTAAAGGAGCGTTAATTATTTTGTAACTTATAAAGATTATCGTTGCAGATTCTTAGCTTCAATACTCATTGTAGCATGAGGAACAATTTTCAGTCTTTCTTTACCGATTAATTTACCTGTTACTTTACAAATACCGTAGGTTTTATTTTCTACACGGAATAATGCGTTTTTTAAATCCCGGATAAATTTTTCCTGCCTGATTGCTAACTGAGAGTTTGCTTCTTTAGACATCGTTTCACTTCCTTCTTCAAAGGCTTTAAACGTTGGTGAAGTATCATCTGTTCCGTTATTCAAATCATTCATGTAAGCACTTTTTATTAAATCCAGATCGGCTTGTGCTTTTTGTATTTTATTTTGAATTATCTCTTTGAACTCTGCCAAATCAGCGTCAGAGTATCTTGTAATTTCATCTATCATTGTTTATATTATTTTGAAATTAATATCATTGTTTTAATGTCATCGAACTCAATTTCTGTGCCGTTTTCCAAAACATCCACAAAAACCAAATCATCTGTTAGTGTCTCAGACTTAATATAGTCTTTATTTTTTACAACAGCCTCTTCTAAAAGACCGTTTCTTTTTATCTGAACCTTAATCTTATCAGTAACTTCAAATCCGGAATCTTTACGGATATTTTGAATTCTGTTTACCAATTCCCTTGCGATTCCCTCGTTTTTCAATTCTTCAGAGATTGTAATATCAAGCGCAACTGTTATTCCGTTTGAATTTGCAACCAGCCATCCTTCGATATCCTGAGATGTTATTTCGACATCTTCTAGTGATAAAGTTACGTTATTTCCAGCAATAACAATATCTAACGCGCCCTGCTTATCTAATTGATTAATTTGATCAGCCGAAAAAGACTGTATTTCTTTGGAAATCAGACCCATATCTTTACCAAAACGAGGCCCCAATGCTTTAAAATTAGGTTTAATTTGTTTTACTAAAATACCTGAGGCATCATCCAAAAGCATGATCTCTTTAACGTTTACCTCGGCTTTTACAAGCTCGGAAATAGCTTCAATTTCAGCTCTTTGATTTTCGTCAAGTACCGGAATCATTACCTTTTGCAATGGTTGACGCACTTTAATCATTTCCTTTTTACGCAACGATAAAACCAACGACGAGATGGTTTGCGCCTTCTGCATTTTGCTTTCTAACGTTTTATTAACAAAGTTTTCGACAAATTTTGGAAACTCAGCCAAGTGAACACTGGCATATTGCTCAGTTTGCGTTGAACCAGTTAAGTCTTTGTACAATTTATCCATGAAAAAAGGAGCGACCGGAGCACTTAGTTTACTGATCGTTAGTAAACAAGTATAAAGAGTTTGGTAAGCTGCAATTTTATCATGGGCATATTCGCCTTTCCAGAAACGACGACGGCATAAACGAACATACCAGTTACTTAAATTTTCCTGAACGAAGTCAGAAATCGCCCTTGTTGCTTTTGTAGGCTCATAATCTTCATAACATTCATCAACAAATTTTATTAATGTATGCAATTCAGAAATAATCCACTGATCAATTTCAGGCCTTTCGTTTAACGGGATTTCCGTTTCAGCATATTTAAAACCATCAATATTGGCATATAACGAAAAGAATGAATACGTATTGTATAAAGTTCCGAAGAATTTACGGCGAACCTCAGCAATTCCTTCCAAATCAAACTTTAAGTTATCCCAAGGATTTGCGTTTGAGATCATGTACCAACGCGTGGCATCAGGACCATACTCTTTTATCGTTTCAAAAGGATCTGTTGCATTTCCTAAACGTTTCGACATTTTTTGTCCGTTTTTATCCAAAACCAAACCATTCGAAACCACGTTTTTATACGCTACTTTATCAAAAACCAAAGTTCCGATAGCGTGTAACGTATAAAACCATCCACGAGTCTGATCAACACCTTCGGCGATAAAATTCGCAGGAAAATCTTTATTCTCGTCAATTTTATCTTTGTTTTCAAAAGGATAATGCCATTGTGCATAAGGCATTGCACCAGAATCAAACCAAACATCAATTAAATCGCTTTCACGTTTCATTGGCTGGCCTGAATCCGAAACCAAAGTAATTTCATCAACTACGTTTTTGTGCAAATCAATTAAATCATAGTTTGATTCAGACATATTCCCAATCTCGAAACCTTTAAACGGGTTTTCTTTTTGAAAACCGGCTTTGATAGATTTTTCGATCGCATTGTACAATTCTTCAACAGAACCAATAAGAACTTCTTCTTTTTTATCTTCAGTTCTCCAAATTGGCAGCGGAATACCCCAATATCTGGAACGGGATAAGTTCCAGTCGTTGGCATTTTTCAGCCAATTTCCAAAACGTCCCTCACCAGTAGATTTAGGTTTCCAGTTGATCGTTTCGTTCAAATCGAACATTCTGTCTTTAACATCGGTTACTTTAATGAACCAGGAATCTAGCGGATAATATAACAATGGTTCATCTGTTCTCCAGCTGTGTGGATAACTATGTACGTATTTTTCAACCTTAAAGGCTTTATTTTCTTCTTTTAAACGGATAGCAATTTCAACATCAACAGAACGTTCCGGAGCTTGCCCTTCATCATAATATTCGTTTTTAACATATTTACCGGCTAATTCACCCATGTGGGAAGTAAATTTTCCTTGTAAATCGACTAAAGGAACAGCTGTTCCATTTTCATCCAAAACCAACATTGGCGGCACTTCCGGTTTTGCTTCTTTTGCTACTTTAGCATCATCTGCACCAAAAGTTGGAGCGGTATGTACAATTCCTGTTCCGTCTTCAGTAGTAACAAAATCTCCGGCAATTACCCTGAATGCATTTTCTGCATTTTGATAAGGCAATACATACGGTAATAATTGTTCGTAACGGATTTCAACTAAATCAGCTCCTTTAGCTTCTGCCAAGATTTTATACGGAAGTTGTTTGTCGCCATTTTTTACTTTGTCAAAATCAGCATCATCTTCACTCACGAAAAATCCTTTTCCGAATTGTTTTCCAACTAAATTTTTAGCCAAAACAACATTTACAGGTTCAAAAGTATATTGATTGAATGTTTTTACTAAAACGTAATCGATTTTTGGACCAACTGTTAAAGCTGTATTCGATGGCAATGTCCAGGGTGTTGTCGTCCAGGCCAAGATGTGAATATCTCCAAAACCTTGTAAAAAGCCTGGCAATGTTTCCGGCAATGTTTTAAACTGAGCTACAATCGTAGTATCGGTAACATCTCGATAAGCTCCGGGCTGATTAACTTCATGAGAAGACAATCCTGTTCCTGCTTTTGGAGAATAAGGCTGAATAGTATATCCTTTATACAACAAACCTTTATCGTAGATTTGTTTCAAAAGCCACCAAACAGACTCCATATATTTTGGTTTATAAGTTACATACGGATCTTCCATATCAACCCAATATCCCATTTTTTCGGTCAAATCATTCCATACGTCTGTATAACGCATTACGGTTTTTTTACACGCTTCGTTATATTCTTCGATCGAAATTGTTTTCCCGATATCTTCTTTTGTAATTCCAAGTTCTTTTTCGGTACCTAATTCTACAGGTAATCCGTGTGTATCCCAACCGGCTTTTCTTTTTACCTGAAAACCTTTTTGAGTTTTATATCTGCAAAAAATATCTTTAATCGCACGTGCCATCACATGGTGAATTCCCGGTAATCCGTTTGCTGAAGGCGGTCCTTCAAAAAATACGTAAGGCTCTGCACCTTCACGGGTAGTTACGCTCTTTTCAAATATATTTTCTTTCTTCCAAAAATCAAGAACTTCTGACGCTACCGTTGGCAAGTCAAGTCCTTTGTATTCAGTAAATTTTGTGCTCATTTTATCCTTTTCTTAATCGAGGTGCGAAAGTAAGGAATTTTGAGGAAAATAGATAAAAGATAACAGAAAAAAGAAAGAATCAGAACGATCAGCTATTTTAAAAAAAACTTTTTATAAGCTTTGATTAAAAAAAAAGACTTTATTAAATAAAAAACTGATTGCTTTAAGATATTCCTTAAAACAATCAGTGCTATTTATTATTAAATAATTTACTTATTTAAACCCTCCGAAATAAACTTCTTTCATGAAAATCCTATTCCCAAAAACAGGATTTACTTCAATTTTTTCTCTTAGTTCCTGATAAAAAGTTTCACCATTAAAATCCTCAATTTCATAGTTTATTTTATGAGGAATTTTTCCGGAGTTTAATGCTGCAACAGGACGATAATCTCCAAAAAGTTTTCTTTCAAAAAAACTCTTATTTCCGTTATCAAATTCTGTTTTTTCAGTAGATACGATATTAAAATTTTCCTTGTCAATAAAAACATGATAATCTGTTTTTGGAATTGTTCTGTTACCTGTACTTAATGTTTTTTCAAAATAATTCAGGTGATAGCACATTCTTCCTTCATACATTTCATCTTCTAAAACTTCAAAATTATTCCATAAATCAAGCCTTAAATCTGTAAGAAAGTTTACCAAATCAACATTCTTGGACAAGTTGCTGTAATCATAAGCAGATAATTTTGCCCATTTTGCGTTTACACCACTTTCGCGATCGTCATGACTCCATGCTTCAGGCCCATTAACAATTTCATAATAAGTTTCAGGCATTTTTTTTCGAAGAAGATAATTTGAAGTTGTTGCCCACTTTTCTTCTGTTTGCGGTATATTATTTCCTTCAATTTTGAGCTTAGAAAATAAATGCGCTTTTTCAACTTTCTTTAATGCATCACTACCGCCTAAATTAGCTATTATTTTAGCCAATAAATTAGGATTAAGCTGATAGGGGTATTGAATCCAGCATATTAAATCGTTGCATTCTTGTTTTCTCAACATTTGCTTCTCTATTTGCCTTTTCAATTTCCCACTCTGCATCCTGTTGTTCTATTTTTTCAAAGAAAGCGAGCCTTTTTTCTTCTTTTTCTTCAGCAATTTTAAGTCCTAATTTTTGAAGATCTACAAAACGGGTTGTGTGACTTCTAATTTTTTTATCGGCAAAATTGGCATTATTTACTCTTTTAATGATTGAAGAACCTCTGGAGTCTTGTTTATCATTTTCTACAAGTAAATTTGCATACAGTAATGTTTTTTCTTTATTTTCAAGCAAAAAATAAGTTTCTGCTAAATTGTTTGTTACGATGAACCGAATGTTTTCATTTACAGGCGAAGGCGGGTATTTAACCAACAAACTTTCCAGATATTGCAAATGTGGTGTCAGTAATTTTTCATCTAAACCTTTTTCAAGAGTAACTTTCTCCATCTGAGAAGTGATTTCGTTTTCAAATGCTAACATTTGATTATATTCAGAATGTCCTTTTGAAGTTACAAATTCAAACTTTATTTTAGATTCGCCTATCGTATACTTTAATTTGTAGTTAAGATAGTTTTGTATTGAGTGGACAGAACCGTAGACCATTACATCTAAACCTAACTCTTCAGCAGTGTAACTGCCATTTTTCTCTGCCTCGGCTATTTTTTTATTATTTATATCTATTGCTGCTCTCAACTTATCCTTTTGAGAACTAACACCAATTGTATACGATTCTACAGTATTGAAATCTTCAGATAACAATACTTTATCAGCACATTTCGCTTCCAGTTTTATCTTTACACTGTAATTAGAAAATGCGTGAAATTTCCAGTCATTATTCTTTTTATCAAATGTACTATCGATTTTTGTTGCTTTATACTGTGGCAGTTCGATAGTTAAATAAATTCTTAGCTTTCCGTTTGCAGGATCTTTTATAAACCCTTCTATATTAAAATAATGCTTCTTCAATATAGCCTCTTCTTGTATTAACTGCTTATCCATTTGATAAAAAGTGGTTTGCGTTAATGCATTATCAAGAACAGGAAATTCTGAATACTCAATTACGGGTATATAAAATTTCTTCTTTTTTGAGTTTATTTTTTCTTGTGCCTGAATTGCACCAATTACAAGCAAAGCGATTAAGAGTACTATTTTTTTCATAGGCATAAAAAAACCACCAGAATAAATTCTGATGGTCTTGAGTTTTAAATTCTTATTTTTTATTAAAAATCTGAATAGACTTATCAGAAACATAAAAAATATTCTGAGTTGCCGGGTCAATTTCATAAATTGGTTTATTATTGTTGAAAATAATTTTGTCAACCTCAACTCCGTCTGCTTTGTTAACTTTAACCAGAACTTTTTCTCCTGTATCTGCTTTTGCAAAAATATAAGAGAAATCTCTGTTCTGTTTCATTGCATTGAAACGAGAATTAAATTTAGCCGCTACTATCCCAAGAGCTGCTGAACCGGCAGCATAACCTTTTGCCTGATCCTGATTAGTCTTATCTTCCTTTTTTATAACTGTCGATCTCATGTTTCCTGAAGAATCACGGTATGTCATTGTTAATTCAGCACCTTTTATATCACTCACTACTGAACCAACACCTAAACCAATGCTTCCTGCAATTGCAGCGCTTTTTATAAGACGTCTAGTGCCTTCACCTGGTTGTGTATAAATTTTGTGGTATTTTATTGTTCCATCCATGTTAACCCCCATTACTTCAACCGGGCCTGAAAGTACAACTCCCCAAGGAAATTGCTCGATACTGTTTAGTTCCTTTTCTTTCTTAACATTTACTTTAGCAAAAGGCTCTGGCTTATCGCTTATACTTGGATCAAATTTGTATAATTTTTCATCATTGTACACCAGGTAAGAATTTGTAGCTTCATCATAAGTTGGTAAAACCGGACGGTTTTTATCAAAATTAATATTACGTTTCCAAAGCTTGATACCGGTTTTGTAATCAACCATGTTTCCGTAAGTGCCTGTAAGATACATTACTTTTTCACCTACTTTTCCTAAATAATAAATTGGATCTTCTTTATCGTCAGAAATTTCAATGAATTTTTTCCAAAGCTTTTCTCCGTCCTTATTAATTAACATCATTTCATTTTCAGCCACATACAAGAAATCCTGTTCGATCGGAATAACTCTTTTTAAACCATCTCCGCGGGCATCTTTTTTCCAGATTTTTTCACCTGAGTTTAAGTCATAAAAGTTAAAACCGCTAAAATGAGCTACTAACAATTTTGATCCCCAATCTTCAAGATAAACAACTCTTTTTGTTTTGATAGATTCCTTCCAGATACTTTTTCCGTTATCAGTGTTTAAAACATTCAGGTATTGTTTTGTCGAAAAAGTTCCTGTATTATTAACAACAACAATATTTTTATCATTTTGAGTTAAAAAGAATTTAGAATAATCTTCTTCTCCTTTCCAGTTTAATTTTCCTGAGCTTCTGTCAAAAGAATATAACTTTCCATACAATAAATAATAAATTACCAATCCATGCACTGTTGCAATGTTAGTGTTTGCAGATTCCTTAAAAGAGAAGCTGAATAATGATTTTGCTTTATCTACAACAGTATTCCATTTTAATTCTCCCGTTTGCATGTCTAACAATGCAATTGCCATATCTCCATCTTTTTTCAAAGTAAGCAAATACTCGTTTGTTTCCGGGATAAAATCTGACTGTGTTACCCAAAAAGATTCTTTAGAAGAGTTATAAACTATTTTACCCGTATCAGTATTAATGATTATGTACTTATTATTGATATAAGCTTCAACATACGGACTGCCAGAAACGCTTGTTAAAGCACTTTTATCTTTAAAAACTTTTCCAAAATCCGGATCGCTTAAAATATCTCCTGCTGATGTAGATCCAAAATCTTCCTTGGTTAAAGTCCAGACTACTTTTTTAGTTTCAGGATCTAAGCCTTTTACAGTTCCTCCTTCTTTAAAAACAACGATTCCTGTAATTTCGTTTTGTACTAAATCCTGTACATTGTTCTCTGTGGTAACTATTTCATCATATTTCCTTTGGGAAACAGCTGAAACACTCACTAATAAAAGTAAAATAATCGAAAATGTAATTTTCTTCATAGTTGTTTTTTAATAAATTAATAATTTAAATCTGGATCATTTTGCGAAATTAAATTAGAAAAAAGAGAAAAATATCTCAATTTTTAATAAAATCACTTCGCAAATATATAAAAATAGGTTTCAAAAATTAAGAAAATATTTCTTTCAAAATTTCAAGTGATTTTGGCTTTTTAAATCCATCCAAATGAAAACTGTAATAATCAATTAAAATTTTAAGTAAAATTTGCCTTTCTATAACATGAAACACTTTTTGATCATTATCAAATTTCAACTCAATTAATTTTTTAAAGAGCTTTGTTTCATGTTCTGTCAATGCGCTTATACCATGAAATAGTGTAAAAGTTCCCTCATTCATTTCAAAATAAGGCAAATCAATTTCTGAAATATCAGGATAAAACCCCAGATATTTTGTTGTTTCCAACATTAAGATTAAATGAAAATTAGAAATTTCATCATGATGGTCAAGCCATGTCAGCGCAGTTTCTAAAAACACAAAAAGAGATTCGTTTTTTTCTTCTTCCTGAATCGAATGATGCAAAATTTCAGAAAGAAACATTACCATCGTACTTTTTACAAGATCAGTATGAATACTTTGAAACGGTATTGCAATTTTTATTTCTTTAAAATTTTCTAAAGTGCCTTTGTTTTTATGAACTGCCTCAATCTCCAGAATTGACAAGGGCTGAAAATAAGCAATCTTTTGACTGGCTTTTTTACTCGAAAAAGCATCGCGTACAAAATAAGACTTCAGGCCGTTTGAAAGCGTAAAACATTTTACGATCAGACTTTTTTCCTGAAATTTTAATGATGAAATTACGATTGCTTTAGTTTTTACTAACAAAATCAGGTTATTAGATTATTAGACTCCTTAGAATTTAAAATTCTTCCACTTTTGAACTTTTAGGCTTTCAGACTTCTACTATCTAATAATCATTACTTTCTTGACTTTGGTTTCACCACCGTCCTGAGCTGAAATAAAAATCATATACACTCCTGATGCTACTTTATATTTTCCAAAAGCCGAGGTATCCCATTCAATTGTTCCGCCTTCAGAAATAGTTTCATAAACTAAATTCCCTTCGATATCAGTAATTTTAATAGTTGCTTTATCGAGTAATCCTGCAATTTTTACTGTTCCGGAATATGCCGGACGTACCGGATTAGGATACACATAAACATTGTTCAGGTTTTCATTTGCCTCGGTTGCAATTCCTTTAAACGAAATCATTCCTTTATTTGTCGCTATAAAAACCTCTCCCGTTACACTATTTATTTTAACATCATTAATTCCGTTACTTGGCAAAGGGGAATTATTTATGGTAAAATGATACTTGGTTTCCTGACCATTTGGAGACACCATAAAAACTCCTGAATCAATAGTCCCTATCCATTTATTATTAGCTCCATCAACTGCAATTGATGTAATGAATTGCTCATATAATAATTCTTGAGCCAAGTTGTCTTCTGTAATGATAATTGGATTTGCTTTTAATTGATTTTCGGATTGAAAATTCCCAACATTGGATAAAACACGGAGGCCTTTTGTTGTTCCTATCCATAACTGATTTTTTGTATCAACCACAACGGTTCTCACATCAACAATTGGTAAATTTCCTGCATCAGCGCCAAAAGTCATTTTTTTAAAAGTGTTTGAATTTTCGTTAAACCCTATGACGCCATTTCTATTAGTAGCTATCCATTTTGTGTTATTTTTATCAACAGCTATATTTCCATAACTTGTATTTTCAGCGTTATCAAGAATACTTTCCATCGAATAACTTTGCCATTGTCCATTAGTCCTTAAAACTTTCAGTCCGTTTTTAACTAAACTATTGGTTATCCAAAGATTTCCTGTTTTATCAAAAGCAGTTCCGTTTATACGAACATCAATATAATTAGGCCCAACAAAGGTTAAAGTTTCTAAACCGCTATTTTTTTCATTATATAACACAGACGGAACATCATTTTCAATTTTTAATAATCCAGAGAAAAAAGAACTTGCATAAACCTGATTTTCATTCTTTGGATTTATTATAATCCGAGTCATTGATTTAGCATCAAAAACTTCTGAGTACGGAATATTAAGCCAACCCGATGAGCTATATTTACTAATTCCATAACTGTCTAAAGGATACGGATTGTAAGATGAATTATAATCCCCATAAACTAACCAGGTTTGATTTGAAGCCGCATCTATTGAAAAAATACTATTTCTTAAAGGCCCGCTTGGCGTACTATTTTCGAACTCTGTTGTTGAAATTGAGGAACTAAACAAACCATTTTCTCTGGTTCCAATATAAATCACATCACCAACAGCAATTGTACAGGTAAAACTCAATTTATCGTTCAAAACCTGTGTATTGGAAATCTGACGATTGAGAACCATTTGATTATTATATACGTAAATAGAATTTGGTGTTGTAACAAATAAATTATGATTTACCGCTCGCATATCAGTAGATGTTTGTGGAAGCTGCAAAAATCCAACAAACATATTAGAATTATATCTATGAATGTATCCCGATGCGTTAATCGCAATTAGTTCTGAATCCAAAGTTTCTACGCTGCTCCAATTGCCAGAATTCACAATTGACCATTGGTTGTAATCAATTAGATTTGAGTTACTGGCATCAGCTTTTCTTATTCCATTTGAAGTTGCTGCAAAAATAAATCCATTAAAAAAAGCCGTTTGTCTTACGTTAATTTGTGCTCCAACATTGCCAATAAAATAAGTGTCTCCAAATTGCAACGTTTTTAGATTAAATTGTACAATTCCAAAATCACAAGAAACATATACCAATCCTTCATGCTCCATAAAATGATTTATCTTTTTGAGGTTCGTTGGTAATTGTTTATTAATGATATCCACTATTTTCAACAAACTTCCATCAGTTTCATTTATAACAATCAGCAAACCATTTTCATAACCTATTATTCTTTTTTTGAAAATGTCACTATAATAAGTTGCTGATATCGTCTGACCGGAAAGCCCATCAACAGTAGTTATCGTTTTAATAAGATTCGTAGCTGGGTTTTTAGAAAATAAAGCATTCTCAGAAGCAGCATAAACATCTGTTGAATTTGCTGAAAGATCTTTAATGTTATTATACGAAAAATAGCCTTGCCAGGATAATTTACTCTGCGCAAAGTTACTTTGAGCAATTATCAAAAGTAAAATATATAAAAAATTTCTTTTCATTATTGAATAATTCAGATTGGCAAATATAATACAAACGAAAGTATTAGAATTTTGTTCTCTTAAATAAAAATGCCTTCAATTTATCATATAAATGACAACTGAAGGCAATCTTCTAAATTATATTGAAATTATACTACACCCTGAGCAAGCATAGCATCTGCTACTTTTACAAACCCTGCAATGTTAGCTCCTTTTACATAATTTACATAACCGTCATCACCCATACCGTATTTTTTACATTGGTTATGAATACCAACCATAATATCTTTTAATCTCAAATCTACCTCTTCGCTTGTCCAGTTCAAACGAATTGAATTTTGCGTCATTTCAAGTCCAGATGCAGCAACGCCACCTGCATTTGCCGCTTTTCCAGGCGCAAATAAAACCTTATTATCTAAGAACAATTTAATTGCATCTAATGTTGAAGGCATATTTGCAGCTTCCGTAACACATAACACGCCATTATCAATTAGTTTCTGGGCATCTTCTCCGTTAAGTTCATTTTGAGTGGCACATGGTATGGCTATATCTACTTTTACTTCCCAAGGACTTTTTCCTTTATGAAAAACAGCATTTGGATATTTCTGAAGATAAACCTCTGCCCTGTTATCACCACTCGCTCTCATTTCGAGCATATGATCTATTTTGTCTCCTGAAATCCCTTCCTCATCATAAATATAACCATCAGGTCCGGAAATTGTTAGCACTTTCCCTCCTAACTCATTTATTTTTAAGGCAACCCCCCAGGCTACATTTCCAAATCCTGAAATTGCTACTCTCTTCCCTTTAATCTCATGTCCGATAGTGCGTAACATCTGATCCGTAAAATAAACAACTCCATATCCGGTAGCTTCAGGTCTGATTAATGACCCTCCATAAGCGATTCCTTTTCCGGTTAAAACTCCGGTAAATTCATTTCTGATTCTTTTATATTGCCCAAATAAATAACCTATTTCTCTGGCACCAACCCCAATATCTCCGGCAGGTACATCTAAATCAGGACCTATATGACGACATAATTCTGTCATAAAAGATTGGCAAAAGCGCATTATTTCACCATCAGACTTACCTTCGGGATCAAAGTCAGACCCCCCTTTTCCACCGCCCATCGGAAGTGTTGTCAAACTGTTTTTAAAAACCTGCTCAAAAGCCAAAAATTTTAAAACAGATAAATTTACGGTATGATGAAATCTGATTCCGCCTTTGTAAGGTCCAATTGCAGAGTTCATCTGAATTCTAAATCCTCTGTTTACAATTATTTCCCCTTTATCATCTACCCATGGAACCCTGAAAATTATAGAACGTTCCGGCTCTGCAATTCTTAAAAGTAAGTTTTTTCCATCGTATTTTTTTTGCTCTGCAATAAATGGAATTACCGTTTCTGCAAATTCTCTTACGGCTTGAAGAAATTCCGGCTCGTTTGGATTTTTTGACTCTACAAGAGCCATAAATTCATTTATTTTTTGTTTCATTTTGAAATAAATTATTCAAATAAATTATTTTATATTCACTCAATTTAAATAAGAAAATACGCTTAAGAAAACGTTTTCGTTAAAGGGCAAAGATACAGTAAAATGATAATCAAATTTTGTTTTTTCTTAATTAGAATTATCGAATTACCGATTTTTCAAACAAAATTAAGAATGCCTTTTTAGACTATTCTTTTGCAATAAAATTATCTCCTTTTCGTTAAGAATTTAAGTATTTTACTAGATATTTATTAATTGATCAATTAATTATTTTGAATGGAACATGTTTTTTATATATTTGCCAATGATTTGAAAGCCCCTAAACTCATGTTCAAGCAAATAGCCTTAGTTTTTTTTACAATATTTGGTATCACAACGGTATCACATGCTCAGTTAAACTTAGCCCACGAAATAGGAGTCATTTTTGGCCCCGTAATTTTTCAGTCAGATTATGGTGAAAGAAACAATTTCGACACCAATATTGGAAATAACGGTTTTGGAGTAGGAATTGTTCACTTTTTAAACTTCTCCTCAAATGCCAATCGGGATTATTATTTTAATGAGCATTTTAAACTTCGTTCCGAACTCTCATTCAATAAAATTAACTTGCAGCATTTTGGACAGTGGGTTGAACGTGACCCTGGAGCTATAGACACGCAACAACTTAGAGCTATGAGCGGAAAAACAACTTTGTTGAACGTTGGTACTCAGGTTGAGTTTTTTCCTTTCATTAAAATTCATGATTTCGAAAATACTATTGGCAGCTTTAATCCTTATATCAGTCTTGGAATAATGGCAAGTTTTTATAATACCGAAGCATCTTCTTCAATGGGACAATTGGGTGATCCGGCTATTACCTACCCAAAATATCTAATGCCTTCAGATGGCCGACAATATGGTTTTTCAAGTGAAAGCGGTGCTGCAATTTCAGGTATTATTGGAGCCGGTGTCCATTATAAATTGAATGAAATGAACGATTTAATGTTTGAAATTCGTTATCAGGGATTCACATCAGACTGGATTGACGGATTAAATCCAAACAAAAATATTTACAAAGAAAACAAGTCCAATGACTCTCAGGTATGGTTTAATTTTGGATATGTTTATTATTTAGAATTTTAAATTATACAATAAAAGACAAAACCCCAACTCGTAAAAGAATTGGGGTTTTGTCTTTTTATGATAAAGCCTGTTCCAGATCTGCTATTAAATCTTCTGCATCCTCAATACCAACGCTTAATCGAACCAAATCATCTGTAATACCAACTTCGGCTCTTTTATCTGCAGGAATTGAAGCATGTGTCATCAAAGCCGGATGATTGGCTAACGATTCCACTCCACCTAAAGATTCGGCGAGAGTAAAAACTTTTAATTTCTCTAAAAACGCAATCGAATCTTCCTTTTTACCTGAAGCAAAAGTAAACGAAACCATTCCGCCAAAAGCTTTCATTTGCTTTTTTGCAATCTCATGAAAAGGATGATTTTTCAATCCCGGATAATAAACTGTTTTAATTTTTGAGTGATTACTTAAAAACTCGACCACTTCTTCTCCATTTTCACAATGTCTCTGCACCCTCAGTGATAGTGTTTTGATTCCTCTTAAAACCAAAAAACTATCCATTGGCCCCAATGTTGCTCCGGTTGCAAATTGTTGAAAATGCAATTGCTCTCCCAAAGCTTCCTCTTTTACAATTAAGGCTCCGGCAATAACATCAGAATGCCCGCCTAAATATTTTGTAGCAGAATGCATTACAATATCCGCACCTAAATCAAGAGGTTTTTGCAAATAAGGTGTTGCAAACGTGTTATCGACTGCCAGCCATATTTTATGTTCTTTCGTGATTTTTGAAATTTCCTGAATATCGGCCAATTTCATTAATGGATTGGTTGGTGTTTCAACCCATACTAATTTCGTGTTTTCATTAATTAATGACTTCAATTTTGCAACATCTGTCATATCAACAAAATGGAATTTAATTCCTGAATCTTTATATATTCGGGTAAACATTCTGTATGTTCCTCCATATAAATCATCCATGGCAATTACTTCATCACCGGTTTTAAATGATCTCAAAATACAATCGGTAGCTGCCAAACCTGACGAAAAAGCCAATCCGCGTGTGCCATTTTCGATACTGGCTAATGCATTTTCTAATGCTGTTCTTGTTGGATTCGATGCCCTGCTGTACTCATAATCGCCTAAAGGCTGTCCAGGACTTGTCTGAATAAAAGTCGAAGTTTGATATACCGGAGGCATAACAGCTCCTGTACTTGGATCATGATGCTGACCGCCATGTATTACTTTAGTATTAAATTTCATATCTGTTTAATTTTATTTTTAAGGTTCATATGTAATTCGCAAAGAATCAATGCTGTAAAACCACATTTCAACATAACTTATTTCATATAGTTACAAATTTAAATGCTTAATTTAGTATACAAATTTACCGTTTAATTTATTTTAACACTGACACTACTTCTTACCTTTGTATATAATTAACACTTTTTGATATGAAACACTATACTATTCTAGTCTTTTTGTTTTTGATCCTGACGAGTTGTAACAAAGAGCTCTCATTTAAAAATGAGGTATTTAAAAAAAAATCTACTCTACCTTGCAAAAATAACTGTCCAAAAATTACTATTGACATTCCGATTGCAAAAAACATCCCTATTGTAGCAGACAGTATCAATAAAAAAATATTAACTACTTTAAAAGAGATTGTTTATTTTGGAGAAAACCCTTCAGAAGCAAAAGATTACAATAGTCTGGCTGCTTCTTTTATTGCTTCGTATGAAGAAATGCATAAAAAATTTCCAGGTGAAACTTTTGGCTGGGAAGCAAAAATCAAAGGAAATGTTGAATTTGAATCAGATCAGATTATAAATATTAAAATTGACCATTACACATTTACAGGTGGTGCTCATGGTTATCAAGGCCTTCGATCTTTACTATTTGATCCAAAAACAGGAAAAACAATTTTTACCGATCAGATTTTTAAAAACGAAAAAGAATTCAGGGCTTTCGCCGAAAAAGAATTCAGGGCAAAATATAAAATACCGGCAAAATCAAATATTAATGCAACAGGCTTGATGTTTGAAAATGATAAATTTCAATTGCCCCAAAATATTTTTTATACGAATGAAGGCTTGCTTCTGTATTACAACTCATATGAAGCAGCTTCTTACGCCGAAGGGCCAAAAGAAATATTTATTTCGTACGATACAATCAGTAAATATTTAGCTTTTCAATAATTTCAAAACTAAAAACCTCAAAGACTTTAATTCTTTGAACCTTTTAAAAAAAACCTTTTCACTGAACATCATATTTCATTTTTCGTAAAATACGCAATGCTTCTTTAAAAGATGAATACACTTGCCCAAACGGCTTCAAAAGTAATTTGGCATCAATCAGTTTTTGCCTGGCATCTTCAAAACCATTGAGATAACAAATCATAAAAGTTGAAGGAAGGTTTTCTAAATCAGTTAATTCACGATTTGATAATGCATATCCTTTTTGTAATTTAGCAAGTAATGCAACATTTGAATTATAAATATGATGCAGCATTTTTCTATTGAATTCCGGCGGCTGAAAAAGAATTTCACGGTCAATTTTATAATAACCATTGTCAAAAAACTGAATGGTTTGTTTCTCTAACGGATAGTAACTCGTTTTGTCATTCAATCCTAACGGGACATATTCAGTTATTGTAAAAGTATCTTCATCATAAACAATCGTAACAACATCCTGAGCTGAATAGAAAAGTTTAATTTGTTCGTTGATTAGTTCAATATCTACTCGGGACAAGAAGGTTTTATCATGGGATTTTTTTGGAACTCCAGCCCAGCAAATCACAAACAGTTCCTTAAAAACATGGTATTTTGGAGACATGTCCTTATGCCTGAAATTCATAAAATCAAATACACCATCGAGTGTGTATTGGATACTGTTTCGGGAACTATTTTCAATTCCGATAACAGTTTCTGTATTCTGGTAATTTTTTTCGATTTCGCCTTCAACCGGAACCGAGTTACTTCCTCGTCGTACAAAAACACTATTTGCGGGAGTGGTATGAATTCCTTTTTTAAAGTACGAAACTTTACTTTTAGGTTTAATAGTGACCAATCCAATTACTTTATCTTTTGGAAGATTCGGAAAAGGTACATTTTCATATTGAATTTTTGGCGGATTTTCTAAAAAAGCATTTACGAGATTCTGAATCCGGCTATCATCAAAAAAATCATCGCCAACAATTTCGTTGTCGTGATCTTCTACTCCTACCACGATATAAGAATTATTTGTCGGGTTTGAATTGGATAAGGCACAAATGTGTTTCAGGAACTTTCCTTTTCCTTCACGCGAATGCAAATTCAATTGCCTTTTTTTATCATAAAAACTGCTCTCGTCATTATGAGCGAGCAGGTTTTTTATTAAAAGGCGTTTATTGATCATATCAATAGTTGATTATTTTATATTTTTATTATTTATTCTTCTACTTCCTATATATTTAACACATTCATTTTTATTACTAATCATATTTTGAACCTTTTTTATCTGAGGTTTTCAAATAATTCATAAACTTAGAAATCTGATCAATTATAATTTGAGCTTTAGCATTTAATTCTAAAAAATTATTCTCATCAATATGTTTTCTATCAAAACATCTTTGCAATTGAGCTTTGGTTTCACAACACGATCCTCTTGAATAACTCAAAAAAGTTATAAATTCCTTATTTCCTCCACGACCAAAACCTTCTGCTATATTATCCATAACGGATCCCGAAGATCCATTTATCTGCTCTCTCAATTTATAATCTTGTCCTAAAGCTGTAGCCAAAATTAAACTCCAAACCTGATTACTTTGTTCCCTCGCTAATTGATAAATTACCATTTCTTCAAAAGAATTATAATTCGCCATATTTTATAATGAATAATAGAAATAAACAATAATTAATCCCTCTTAACAATCGTTGATGACGCCTGTGCTGTACACATGACAACCAAATCGGCAATATTTACATGATACGGCCTTGACACTACAAAATGAATAATATCGGCAATATCTTCAGCCTGTAAAGGATCAAAACCTTTATAAACATTTGAAGCTCTTTCAACATCCCCTTTAAAACGCACTTCACTAAACTCTGTAGCTACTAATCCGGGGTGAATACCCCCTACTTTAATTCCGTATGGATTTAAATCAATTCGCATTCCCTGAGTAATAGCATCTACAGCGTGTTTTGATCCACAATAGACATTCCCATTTGGATAAACCTCTTTGGCCGCTGTTGATCCAATGTTGATGATATGTCCTGATTTTCTTTCTGTCATTTGCGGAATAATCGCTTTCGAAACATACAAAAGCCCTTTCACATTAATATCGATCATAGCTTCCCAATCGTCAACATCACCATTCTGAATTGGATCTAAACCATGTGCGTTTCCTGCATTATTTATCAAAACGTCAATTTCAGAAAAATATTCCGGTAATGAATTTATACTTTCAAAAACGGCATTTTTATCACGAACATCAAATGCTAAAGAATGTACTTCTGTATATCCCGAAAGTTCATTTTCAAGTTCAGTTAATCGCTCTTTTCTTCTTCCGCAAATAATAATTTTATAGTCATTCCTGGCAAAAATCTGAGCGGTTGCTTTTCCAATTCCGCTTGTAGCCCCAGTAATTAAAACTGTTTTCTTCATTTTTTTTGAATCCTTCTATTATTAAATTAAATCCTCAATCATTTTAAGCAACATCATCACCCATGCTTTCTGTCCAGATGGCAAACCAGTCTTCTTTATCTAATTCCAATTCAACCGCTTTCATCAATGACTGAATTCTGGCTACGTTAACCGTACCCGCAATTGGAATAACTCCGGCCGGATGTTTCAAAATCCAGGCAAGTAAAAGTGTATCAGAACCCAAACTGTATTTTTCAACCAGAGTAGAAAGTAATTTTTTTAAACGTCGTGTTTTTTTGGTGTCTTCCCTAAAAACAGTTCCAAGCGGATTCCATGACAATGGCCTAATTTCATGAGCTTGCATATAATCTAAACTTCCGTCAATCATGGATTCAAAATGAGTAGCCGAAAATTGCACCTGATTATAACTCACTTCCGTTTTTTGCCGAATTAATTCAGTTTGAGAGCTGGTAAAATTTGAAAGTCCAAAATCAATAATTTTTCCTTCCGATTTTAATTTTTCAACTGCTTCAACAATTTCATCAGCCTGCATTAACGGACTTGGTCTGTGCAATAAAAAAACATCAACATAATCTGTTTTCAGTTTTTTTAAAGATTCCTCAACTGACCAAATGATATAATCTTTAGAATAATCATAATGCTTGATTTTGTTGTTACGGCTTTCCGTAACCATCTGAATACCGCATTTAGTAATTAATTGCAATTTTTCTCTCGGAATTTTACTATTGTGAAATGCTATTCCAAAGTCGGCTTCAGTTGTATAATTGCCATAGATATCGGCATGATCAAAGGTGGTAATTTTGTTTTCGATACAAATTTGTATCATGTTTTCCATTTCTTTCGAAGTGAGATTTTTATCCCAAAGTCCCCAATTCATAGTGCCTGAAATTATAGGCGACAAGACAGTTTTATTCATGGTATTATTGTGTTATTTACGGTATTGATTATGCTTTAGTAGAGCATAATCATCAAAGTTCTTAAAAATATAAAAATAGAATCACAATTCGTCCTTAAAATTAGGTGATTGATCGAAGTTTTAACCATTTTTTAACATCTTACTTCTTAAAAAATATTCAATTTGCACTCTCAAAAAAAAGGCTTAAAATACAAGGTTTTAAAAATATTTATATGGAAGAAAATACAACGACTTTAGACATTAGAGCGATTAATGAAAAAATTGAAAGAGAAAGTGCTTTTATAGACCTTCTTACAATGGAAATGAACAAAGTTATTGTGGGTCAGAAACATATGGTCGAGCGTTTATTGATCGGGCTTTTGGGACAAGGCCATATTTTACTGGAAGGTGTTCCGGGATTGGCCAAAACTTTAGCGATAAATACATTGTCTCAGGCTGTTCAAGGTTCTTTCAGCCGTATTCAGTTTACTCCTGACTTATTACCAGCCGATGTTGTTGGAACAATGATTTACAACATCAAGGCAAATGAATTCTCAATTAAAAAAGGGCCAATTTTTGCCAATTTCGTACTTGCAGATGAGATTAACCGTGCACCGGCTAAGGTTCAGTCGGCATTATTAGAAGCAATGCAGGAAAAACAAGTTACTATTGGCGATACGACTTTTAAACTAGATCGCCCGTTTTTAGTACTGGCAACTCAAAACCCTGTTGAGCAGGAAGGAACTTACCAGCTTCCTGAAGCACAAGTCGATCGTTTCATGCTGAAAACCGTAATTGATTACCCAAAAATTGATGAAGAGCGATTTGTAATTCGTCAAAACCTAAAAGGAAGTTACGAAAAAGTAAATCCTGTAGTTTCTGTAGAACAAATTTTGCGTGCACAAGAAGCTGTTCGTGAAGTTTACATGGACGAAAAAATTGAAAAATATATCTTAGATATCATCTTTGCTACCCGTTATCCGGAGAAATACAAACTTGCGGACTTAAAACCGCTTATTAGTTTTGGAGCATCGCCACGTGGAAGTATCAATTTAGCCGTTGCGGCAAAATGTTACGCTTTCATCAAACGTCGTGGATATGTAATTCCAGAAGATGTCCGCGCTGTTGTACATGATGTTTTACGTCACAGAGTTGGGATAACATATGAGGCTGAAGCCGAAAACATTACTTCTGTAGACATTATCAACAAAATCGTAAACGAGATTGAAGTACCTTAAAAAAGTTGATGGTTGATAGTTTTTTGTTGATGGTATACAACCATTAACCAACAACCAACAACCGTAAACCAAATTACAAATGGATACAAAAGAGCTTTTAAAAAAAGTACGAAAAATAGAAATCAAAACCAAGAGACTGAGCAATCATATCTTTTCGGGTGAGTACCATTCTTCATTTAAAGGGCGCGGGATGACGTTTAGCGAAGTGCGTCAATACCAATATGGCGATGATATTCGTAACATCGACTGGAATGTTACCGCACGTTACAACGAAGCTCACGTAAAAGTTTTTGAAGAAGAACGCGAACTGACCATGATGTTAATGGTGGATATTTCTGGTTCAGAAGGTTTTGGTTCAAAAAATCAGTTTAAAAAAGACATCGTAACCGAAATCGCGGCAACGATGGCTTTTTCGGCTACACAAAATAATGACAAGATTGGTTTAATATTGTTTTCTGATAATGTAGAACTCTATATTCCGCCCAAAAAAGGTCGTTCGCATGTCCTGAGAATTATTCGTGAACTAATAGAATTTGAACCCAAAAGCCAAAAAACTGATATTGCACAGGCCTTGAAGTTTCTTTCAGGAACACAAAAAAAGAAAGCCATCGTTTTTGTAATTTCGGATTTCATGTCTGAAAATTATGAGCAGACTTTGAAAATTGCTGCTAAAAAGCATGATATTACTGGCGTTCGTGTCTATGATATCCGCGAAGAAAAAATCCCAAATTTAGGAATGGTAACCATGCTTGATGCCGAAACCGGAAAAATTCAATTGGTTGACACCAGTTCAAAATCAGTGCGAATGAATTACGGAAAACACTATCAGGAAAGAGTCAATTATTTCAAGGATATCTTTAGTAAATCAGGTGCCGGAGTCGTAAATACAAGAGTTGATGAAAATTATGTAACCAAATTGTTGGGCTATTTCAAATCGAGATAAAAATTTTTGATTAGTGATTAACGATTTTTGATTTCAGATTTGAATACAATATAATAGATTACTATGACCAAACAAGAATTAGAAGACAGATTGATCGATTTTGCTGCAACTATAATAATTGTAGCAAGCAATTTTGAGAAAAATTATGCAGGAACTCATTTATCAGGTCAAATAATTCTTTAAGGCGCTTCACCAGCTTTAAATTATGGAGAAGCTCAAAGTGTTGAGAGCAAAAAAGATTTCATTAATAATAAAATGAGACTTTGCTTAAAAGAATTAAGAGAAACTTTTGTTTGCTTAAAAATAATTGGAAAAGCAAATTTAACAACGGATTTAAAAAATCTGTCAAAAGCAAAAATAGAAGTCAATGAATTAATTTCAATCTTTGTTTCAAGTATAAAAACATCAAAAAACAATTCATAAGAATGAAGGATTAAAATTGGAAAATAAACGTCTCTATATATTTTCAGATAAAAATCTGAAATCAAAAATCGTTAATCTTCTATCGTCAATCAATCATCTTCAATCGTTAATCATAATGAAATTAAAATTTTACATATTTTTATTTTTACTGACATCAACTGTTTTTGCACAACAAAAGCAGATTGAAACCAGTATTGATACCACAAAAAATAAAATTGGAGCCGAGTTTAAGTTAACGCTTAAAACAATAGTGGATTCCAAATCGAAAGTTGTTTTCCCAAAACTAAAAACCATTGGTGCGTTAGAGGTTATTGAATCGTACCCAGTTGATACCGTAAAGAAAAATGACACTTATGAATTGATCAAAAAATATGGTTTAACTCAATTTGATACAGGAAAATATACCATTCCAAGTATTAAAATTTTGATTGATAAAAAACCTTTTTTATCAGACTCGATCCGTGTTGAGGTTGCCAGCATAAAAGTAGACACGCTGCAGCAAAAAATGTATGACATCAAAGATATTACCACTGTCGAAAGTGGTATTGGAGACTGGTGGAAATATGTTTTGGCTTTAGTAATCATTTTGGGAATTGGTGCTTTTGTATATTGGTTTGTAAAAAAACGCCAACAGAAAAAAATTGAGGAAGAAGTTTATAAAACACCTATCGAAAAAGCAACAAGTTTATTAAATAACTTAGAGAAAAAAGAGCTTTGGCAAAAAGGTGAAGTAAAAGAATATTACAGTGAATTAACGGATATCGCTAGAAATTATATTGAAGAAGCCATTCAGATTCCGGCAATGGAAAGCACTACTTCTGAATTGATTCAGGGAATTAAAACAGCTTCTGCCAAAAAGAAAATGACTCTGACACCTGAAACAGTCGAAAATTTAGAACGTGTTTTACGTCAGGCGGATTTGGTAAAATTTGCAAAATCGAAACCATTAGAATTCGAAATTACAGAGGACAGGAATAAAATTCAGAAAGTAATTTTAACGCTTGACAATGCTATCCCTACTGAAGTTCCGGCTGAAGAAGAAGATCAGTTGCTGAATGAAGCCCAAAAGCAGAAACAAATTAAAATTCAATTACAGAAAAAACGCAACAAACGTATCGCAATTGCAGTAGGAACAGTTGTTTTTTTATTGGCTGCAACAACCTCTTTCTTTATTGTGACCAAAGGGTTCAAATATGTTAAAGACAATCTTATCGGGCATCCAACCAAAGAATTACTGGAAGGAGAATGGATAAAAAGTGAATATGGAAATCCTGGAATTTTGGTTGAAACACCAAAAGTTTTAAAACGACTTGACACACAAAAAGTATTGCCTAAAGAAGCAATGGCTTTAATTAAGGAAATGCAGCTTTTTGGCTATGGAAGCTTAGTTGATAAATTTTACATTACAGTTTCTACTGCTAAATTTAAAAATCCAACAGAAATTGATTTATCAAAAGCGCTAGAAGGCAATTTAAAAATAATCGAAGCTCAGGGGGCAAAAAATATGATTACCAAACAAGAAGATTTTGAAACTAAAGAAGGCATTACTGGTATAAAAGGCTATGGTACATTTACTTTTATCAATGAAAACCTAAAATCAAGCACGAAGCTTTATTATGAAGTACTGATGTTTAAACAAGAAGGCGGCTTACAGCAAATTGCTATATTTCATGAAGAAGGAGATACGTATGCTAATGATATTTCGGATAGAATTTTAAATTCTGTTGAACTTAAAAAGGCCAGTAACTAATGAGAAAATTAACTTTTTTAAATCCGGAATTTTTTTGGTTATTTTTACTAATTCCAATTGCAATTGCCTGGTTTTTCTGGAAACGCAATCAACAATCGGCTACTTTAAAAATAAGCTCAACACAGGGCTTTAAAAATTCAGAGTCCCTTTTAACAAAATTAAAACCTTGCTTGTATATTTTCAGGATTATTGCATTGTGTTCCTTAATTATTGCTCTGGCAAGACCACGAACAGTTGACATCAGTAACCAGACTAAAACCACAAAAGGAATTGATATTGTAATGGCAATAGACGTTTCCGGAAGTATGCTGGCAAAAGATTTAAAGCCCAACCGTATGGAAGCTTTAAAAAGAGTAGCGGGAGATTTTGTAAGCGAAAGACCTAATGACAGAATCGGATTGGTTTTATATGCCTCGGAAGCGTATACAAAGACCCCCGTAACAAGCGATAAAGCCATAATTTTAGAAGCCATAAAAGGAATAAAATATGACAATGTCCTGAAAGACGGTACCGGAATTGGAATGGGATTGGCGACAGCTGTAAACAGACTTAAAGACAGTAAAGCAAAAAGCAGGGTTATTATTTTACTTACCGATGGTGTAAATAATGCCGGATTTATTGAACCCGAAACAGCTGCCGATATCGCAAAACAGTATGGCATAAAAGTGTATACCGTAGGAATTGGAACAAATGGAATGGCCGAATTCCCATATGCTTATGCGCCAAATGGAGGTTTCCTTTACAAAATGCAAAAAGTAGAAATTGATGAACAGCTCATGAAAAGCATTGCCCGTAAAACGGATGGAACTTATTTCAGGGCAACCAGTAATGATAAATTAGCCGAAATTTATAATTCGATTAATAAATTAGAAACCACAGAAATACAGGAATTAAAATTCTATGATTACGACGAAAAATACAGGTTTTTTGTGTTACTGTCAGGACTTTTATTATTGTTGGAAACAGGACTACGAAATACAGTTTACAGAAGCTTTATATAATATTTTAGTCCAGTCTCAGTTTTCAGTTACCAACTGAAAACTGCCACTGAAAACTGAAAACTAGAATTTAAAAATGGAATTAGACGAAAAAAAATATTTATATCTATTACTGCTCATACCAATTTTGGTTTGTGTTTTTCTGTTCAACATGTATTGGAAGAGAAAAAAACAACGGGAATTTGGTGATTTGGAAATGGTAAAAAGACTGAGCCCGGAACGTTCTGTTTTTAAACCTGTATTAAAATTAGTGGTATTTCTTTTGGCTCTTGCCTGCTTGGTTATAGGATTAGTAAATCCTAAGATGGGAACCAAAATGGAAACCGTGAAACGCGAAGGGATTGATATTGTTTTTGCTGTTGACGTTTCAAAAAGTATGCTGGCAGAAGACATTGCTCCAAGTCGTCTGGAAAAAAGCAAACAATTGGTATCTCAAATCATTAACCAATTAGGAAGTGACAGAATTGGAATTGTAGCCTACGCAGGCAGTGCTTTTCCAGTTTTACCCATTACCACGGATTACAGCGTGGCCAAAATGTTTTTGCAAAGCATGAATCCTGATATGGTTTCATCACAGGGAACTTCGCTGGACGAAGCTATCAGACTATCATCAACTTATTTTGACGAAAAGAGCAAGACAAGCAAGTTATTGATTTTGATTTCTGATGGGGAAGATCATTCTGAAGGAGCTTCTGTTGCAGCTGAAGAAGCCAACAAAATTGGAATGAAAATCATCACAATTGGCATCGGAACGGAAAAAGGAGGAACCATTCCGCTTAAAGAAAATGGTGTGGTTAAAAGCTATCAAAAAGACAATAATGGTGAAACTGTCATCACAAAACTAAATCAGGAAGGTTTAAAAGCTATTGCAAAAGCTACAAAAGGCGGTTATGTGTATGGCGGAAATACAAAAGAAGTCCTGGAATACGTAAAAAATGCGCTGAACAATATTCAGAAAACAGAATTTGAAGCAACGCAAATGGCTGAATTTCAATCTCAATTTCAATGGTTCCTTGGCTTCGCCTTTTTTCTTTTGTTTCTGGATATATTCCTTTTGGAACGAAAAACAAACTGGATCAAAGAGTTGAATTTATTTAACGAAAAGAAATAATTGTTTCGATAATCTGAAACAATAAAATAAAAAACAGAATGAAAAATTTACTTCTTTATATTTTACTAACGGCTTCTTTGGCGATTTCGGCACAAGAAAAGGATAAAACATTACCTGATGCCAATGAGGAGTATAAACAGAATAAATTTGTTGATGCTGAAGCAAATTACAGAATTTCGCAATCAAAATTTCCGAAAAAAGCTACCGCTTCTTATAATTTGGGAAATACAATCTATAAGCAAAATCAGATTTCTGAGGCAAAATTATCTTATGCAAAAGCCATAAAAAATGCTAAAACCAAATCAGAAAAACATAAAGCTTTTCATAATTTGGGGAATGTTTTTATGAAAGAAAAAGAGTATACGCAGGCTGTTGAGGCTTATAAAAATGCTCTTCGAAATAATCCAGATGACGATGAAACCCGTTATAATTATGCTTTGGCCAAACAAAAATTAAAAGAAAATCCTCCTAAAAACGACGATAAAAACAAAGATAAGGATAAGGATAAGGATAAAAAGAACGACAAAAAAGACGATCAGAAAAAAGACGGCGACAATAAAGATAAAAAAGACGGTAAAGACGACCAGAAGAAAAACGATAAAGGTGACAAGGACAAGGATAAAAAAGAGGGTAAAAGCGACCCGAAGAAAGATGACAAATCAGATAATAACGGAGAGCCAAAACCTATGCCGGGTGGAATATCAAAAGACCGTGTCCAGAATTTATTAGACGCCGTAAATAACGAAGAAAAGAAAATTCAGGATAAGGTTAACGCTCAAAAAGTAAAAGGAACACCTAAAAAAACAGAAAAAGACTGGTAGAGTTTTTGAATTAATCGTGTAACCGCTTATTTACTCATTAAGTGACATTCATTAAGATAAAAATAGATTATACGATTTAACAGTTAAACAAACAACGATTAAACAAGTAATGAAAAAATATTTAATTCTATTACTATTAAGTTTTCAGGGGCTTATGGCTCAGGTTCAGTTTGAAGCCAGAGTAAGCAAAAATACACTTGGACTCAACGAAAGACTTCGTATTGACTTCATGATGAATGTTGATGGGGATAATTTTGTTCAGCCTTCTTTTGATGGATTTAGAATTGTAGGCGGTCCAAGCCAGCAAGTTAGCCAGTCCTGGGTTAACGGAAGAAGCTCTTTTCAAAAAATATATTCTTATATCTTACAACCAAGCCAAAAAGGAACAATCGTTATTAAACAGGCTGCTATTGAATATAATGGCCAGACTTATAAAACATCGCCAATAAAAATTGTCGTTACCAATGCAGTTGCAGAGGAAAGGGATCCAAATGACAGACAGCCAGGTAACGGTGATGAAACACTGACTCTTGTTGCCGAAATTTCAAAAACAGACCCTTACTTAAATCAGCCCATTACGGTAGTTTATAAACTATACTTCAATAATATTGGCGTAACTGGGTTTAAGGAACTGGAGAAACCCAAGTATAATGATTTTTGGAATCAAAATATTGATATCAAGCAATTAGCCATTGAAGAAGGAACTTTTAAAGGCGAAAGATGTTACTTTGTTGTGCTTAAGAAAACCATTTTATATCCTCAAAAAGCCGGAAAACTTACAATTGAACCCCTTTCATTAGATATCGGCGTACAATTACCAACAAATCGACGTGATATGTTTGGTCAAATGATTTTGAATGAAGGGAATAAGGTAGTCTCTGCAGGAGCCAAAACGATATATGTAAGAGCACTTCCTGAAGCAACAAAACCATTAGGATTTGGTGGTGCCGTGGGTAAATTTGACTTTAGTGTTACTCCTTCGAAGACAACTTTAAAAAATGGGGAAAGCCTTGATTTAATTGTGAGTGCTTCCGGAACTGGTAATATGAAATTATTTACATTACCAAAACCGGTTGTCCCTAATGCCTTAGAAATGTATGACCCTGTTCATGATGAAAAGGTAACTACTTCTCTTGCAGGAATGTCCGGGAAAATTTCAGATAAGTATACGATTATACCTCAATACAAAGGAAAATATGCCATAAAACCTATGCAGTTTTCTTATTTTGATCTTAATTCGGGTTCTTATAAAACAATAACTTCACCGGAAATTATGATAGACGTTTTAGACGGACCAAGTCCTGAAGCTGTGGCATCTAATACATCCAAAAATATTATTGAAAAAACAGAACAATTTAAATATATAAAATCAAAAACCACTTTAGTTCCTATAGCTAAAAATGATTTTTATGGTTCAGATTTGTACTATGGATTATTACTGCTGCCTTTCGTGATTTTACCGATTATTGTCATTGCTAAGAAGAAGAAAGAAGCCATTGACAGTGATGTAACCGGAAACCGAATTAAAATGAACAATAAGCTGGCTAAAAAATATTTATCTGAAGCCAAAAAACAGCTTAACAACAAAGAACCATTTTATATTGCACTGGAAAAAGCAATGCACAATTTCCTGAAAGCCAAACTGCATATTGAAACTTCAGAAATGAGCAAGGATAATATTCGTGAATTGTTATTATCCAGAAATGCTAATCCTGAATCGGTTCAGAATTTCATCAGTTTAACTGAAAACTGTGAATTCGCGCGTTATGCTCCGGCATCAAGTGCCTCAATTCAACAGGATTATGATAAGGCTGTTTTGATTATTTCAGAATTAGAAAAACAAATTGTTTAATATAAAATTTTGCCGCAGAGCATATCAGTTTTATTTTCAATACACACTAATAAAATGAAAAATATAGTAGTCTATCTCTTTCTATTAATCTCACAGGTTTTTCTTGCCCAAAACGGCTTCGAGAAAGGCAATGCATTGTATCAAAAGGGGCAATATCAGGAAGCCATCCTGAGTTATGAAAGTGTAATTAAAGACAATAAGCAACATTCGGCAGAATTATATTTCAATTTAGGAAACTGCTATTACAAACTCAATAAGGTAGCTCCGTCTATTTATAATTATGAAAAAGCGTTGGTTTTAAACCCAAATGATACGGAAACACTGAATAATTTAAAGTTTGCAAAGAAACTGACAATTGATGAAATCAAGGAAGTACCAAAAGTTGGTTTTGCAAAATTACTTCACAATTTTACTTCTGTCTTTCATTACAATACATGGGCTTTGATTTCAGTGGGAATTGCTTTTGCTTTTTTATTAAGTTTTATTGGATACTATTTCTCCCAACTCACACTTTCAAAAAGAATCTATTTCATTGTGATGTTTATACTTCTTTTTGCATTGCTAATAACTGTTTCAGCAGGAATTTCTGAAAAAAATCAATTTGATAATGACAGACCGGCTATCGTTTTTGCAGAAATAAGCGAAGTCCGCAGTGAACCTCAAAAAGCAGGATCTTCTATCCTACTCTTACATGAAGGTGCAAAAGTGTATGTTATTCAATCTTTAGGAAGCTGGAAAAAAATTGAATTGACTGATGGCACTGAAGGCTGGATTGATGCTTCGGCAATTAAAGAAGTTAAATAGTATTTCTTTAAAAAGAGTTGCTTTTAATTTCCACAAAAATAAGGAGTTATTTTGGGTAGAGAAGTTGAACAATTATTAATCCAAAAAACAATTTGTTCTTTGATTTGATTGAATCGTAGTTTAAAAATTATATTAGGACTAAACTCCTAAAAGCCATGGCTGCTTCATAATTACTTATTGCAGAGTCATATTTAATGTTAGGATTCCCTGATATCTGCTGGATTTATTCAGTACATACCCATACCTGTTATAGTTTTGATATTATACAGGTCCCGCACATAATTTATCCGTTCCAACCTTTATTCAATTATTTTTAAGACTCTTGTTTGTTGCACTCATAATGTTATTGGAATGGGTGCGAAGTCGGGGACATTCGCACAGCACGCCCCTAGTTTTAATAATATTTATCTTTTATTGAACTCTTCGTAGAGCGGCACTCGCAGAGCAATCCCGATTTTTAAAGAACACTTCGAAAGCTGGGTTACTGTTCCAGCACCGAGAGGCGGTTTGCAACCCTCGCTTGCACAACGATTGCGGTAGACCTACTACCATCTTTTATACAGCTCGCAGTCGTTATTCATTCACAGCACACTCCGAGTGGTCAGGTTTTTTTATTTCTTATTTAATAAGCTAAATCCAAACATTAAGATTACAGTCGAGAGAAAATAGATTAACAATAATTTCCCATTTCTAAATTTATACTTACTCAATATGTGTTCATACTTTTTCTTATAAAAGACAGTAAAATAAGTAATTATCATGCTGGGAATAAATAACGTTACAATTGCCCAAGAGAAATTAGTTAATAATTTGCTGTTAGGAAATGTCACTAATTGCTCAATCTTATCTGCAATATTATAGCCAGTAAAAAATAAAATTGCACTTAATAATGTCGCAATATTGAATGAAAGCAGTAATGACATATAACTAAAAGTAAAAGGTTTCCAGTGCCCAGCACCACCATTTCTTATTCTTTCATAATTAATGGCATCAGCCCAAAGAGCATAGTATATATTCATTTTATTAATCGTTTACTTCTTCATAAATATCATAAACTAGTCGACCAGCAAAATAAAGCGCAGTACCAGCACCAATGGCCCATCCTACAGGATTTGAAGCTAAGAATATTACTGCCCCAATAGAAGCTGTACCGACTCCAACATCCAAATAGTCGATTGTAGTTCCTTCTTCCTGAACAATATCATTCATTGCCATTCCTACACTAATTCCAGTTCCAACTACTCCGGCTACTTTAGCATACTTGACCTACTTAGCATTCTTACCTAATACTTTGGTAGTTCTCCAAGCTTGCTGCTTAGGTGTTAATTTGCTCCATGAAACAGGATTTCGTCCAGTTTTAAAGGAAGTTCTAATCAGATTATCAGCATACTCTGTTCCTGCAGAAATTGATGTACCTGCCGCACCAATGGGGATACCCCAGTTAAATCCATCCCCTTGTCCTGCGGCATTAGACGATTCAGAAGTGGAAGACCTTTTTTTTCCGTAAACTACTACTTCATCTAATACTATTTCCTGCATCGTAGGTTCAGTGGTAATACCTAAAGCCTTTCCAATAGCCCCAAACAGCCTGCCAAACCAACTAGGTGAACCTGGATTCTCTGCATACCAGTCGGTCATCGATCTACTTGTTTCTCCTTGCTGTTCTGCGGCCCTTTGTGCTCTTAGTTGTTCTTCCCGTTTTTGCTCTTCCGTAAGCCAACCACTAGTATCTGTATATTTCAATGGGTTGTTCAGCACATACCCATACCTGTTATAGTTTTGCGTATTACCCGGATCCTGCACATAATTATCCGTTTGCAGGAAACGATGCAATTTAGGGTCGTACAAACGTCCGTTCATATGTATGAGTCCTGCACTCTGTAAATGCTCGTGTCCTGTATAACCTCTATCCAATATTGTAAGACCGTTTAAGATAGTACGTGCTCCGTTTTGTACTTTTATAATCGCACTCCAGGCATCAAAAAGACGTTTTTCCAGCACTGCTTCCGTGGCATCCGTAATAGCCAGAATACTGCCTTGGTAATCTCACTTTACCTCTGCTTTATGTAGACTTTCTAAAATAAAAAATTTAGTTCTATTATCACGAGCCACACGAAAGGATTCGTGCGGCAGCTGGGTGAAAGGATTCGTGCGGCAGCGTGGGGTAGATGTGCCTACATATGGATTAGCATTATATCCTAAACTTATGTATATTCTGTCAGGAACCATTAATCTGGCCATCGACGGTTTTTACCTGTTTTCAAGAGGTATAACTTCTATATTTACTTCTTGACCATCTTTTAAATGTCCCGGATAATACATTTCTGGTCCAAATGCTTTAAATCCCAAAACAAATATTTTGTAAAGTTTAGTACTATCAATTTTAATTTTAACAGAACCCATAGAATCCATTATATATATTTTTTCTACAGGAAAAGTCTTCATTAAGTATCCAGATCTTTCTTTCCTAACTTCTACAGTATCAAACAAATTAACTCTGCGTTGTTTGCTCTTACTATCAATTGAATTTATTTTTATAGTAATTTGGTTTTCTAAATCATTCTTTTTATTACAACTTGAAATTAAAAGAAACATTATAAAAATACTAACTACTCTCTTTGTTTTAAGGATGTCTGATTGCATATTACCACAGTATTCATCTATTTTCAAGAGAAACAACTTCTATATTTACCTCTTGGCCGTCTTTTAAATGTCCTGGATAATACATATCTCCACCTAGTACATTTAACCCTGTCACTGAAATATCATATATTTTAGTGGAGTCAATTTTAATTTTAACCGAACCAGTAGAATCTGTTATATATTCTCCAACTTTATCAAAAGTCTTCATTAAGTACCCAATTCCCTCTTTCCTAACTACTACATGATCAAACATATTAATTCTAGGCTGTTTGGTTTTACTATCAATTGAATTTATTTTTATAGTAATTTGGTTTTCTAAATCATTCTTTTTATTACAACTTAAAATTAAAAGAAACATTATAGAGATACATATTACTATTTTTTCTTTAAGGATGTTTAATTGCATATCTTGTTATGTTTATGTGATTCATTAATACTCCAGGGCTATAATATTGTCCCGTTAAATTTACATTGTTAATTACTGGCCATTGAAAATTACCGCTTACGGGACTGCCTTGAAATGGATTGTCTGGTAATTCCCCGTATCTAGCAGAAGGCCCATAGTCTGTTGGATTTCTTTGGTAGTAATTATTTACTTTCATTACATTAGGATATTCAAATACAAAATCGCCACCTCCATAAAAACCAACTGGGTCATAAAGATTAATTTCAGCAATATTTATATGCATTGCACCAAGTGTATTAGCTATTCTTACAGCGGCTGCACCACCACGGCTATGACCATAAATTATAATTTCTTTCCCTGCATTATATCCTCCTTCTAAATATTGAAGGATATCATAATCACCACAACCAAGTGTGCTTGTAAACATTGTTCCTCCTAGTTTATTAACTAGTCTTTTTAAATCTGGATTGCCACTTGCTTCTTCGCCTCCTGCTCCATAAATACCTGCAACAATTGTTTTAGATTTCCTTAACTCCTGCATCACATTATCCAATCCAGCATTATACTCGCCTTGATTTTGATTAACATAACTATTATACATCTGAGAATTTACTCCCTCGCCTCCCAAATTCATCCATTGCTGGGTGGTTATCCCATCTGCACCAATGCCTAACTACTGTCCATACCATTGAGCATACGCTAGACCATATTCTCTTTTTAATCGCTCTTCTTCGTCCCTTAGTGCTTTATCAGATTCCGCAGTCCAGCCACTTGGGTCTGTGTACTTCAATGGGTTGTTCAGCACATAGCCATAACGATTATAGTTCTGGGTATTAGCTGGATCCTGTACATAATTATCCGTTTGTAAAAAACGATGCAGCTTAGGGTCATACAAACGACCGTTCATGTGTATGAGTCCTACACTCTGTAAATGCTCGTGACCGGTGTAACCTCTATCCAATATTGTAAGACCGTTAAGATAGTACGTGCTCCGTTTTGTACTTTTATAATCGCACTCCAGGCATCAAAAAGACGTTTTTCCAGCACTGCTTCCGTGGCATCCGTAATAGCCAGAATACTGCCTTGGTAATCTCACTTTACCTCTGCTTTATGTAGACTTTCTAAAATAAAAAATTTAGTTCTATTATCACGAGCCACACGAAAGGATTCGTGCGGCAGCGGGGGTCATTACCTCTAGTAATCCAATTTAAAGAAAAATCCGTAGATGTGCCCATATATGGATTAGCATTATAACCTATACTTATGTATATTCTGTCAGGAACCATTGATCTGGCCATCGGTTACTAACTATTATTTTCCATCAAAAATAATTGTCCAATTCATATTATTTAATTCTTTTAATTTTAAATCATAGCGTTTTAGAAATAATTTATTATCTTTTATATAATCCCAACCTTTTGTTTTTAGAATTTGCGCATCTAAAATATAAATTGTTATGAATCCTTTATCTAATGGTTTTATGAAATTTTCAAAACAACTTTCGTAAGCATAAACTCGTGTTGTATTATTTTTAGTTAGTGTGTTTTTTGAATCGGAAATACGAATTTCTGGCAGTATTTCAAAATCAACTTCAGGTTTGTTAAAATATGTCTCAACAGTAGTTATTATTTTGTTTGATTGATTTATAATTTTTATCTCATTATGACATGGTTTTGGCTTATGACTATGTTTAACATTGAGAATTGGCGGATTATTTTTTAGATATACTTCTATTTCTTTTTTGTCTGCATACAACATTTCATCGATAAATGAATAAAGACTAACTTGATTATCTTTTAAAAAGAACCAAAACTGTGGATAGTTTTCAATTTTAAAAACTAAATCATACGTATTTGGAAAAATAAATTGTTCAACTACTTTTTCCATTTTTTTAAACTTTTCTGGGTCATCATCGAACAAATAGAAATCTAAAATATCCGAATCGCAAAATGTAAACCCAACTAGATTACTAAAATTTCTACTGGGCTTATTTATAATTAGTATTTCGTCCAATAAGATGTTCTTATCAATTTTAAGGTTTAACATCAAACTATCTACATCATTAGTTAAATACTTTTTATCAATCTTAAAAGTAGGTATTGTTTTAAATGTATAAAAAGGATAATCTACACCAAATCGTTCATTATTGTTTTTTAAAACATCTTTAACAACCTGATTGGATTTTTTATTATAGTCTCTTTCATTTTTTATATAGGTATGAATATCTTTTGAAAACGTAGTTTGCCCAAAAGCTATGTATGGAAGGACACCTAAAAAAAGTATAATTATATTTCTCTTCATTTTATTATCAGTTAAATTTTATGGTTCTTATAGTTGTACTTGAGGCATTAAAATCAGACATAGATAATGGTTGATAAGTGCTATTTTGAGGATTCATTACTTGAATAGAAGTTTGGTATCTAACAATTTCACCCTGAGAATTTAGTCTTGCTGTAACGGTTATCGTATTTATGCCAACAGTGTGCATTGTGCCATTATCATCATAGGTTATTGCTGATGGATTTCCATCTCTCATTTCAGCTCCAATTCTGAAAGCATTATTACGAACTTCACTAACATCTAAATTAAAACTACTTAAAGCATCCGTTTTTGATAATTCCCTAAAATCGGCTCCACTACTTTTGTCTAAATTAAGTACTGTACCATATTTGTATTCTATTATGGACTCCATTACTTCTTGTGTACATCCAACCTCTCGGTTTAATTGTTGATGTATAGGTAAATTACCGTCTGGAGAACTTGTAGTAGCAGGTAAACTAAAAATCGTTACATTCCCTGGCGTAGTAATACCTAAAGCACTTCCAATAACCCTAAACAGCCTGCCAAAAAAACCTGGAGATGAACCATCAGCACCAGTGTCTGGATTCTGTGCATACCAGTCGGCCATTGATCTACTCATTTCTCCTAGCCGCTCTGCGGCCCTTTGTGCTTCTAGTTTTTCCTCCTCTTGCGTAAGCCAGCCGCTTGGGTCTGTATACTTCAAAGGGTTGTTCAGCACATAGCCATAACTATTATAGTTCTGGGTATTAGTTGGATCCTGCACATAATTATCCGTTTGTAAGAAACGATGCAACTTAGGGTCATACAAACGCCCGTTCATGTGTATAAGTCCTACGCTTTGCAAGTGTTCGTGTCCTGTATAGCCTCTATCCAATACTGTAAGACCGTTTAAGATAGTACCTGCTCCGTTTTGTACTTTTATAATCGCACCCCAGGCATCAAAAAGGCGTTTTTCTACAACTGCACCTGCTGCATCTGTAATAGCTAAAATACTGCCTTGGTAATCCCTGTGTAAATATAAGTAATTTTGAGTGCTTCCGTTGCTTTTTAAGACTATAGGAGCAGTGTAACCATTGCCGCCAATGTAAGTAACAAACTCGGCTACTCCGGTTTGGATATTTACTTTTATCTCCATGCTGCCATCGGCAGAGTAGTACTTGCGGTTAAGGCGCAAGGTTTTGTCGGTGTTGGTATTACCATAAAACATGGTGCTGCGGTTATTGTTGTCATTGTAAGTAAAGCTTATTCGGTCTGGACCGTTTTGCTCCGTTATTTCAACCGGGCTTTTAAAAGCGTTGTAGCTTATGGTTTGCAGGGGCTTGGCCTGATAATACGTTAACGCTTCCGGCGTTACTGTTACCGAGGTGTTTTGATACGCCTTGTTGGTATTGGTGTAATTGTAGGTTCCCAACTCATTTTGGGTAATCCTGCCACGATCATCATAAGCCTGGGCAGTTTGAGAGATTTTACTGACGGTAAGGGCGGTTGTAACAAAGACATTGTTTGCAGTGGTGTTTACTTTTACAATCCTAAGGATTATCGTTCCGTATTGCGTTACGGTATGTTCAAATGTGTTTGTCCCTGATGCGAGTTCTTTTTTGAAGTAAAGAGCCGAGCCTGCTCCAACTTCTTGGATGTATATCTTAAAGGTATCAGAGCCTCCTACTCTATAAGCCGTTAAGTTTATACTGATTTTATCACCAATTGCAGCTCCCGTCAACAGCGTCTTTTTTAGGGTAGCCCCTGCAGCTGTTGCTTGTGTCACGAGTGCTCCCCCTGAATATGATGTAGTTGCTCCTCCTTCGGTTTCATAACCCGTAATATTGTTATCCTTATCGGTTTCGTGAAGAAAAGGGCTTGCTGTAATGATAGTGGTTAATCGGTCCTGATTATCATATTCAAAATTTTCAGTATGATTAAACAAACTGTTGGTACGACTGCTCAAATTCCCTTTTTGTGGGTCAAACACAGTATTGAGTGTCATTACATTTGTAAAGTTACTACCCGTTTTGTCATGTTTGAATTGTGTAGCAAAACCAAAAGAATCGTAAGTATTATTTATAACAATGCCATTGCCCAATTCTGCTATGAGCAATTGACCCCTGGCATTGGTTAAATTGGTTTGCCATAATACTTGCTGGCTTGTATTATCTTTTAGCTGCCAATGGGAACCATTTTTATAGGTATACTGGATGGTTTTACTACTTGTTTTTCCAGCCGCACCGGCTGTAGAAGTTTCGGTATTCACCCTGCCAAAAGCATCATAGGTCAATTGTTTGGTAAAAGTGGCATAAGGTGTGGTTTCAACAGATGACACCAGTCTTTTAGTAGCGTCATACGTATAGGCTGTGGTTGTAGTTGCATTGTTATCTGAGGCATTTACAAAAGTACTTGATGTTGGTAATTTGGTGGTACTATTATAGGTATACGTCGTCGTACTATTGGTATTGGTGCCTGTTATGGTTTTTTGGGTTAATTTCCCTACCGCATCAAGCGTGTAGCTTGTAGTACCGTTTGGCGAGGTTTCCGTTAAAACTTCTCCAAAATCATTGTAGGTGTAGGTATAGGTTCCCGATGACGGATCTGTCAGTTTGGTTTTCCTGCCCCAGCCGTCCTGCTCAATGGTTGTGGCTGTTCCATCATAATTGGATGATTTGAGATTACCATTGGCAAAATAAGTATAAGTAATCGTTCCTCCGGGAGTATCGGTTATACTTACCACATTTCCTATGGCATTTCTGGTTGTAACTTTGGTTTTAGCACCCTCACTTACCGTAGTGGTCAATCCGGAATAACTGATAGTAGTGGTTTTACCGGTAAAGCTGATATTTTGGGTTGGCCTTCCGTAGGCATCGTATTTGATTTCGTTCCACTGTGTAGGACTACCGCCGGAATACGGTTCGCTTACTCTATAATTTCTGTCATAAATATCGTATAGATAAGATACACTGGAGATATTCCCGTTGAGATCTTTTGCACTAGCGGTTATTTTTCGTCCTACATCATCATAGAGTTCTTCGCTATAGCTGCCGTCATCTCCGGTTACTGTTATTTTTGATTTCTCGTTACTTCTGGTATAGCTGTACGTATTGCTTTTACCCAAATAATCGGTAATTTTTGTTTTCTTGAACCAGGGATCATACTCATAACTCGTTTTGATGGCATTGCTCCAGGAATTCAATTCGGTTTGCTTATTTTCGAATTTTAAAGTTCCATTTGTATTGTAGTTAAATTCTGTTTTTAATCCTTCAACATTGGTACTTTGGGTTAAAAATCGTCCTGAAGTATCATACACATAACTAGTCACTCTAGGAGTCAACCCTGTAGCTGTAATGGTTTTTTTGGTAATGTTACCAAAAGTGTCATATACATTATCTTCGGTAATAAAATTGGTATTATGTCCTTTCTTTTTTATCTGGGTCAATAAACCAGCTGTATTATAAGCGTATTGCTCTTCAGAAGTCATCGTATCTCCTGATACTGTTACACTTTGGGTTTTATTTACAGGCCTGCCTACAACATTAGGAAAATTCGTAGGAGCGGCATAAGTCACATTGTTTATTGTAGTTTGTTTGGTTGTTCCTCCTTCTTTAACCAATATTGTTGATTGGGTAGGATTATTATAATCATCATATACAATAGAAGAGGTCTCAGTACTGGTATTCTCTAAACCATTGTATTGCTGTGAGGAAGTCGTTTTGAGATTAAACACTTTAGCAGGACTTAAAGCACTGGCGTAACCGGATTTTGTTTTACTAATAAAATTGCCTGGAGCAGCAGCAGCACTTGCGGCGTAATATCCTAATACGGTAAAACTCTCGGTATTGGCACCGCGGAGATTGGGGTCAAATTTAGAGACCGTTGATATGATATCATTGTTATTATTAAACCAATTGGTTCTGGCGGTGGCTTTAAAACCTAAGAATCCCAGACCTTCTACATTTGAAACGCCATCATAATAAGAATACACTTGTTTTTTATAACCGGCGGCACTTTGATTTTCTAACATAGAAACGACCTGCATACTTGAAGCCGACTCCATATTTGAATTAGGATAACTCTCAGAAAGAGAGCTATTATATATCGGTCCATAAGTCCCAAAACTACTAGCATTCAATGGTCTGTAAGTGATGGACTTCATTACTCCATTTCCTGTTCTAATGGATTTTAATAATTGATCCTTAGTGTTATCCTTAGTAGAATTAAAATAGAAAATTTTACTATTACTTAAAAAAGCAATTTCCAATGTTGAATTATAGGGTTTGTCTTTTGGTGCAATTGCTTTATCAGCAAAAGTGTAAATAGGTAGTATACTGAGGTTTATGTCTGCTTGTTGTGTACTTGTTGAAGATACTGAATAACTACTGCTAAATATTCCACCAATATTTTTATAACAGCTAATAGTTAAAGTCCCCAAAGTATTAGCAGAGTTGCGGAAGATATTATTTAGTATTAGATCGGCTTTTCCGTCTTTGTTATAATCAGAAGCAAAATAACGGTATATATTTCCAGGTTGATTCGTTAAAAACGGAATTCCCGCATAAGTTTGTGTCGTTTTTATAAAACCAATTCCTGTTGAAGAATATTTATACCATGTGGTAGAATTAGTTGCACTGGGAATAATAAAATCCATTTTGCCATCACCATTATAATCTCCTAAGACAATGGTTTCCATAGAGTTTTTCAAAATATTTGTATCTGAATAATACCATAATAAAACCAATTGATTGGTATTATTTAGGGCATAGCAGCTTACTTTTCCTACTTCAAACACCATAATATCTGATTTTCCGTCTCCGTTTACATCTGCCACTTCAACTTTCGTACCGGTTATTATTGTAGCTGATAATTCACCCGAATAGGTTAAAAAATTAGAAGTATTGTCTCTTTTTAAATCAACAAAATAGACTTTTTTTGAGCTGCATCCATTATCAATAGCCATCACATCGGTAAGTCCATCCCCATTAAAATCACCAGGAAGGATCATTTTTGGAATAATTTTATTAGAGCAACTAATTGGAAAATTCACCACTCTGTTATATTGGGTAAGAATAGTCTGTGAACCACTAAAAGAATAAATTGTAAAGGTATAATTAGTATCCGTCTTTTTAGCAATCGTCCATCCCTGTTTGGGCATTAAGTGATTCCCCGAACTCAACCAGGTAGTAGGAAAAATAGTTTCAAAGGCTCCTACATTTTGTTCATTACTTATACTTGTGTAACCGCCAGAACTAACATTCGAAAATAACCAATATTTTGCTTTACTGCCTGTCCCTGTGGTAGGATAGACTATAAATTCCATTTTTTCATCATCACTGAAATCTCCAGAGACAGTCTGATAAGATGAACCATCGCTTCCAAGGTTTAAACTGGTGTTATTACCAGCATACGAAATAGAATCTGGGGTATCTTCATAACTAAAAACAGTAGGATTATAACTTTTGGTATTATCACCACTTTTTTCGGTTATACTTGTTAATCGTTGATAACCTACAGAATTTGTATTGTAAGCCAATTGATAACTTCTAAAACCAATATTATTACTGGTAACAGTTATATTATTTAAAATTTTATCTTGTAAAATCCTATAGCCTGCTTCGTAAGATTCTTGAGGCTGGTTAGCAGTATTATAATTAAATTGTATTTTGTTAATAGGGGTTGTGGTACCAAGTGATCCGTAATTAATGCTGGCAATACTCAAACTATTATTGGTATCGTTGTAGGTATAGCTTATGCGAACTCCCTGAGGGTCTTCCCAATAAGTGATCCCCCAGGTAGTACCTGAGCGGGTACTATACACTGCTTTCGAACCATCGGGGTATGTTACAAAGAAGGATCCCGCAGGATATCCTGAAAAATTAGGCATTATAGAAATTTTAACATTTGAAAAATTTTCGGTTACATATGTAGAACCATCTGCACCAGATGTTCCTGATGTCAAAATTAATCGTTGTCCGTCTAAAGCAAAGCGATCCAAATTATCAAGATCTACTGCATCAATCTCGCCATCATGAAACTTGGTTGATGGAATTCTTCTAATTGCTGAAAGACCTGCAATATTCCACCCATAACCTGCCAGTCCATTAGCTCCCTGGCTGCTGTAAACTAAACTGACCTGAGGAACAGTTCCATTAATTCCTGGAGGAACCATAATAGGAATATTATAAGAAGCTGCTCCTGAAAGAGAAACAGACAATTGTCCTTCGGTAATACCCACTTCTGCAGAATTACCAGTAGGGGTTTGAGCATTTATATAGAAACTGAATCCTAATAGAAAAAAAATATAGTAAAATTGCTTCATTTCTTATTTTTTAATGATTTTTATTGATTTTTGTTCGCCGTTTTTATACAACAATACCACAACATACACTCCTGTTGGGTATGATTGAAAAGCAATGCTTTGGTTGTTTTTGCTATCCAGATTAGAAAAAGAACTAAGTACACGACCATTCAAATCATAAAGCTGTATTGAAGAAACGGAGTTCCCCTCAATCAGTTCCCATTTAAGGTAAAGCTCTTCTTTTACAGGATTTGGATAATAAGAAATGAGATCTTCCGGGAAGAATTTTTGTAAATCTTCGTCTTCCAATGCAGCAATCTCTTTCGCATCAGTCATTTTTGATGTTAAACAATTGATACATAATAATCTTTGGATTTGATTGCCTGCATTATCATAAGAAAACGTAATGCGGTCTTGTGCCTGAGAGATACTACAGCACAAAAACAGTAGAAAAGTAAAAATTTTATTCATTTATGTAAATTTTAGCTATTTTTTAAAAATGTAAGTGACCATTAAATTTTAAATTGAGAATATTTTATGATAATTAGAACCTGTTGAAGGCTTCATTTTTAATTCCAAATAACCGCCTCAACAAGCTCAGTATAATTATAAGCAAATGTAGTAGGAAAAAACACCAACAGGGGGTCTTTTTGTATCAAAGGAAGGCTCCATTTGTAATGTTTTTTTGAGATTAACTTTTGTGAAATAGGTGGTAAAATAAGAATCATCAGACCAAAATACCAGAAGGTAAACAATGGCAATGGCAGACAGAGTAATAGGTTAAGATTTTTCTTTGGTGTAAAAGTTCATTTATTGATTACCAAAACGGTATACCGGTAAGCTTTTGTATCTGGAAGCAAACACGGTACTCAGGCTTTAAAAAAACACCATTTAAATTTAGCCTGCAGAAAGCGAAATGTTTACAGATTCTGCTTACACAAGTATGAGATTGAAGATTTATAACTTGAAAATGATCAGATTTCATTAAAAGTACATCGTAAGTCAAATTCAAAAAAGAAATGACAGCACAAGCACTGCCTCTGTTAAAGAATAATATGCGTAAAAAATAAGCGAATTAAAAACCTATTTCTAAGAAAGATTCATGCTGTAACTTTTGAAGGATGGCTTCTTAAAATAAAAAAAGTCCGTTTCTAAATTCAGGAACGGACTTTTTTATATATGATTTAAATTCTTCTAATCTAAAGATTCTGTTAACTTTTTAAAAACAGTTTTAGCATCTTTTCCTTCATATAAAACACTATATACAGCATCAATAATTGGTGTCTTTGCGCCATAGGCCTGATTTAGTTTATAAGCGCTTTTAACCGCATAATAACCCTCTGCAACCATGCTCATTTCCATCATGGCACTTTTTACCGTATAGCCTTTTCCTATCATATTACCAAACATCCTGTTTCTTGAAAATACAGAATATCCTGTAACCAGTAAATCTCCCAGATAAGCTGAGTCATTGATGTTCCGTTTCATTCTATGGACTTTCTTGATAAATTTTCGCATCTCACGGATTGCGTTGCTCATCATAACAGACTGAAAATTATCACCATAACCTAAGCCATGCGCAATTCCGGCAGCAATAGCGTAAATATTTTTAAGCATTGCCGCATATTCCGTACCTATAATGTCATCTGAAATTTTTGCCTTGATATAATTCCCTGATAAATTTTTAGCAACAATCGAAGCTTTATCCGGATCACCACAGGCAATGGTTAAATACGAAAGCCTTTCCAGTGCAACTTCCTCAGCATGGCAAGGACCAGTTATCACTCCAATATTATAATAAGGAATATCGTATTGAATATGAAAATGCTCCCCTACAATTAAACTCGTTTCAGGAACGATTCCTTTAATGGCAGAAAATATAATTTTATTTTCTAAGGAAACCGTTAGTTTTTGTAATTCATCATTCAGAAAAGCAGATGGAATGGCAAAAATTAAATAATCGGCATACTCAATTGCTTTGTTTATATCGCTCGTTAGTTTAAGTTTATTAGTGTCAAATTCAACCGAACTTAAATAATTTGGATTGTGTTTGTATTTTTGGATATGTTCTATTGCAGCTTCATTACGCATGTACCACGAAATTTCGGAAAGATTCACACATAACATTTTTGCAATAGCTGTTGCCCAGCTTCCTCCACCAATTACTGCAAATTTTAAATTTTCGCTCATTATTTTAATAATTTAAAACAAAAGTACTTAATAATGCAGTAATAACACAAAATCTGATTTAAGAAATTTGAAAAACAGATTTTATTTAATCGTTTACAATGGAATGAAATTAATTTTTAGTTCACACAATAAAATCACAATCACTACGTTGTAAACAATTATAAATTAGATTATAATGAGTTTAGTAAAACTTGAGTTAGTTAGTTTTGTTTTAGTATTCTAAAAAGGCGTTGCTAAATAAATTTAGAACGCCTTTTTTCTTTTATACTATCAGGACACAGTTTTAATAACTCATTTCTACAATTGATTTTACTTTATCTAAAGTCACCAGTTGATTTTCTCCCAAGCCCTTCCATCCTCTTTCATCAAAACGATTTACTATAAAATCTGCTGTTTTGTAATAATCATCGGTATATTGAGAAAGTTTGGTATCCATCCCCATGGTGTGGAAAAATTCAACAGTTTTGTTGATGGCTTCTTTAGCCACTTCATCATCAGGACCAGATAAGTTAAAAATTCTTCTTCCGTATTGCGCTAATTTTTCTTTTTTAGTTTCGAACATTACATTGTACAAACTTGGACCTATAATTGCCAAAGTTCTTGCATGATCAATTCCGTATAAAGCCGTTAATTCGTGACCTATCATGTGCGTTGCCCAATCTGAGGGGACACCTTTTTGAATTAGTCCGTTTAAGGCCATCGTACAACTCCACATAAAGTTGGAAGCCAAAGCATAATCTGTTGGATTTTCAACCACTTTTGGACCTACTTCAATTAAAGTCTGCAAAATTCCCTCTGCAATTCGATCTTGTAAATAACCTTCGTGCGGATAGGTTAAGTATTGCTCCATTACGTGTGTGAAGGCATCAACAACACCATTTTCCAATTGTCTTTTTGGTAAAGAAGCAATTACGGCTGGATCGCAAATAGAAAATTTCGGAAACAAGGCGATTCCGCCAAAAACCAGTTTCTCCTGCGTTGACTGAATGGTAACAACTGATCCTGAATTCATTTCGCTTCCCGTCGCAGGAAGTGTCAGAACAGTTCCAAAAGGCATTGCATTTTCTTTAATCAACAAACGCTTTTGCAAAATATCAATCGGATTTCCCTCAAAATTAACGGCTGCAGAAATGAATTTCACGCCATCAATAACAGATCCGCCACCAACAGCCAGAATAAAATCGATTTTTTCTGTTTTGATAATTTCAACCGCTTTCATTAAAGTTTCAAAATGTGGGTTTGGTTCAATTCCTCCAAATTCAATGATATCAAAACCTTTCAGATTATTGGTGACTTGTTCGTAAATTCCGTTTTTAAAAATACTCCCGCCGCCATAAGCTAAAAGTATTTTTGCCTCTTTTGGAACCAGAGTAGAAAGTTTTTCTATTTGTCCTTTTCCGAAGATTAAATTTGTCGGATTATATAATTCAAAGTTTAACATAGTTTTTTTTTTTAAAAGTTGCTGAGATATTAAGTCGCTAAGCCTCTAAGTTGCTAAGTTTTTTTTAAGTTACCCAAAACTTGGCAACTTAGCGCCTTAGAATCCTATTTATTTAATTGTTGTAATAATTTACCAGCGACTAATTTTGATGATGCCGGATTTTGACCTGTAATCAAAAGTCCGTCTTCTACAGCATAAGCCTGCCAATTTGCACCTTTGGAAAATTTAGCCCCATTTTGTGTTAAAGCATCTTCTAATAAAAACGGAACCACTTTAGTTAAACCTACAGCTTCTTCCTCTTCATTTGTAAATCCGGTTACTTTTTTATCTTTTACTAAATATTCGCCTTTTATTTTTACATTTTTTAAAACTGCCGGAGCGTGACAAACAAAAGCAACAGGTTTATTGTGCGTATAAAAAGACTCAATCAAAGCGATTGAGTTTTTATCTTCAACCAAATCCCATAATGGCCCATGTCCCCCTGGATAAAATACGGCATCATAATCCTTTTGGTTAATAATCGAAAGTTTATGTGTGTGCTTTAGTTTTTCCTGTAATGTTTTATCGGCATCAAACCGTTTAGTATCTTCAGTTGCAGATGCAGGATCTGCACTTTTTGGATCAATTGGTGGCTGGCCTCCAAGAGGAGATGCAATTGTAATTTCAATTCCCTGATCTAGTAATTCATAATAAGGTGCAGCAAATTCTTCTGACCAAAATCCTGTTTTTTCTCCTGTGCTTCCCAGTTTATCATTACTGGTAACAACGAATAATACTTTTTTCATCTCTTTTTTATTTGATTTTTGAGCGACAGCCGATGTGCTTGCTGCTGTAAATGCAATTATTGCGGTTAATGCTATTTTCTTCATAATATTAAATTTTTAGACAAATTTACGTCTTAAGTGATATCAGTAAAAATAAAATAAACTATGTTTGTTATAAATAAAACTATATCATGGTAAATTTAGAATGGTACAGAACATTTAAAGCGGTTTATAAAAATGGAAATTTTTCTATCGCTGCAAAGGAGTTATTTATGAGTCAGCCTGCTGTAAGTCAGCAGATCTCAATGCTGGAAGCTCATGTTGGGAATAAATTATTTATTCGGAAGTCGAAAGGCGTCGAACCCACAGAGTACGCTAAGTTACTGAATAACCTGATTATAGACGCACTTGACCGACTTGAGAATGTAGAAAATACATTTAGGGCTAAGGCGGAAGATGCAACCCGATTAATTTCTGTCGGAATTTCAAGACATCTTTTCAGCAGTGTTGGCAACAGCTTAATTTCAAAATTTGATTTAATCGATTTCACTTTTGCTGATGATGATACTCTTTTTTCATTAGTGGATTCTAAAAAACTGGATTTTGCCATTGTTTCCAAAAAATATGACACGTTTGATACCATTCAGGAAACGGTTGCCAAAATTAAATTAGTAATGGTTGGACCAATGAATTTAGATATAACCGAATTTCGTCAGAATCTAAAATCAGATAATTTTACTGAAGTGGAACAATGGCTGAACGAACAAAAATGGTATTCGCATGATGCGAGAATTCCGCATATAAAACTATTCTGGCTTCACGCTTTCAATAAAAAGAGGCCATCCATGGTTCCCAATTATATCATTCCGTCTGAATTTGAAATGCTCGAAATGCTTTCTAAAAATTCCGGTGTTGCCGTAACGTGGAATTGCAATGCGAGAAAATTTATTCAGCAAAACAAACTGCAACTAGTATGGAATAGTTTCCACGTTCCTGAAGTATATGTTTATCTATTAGCCGCTAAAAACAATAATTTGAAGACTTTTTTTGACACCATTTCAAACGAAGTAAGAATTGCCTTATCTACATAAAACGTAACAGCCTTACTTAAAATCATCAAAAATGATGAGTAATGATAAAATGTCACTCGTTAAATTTGTTTCAGACCGAAATTCGATTTTTGTGTACGTTTTTTGAGTTTAAGCTTTAAATTGCTCAGCGTAAGAAATATAAAACTTTATATTTGTGTAAATCTTACGCATTTAGAATATGACTGAAAAACAAAATATAAAAGTTGCCGTTGATGCCATCGTTTTTGGTTATCAAAACAATCAATTGTATGCACTTTTAATACAACAAAAATTCGGGACCCAGGAATCATACTGGGCTTTGCCAGGAGGTTTGGTCAAAAATAACGAATCATTGCAGGAAGCTGTAAAAAGAGAATTGAAAGAAGAAACCAATGTTATCGTTAATTATTTTGAACAGCTTTTTACATTTGGCGATGATGTGAACCGGGATCCCAGAAACCGTGTAATTTCTGTAGCCTATTTTGCTTTGGTTGATTCCTCAAGATTAAAAATCAAGGCCGATACTGATGCAGAAAACGCTCAATGGTTTAAGATAAATGAAATTCCAGCCTTAGCTTTTGACCATAACATTATTCTGGAAAAAGCAATTGGACGTCTAAAAGCAAAACTTACCTACGAGCCAATTGGATTTGATCTGTTGCCAAAAGAGTTCCTGTTTTCTGAACTGGAGAATTTATACTGCACCATTTTGGAGAAAGAAATTGACAGACGAAATTTTAGAAAAAAAATATTAAGTTTTGAAATCATTGAAGAAACAGATCGTTTTTCTCCTTCAAAAACCGGAAGACCTGCAAAATTATTTAAGTTCAACAAATTGAAATACAATGATCTGATCAAAAAAGGATTTCACTTCGAAATAAAGTTTGCGTAATTTTTACACAAAAAAATTGTTTATTTAAAATTTAATTCTACATTTGCGTATAATTAACGCAAACTAAAAACTATGATACTTAACCTAGACCCAAAATTCAACCCATTTCTTAATCAGGAAGAAATCAAATTTCAAAGTTTTACATTTTCTGGCGGGGAACCACACATTAAAATCAATCCTGATTTTGATACAACTCAAAAAGTAACCCTCACACACCGATTAAATTCTTTCAACGATTTAGGTTTATTGTGTATTACTGTAGACGCTTTACGCAGAATGGATGTTAAGGTAATCGATTTGTTTATTCCGTATTTCCCGGCGGCGAGACAAGACCGTGTTATGATAAAAGGAGAATCTTTATCTGTAAAAGTATATGCTGATATCATCAACACGCTTCAATTAAATAAAGTTTTTGTTTTTGATGCTCATTCTGAAGTTACACCGGCATTGGTGAATAATTGCGAAGTGATCCCAAATCACACTTTTATTCAGAAAGTGTTGAAAGTAATTGGTCAAAATGTAAAATTAATTTCCCCGGATGGCGGAGCTTTAAAGAAAATTTACAAAGTATCTGAATTTTTAGGCGGAGTAGATGTAGTAGAATGCAGCAAAAGCCGTGATGTAAAAACCGGAAAGTTGTCTGGTTTTAAAGTATATGAAGATGATTTAAACGGAATGGATTGTTTAATTGTAGATGATATTTGCGACGGTGGCGGAACTTTCGTTGGTTTGGCCGAAGAACTAAAAAAGAAAAATGCCGGAAAATTATATTTGGCCGTAAGCCACGGAATTTTTAATAAAGGATTTGAAGTATTAAATTGTTTCGATGGCATTTTCACTACCAATTCAGTAAAAGACTTCGAAGGCGAAAGCGTTCAAGTGATTAGTCTGAATAAATTAGTTTAAAAGTTTCAGGTTTCAGGTTACCTCAAAAGACGTGAAACAAACAAAAAGCTATTAACCGTTTCAAGTTTAAGATTCCAAGTTTCAAGTGCAACTTGAAACCTGAAACAAAGAAAACCTGAAACTAACAACAAAAATTATGAGCGATTTAAAACCAAGATTTATTGAATCTTTAAAAAGAAACAATGATCAGATTAGAGAAGACAGAGCCAAAACAATTGGCGAAGATTCTGAGTTAATTTACAGACGCAGGGTTGAAGACATTGAATTAAAAATAAAAAGACTTGAAAGAGAACAAGAAGGATTGATTGATATTAGTCCGTTGGATAAAAACAGTTTGACTTTTGCCGACTTTCAACCGGAAACATTTGTTCAGAGAGACATGGAGTTATCATTAACAATCAGAAATCTAAATATTCAGTTTGAAGTGACAAAAAAGAGATTCGAATATTTATTTGGTAAAACATTTTAGTTATGGGAGGCACAAGATATGATTTAGGAGCTCGGGACGACAGAGCAAAAAAAGCAGGATACGGATTTAAATCTGCAGGTGAGATTTTTACGCAAAATTCTTTACGAATGGCGCACGAATCTATGAATCCAAATGGAATTACCTTTAGAGAAGCCAGAGATTCTGAAGTTCATCCTAATTCAGTTCCGATTATTTTAGGATTGGATGTTACGGGAAGTATGGGGCACATTCCACATGAACTGATTAAAGAAGGACTTCCGAAATTAATGGGCGGAATTATTCAGGGAGGTGTTCCGGATCCGGCACTTTTGTTTTTAGGAATCGGTGACCATGAATGTGACAGATATCCACTTCAGGTTGGTCAATTTGAATCTGGTGATGAAGAATTGGATATGTGGCTGACCAGAACTTATATTGAAGGCGGAGGTGGAGGAAATGGTGGAGAAAGTTATCTTCTGGCGTGGTATTTTGCCGCTTTTCATACCAAAACCGATGCTTTTGAAAAAAGAGGACAAAAAGGATTGTTGTTTACTGTTGGTGATGAGCCAAATTTAGGAACACTTCCGGCATCTGCCATAAAGGAAATTATGGGTCAGGGACAGCAAACATATACAGCTCTCGAATTATTAAAAGAAGCACAAAAACATTACGAAGTGTATCATATCAGCGTTTTGCATTCTGATCAGGCCGTGAGAGCAAATGTAGCATGGAAAGAACTACTGGGAGAAAATTGTTTGTCTATCGAAGATCACAGGGAAATTCCAAATATCATCACCAAGCTAATTTGCGACAAACATAAAAGTAACGCGTCAGGATTGGGAACAATACCATCAGATGGTTTAGAAAATATTGAAATGCTTTAGAAAACATGAAAAAAGCCCAAATAGTTATAGGTTTAGGATTTGGTGATGAAGGAAAAGGAATTACAACAGATTTTCTGGCGAAACAAAATCCTGAATCTATAGTTATTCGGTTTTCGGGAGGGCAACAGGCGGCACATACAGTAATGATTGGTAATAAAAAACACGTTCATTCTAGTTTTGCGAGTGGGGCGCTTCGTGGTTTGCCTTCTTATTATAGTGAACATTGCACGATTCATCCGGTTTTTTTGTTTAATGAAAGAGAAGAATTAAAAGAAAAAGGCGGAAATATTGAGCTTTATATCCACCCTTTGGCAAAAATAACCACGCCCTTTGATGTCTGGCAAAACAGAAATAACGTTAAAAATCTCGATCACGGAACTTGCGGCAAAGGAGTTGGTGCCACAATGAAACGCAATGAAGGTCCGTATAAACTGTATGCGATTGATTTGATTGCGCCAAGACAAATGCTTTTAGAGAAACTGGAAAAGATTGCCTATTATTATGGCTATCTGAATGAAAGTGGAATTGATGAAGAAGTAAATCATTACTTAGAAATCATAGATAAAATAAAGTGGAATATCAGCGATTACAGCTTTTTAGAAAAGTTTTCAAATTTGATTTTTGAAGGAAGCCAGGGCATTTTACTCGACATGGATCACGGTGTTTTTCCGAATGTGACGTATGCCAATACAACATCAAAAAATGCATTTGAAATATGCCGAAAGTTGCAAATTGAAGATATTACCGTTTATTACATCACCAGAAGTTATTGTACAAGACATGGCAACGGCTGGATGCCTAATGAAATAGAATTAAAATTAAAAAACAACGAAGAAGAAACCTGTGTTTATAATGATTTTCAAAGGAAATTTAGAACAGGTGATTTAGATTATGAGCTATTAAATTACAGCTTAAAATTAGATACAGCTTACAGTCCGAAGGCAAAAAGAAACCTTGTGATAACCTGTATGGATCAGTTAGAACAAGAGTATAAATTTGAAAACCTGACAACAGAATTTAATGAAATTTACGGATCGTTTTCGCCAGACTCTAAAGATTTTACAGATATGACTTCTTTGTTTCAATAATAGAAAAATGAAATATAATATAAAAAATATAGCTCCGGAAAGTAAGTTTCTGTTTTTCTGGGGACATCAGCCATGCAAAGACGGAACAATAACTAAAACGTGTTTCAGTCAATGGTGGTTAAGCTCTTTTGAAGTAGATGGTGTGACCTATAAAACCGCTGAACACTGGATGATGGCTAAAAAAGCAGAATTGTTTAATGATGATGAAGTTTTAGCAAAAATTATTAAAGCCAAATCTCCTGCCGAAGCTAAAAAACTAGGTCGTGAAGTGAAGAATTATAATGAAACTCTTTGGTTAGCCGCCAGATTTGAAATTGTGAAACAAGGAAATTATCATAAATTCAGTCAGCATCCTGAGTTAAAGACTTTTTTACTAAATACAAAAGACAGGGTTATAGTAGAAGCAAGTCCTGTTGATGCAATTTGGGGAATTGGAATGGCGAGTGATCATAAAGATGTTCTCAATCCGGAAAAGTGGAAAGGTTTGAATCTTTTGGGTTTTGCTTTGATGGAAGTCAGGAATGAATTGAATAAATTTAGAATTATGAAAATTGAAGTTATAAAAGCAGACATAACAGAAATTAATATTGATGCAATTGTCAACGCAGCCAATACTTCTTTATTAGGCGGCGGCGGTGTAGATGGGGCAATTCACAGAAAAGGTGGAAAAGCAATTCTAGAAGAGTGTATTCAAATTCGGAATAGACAAGGCGGATGTAAAACAGGAGAAGCTGTAATAACAACAGCTGGTAATTTACCTGCAAAATATGTTATTCATACCGTTGGTCCGGTTTGGAATGGTGATAAGGAAGAAAAGTCAAAACTGTTAGCAGATTGCTATCAAAATAGTCTAGATCTTGCTGTACAAAATGGAATTAAAAACATTGCATTTCCAAATATTAGCACTGGAATTTATCACTTTCCAAAAGATAAAGCAGCTGAAATTGCTATTAAGACAGTGAAAGATTTCGATAAATTTTCAGAAATAGACAAAATAATATTTGTTTGTTTTGATGATGAGAATTATCAAATTTATAAAGAACTCCTAGAAAGCTAGAATATGAATGAAAAAGCAGCAAAAAACGTAAGCAAGTTCCTGAGTTTAGTACTGAGACATTCGCCGGAAACCATCGGATTAAAATTAGACGAAAATGGCTGGGCTGATGTAGAAGAATTAATCTCAAAATGTTCCGAAAACGGAAATGCATTAAATGCGGAACTTCTGGATTACGTAGTAGAAAATAATGATAAAAAGCGTTTTGCCTTTAATGAAGATAAAACGAAAATCAGGGCAAGTCAGGGACATTCACTTTCAGTAGAATTAAATTTGAATGAAACAGAACCTTTCGAGTTTTTATATCATGGAACTGTTGAGAAGTTTTTAGAAAGCATTAAAAAGGAAGGTCTTCAGAAAATGAGCCGCCAACATGTACACCTTAGTAAAGATAAAGAAACAGCTATTAAAGTTGGTGGAAGAAGAGGAGTTCCTCAGATTTTGACTGTTAGAAGTGGTGAAATGTACAAAGATGGATATACCTTTTATTTATCTGAAAATAATGTTTGGCTGACAGAGGAGGTTCCGGCAAAATATATAGAGTTTAAATCATGAAAAGAACTTTAGTTTTTGGAGATATTCACGGCGGATTAAAAGCATTAATTCAGTTGTTAGAAAAGATTGACTATTCAGAAGATGACAGACTTATTTTTCTGGGAGATTATGTTGATGGCTGGAGCGAATCGGCACAAGTTATTGCTTTTCTGATTGATTTATCACAAAAACAGGAATGTGTTTTTATAAGAGGCAATCATGATGTTTGGTGTCAGGAATGGCTAATGAATGATGTAATAAATGAGATTTGGTTTTTGCATGGAGGAAAATCAACTATAGAAAGTTATCATAATATTGATCACTTAGCAAAAGAAAAGCATTGTGAGTTTTTCAATAACATGAAAGATTATTTTGTGGATGAAAATAATAATTTGTTTATTCATGCCGGTTTTTCATCTATGCATGGCCCAGAGAAAGAACACTATAAAACCAATTACTCCTGGGACAGAACACTTTGGGAAATGGCTCTGACAATGGACAAGAGAATCAAAAAAGATTCGCTCTCCTATCCTAAAAGATTATTACTCTATAATGAGATTTACATTGGCCATACACCAACACTTTATTACAATATTGATATTCCAATGCAAGGCTGCAATGTCTGGAATATTGATACCGGAGCAGGTTTTTATGGCAAATTAAGCTGTATCGATATTGAAACAAAAACATTTTGGCAAAGTGATGCTGTACAATCATTTTATCCAGATGAAAAAGGAAGAAATAAGTAGCTGTAAAATATGATTGAGGTAAAAAGAATAATTATACAAAGACACACGAAGAAAAAACACAAAACTCCACAAAGAAAATTAAAACTTTGCGAGTCTCTGTGATAACTTTGTGAATCTCTGTGAAACCTAAAATTAACGAGAATTTAAATAACTAAAACAATATGAACCCACTATTACTAACAGACGGTTACAAAGTTGACCACAGAAGACAATACCCGGACAAAACTACATTAGTATATTCTAACTGGACACCCAGAAAATCAAGAATTGAAGGTCTTGATGAAGTTGTGTTTTTTGGATTGCAGTATTTCATCAAAAAATACATCATTCATGATTTTGATGCTTATTTCTTCAAACAGCCAAAAGAAGAAGTCGTTAAAAAATACACACGCAGAATCAATAATTATTTGGGCGAAAACCAGGTTGGAACCAAACATATTGAAGATTTACATGATTTAGGCTATATCCCGATGGTTTTCAAAGCTTTGCCGGAAGGTGCAAGTGTGCCTTTGAGAGTACCCATGTTTACCATGTACAATACAATTCCGGAGTTTTTCTGGCTGACGAATTATTTTGAGACATTACTTTCTGCCGTAATTTGGCTGCCTTGTAACTCAGCTACAATTGCAAGGGAATACAGAAAAGTATTGGATAAATATGCAGATGAAACATCATCTGTTCCTGATTTTGTCAACTGGCAGGGACATGATTTCTCAATGAGAGGAATGGGCGGAATCGAAGCTGCAATAACATCTGCAGCCGGGCATTTATTGAGTTTTACAGGTTCAGATACCATCCCGGCGATTGACTTTTTTGAAGAATATTACTACGCCAATTCTGATACCGAATTAATTGCCGGTTCAGTTGCTGCAACAGAGCATTCTGTAATGTGTATGGGAACGACAGAAGGCGAATGCGAAACCTTCAAAAGATTAATTACAGAGGTTTATCCAAAAGGAATTGTTTCTATCGTTTCTGATACCTGGGATTTATGGAAAGTACTAACGGATTATTTACCACGTTTAAAAGATGATATCGTTGCCAGAGAAGGTAAAGTTGTGATTCGTCCTGATAGTGGTGATCCGGTGGATATTATCTGTGGAAATCCAAACGGAAAGACGGCAGAAGAAAAACAAGGTGTTATTGAACTGCTTTGGAATGTCTTTGGAGGCTCAGTTAATGTAAAAGGATATAAAGAGCTTATTCCTCAAATTGGAGCCATTTACGGCGATAGTATTACGGTAGCAAGAGCAACACAAATTTGCGAAAGATTAAAAGAAAAAGGTTTTGCTTCTACAAACGTTGTTTTAGGAATTGGTTCTTTTACCTATCAATACAACACCAGAGATACTTTTGGTTTTGCCATGAAAGCCACTTATGGTGAAGTTGATGGAGAAGGAAGAGCTATTTTTAAAGACCCAATTACGGATGACGGAACTAAAAAATCAGCAAAAGGCCTGATGAAAATTGACCTAGTTGATGGTATATATCATTTAACGGATAATGTTTCATGGGAAGAAGAAAAACAGGGCGAATTAAAAGAAGTTTTCAGAGACGGAAAACTTCTGACTGATCAATCTCTAAGTGACATCAGGGCCCGTGTTAGTACAAGCATAAGTATTGAGGCATAAATATCATAAACAGGTTATAAAAGAGTATCAATAACTAAAAATATAAACTATGAAAATTCCATCCCTTATAATTTTAGCAGGCAGCTGTTTTATAACCTGCATGGTTCATTCGCAAACATTAAATAAAACAAAAAAGATGGCAGAAAATCATTATCCAAAAGCCCTGGTTGATTATGAAGATTTTAAAAATCTTGTAACCGAATTAGAAAAGCAAAGAGATGAGCGCTTAGTCTGTCTGGATGTTTTCCTGAAAATGGCGAAAGAAAAAAATACCGTAATCCTGGACACACGTTCTGATTTTAGATTTAACAGAAAACATTTGAAAGGAGCCATACATTTAGATTTCACCGACTTTACGCAGGAAAATCTTCTAAAACTAATTCCGGACACTAATACAAAAATATTGATTTACTGTAATAATAATTTTGATGGTGATCCTATAGATTTTGCTTCTAAAATGTCCAAGCCAAAAAACAATATGGAAACGCAGATATTATCTAACAGAAAGCCAATTATGCTGGCATTGAACATACCAACACATATTAACCTTTTTGGATACGGTTACAAAAACATTTACGAATTAGATGAGCTCATAAATATAAATGATTCGAGAATAAAATTTGAAGGAACAGAAGTGAAATAATAAACTCCTCTAAAACTAAAAAGCCTGAATTGATAACGATTCAGGCTTTTTTTATTTCTTATAAAAATTATTATGATCGATATATTGCCAAACTTTAGAAGGTAAAAGTGGCTGGATATTTTTTCCTTTTTTGATGTTGTTACGAATAAACGTAGATGATATTTCTACAACCGGCGCATCAATAATATGAACTTTGGGATGCGATTTCAATTCGATATTTTCCGGTTCTTCTGAAATGCGTGGGTAAACATAAATGTCATGATTGTTTAAAAGCACTTCGTAGTTTTTCCACTTATGAAGCGTTTTCAAATTATCCTCGCCCATGATCAGTGAAAATTCATGATTGGGATATTTATCATGCAGGTGCGCCAAAGTATTTACTGTGTAATTTGGCTGAAGCAATTTAAACTCAATATCCGAAGGTTTTATTTTAGGAAAATCTTCTGTAGCCAGATAAACCATCTGCAAACGATGATGGTCATCAAGTAATGTGGCTTTCTTTTTTAACGGATTATGTGGTGTAACCACCATCCAAACCTGATCTAAATCGGCAAATTCAGCCATGTGATTGGCTATAATCAAGTGACCAACATGAATGGGATTGTATGTTCCGAAGTAGAGACCTATTTTCATTGTAGTAGTCCTTAGTTTATTAGTGGTTAGTACTTAGTTTTTTTAGTACTTAGTCTCTAAGGTATAATTTTTTGATTATTCTTTTAAATTTTTTGAGAAAGCATTTATCATTTTGCTTTCTTCTTCAATTAGAAACATAATCTCATTAAATAAGAGATCATTAGAAATAAAATCTAATTCTTTTGCTATAATCAGTTGGGTTTCAATTTCATTTAATGAACCTCTGGAAATATTCAAAAAATGATTAAATGATTTATCAGTCTGTCGTCCAAACCCCTCCGCAATATTTGAAGGGATAGACACACTTGCTCTTTTTAACTGGCTCGTTAGGGCATATATTTCTTCTTTCGGAAAACTTCTTGTAAGCTTATAAACCAAAACAACAATTTTTATCCCTTTTTGCCAAATAAGTAACTCTTTGTAAGATTTAATTCCACTCATAAATTTTATGCGTTCATTCTACTTCTCAGACTAAGGACTAAATCACTACTTCGAAACAAAATTCTTCACCAATTGATGTGCTTCTTCAAGAGCCAAAGACAAATCATAATTTTTAATGATTACATCAAATTGCGGAGCAGTAGCCAATTCTACAGAAGCCTTAGCAATACGCATATTGATTTTGTCGTCACTTTCGGTAGAACGTTCTTTTAACCTGCGTTTTAGTTCGTCAACACTTGGTGGTTTTACGAAAACGGCTAAGGTCTGTTGCGGAAATTTGTGTTTGATACGCAATCCGCCGGCAACATCAATATCAAAAATGACGTTTTTGCCCAAAGCCCAGATTCTTTCGATTTCCGATTTTAAAGTTCCGTAGAAATTATCCCGGTATACTTCTTCCCATTCCAGGAAATCTTCTGCTTTGATGTGTTTTTTGAATTCTTCAATCGAAATAAAATAATAATCTTTTCCGTTAACTTCTTCTCCACGTGGTTCACGGGAAGCTGCTGAGATTGAAAATTCTAAATTCAAATCTTCCTGCGCCAGTAAATGTCTTACTATAGTTGTTTTCCCCGATCCCGAAGGTGCAGAGAAAACAATTAATTTTCCTTTGTTCATTCTTTATTTATATGTGATCAGTCATTCCAAAGATTAAACTCCTTTTTCATGATTGATAGTAATTCATTATATGAAATTAGTTCATCAACTTTTGGATAATGTTTTAAATAGGTTTCAGGATTATAAAAAGAAAAATTATTCTTAATCTTTCCATTTTTAATATAAACCTGATATCCTGCTCCATCTGTAACAACAATCTTTTTTCTGGTAAATATCTTTTCACTCTTTTCTAAATCTATAAACGGAGTACTTAATTTATATTCTATGCTTTCCATATTTGGAAGAAACTCCATATTGGTTAACAAAAAATTCAACCAAATCAGATATGCATCTTTAGGTTTTAATTTTCCAATGTTCTCTTTAGGAAAACGCAATTCATCAATTTTAGTTACTTGATTTAACGTTTTTGAATATGAATATTTAATAACAATCCAATTGTTATTTCCTTCATCATACATTCTGAAAATTTCCATTGTGTTGGTAATGGAATAATTTTTATAAATGCGAATTTCCTTTTCAAATTTTAACGTATCAGGTATTTCTAAAACCTTATTTATTTCCGAAACGTCTTGAGCTTTAACATGGTAGCTAAACAAAAAGAGTAGTACTGATAATAGAAAAAGTTTCATGCCTTTTACAAAACATTTAAAACCTGTTCTTTAATCTTTTCCAATTCATCTTTCATCATCACCACCAGTTTCTGCATTTGAGCGTGATTCGATTTTGAACCCATCGTATTGATTTCGCGACCCATTTCCTGAGTGATAAAGCCTAATTTTCTACCATTGGCTTCCGTTCCTTCAATCGTTTCAAGGAAATAATCTAAATGGTTCGTTAAACGAACTTTTTCTTCTGTAATATCCAGTTTTTCTAAATAATAAATCAATTCCTGTTCGAAACGATTTTCATCAACATTCACTTTCAATTCTGAAATAGCTGTTTGCAGACGGTCTTTTATCGTCTGAACTCTTTCCGGGTCCAAAGCCAAAGCATCCTCCATGTATTGGCGGATATTTCCAATTCGGAGATTGAATTCTTTTTCCAGCGATTCACCTTCGTCTCTTCTGAAACTTAAAATATTTTGTAATGCTTCTTCAATAATAACCTGAATTTGCTCCCAATCATTTTCATCAATTTCTTCACGTTCCGTTTTTAGGGTATCCGGCATACGGACAGCCATTTTCATCAGTTCGGTTTCATCAGCATCAGGATATACTTCCCGTAATTGGGCAATATAGTTTTTTACAACAGGAACATTTACTTTTGTAGAGGTCTGTTCAGAAGTACTTTCGATGTAAATCGCAAAGTCTACTTTTCCTCTTTCCAGTTTGGTCGAAATTAAAGTACGTAAACCCAATTCCATTTCACGATAAACAGATGGCATTCTAACGTTCAGATCTAAACCTTTACTATTTAAAGATTTCACTTCTACAGTAATCTTTTTTGTTGGTAATTGCAAAGAAGCTTTACCAAAACCCGTCATCGATTGTATCATATAATTGAGTATAAAGGCGCAAAGATAATTAAAAGTTCGCAGTGTTGGGATGAAAACAGTTTTCAGTCACGGTTTTCAGTTTTACTCCAAAGCTTTCATAACCTGTAAAATATTTTGCTGGCTGTTACCAATATAAATTTTGCTATTAATTATAAAAACTGGCCGGCTTAAAAAAGTATAATGTTCTAAAATATATTTTTTAAAATCAGCTTCTGTTAAAGCTTTATTTTTTAAATCCATGGACTTATACAATTGTGCTTTTTTGCTGAATAGTGCTTCATAACTACCTGACAAATTATACATTTCATCAAGTTCTCCTTCAGTTATTGGATTTTGCTTGATGTCATGAAAAACCAAATTGTTATCTTTTGGTAAGCTTTTGATAATTTTTCGGCAAGTGTCGCAGGAAGCTAAATAGTATATTTTGTTCATGATTTGTTGTTTTTAGATACAAAGAAAATTCATTGGAACTTAAAATTGGCTAATTTTATAAAAAAAATAAAATTATGAAATCAGCTTTTGAAGTTCAGAAAACAAGTAGAAATATTATTTTAAAAATTTTAGAGAATCATTCATTAGAGCAATTAAACAAAATCCCGGAAGGCTACAATAATAATATCATTTGGAATATTGGGCATATTATAGCCTCACAGCAGGCTCTGGTTTATAAGTTATCGGGATTATCAACAATGGTTTCAGATGAATTTATGAATAAATATAAAAAAGGCACCAAGCCCGAAGATATTGTTTCACAAACTGAAATAGATGAAATAAAAACTTTACTTGAAGTAACTTTTCTACAAACAGCAGAAGACTTTATTCATAACATTTTCACAAATTACACTAAATACACAACCAGTATGGGTATTACTCTTCGAAATGTAGAAGAAGCCATAAACTTCAATAACTATCATGAGGGAATTCATACCGGAATAATTATGAGTATTCGGAAATTTGTATGAGCATTTTAAATTTTATTATTGTATGGTTTCAAGCGTAACTGTCATGGCACCGGCTCCTTTACTTTTGGTAATATCCATGAAAGCTCTTTTGGACAAATCAATTTCCCTGGTTTTAACAAACGGCCCCCTATCAGTAATTTCAACAATTACAAATTTTCCATTGGCTTCGTTTGTAACTTTTACTCTTGTTCCAAAAGGTAGTTTTTTATGTGCGGCAGTATATTTATTATTGTTAAAACGTGTACCGCTTGCCGTTTTTCTTCCATTAAAACGGTCATGATAGTAGGACGCATGAGCCGATTTTTTATAAACTTTCAATTTTAAACCATCAAGACTAAAAACAGAGTCGTTTTCAGTGAAGCTTACTATTTTTAATTTATCTGTTTTTAAAGTATCCTGAATTATTTTATTTTCAATAGGTTTGCTTTGACTCATAAGAAACGTAAAACCGCTTAAAAGTAACATTGCAGGTATGGAGAGTATACTATATTTTTTATGCCTCATAGTTTATTTTTTTTCAGACTTGGGGAGTTTGTACAAATAATATGCCGAGATAAAAAAAGCCCGGAACAGGGCTTATTTTGGTTTTATTGAAACCATAGTTTCCAAGGAATCCTGCTTAGAATAAGCACTAAACCTAAAGTGTAAAAAATAGCAAAAGTTTTAAATTTTGCTTCACTGTTAATTATTTTTTTATGTTTTGACCAGCCTATTGTAATTAGAACAATTGCTATTAAATTAATTAATGGATGCTCTAATGAGGTTAAACGAAGTGCCGCATTTTTCATTTCTCCTAATTGTTGAAAACCTAATGGAGAAACAAAATAAACTATTAGACCAATTAATAATTGTGTATGAATTCCGATTAAAGCAAATAATGCAATTCTGCGATCCTTGCCTGTAAATTCTTTTTTTGAAATGAATCCGATCAGTGCATTTACAACAGCTATCAATAAAATCAGCAAAGCAAGGTAGGCCCAACCAGAGTGTAATTCTTTTATAAAATTGTACATAAATTTGTTTTTTTATTTTCAAATATAATAAAAAAAGGTATAAAAAAAACGGCATTGAACTATAAAGTCAATGCCGTTTTAATTATTTATTATGTTTCTTATTTACATTTTATAAACTAAATTATTTACCAAATATATATCTAATTGTAAATTGTGCTTGCCAAACATCAAATGTTGATGAGTTTTTTTGGAAAGTATCTTTAATTAAAGTTCTGTTTCCAGATGCATCTGCCTGAGTTGCTAACTGATAAAACGGAACGTTGTTACCATCTGTTGTTCTGTAGTTAAGGATTGTTGCGTTAGTTGCTCTTTGTGTAACACCCCAATCTTTATTTAGCATATTAGTAAAATTCAAGATATCCGCTCTAAATTGGAAACTATTTCTTTTTCCTGCAATATTAATAAATAAGTCTTGTGTAATTGATAAATCCAATCTGTGTAACATTGGTAGCATGGCTCCATTTCTTTCAGCATATTGACCTCTTCTGTCAGAAAGATACTTGTCTTGGTTAATATATGCATCCAAAGCTTCTTGTTGTTGAGCTTCAGTATAGTTAGTAACAACATTTACACCATCTACAACATTAGTAACAGTTAACGGTTGGAAACGTATTTCGCTGGCATTATTAGGCACATAGATCAGGTCATTTGCGTTAACTCTGTCTCCATTCATATCTCCTCCGTATGTATAGCTAAATGGCCCAGCCTGCTCACCAATGTAACCTAAGTTGATTGAGGTTGCCCCTCCATATTCTTTACCATATTCAAGCCTGTATCCAATAACCCCAACAATTCTATGTGGTGTGTTATTATTTGACACTGAAACAGCTAAGTCGTTGTTTCCGTTTACTGATCTTGCACCAGTCCAAGAACCAGCAGCAATAGAACCGGCAGACATTAAATCATAAGCTCCAGAATGAGTGTATGCCAGAGATCCCCATAAGCCATTTTGGTAAGGATACTCTAATTTGAATGTTGTAGAGTAGAAGTATCCGTCGTCAGTATTGGTTAAAACGATTCCGTTTGAAACATTGTCGTTTACACGAACACCGACATCGGTACGAGCATATCTTGGTCTGTTATCAGGACCACTAAAAGTTCCAATAGGAGCATCTAAATTAGCGTTGTAATAACTAATTGCATTGATATTTTTTTGAAAAATTCCTTCAACAGTTCCTGTAAAACCAAAAGGTAATTTTTGATCAACAGCTAAAGTAGTTTTCCATACTTGTGGGAATTTAAACTTTTTGTCTGTAAATGCTAAATCAAAAGTCGATGGAAGTGTAGGTGTGCCTGGAATGAAATAGTCATTAGGTCTTGGTGTAAAACCATATCCTCCTGTTCCAACAGCAGCACCGCTAGAATCAACAAATCCGGTCAAGATTCCATTGTTACCAATAGAATTAGATAAAAATACTCCAGGTGCCCTTCCGGTAAAAATTCCGCTACCTCCTCTAAGTATTGTTGAAGCATCTCCATTAAAGTCTAAATTAAATCCAATTCTAGGTTCAAATAAATATTGTGTATCTGGCATTTCACCAGTGTTAAATTGTTCGCCATTTGCAAATGTCATTGCAGTTACTGCAGGGTTTTCTAAAGCTGTGTCACCAAACCAAACAGCTGTAGCTCTTAATCCAAGACTAACTTTTAATCTATCGCTCAGTTTAATTTCATCTTGTGCATATAAGTCAAGTTTATTTGATTTATATATTTGTAATGGCTCTACAGCTCCAGGCAATGCCGAATATCTAAATTGAGTTCGAGAAGGAAGGTTTGCTGTTGATGGGGCTCCACCATTATTTGCTGATTCATTTGCGGCATCATAAAAATCTTGAAGAGAATCAAAAATATAAACTCCGTTAGACCCAGAAAAAAACAAATTACTTGATTTAAAGTACTCAAAGTTAGCTCCTAATACGATTGAATGTTTACCAATAGTTTTAGTTAAGTTATCAGTAAAATGTAAAGTAGAGTAAGTAAGTTTGTTTCCTTGAGTAAAAGGATCTAAACCAACAGAAATTAATGTGTTTGCTCCTTCTTTGATGTCAATGGTAGGAAATAATCCACCACCTTGTAAAGCTCTATCTTCTATTTGCTTGTCGTAGCCTGCAATAAAATTATTGTGCCATGAGTTACCTAATTTACTATTTAACTCAACAACAATAGATCTCGTATTATCTAGAATTACGTAACCACTATTTTTATAAGACATTGCTAGCGGGCTAGTTCTTCTGTTTCCAAATCCTAGTGAATTTGAGTTTGAAGTTAATTCATCTGAAGATGAATCATGGAATACATAACGTGCAGAAAGTTTATGATTATCATTAATGTTCCAATCCAATCTAGTTAAGAATTTTTTAGATGTTTTTTCTGCATCATAATTTTCCCAAGGACCTGTAGTATATCCAAATCTATCTTGCATAAAATTTGAAAGATCTTGCATTTGAGTGTAAGTAGGCAAAGATGCTTGTCCACTTGATTGTGGAGATCCGGTAGAAGTCCATGTTGTAGCAGGGCTTAGGTTTTCAATCGTTTCAAAGTTACCAAAGAAAAACAATTTGTCTTTAATGATTGGAGCACCTAAACGAGCACCTAATATTTTTTCGTCAAATTTTCCAGGAACAATGTCAACATCTCCAGCATGAGTACCAATAAAACTTTTCTTATTACTTCTGAATGAATGATATATAGATCCCTCAAATTCGTTTGTTCCACTTCTAGTTACGGCATTGATTCCTGAACCTAAAAATCCTGATTGACGAACATCATAAGGAGCAATATTTACTTGAAGTTGCTCAATAGCATCTAATGAAATTGCAGTAGATCCGGTTCTACCTCCGGCTTGTGAATCAGAACCAAGTCCAAATCCATTATTAAACACAGAACCATCAATTGTAAAGTTATTTAATCTTGAATCTTGTCCTCCAAAAGTACCGTTTGCACCAGCATTGGCATTATATTTTGTAACAGAATTGATAGAACGGGCTCCTAAAACAGGTACAGCAGCAATTTCTCTGTTTGAAAACTGTTGTGAAGCACCAGTTCTTCCTTTATTAAAATTTCCTTTTGATTTTGTCGTTACAACAACTTCTTGAAGAGCATTTGATTCTTCTTCAATAGTAACATTCACTGTTAAATTATTCCCTAATCCAGCGTTAATATCTGTAATTTCAGTCGTTTTATATCCAATATATGAAACTTTCACCGTGTATGGCCCACCTGGTCTAAGACCCTGAGCAGAATATCCACCGTCAAAATCACTAGTAGAAAAATACTTTGTACCAGTAGGTTTATGTATAATTTCTACAGTTGCCCCAGGAAGCGCCTCTCCCTTCGACGATCTAACAGTTCCTGACATTGCAGAACTTGTAACCTGCGCATGACCAAGGGCAGATAAAAAAATAATCAAAATAAAAATAATTTTTTTCATTTTTGTGTTTGTTAAGTTTATTGTTTTTGGCAAAATTATAACATTTTAATTAGATAATGTTATCGAAATGTTAAGAAAAACAAGTTTTACGCATTGTGTTGAACATTAAAACGATTTTATCTATATATGATAGATAAAATATAATTTTTTAAATTTTACTTTATTTTTTTTGTTAAAATCATAATAATAAATTCAATTCAGGTGTTCAAACACGTAATAATCATCATGTTTTGTAAGACTTATTTATAATTTATAAGAAAAAAACGCCTTAAATATAGTATTCAAGGCGTTTGATATTAAATAAAGTTTTAAGCTATTTATTACTTAAAAAGTGATTAAGTAAAAATGAAGTAGAGCTATCATGAGTTTTTATCGTCTTTGAATTTATTTCTTCCAAAATAGAATTGGCTAATTGTTTTCCTAATTCTACTCCCCATTGATCATAACTGAATATGTTCCAGATAATTCCCTGAACAAAAATCTTATGCTCGTATAAGGCAATCAAAGAACCTAAACTTTTAGGAGTTAATTTTTCAATCAGGATTGTATTAGTAGGTTTGTTCCCTGTAAAGACTTTAAATGGCAATAAATAAGATGCCTTTTCTGCAGAAAGCCCTTGTTTGTCAAATTCAGCCTGAACTTGTGTCGCCGTTTTTCCGTTCATCAAAGCTTCCGTCTGAGCAAAAAAGTTGGACATCAATTTATCGTGATGGCCTTCATTTCCGTATAATGGTTTAACGAATCCAATAAAATCGGTCGGAATTAATTTTGTTCCCTGGTGGATCAATTGAAAAAAGGCATGTTGCGAATTTGTTCCCGGCTCTCCCCAAATAATAGTTCCGGTTTGATAGTTAACCGGTTTTCCATCACGGCCAACACTTTTCCCGTTACTTTCCATTGTTGCCTGTTGCAGATATGGAGCCAATTTTTGCAAATATTGTGTATACGGAATCAAAGCTTCACTTTCGGCACCAAAAAAATTATTGTACCAAACACTTAGCAAAGCTAAAACAACCGGAATATTTTGATCAAATTCTGCCGATTTAAAATGTTCGTCCATTTCGTTGGCACCTTTCAATAAATCATTATAATTATCAAAACCAACAGCCAAAGCAATACTTAAACCAACAGCACTCCATAAAGAGAATCTTCCTCCAACCCAATCCCACATTGGAAAAACATTGTCCGGATTAATTCCAAATTCTGTTACTTTTTGAATATTGGTAGAAACTGCCACAAAATGCTTGGCAATATCTTCCTGGGAAGCCGATTTTAAAAACCATTCTTTTATAGTTTCTGAGTTCGATAAAGTTTCCTGAGTGGTAAACGTTTTAGAAACAATCAAAAAAAGTGTTGTTTCAGGATTTATTTTTTTGATTACTTCGTTAACGTGATCACCGTCTACATTCGAAACAAAATGTACATTCAAATGATTTTTGTAAAACTGCAATGCTTCAACAGCCATTACCGGACCAAGATCAGAACCTCCAATACCAATATTAACAATATCTGTAAAAGCTTTTCCGGTATACCCTTTTCTTTCTCCCGAAATTACTTCATTTGTAAAATTTTTAATTTTATTTTTTACTTCGTAAACTTCCGGAATTACGTTCTCTCCATCTACTTTTATCACTGCCGATTCCGGTGCACGTAAAGCGGTATGCAAAACTGCCCTGTTTTCTGTCTGATTGATTATTGCTCCTCCAAAATAATCTTCAATTGCATTTTTTAATCCGATAGAATTAGCCAGTTCAAGTAAAAGAGAAATGGTTTCCTGATTGATATTGTTTTTAGAATAATCAACCAAAAAGTCATTCCATTGCAAATTGAATTTTTCAACACGCGCATTATCCTGTTGAAACAATTCCTTTATAGTTGTAGCCTGAATTGCATTATAGTGGTTTTGCAGTTTTTTCCACGCTTCAGTCCCAGTTGGGTTTGTTGTGTTTAAAGCCATTTTATTATAAGTTGTTTTTTTAGAAACACAAAAATACTGAAATTAGTATTTAATACTTGTTTGCATGGCAATTAGTTACGAAATCGTTTTATTTCAATACTAAAGCTCATTGAGGATTTTTATAATTAGTGCTAACGGAAAAACAATCAATCCAATAATAAATATTGTTTTACCATGTTTTCTGTCTGCGTTGTTATAAGAATAAATTCTTTCTCCGTTTGGAAGTGTTTTTTTAGAGGTCCATAATGAATAGCCAATGACAATTCCAATCCCTCCACCTAAAAATGAAAACAAATAACCGGCAATTATCCATGGCTTTTGATTTTCCTCTGGCTTGGTTAAAATTTTTAAACGTTCTTTTTTCAAAGAAGTAAGCATTTCCGGATCAATTGTTTTCCCTCTGTTTGTTAAGATTTTTTGCGCCAGTTTATAATCAAAAATATTCCATTCATCAGATTTTAAAAGAACTTCATATAGTTCTTCATTCGAAAAACTTAATAAATAGTAATCCGGGGCAATTTTGTCGAGAATGTCTTCTGCGTCCTTTTCAAGAACAGCCTCAGCTTTTTCAAAATCTGATGAATCTATCTTTATTTCATATTGATTTAGCAAAGTGCTTCCGGAAAAAGTAACATCCACAGGAGCAATATTATCTCCTAAAAAAGTTTTAATATTGTTTTTATTTAATAATACCTCAAGTTCCTGAGCTTGAAGTAATGTTGGGAAATTTCGAAAAACAGTCCAATTTTCAGTCATTTTTAGGGATAGGTTTTAGAACAAGAAATTATAATTTGGAGATTTTTATAAGATAATGGAGATTTTCGTTTCAACATTACCATATTTTCCACCAAGGTTTTTTGTTAACTTTAATAGTTTTCTTCTCTATGTTAATTTCAATTCTTTTCAAAGATTCTAATTTTATTTTTGAGTCATCAAAAAACATTTCGCCATTATCATTCATTCCAATTGGTGATTCTGTTCTTTTTTTCCATTCCTGAGTTTGTAATTCCGGAATTAACGGTGAATTGATTTTATCAATAAATTTTTTCCTGGCCTTATCTGTAATTTCTTCTTCTAGGTTTGAAGTTGAATTTTTAAAGAGCGAAAGTGAATTGTCAGGAATATTTAAAAGAAAAACTTGTGTTTTATTGTCAATTCTATGAATATCCAATACCTTAAAATAAGCGATAGTATCTAAAAGAAAATGACCAATTTTTGCCGAGTCAGGATTAAATTTCGATAAATCTTTTGCGCTAGCACTTGCAATCAGATATCTGAAATTTACCGAAAGTCCGCCGCCGATAGAAGTCATATCGGTGAATCCTTTTTCCTGAATTATCTGTCCGGTCTTATAATTTGAAATTAAGTTATCAGGAAGATTTGTATCTCTGTAAAATAGTTTTAAATCTGAAAAAGTTTCATTGTAAATTGCTTTAAGCCGAGCATTTTTCATGTTTCTTCTATTTTTTTAATTGAAATTTGACTGAATACAAATTGTACAATATTTACAAATTTCCAATGCTATCCAGTTCTCTTTTCAGAGGTTCAATTTGTTTAAAGAAACGTCCTTTGTCGTTTCCAGTCAAAGACTCGCCAGTTGGCAAATTAAGACGAAGAGCATCTACCTGAACGCCGTTTTTCCAGAATCTATAACAAACATGAGGCCCCGAAGCCAATCCGGTACTACCTACAAGTCCAATAGTTTGACCTTGTGTAACACGTTGACCGCGACGAACCAAAATTCTGGACATGTGCAGGTATTGAGTCGAATAGGTGCCGTTGTGTTTTACTTTTACAAAGTTTCCGTTTCCTGCGGTATAGCCTGTTTGTTCTACAACGCCTGAAGCCGTTGTAGAAATGGGAGTCCCGGTTGGCGCTGCATAATCTGTTCCCTTATGGGCTTTCCACCTGTGTTGTACAGGATGAAACCTGTTCATTGTAAATCTTGAGGTGATCCGGCTAAACTTGATTGGTGTTTTTAAGAAAAAGTTTTTTAGTGTTCTTCCCTGATCGTCATAATACTCTACTTTTCCCGAGGAGGTATCTTTTTGAAAGGGAAAAGCATATATTATTTTACCTTTATATTCAAAAAAAGCAGCCTGAAGTTCCTCAACTCCGTCATAAGTTTTGCCATTTATAAAACGTTCTGTAAAAACTAATCCGTAACGATCACCCTTCTTAAGTTTAAAAAAGTCAATTGACCATGAAAATACTTTTGTAATTCGGTTAGCCAGGGCAGCTTCAACACTATTGTTTCCTAAAGTTTCTGATAAAGAACTCTTTAAAACTCCACCAATTATTTTTCTCTTTAAGGTTACCGGTTTTACTTTTTTGTAAGCTGTTGCCAGACTGTCCCTAAAATCGACCACATAATAAGTAAGTGCATCCGGCTGATAGATAAAAACCTGCAGTTTATTGGTTTTATTTTTTGAACGAAGAAAGGTATAAGGTTTATTGTATCGAATGGTCCTTACATTAAAAGAATCTTTTACCTGTTCAACAATATCATAAACTTTTTTATCTCCAATATTTTGACCTTGAATGATAGACCCAAAAGAATCTCCTTTTTGAATAGTATCGTGAACAACATTAAAATCACCGTAATTAAATCCAAATTCTACTTTTTTAGCTTTTGGTTGGCTAATAATTTTAGATTCAATTTTTTCATCTGCTTTTTTACATGAAAATACTGAAAACAAGAGGATTAAAATTACGTATGCTTTTTTCAAACTTTTATTTTTTTCAGAAAACTAAGCTGCTGGCTCATTTCCCCAATTAGACAATTCTTCTTCGCTCCACAATTTAGGAAAAAAGATGCGTCTTTGAAATTTTGGATGCATATATTTTTGCCAGTCACTTCCTCCGGTGGCTTCACCATTGCCTTTTCCGCTTTCTAAAATATATTTTATGGCTGTGTTTAAATGCTGCATCACCCAGGTAATATTTACTGTATGGTCATAATGACGCATAGCAAAGATTAAGTCCGGATTTTGTTGATCTTTCTCAGGTAATTGCTTGAATTTTTGCCAGATATTCTTAGTTTTAAAATCCGACATCTGACGTAAGAACTGATTTTTGTATTTCTTTTCGAATTCCTGAAGCAAATAGGATTTTTGACCTGTTTGATAATCTTTTCCGGCTGCCTGCCAGTATAAGTGTTCAAAACTGGTTTCTAAATCAGTATTTTCATCAAAATTGGCTTTATATCTTCTGTCTGTTAAATTGATAACATCTGTGGAGGCAAATTCTATTAATCGATATTGAGCGCTCTGAAAACCGCTTGCAGGAGTCAGAGTATTTCTAAACTTCATATACTGCTCCACTTCCATACCGTTTTCCATAATGCTGAAAGAGTTGGTCAGCATATCAAAATAACGGGTAATTCTTAAAAGTCTTTCGCTAAAAAAAACGGTCTGAATATTTTCTGCATCGGCTATCTGATCGATTTCCCACAAAATCATCTTAAAAATTAATTCGTTTACCTGATGATACATAATAAATACCATTTCATCCGGAAGTGTCGTACGCTGTATTTGAAGATTTAAAAGAGCATCAGTCTGAATGTAATCCCAATACGTTATAGGTTTTGACCAAAGCAAGCCTTCAAGCTGAACATCCGTTTTTTGATTTATGGCTTTGAATTTTAGATCAATTTCTTTCAGGATTGATTCAGAATTATCTGTGGTATTCATTATTTCTTTACTTTAAACGGACCTTTCAATCCTTTATATTCATCAATATCAGCTTTAAGTGAGCCAACTGCCAATTCCGCTTTTATACGAACCGGAATTTTATTGTTATCTGCAGATATCCAGATAGTTAAGCTCTCTTTTTCTTTAAAAACCCTGCCTGTCTGCACTAATGGTTTAAAAACCATAGTTGAAACGATGCCAAATTTAGTTGTAATATCCTGTTGACCTATATATTTTAACTTAAATTTTGTTATTTCATCGTCAAAAAACATGTCTATAGAAATAGATTCGCCTGATTTTAATTTATCAATATTAGGATGATTTCGCAAATAATAAAATGAAGATAAAATATCCTGAACATTATCTGTCAGAACAATTGTTTTTTCAGTTTTCCGTTTATAGTCTTTTACCAAAATCCTGTTTTCCTTCTGATTAAAAAAACCCTCCTGGTTTTTGGTGTACCCTCCTTCATTTATTTTTCTAACATAACGATAAGGTTCTCCGGTGTCTTTATCGAAATAGCTTTCGTATAAATCTTCAACTTTAAAGAAAAACTTAGACATGCCGGTTGTATAACCCTTGCCCACTGCATGAAATACTTTTTTGTTATTTACTGTAGCATCTTTAACTTCTAAAGTGGCGTATCCCGCATTTACAATCCCGTAATGTATTCTAAATTTAATATATTCTCCTGTATCGAAAGCATCTTCTTTAAGGGAATCAAAACTTAATGTGGTGAGAATTAATATGAATAGAGCTAATTTTTTCATAAATTAAGATATTTGACTGTTTATATAGCTACAAACGCAAATTTTATTCCAAATATACCAAAACAAAAAAACTCAGTCAAAGAATGACTGAGTTTTTATGCTATTAACTAACCAAAAAACTATAAATTATGAAATTTATATCAATTTAGAAAGGAAACCACCCCTTTCTGTTTTGCGGTGCAAAGATATGCAGTAAGTTCAAAAAACAAATAGAAAAAAGTCAGTTTAACATAACATTTGCACAAAAACCATCGTTTTACAGAGAATTGTTCTATATAATATAAAAATAAAGCTGTTTTACAATGTTCCTCTCAATTCCTGTTCTCTTTCAATTGACTCGAACAGCGCTTTAAAGTTACCTGCACCAAACCCTTTTGCCCCCATTCGTTGAATTATTTCAAAGAAAAGCGTTGGTCTGTCCTGAACTGGCTTAGTGAAAATTTGCAATAAGTAACCATCTTCATCGGCGTCGACCATGATCGCTAATTTTTCTATTTCGTTTAAATCTTCTTTCATCATATCCATATGAACTCCTAATCTTTCAGGAATTGCCTGATAATAGGTATGGGGCGGCGCAGATAAAAATTCAACTCCTCTTGCCCTTAAATCTGATACCGTTTTGATTATATCATCAGTAGCAATGGCAATATGCTGAATGCCAGGCCCACCGTAAAAATCTAAGTATTCTTCGATTTGCGATTTTTTCTTTCCTTCGGCAGGTTCATTGATTGGGAATTTAATTCTTCCGTTTCCGTTAGACATTACTTTACTCATCAAAGCCGAATATTCTGTATTGATTTGTTTGTCGTCAAAAGAAAGGAAATTCACAAATCCCATAACATCTTCGTAGAATTTTACCCAGGTATTCATTTCGTTCCAACCTACATTTCCAACCATGTGATCAATATATTTAAGACCTGTTGGTTCTGGATTATAGTCTGATTTCCATTCTTTATAACCTGGCAGGAAAACACCTTTGTAGTTCTTTCTTTCTACAAAAATATGGACGGTTTCTCCGTAAGTATAAATTCCGGAACGAACTACTTCTCCAAATTCATCTTTTTCAACCGTTGGTTCCATAAAAGAACGGGCACCGCGTTTCATGGTTTCTTCATAAGCACTTCTGGCATCTTCAACCCAAAGAGCTGCAACTTTTACGCCATCACCATGTTTTTGAAGATGGGCATGAATAGGTGAATCCTGTGTTAATGGCGTAGTTAAAACAATTCTGATTTTGTCTTGTTTCAAAACATAAGAGGCTTTGTCTTTTACTCCGGTTTCTAATCCGGCGTATGCCAATGACTGATATCCAAAAGCAGTTTTATAATAATGTGCCGATTGTTTGGCGTTTCCTACGTAGAATTCTACATAGTCTGTTCCTAATAAGGGAAGGAAATCCTGTGCTCCTTCGAAGATTTTCTCTAATCCGTATTCTACTGATTTTACTTGTTTCATGATAGCCCCCTAACCCCCGAAGGGGAATTCCTATTAGGGGTAAATAGGATTTTAGTTATTATATCTTTAATCTAATTTTAAGGTGTAAAAAATCTGTAATTCCCCCTTCGGGGGCTAGGGGGCTTCAGTCCACGACTTGTAATACTGACCATCGTCCAATCCCATAGCTTCTTCCGTAACCATTAAAGGTCTGAAAGTATCCACCATAACAGCTAATTCCTGGGTTTCTTTGTGACCAATACTGCGTTCCATTGCGCCTGGTGCGGGACCATGAGGAATTCCTTTTGGGTGTAAAGTGATATGTCCCTGCTCGATATTGTTACGGCTCATAAAATCGCCATCAACATAATATAAAACTTCATCAGAATCTATATTGCTGTGATTGTATGGTGCCGGAATCGCTTTCGGATGATAATCATAAAGTCTTGGACAAAATGAACAAACGACAAAAGTTGCCGTTTCAAAAGTTTGGTGTACCGGAGGCGGTTGGTGAACACGACCGGTTATTGGTTCAAAGTTGTGAATCGAGAATCCGTACGGGAAATTGTAACCATCCCAACCCACAACGTCAAAAGGATGCGTGGCATAAACAATTTCGTGAATCATGCCTTCTTTTTTGATTTTAATTAAAAAATCTCCTTTTTCGTCATGCGTTTCCAGTTCGGTTGGCAAAATAAAATCACGCTCGCAAAATGGGGAGTGTTCTAAATGCTGGCCTGATTGGTTTTTATAACGTTTTGGAGTATAAAAAGGAGCATAAGATTCGACATAAAACAATCGGTTTTCTTCCGTTTCAAATTCAATTTGATAAATAATACCACGCGGAATAATCAGATAATCTCCATATTCAAAAGGGATATTACCCAACATGGTACGTAATTTCCCTTTTCCTTTATGGATGAAAAGCATTTCATCGGCATCGGCATTTTTGTAGAAATAATTTCGAAGTGATTCTTTAGGCGCGGCCAAACCAATAATACAGTCTTTGTTGACCAACATTGCTTTTCGGCTGTCTAAAAAGTCATTCTCAGGCTTTAGTTCAAAACCTTTAAATAATAATGATTTTATGTTTTTTCCGATTGCAATTTTTGGTTCAACGGAATATGAATTTAAAATTTCTTTAACCTGAGTAGGTCTGTGTACGTGATATGACAATGAAGAATGTCCGTGAAAACCTTCGGTACCAAACAATTGTTCGTAGTAAAAACCTCCATCAGGTTTTTCGAATTGGGTGTGTCTTTTTTGAGGAAAGTTTCCGAGTTTGTGATATAATGGCATGGCTTTTCAATTAGATAATTTGTAAATTAGATAATTCGAAAATGTGAATTGTGTGAACAGATAATCGGTTCAATTTTCATTGACTAATTACCTCAATTCGGTAGTTTCACTCAGGATTTCTCTTGATAAGGAATTGAAGATACTCTAATAAACCTGTCCATTTTGTTTTCATTACAACAAATATCGTAATTATTATTGATTTAAATTATATATTAAAACAAAAATCCGATTCTAAACCATGTATATCCTTTTGGGAGTTCAGGTGACCAGGAGTACTTTACCTCAATTGGTCCAATAATAGTTTCCAAACCGTAACCAACTGCATAACCTGAATATTTAGGCATTCCTATCCAATCTACAGTACTAAAAAGATCATCGCCAAGATTAGCATAATTAGCTGAAAAATTGAGATGATTTTTTTTCAAAATTTCGTAATCAAAAGTTATGGCGGATTTTATATAACTATCGCCGGCAATACTAAGAAAGTCGTAACCGTAAAAGTAATTGAAATTATTTATTTTGTTGTATCCGTATCCTCCCAGGATATAATCAAAAAACGGCACGCTTTCGTTTCCAAATGCAAATCCTGCATCAGTCTGAAATTTTATTGTTGCTTTATTAAAAACCGTTCTTACAAGCCCAATTTCTGCTTTTGCTGTAGAAAAAGGATTAAACTGATTGGTGTAATCAGACGAAGCGAGATAAGTCTGAACATCTCCTGAAAGATACCAGCCTTTTCGGGGAAAACTCTTATTATCAAATGAATCGTATTTTATATACCCGAAAGCACTAAGGTAATTACTTCTGTCAATCGTTGGATCCATATTACCGATTGTAGGTGATTTTATCTTTAAAAATTTATGTTCCAAGCCACCGCCCATCAGGAATTTTTGCACAAAAATAGTTTGAAAATAAGCCTGATTGGTTATATCCAGAAAGTCAACATTAATCAGATTTATAGCTGGGTTTTCAGGAGCCTGATTATTAATAGTTTCAGTTACATTTCTATTAAACTGATTCAGCCTTGAGTTAAAACCAAAACTGATATTAAAACCATTTTCTACATAATAGTTAAAATCGTATCGAAAGTTATCTCCCAAAATTATATCCAATGAAGTATTATCATTTTTTAAAAAAGTTTTCTTTCGGGTTAGATTTAATAACACAGCACTCTTATAAAGTCCGTCATAATGCAATCCGAGTTTCAAATAGGTTTGGGTTGGGTTTTCTTTAAGATCAAGATTCAAATCATCTTTACCATCATTAGGCTCAAGTGAATAGGATATCGCACTGAAATTTTGTGTTGCATCTATATTGTTAATCCCCTGACGAAGATCATCGTAACAGATTTTACTTCCTGATTTAAAACGAAGTTTACTTGTTAAGTACTCTTTAGTATAATTTTCCAGTTTGGTATTATTTATTTTATTTATTTGAAGTGTATCTGAGGCTATTTTTAATTTAGGTTTTTTATAAAAATTTTGTTCATCTGCCAAAGCTTTAATTTTTTCGTACACCCCAAATGCTGCATCTTCACCCCTTTTTACTATTTCACCTCCCCTGTCAAAGGAGATAACCCCAAAATCACGAATATCCGGTTTTATGTAAATATTAGTGTCATCTATTTTTTTCTTCATTTTTTCGATAGACTGCAGATTGGTAATCTGAACCAAAATCCTGGTAGCATTTTTCAGGTTTTTTCGGGTTTGCAAATCATCCTGTACATCAACTCCAATAATGATATCAGCTCCCAGATTACGAACTTCCTTAATAGGATAGTTATTTACCACACCACCATCTACTAATAATTTACCATCTATCTCGACTGGCGAAAACAACGATGGAAATGCAGCACTGGCGATCATAGCCTGTGCCAGATTGCCTTTGTTAAGCAAAACCTCCTCGCCGGTTTCAATATCGGTTCCGATACATAAAAATGGAGTAGGTAATTTATTAAAGTCGCGAACATGACGTACATTACGTGTAAGACTGCTTAATAAATTATAATTATACGTCCCTTTTGAAAGCGCTTCCGGAATTCCGATTCTGAAATTACTGAAAGGCAGGACAATTGCATATAATTCGTCGTTTCGTTTTCCGTAAAAATTTTTGGATCCCCTGGGAATATAATCATTGATTAATTCATCAAAATTAGTTTTCCTGAAAATAGAATCTATCTGGGTAGCATTATAACCTGTAGCATAGAGCCCGCCGATTATTGCTCCCATACTGGTTCCGCCAATATAATCGATTTTTATCCCTGCCTGCTCCAGTACTTTTAAAACCCCAATATGTGCAAATCCTTTAGCTCCTCCTCCACTTAAAACCAAGCCAATTTTTGGTCTTTTTATACTATCCGTCTTTTTTTCCTGTGAAAATGAATTTTGTGGAGTAAGTCCAAAAAGCATCAAAAATACTACAGCCCTGCCCCAGATGGAAATGGAAAACTGCGAGAGACAAAAGACTATTTTTTCCTGTAAAAAAAGAGCGACCATAGAAGCTCCATTTTTTTCATTGGAAAAAAAGCTTTTTGACCGGGTTTTTGAAATGTACAGTTGGATTAGGCTCATAAAAACTTACTGATTGATTTTGTAAAAGTCGACAATTTTTTTGGCTTTCGATATACCTACAACGTCAGATATCTCTTTTTCAGTAGCCAGTTTTAATCTTTTAACACTTTTGAAATGTTGTATTAACGTAAGCATGGTTTTTTCGCCAATACCCGGAATACTCTCTACTGACGAATTAAGGGCCGCTTTGCTACGTTTGTCACGATGAAAAGTGATTCCGAATCGGTGCGCTTCGTTTCGCAATTGCTGAATCACTTTTAATGTTTCTGATTTTTTATCGAGGTACAACGGAATAGAATCACCCGGATAAAACAGTTCTTCGAGGCGTTTTGCAATTCCGATAATAGCAATTTTACCTCGTAGTCCCAATTCGTCTATACTTTTAAGGGCCGCTGACAACTGGCCTTTTCCACCATCAATAATAATCAGTTGCGGAAGCGGTTCGTTCTCGTCTAACAACCTTTTGTACCTGCGATAAACAATCTCGGTCATCGAAGCAAAATCGTCAGGACCAATAACGGTTTTTACATTAAAATGGCGGTAATCTTTCTTACTTGGCTTTCCGTCTTTAAAAACGACACAGGCCGCAACAGGGTTAGTTCCCTGAATATTGGAGTTATCAAAACACTCTATATGTCTCGGTTCGGTTGACAAACGCAAGTCTTTTTGCATTTGTGCCATAATGCGGTTTACGTGTCTGTCCGGATCTACAATTTGCAATTGCTTGAGTTGCTCTATTCTGTAAAATTTAGCGTTCCGAATGGACAGATCTAAAATTTGCTTCTTGTCACCTAATTGCGGAACGGTCACTTTAATGTTTTCTCCTAAGTCAACATCAAACGGAACAATAACTTCTTTTGATAATAACTGAAACCGTTCACGAAGTTCGATTATTGCCAATTCAAGTAACTCCTCATCTGTTTCATCCAGCTTTTTCTTGATTTCCATAGTATGTGAACGAATAATCGACCCATGCGAAATTTGTAAAAAATTGACATAAGCAGCACTTTCGTCCGATACTATCGAAAACACATCAATATTGGTGATTTTCGGATTTATAATGGTTGATCTGGATTGATAATTTTCGAGAATTTCTATTTTTTCCTTGATTTTCTGCGCTTCCTCAAAATGCAAATCCTCTGCATATTGATTCATTAAACGCTTAAAATCTTTCATACTTTCCTTGAAATTTCCTTTCAGGATTTCACGGATTGCATCAACTTGCCTTTGATAATCTTCCAATGATTCCAATCCTTCACATGGCCCTTTGCAATTACCAATATGGTATTCCAGACATACTTTAAATTTACCTGAATTGATGTTTGCCTGACTCAAATCATAATTACAAGTCCTTAACGGATACAATTCCTTGATTAAGTCAAGAATAGTGTAGACCATTTTGAAATTGGTGTATGGGCCAAAATATTCAGATCCGTCCTTAATCATTCTGCGGGTTAAAAATATTCTCGAAAAAGGTTCTTTTTTAATGCAGATCCAGGGGTAACTTTTATCATCACGAAGCAGCACATTATAACGTGGCTGCAGGGTTTTGATTAGATTGTTTTCTAATAAAAGTGCATCGGTTTCAGTTGGAACAACAATATGTTTGATGGTTACGATTTTCCTGACCAGTACATTCGTTTTTCTTGTATCGTGAATTTTATTGAAGTAAGAAGAAACTCTTTTTTTTAAGTTTTTTGCTTTTCCAACATACAATATCTTTCCCTCTTTATCATAATACTGATAGACTCCCGGATTGTCCGGAAGGGTTTGGATTTGAAGTTCTAAAGATGGTAGTTGCATGCTGTTTATTTCTGAAGATAGGATAAGGTCTTGTCAAAAATCATTCCGATTTGCATTGGAAAGCTTAACAATGAATTCTTTCCAAATTTACGAAATCAAAAGAATAATTTCTATATTTAGCTTTTATAATTCGACATGAAAAACAATGCCCCAATGGTTCTTTTTGGCGAATCGATTTTGCCCGGAGAAAACAAAACGATAAACGTAGAAATTGCGAGATTGCATACTACTACCAAACTTAATATTCCGATTATTGTTAGGCGTTCTAAATTTGATGGTCCCGTGGTTTTATTCTCTGCCGGAATTCATGGCGATGAAATAAATGGTGTTGAAATTGTCCGCCAGATCATCAGCAAAAAAATTAACCGTCCAACAAGAGGAACCATTATTTGTATCCCGATCATCAATATTTACGGCTTTGTCAATAAATCAAGGGAATTTCCTGATGGTCGTGATTTGAACAGGGTTTTTCCGGGGAGCAAAAAAGGATCGCTGGCTAGTCGTTTTGCTTTTCACATCACAAATGAAGTATTGCCCCTTATTGATTATGCTGTGGATTTTCATGCAGGAGGTGCGAGCCGTTTTAATGCTCCTCAAATTCGAATAACAGAAAAAAATCCAGAATTAAAACTTTTGGCTGATGTTTTTGATGCTCCGTTTACGTTATATTCTAAAAATATTTTGGGCTCTTTCAGAACTACTTCAGAAAGAGCTAATATAAAAATGCTGCTTTTTGAAGGTGGTAAATCATTGGATATTAATGACCCAATTGCCAATGAAGGTGTAAAAGGAGTCAAGCGTTTACTACATTATCTCAATATGCTCGACCCGAAACATGTTGTTGAAAAAGCCGAGTTTCCTTCTATCTATATTAAAAATTCGGTTTGGTTAAGGGCAAAACAATCCGGATTATTACACGATTATAATATGATTACCAAATTTGTAACCAAGGGAACTATTTTAGCCATTATTACGGATCCATTTGGTAAATTCGAGCAAAAAGTAAAAGCACCACATGATGGCTATGTTATCAATGCCAATCATTCACCTATAGTTTATGAAGGTGATGCTATTTACCATATCTCTAAAAATATTGATGAAAATGCCAACTAATAAAAAAGAGCTGCGATTACATTATAAAAATCTTCGAAAAAACCTTTCTGAGAAAGATATTGAAGAAAAAAGCCTCGAAATAAGCAATCAATTAATCCAATTACCTATTTGGGATAGAACCTATTACCATGTTTTTCTGCCTATTGAAGAACAAAAAGAAGTCAATACCGAGTTTATTTTGCATCTGCTTTCCGGAAAAGACAAAGAAATTGTGGTTTCTAAAAGCGATTTTGAAACCCGGATTATGTCTCATTTTTTATTGACCGACAATACCAAAATCAAAAAAAATGAATACAACATTCCGGAACCAGTAAATGGTTTAGCAGTTCCTTCTCAAACTATTGACGTAGTATTTGTTCCGCTTTTGGCTTTTGATGTTTTTGGGAACCGTATTGGCTACGGCAAAGGTTTTTATGATAAGTTTTTAGCTGAATGCCAACCGGAAACTATCAAAATAGGCCTTTCGTTTTTTGAAGCCGTGAACCAGATTGATGATGTTTTTGAATCAGATGTTAAACTGGATTATTGTGTGACACCTGAGAAAGTTTATAGTTTTTAACCTGTTATTTTTTTATTTCATAATAAGTAATTATTCTATGGAATTATAAAGACTAAAGTATCAGACTAACATCAGAGGAAAAATCTATTTGAATAAAATTTATTGTACATTTGTATAACTAAATTATAGAATCATGAAAACAAGAACAGAATTATTAGGTGGGGGAACTTGGACTTAATCTAAAGTCCAAGTAACTCTATACTTATCGTTTTTATCAAAATTCATTATTTGCAACTCAATTTTATATCTGTTATTTAACTTGATAACGATAGGTTGTATATTATCAACTAATTTTTCTTCATTATTAGTAACTCTCAAAAATTTTACATTATCTACTCCCTTATTTTCAGGTAAGAATATTTGTAAATTATAATCCTGGCAAAGATTATGAACATCAATATCCCAACTTTCTTTTTTATCAATAAAAGTATTTTCCAAGTGCGCATAAAAAATTAAGAACCTATCATTTTCTTTAAAAAAATTAGGCACTTTATTTAATTTTTTCATATTATTAACATATGATAAATTTAAACTCTTTTGATCTGAATCTAAAGAATAAAAGCAGTTTAATGTTTGAATTGACTTTGCGTTTATAGTGCCACTAACTGACAGATTAGACAAGTATTGTTCTTTATTATTATTACTGAATTTATGGAAAAATATCTTCTGATAAAAAGTCGCATTTTTACCATCTGAATCAGATATATCAATTATGAGTTGATGTTTTTCAAGTATAAAGCCACTCAACTTACCTCTAAAAATTATATATTTTATTTTTATTATATCGTATAAATAAAGTACAAATGGTAACGAAACTAAAAATATCGCAACAATTTTTCCAAATGGAAATAAATATTTAGGTATATCTTCAGTTTTAATGCTGTTAGCAGAATAAGCAAAATACAAGGCAAAGGAAAATAAAAGAATTGCAATGTAAGAACTGATAGCTCTTACAATATCAAATATATCTTTAACTTTTTGAGAAAACTTCATAATAGTAAATTTCCTCCAAAAATAAACTAAATTAGTAATGTAGAAAAATAAAATTTAGTATTATAGAACTTATTATTCAGTATATTAACAAGTAAAAACACTCTTTTAAAACCTCTATTTTACCATAACTCCTTCAACAAAAAGAATTGGCACTTCTTCCGTGTTGTTTTCATTGATCAAATTCGATTTGAAGATAAATCTCTTGTCATACAACGTATTCCCGATGAAGAAAGTCACCATAAATTCATTGTTTAAAACCAAAAGGCTTTTCTCGATCATTTCGATTTTTACTACTGAAACAGCCGGAACCTCAACAAAAGCATGACGCAAAACAGATGTTTTTTTCATTTCGCCATCAATGGTTCCAAATGCCTTTGAAACAACCATAACACTGTCTAAATGAAAATCACTGTCGTTTACCAGATAAGCATACCAGACTTTTTCCATAAAATCGTCGCTCCATTCCTGAACGGCGGCAAGGAATACGTTTTCAACTTCGGGGATTGTTATATCTTTTTTCATTGTTTAGTGAATAGTAAAAAGTAAATAGTGATTAGAAAGAAGAAAACTACTAACTAATCACTATTCACTAATATCTTTATTTTAAATATTTGCTTTAAATTGCTCTAAGAAACGAACGTCATTTTCGTAAAACATACGAATATCACCAATTTGGTACAATAACATCGCGATACGCTCTACTCCCATTCCGAAAGCAAAACCATTAAATTCATCCGGATTGATATCGCAATTTTTCAGCACATTCGGGTCAACCATTCCGCAACCACCAATTTCCAGCCAACCGGTTCCTTTGGTGATACGATAATCGGTTTCGGTTTTTAGGCCCCAATAAATATCAATTTCGGCACTTGGTTCTGTAAATGGAAAGTATGACGGACGCAGACGGATTTTAGACTTTCCGAACATTTCTTTCGTAAAATAAAGCAATGTTTGCTTCAAATCGGCAAATGAAACATCCTTGTCAATGTACAACCCTTCTACCTGATGGAAAATACAGTGTGAACGAGAAGAAATAGCTTCGTTACGAAAAACACGTCCCGGAGAAATGGTACGAATTGGCGGTTTGTTATTTTCCATATAACGCACCTGAACTGACGATGTGTGTGTACGCAACAAAACATCGGGATTGGTCTGAATAAAAAAAGTATCCTGCATATCACGTGCCGGATGATATTCCGGTAAGTTTAAGGCAGTAAAATTATGCCAGTCATCTTCGATTTCCGGGCCTTCGGAAACGTTGAAGCCAATATTGGCAAAAATATCTATAATCTGGTTTTTAACAATCGAAATAGGATGACGGGAGCCAATAATAACAGGTTCCGGCGAACGGGTTAAATCTCCAAAATAACCTTTTACCTCTTCTTTGCTTTCTAAAGCTTCAACAATTGCTTTTACTTTATCTTCAGCAGCTGTTTTTAAAGCATTTATAACTTGTCCGAATTCTTTTTTCTGATCGTTAGGCACGTTTTTAAATTCTGCAAAAAAGTCATTCAAAATGCCCTTTTTTCCCAAGAATTTAATACGGAATGCTTCTAGCTCTGCAGCATTTTCAGTTGAAAAAGCTTGTGCTTCGCCAATATAGTCTTTTATCTTATCTATCATTTTCATTCTATAATTGAGGGAGCAAATTTAGTGAATTTGTTTCAAGTTTAATATTTAAAGTTTAAAGTTTCCTTTACAATTGTGAGATTCTTAGTATAACAATTCCCAAATTAAGAAAACGCAACTTTCAGCAACAAATTGTTTCAAGAACCGGTTGAAGCTTACATTTTGGATATAATTTCTTCAATAAATCTATTTTATCAGAGTAATTTTACTTTCGATTTCCTTTACTTTTTCAAGCCAGAAATTCACACCATCTTGATTTTTAATGATATCTTTTTTATAGTTTAATGAAGTCTTACTTAATTCAGACCAATTACGCTGAATATCCTGGTCTTTTTCCTTTGCCGTGGCTGGCTCAATTCTACTACGCCAAAAATCAATATTTTTAAGATAGTTCTCTTTTAATTCTTCAAAATATTCAATTAATTTTTCCTTTGAATTAGGAATATATCCTGGTCCGTTACAACCACAGGAATGAAAAGTAATCCCGACAGAATAAAGGCTTTTCAAATGTTCCCATTTTTTTACATCCTCTTTTTTCGGAGATTCAAAATCCAGTCCCATATTTGCCATTAATTCCCCGCATTCCGGACATTTGGCTTCATATATTGATTCTTTACCATCTTTTACATCCTTTTTAAGCCTTCTTTTAAATGTTTTATAACAATTAAAACAAGCGTAATGAGGCTTATATGATGTCATTGCATATCTACACATCCCGATTTGTTTTTATTCTGCTAAAAAATGAAGTATCCCGTTTCAGTTTTCATTCAGCAAGAAACTGCAACTGAAAAACTATTTAATAAGTTCTCTTTCTAAAAAATAATTTACAATTGCTTCTTTCATTAAAACCGATTGCTCTCCTGCTTTTAATGGCGGCAATTCTTCTTTTACTTTATAATGCGGCCAGCCATCTTCATCAAAATATTCGAATTCATAAAAGCCATAAGGTTCTAATAATCTGCAAATGGCGATGTGCATTAGGTTCAGCTTTTCGTCTTTTTTGAATTCGCGGTGCACTTTTCCGAGTTCCTGAACGCCAATTAAATAAATTATGGCATCCAAATCTAAATCTTCGCCTTGCGAAAACTGGTTGGAAAGTATGTTAACAAGCTGTTCCCAGCGTTCTTTTAGTTGTGTATCTCTGGACATTTCTATAATTGTGAAGTATGAATTGTGAATTATAAATTCAAAAATCATAAAATTTAGCCTGCAAAGATACGGAGTTGAAATTTGAGAATGAATCCCTTATAATTCTTTTATATTTGCCTCTCATTAAATAAAGAAATAATATGAGTTTTTTAGACATGATTTTAGGGGCACTTTTGGCTTTCAGCCTGTACAAAGGCATTAAAAATGGTCTTTTTATAGAAGTAGCTTCTTTTATTTCTTTAGTACTGGGAATTTATATAGCGATTAAATTTTCCTCCTTTATGAAAGAACTCATCATGAAGCATGTTTCCTGGAATCCTAATACAATTCAGGCAGCGGCATTTATTTTGGTATTTATTCTTGTGGTTATTGGTGTTTATTTATTAGCAAAAATCTTAACCGGAATTGCTGATCTGGCCTTTTTGGGGTGGATGAATAAATTAGGCGGAGGCTTGTTTAGGGTTTTGAAAACAATTTTGATTTTGAGTATTGTAATTGCACTTTTTGAGAAAATCAACTTCAACAATACTTTTGCCAAAAAAGAAACTTTAGATCAATCAATGTTTTATAATCCAATTAAAAAAGTCGCTGTTTTTGTGTATCCTTCAATTGAGAAAGGATATGAAAGTCTGAAAAAAGCAAATGCTGAAAAAGAAGCAGAACCAGCAAAAAAAGAATAGCTTATCGGATTCAGCCGATCCTACTATTCAGTTTGATTGATTTGTTGTGGAAATAAATTTTTCAAAATAATCAGCATCATGCCAATTACATTTACGGATGAAGTTGTCAATAAGGTAATCAGTACGTTTTCTGAAAGATTTAAATGCAGTAAATAGTCATTGAAATACAGAATAGAGATAACGGCGGCCAGCCAAAGGAAAATAATAAATGAGAAAATGTACGTGAGATATCTTCGCAGTTTCGTGTCTTCTAAAAACCTTCCCACTTTTGCATTTCCCAGTCTGTCTTCCAGAATCTGGTTTTGAATACGGGCATTATCAATATCTACAGGTCTGACTGCTGCACTGTTTTCAATAGAAATACGGCTTAAATTGAGTAACGACATCTTAGGTAGCAATTGGTTTTAAATTATTATAATGCTCAAAAATATCTTCATCAGAAATGACGGCATTAGAATCCTTACGATATACTTTTTGCCATGGCGTGCCTTCAATATGTGTTAACGCACTTAAATATATTCCGTCAAATCTTCCGTACACTTCCCAGATTTTATCTAAAAACTGTTCGTCTTCATTTGTAATTTTTTCGTCTCTAGCTGCATTTGGAATTTTTTCGGTAATCTTTTCTTTTTTGTATTGCTTTATGCTGTAATACAACGAAGGGAAAACCGGACCGAAATCCCAGGCAATCGGGTTTTCATCAATTAACCTCTTCTTTTTGTCTGTCAGGGCCAAATACCAGCCATACGCAATATAAGTTAGCTTGATTATTTTCATAGGAGTAAGGTTTCCGGTTTTGGAATATTTATCTATGAAATAATTAGCAACAGTTGTGGGATTGTAAGCCATAATTATACACTATTATTTTTCAAAGTTAATTAAAATTAGATTGCTTTACAATTTTGACCTTTATTGTTTTGCTAATGAGCTACTTTCAAAAATTTTATTCTATTTTAAAATAATTATCCTTATCTTTTAAATTTGAGAAAAAACATTATTTTAGGATTCTGTCAAATGACAAAATCGTGCATTTTATACTTCAATATTTTTTTCACAATTCTTTTAGGCTGTTATTATTTAACACTTATAACCAAAGGATTCCTTATTTCCTGAGAAAAATTTTCAAGATATTCAAGCCATTTTTTAGCATCAGTAATTTTTCCTGCCTTATCCCAGGCAGCACCGGTATAGTAAATAATAGGCTCGTTACTTTTAACTTCTGTTTGTGCTAAGAGTTGTATTTTATCTGCCCACATGTTTTTAACTGGTGTGGTTAATACGGAACCTACAGCCGTGGTACCATTTTTTTCAGAAGTCGGTTCCCAATACGCCATAATTCCCTGCTGTTCATTTAATGAAATATTTCCGGCTTCAGTTCTTCTGCTGATTCCTACAACAACCGGCATTGGTTTACTGCCATCAAAAGTGTAACTGTTTTCGATACGGCTGAGCTGTGAACCGGCATCTAAGGATATCGTTTTTATTGCATTCACTTTTATTCCACCCGCGTCCCACGCATCATAGATTAATTGAAATGTAGAACGCAAAGGACCATTGTCAAGCACTTTCCATCTGTGATAGTTGGCTGAATATCGAACGGTATCTTTTACATAAGGTGCCATATTTCCTGCACCTAATGAATGCCCTACCTGATAATAGTCCAACCCATCCCCATGATCTGTATGATAATCGGCTAATTTATAGCGTTCGTTAATTACCATTTTATTCGTGCGTTTTACCCAGACATCAAAGCCGTAAGCATCTTCGTTTGAGCCCTCGATTGCTTTGCCGTAAGTGCGAAAGGCAATTTGATCGTTTTCCCATGCAAAATCATCTTTGCGCTCCGGAACATATCTGGCATAGGTTTTTACGGCAAATGTTTCCGGTTTTCCGCTTTGCACAAAAAGAGTCAGTTTCGATTTTGCCTTAATATCAACCTGAACCAGTAAATTTTGAATTGCAGCATTAGCCTGATGTTCTAATTGAAAAACAACTTGTTTTTTGGTTTTTGGATTAATCACAACGAAATTTGCAGTATCTATTTTAGGAAAACTGTTTAAAATCGTTTTCCAGTTTATTGCGACAACGGCTTCTTTTCGATCCAAAGCCGAATTGTTTTCAATAGTTATAGTTGCTTTTGTTTGTGCCAAAAAAGTCACAGGTATTACAAAGACAAAGCAAAAAAAGAATTTAATAAATTTCATGAATTTTCTTTTAATTAATTGTACTCACCCTAAGTTAGCATTTAATCTTTTTTGTTTTGCATAAAATCGGGAAAACCACTTTTTGTCCACTCTACAACGCGCGCACGGGTTGCGCGATTTATATCGGATAATTCATGTCCTTGTATTTCCTTGTAATCCCGGGCATGATAAATCATTATGGTTGTTTTTCCATCTTCAGCAGTGGTAAATGAATTATGACCAGGCCCGTATCTTTTTAAATCCTCATTTGTATAAAAAACAGGTCCCGGAGATTTATTCCAATTGGCAGCATTTAGTAAATCGGCTTTTTCATTGATCCATAACAACCCCATGCAATAATTGTAGTTTGTGGCACTGGCAGAATAGGTTACAAATATTTTTCCGTTCTTTTTGATTACAGCTGGCCCTTCATTGACATTGTATTTTTGTCTTTCCCAGCTAAATTCAGGTTCTGTTAAAATTACTTCTGGGCCTGTAAGTGTGGTTGGGTTTTTCATTTCAGATAAAACCAAAGCTGTTCCATGGTCTCCTCCTCTTGCATTCTGCGCCCATATCAGATATCGTTTACCATTGTGCACAAAGGTTGTGGCATCGAGGGAAAATGAATCTATTTTGGTTTTTATCTGTCCTTCTTCTGTCCATTTCCCCTGCATCGGGTCTGCTGATGGATTAGACAATACCCACATTCTTATATTCCATTTATTTTCAGACTCACCGGCAGCAAAATAAATGTACCACTTTCCGTCTATCCTGTGCAGTTCAGGGGCCCAAATGTGGTTTGCCATAACGCCTTTTTCATGTTTATGCCAGATTTCTTTTTCTTTGGCCTCTTTTAAGCCGTTGATACTATTGGCTTTTCGTAGTACAATACGATCATATTCAGGGACAGTAGCTATCAGGTAATATTCACCGGCATCTGTTTTATGCACCCATGGATCTGCTCGCTGTTCTGCAATTGGGTTATTGAATTCAATTGATTGTGAATGACTTTTGTGTGGATATAGGACAGCTACAATAGCCAAAGTAAAAATCCTGATTAATTTCATGTTTATCTGTTTATTCTAATTTTTATTAAAGTCAATTACCTTTTTAATTCCATTATCAAATTCCAGGTTAACAGTTCCATTTTCCTGCTCATGAATTTTCACAGGAATCAATTCATTTTTCTTCCATTTTTCTCCTGATTTCTTCCAAAGCATCAAAGTAGCATAAAGAGTTGATTTTTTTGAATCGCTGGTGATATTAATCACAGCACTTTTATCACTCTCCGGGTGTAATCCTTTTGCATTTACAACTTCTGTCTTGTCCCATCCCAAAATCGGAACCATCGCTAATTGATATTTTCCATTATCAATAATAGTTACCTCATATCCTTCTACATTTTTTTTAGTGGTAACTATTTCCTTGTCTAATTTAGGCAGCGCATAATGTCCCAAACGCATTGAAATTGGTTTATCATTATTGTTTCTATCTACTCTTAAAATTCCATTGGTCAACGGAATATCCGCTAAATTGAATTGAATGTTTTCATCGGTTTCTAAAACAACATTTCTGTAATAAACACCGTTTTCAAATTTTTTAAATGTGTATAATCTAAAGGCTTCCCACATATTATTTTTGTTTTTTATAACATAATTCATAGCTACTTCTCCATTTTCGCCATCGGCCTGCCACGGAAAAGCACTATTATAGGACAGTCTGTTATAGTTCTCTGTTGATCTGAACTTTTGCCAGTCGTCTTTTACCTTTTCATTACACCAGGCCCTTATTTCAGAAGCGCCAATATTAGGATAATCCGTTATTAAAATCTGCGAATCTCCCTGATATTTATTGTAAACCTCATCTTTTTTAAACTTCGTATCCCAATCACCATTGTTTTCTTTGGTGTTCCAAAAAGGATTATTATCCGGAACGAGTAAACCTAAAAATACTTTCCCCATCCAATAGGCACTTCCCCTGCAGCTGTAAATTTGAACCGCCGGCTCAAAGGCACCATAAAAACCGAGTGTGGGTACATTGTCTTTCATAAAATCAGGATGTGTTAAAAATTGTTTGATCACACCTGATGAAATTCTCCGCATCCATCCATAATTGGTATTTGGATCGTTTTGAAATCCCATTAAGGGAAAAGGTACAACAGCACCGGTTCTGTAACTGATGCTTCTTCCCCACATAATCATTTCGCCATCTTTGCTAAATAAGTACGGGTAATTGTCTTTTAAATCATTAAAATTACCGGCAAATTTAGCTGCAATTTCAGGATAATTTTTTTTACCAAAATACTCTGACCAAATCGCGCCGTACATCTGAAACGCCCACATGCTGTAATAATCAAAAGCAGGACTGTCATTATACCAGCCATTACCGCGATAATGTTTCAGTGATTTTTCTAAATACTCAACCAATAATTTTTCATTAACGCTATAGCCTTGTTCTTTAAAAAAACTCAGCACAAAAATGTTGAAAAATTTCCAGTTAGAATCAACTGTTGGTCCATCGCCATAACTGAGCATTATTTTAGCCAAATCATCTTTCTGATTTTGAGGTAAAGGTTGCCATAAAACTTCAGGATTTGTAAGCAATGAAAGTGCCAGGGCTCCAAATTCAACTAATTTTTGGTTAGGTCCGCCATTTTTAGCACGAGGTTCAATATAGGACGGACTGGCTGGATCTGTTAATTTCCCTATTTGATATCGGTAGTAATCTGCGACCTTAATATTATTGATCACTAATGACGGATTCTCTTTTAATAACGGTGAGGCGATAAATAAAGTCCTGCAGAGTCCTTCGAGTTTTTCTGTTGGAATCTGGCCTTCATTTACAGGATAGCTTTTTCCCTCTTGTTTAGGAAATTGCATCGGATCATCTAATGTATGAATGTAACTAAATGCCCCTTCTAATAAATAAAGTGCCGCATCTTTCCAATGCTGTTTTGTCATTCCTGTGTAAGGACTGATCTTATAATCAGGATTTTTTACCTGAAATACATTAGCGGTATTTTCTTTTTGTTGTGAAAATAAAGACACACTAAAAATACTCGCTAAAAGCAACAATGTTTTTAATTGATTCATTTTGAATTGATTTTGTAATTTCTCTATTTACAATTTATTTTTCCCAGCAGATTGTATCTTAATTACACTTTTCTTTAATCCCGGAGAAGTGGCTTCCAGATTAATAACTCCCGATTCATTATTACTTTTAATAATTACCAAAGCACGACCATGCCATGCTTTTCGGGTATTCGCTACATATAAATCAGTATCTTTTAGATCAGCATTATCAACTCCTGCAATTGTTCCGGCACCTGAAACCTTAAAAGTAAGTTCATTCTCTGCATTTGGATTCAAAATACCGTTATCATCAGTGATTTCAATGCTTACATATACTAAATCCTGACCATCTGCATTTATAGTTTTACGATCAGCGGTTAATTTAATTTTAGAAGCCTGATTGGCAGTTCTTAATAAAACCGATTCAGCTTCTTTTCCATTATCCAAACCAACAGCTTTTAGTTCACCGCTTACATACGGAATTGAAAAAGTTGCTTTAAATTCCTGTGCCTTAGAAGTTTCTTTTTCTCCAATACTTTTTCCATTTAAATACAATCTTACTTTTGGATATTTCGAATATACTTCCACTTCAATATTTTTGCCTTCATAGCCAGGCCATGTCCAGCTTTCCCATGTTGGCCAAACAGCCCATATTGTCAATTTAATGGGGCCGCTTTCCGGATTTGGTTCCCGGACAGCCATATATATTTTCTCGTTGTCATTATACAGCATACTCCTGTAGTGAGAAATTGGCTTTCGCCAGCCCATTAAATCAACATCACCACAATAGGCTCCATGCCAAGGGTAGAAATTTCCTGTCCAGTGTTCTCCCTCCGTCTCTCCAGGATAAACATAACGGCCAATACCTGATTCACCTAAATAATCCATTGCAGTCCAAACAAAATCTCCTAAAATATAATGGTGTTTCTGAACCAAATTCCAGTTGGCAAAAGCATCTTTTGGGTATGATTCGGTTTGCAGAATGATTCGGGAAGGCACTCTTTCGTGATCTGATTCTGCACGATGCAACTGGTAATTATATCCGGCAACATCATGAGCAGCCATCAAAGGGTCAAAAATATCCCAACCCTGCTGGTCCCAGGTTGTCATTGCAGATGTTACGGGACGTGCAGCATCTATATTTCTAATGGCATTTGCCAGCATTTTTGCTGTTTCAACTGCCTCAGGTTTGGTTCGTTCAATAATTTCATTACCAATACTCCACATAATTACAGAAGGATGATTTCGGTCTCTTAGTACCATAGACTCTACATCATGTTTCCACCATTTATCAAAAATTATAGCATAGTCATAATCGTTTTTCTTTTCTTTCCAACCATCAAAAGCTTCATCTATTACGAGCATTCCTAATCGATCGCAAGCATTCAGAAAAGCTTCAGAGGGAGGATTATGCGAAGTTCTGACCGCATTAAATCCTGCAGCTTTAAGTAATTCTACTTTTCGTTCTTCAGCGCGATCATAAGCTGCGGCTCCAAGTGAGCCATTATCGTGATGGACACAACCACCATTCAACAGTATTTTTTTACCATTTAATAGAAATCCTTTTTCGGTACTAAAATTTATTGTTCGGATTCCAAAATCTGTTGTTACCACATCCAATACTTTTGAAGTTGTTTTAATTACTGACTTCACTTGGTAAAGATTCGCCAACTCAACCGACCATAATTTTGGATTTTCTACAGTAAGAGTCTGAATTACTTCTTTTTCTTCGTTTGGCTGTAATTCTATTTTACTGGCTGAATCAGCAATATCTCTTCTTTTTCCATCATTAATAACCGTTGACAATAAAACATTTTGCAAAACGGCAGTTTCATTCTTAACCAAAGTTTTAACCTGAATCTGGGCTTTATTATTTTTAACTTCCAAAGTAGTAACGGCAATCCCCCAATTTTTAATATGAACAGGATTCTTTACGGTTAACCATACGTTACGATAAATACCTGAACCGCTGTACCATCTGCTGTTTTTTTGTTGGGAATTATCTACTTTAACAGCTACTATGTTTTTTTGTCCAAATTTTAAATAGGGTGTAAGATCATATTCAAAGGAAGTGTAACCATAAGGCTGTAAACCCACAGATTTTCCATTTATAAATACCTCTGCATTCATATAAACGCCTTCAAAATAAATGGCAATCTTTTGGTCTTTCCATTCAGACGGAATTGAAAATGTTTTTCTGTACCACGCAGTTCCCATTGGGTAAAAACCACCATCTCCAGCACTTATATTGTTTTTTTCTGACTTTCCTTCAATACTCCAATCGTGGGGTACATTTAATTTTCTCCAATTAGTATCATCTAAATTAGGTGAGCTATTTTCTGCAGCATCTCCTAAAGAAAATTTCCAATCTAAATTAAAAAGTTGTTTTCGCTCAATACTGGAGTTTTGAGCTGCTATTTTTGAAGCACAAACAATTAATAATAAATTAATTAAGAGTAGTGTCTTTATGAATTTCTTCTTTTTAGTCATTGGTGCCTGATTATTTGGTTACTTATAAAATTGATTCTAACACTTCATTTTCTAAAAATTACAGAAAATGACACGCAAGTGTAAAAACAACACTTTTTCAAATATATGACTATTACATATAATTTTCTACATTTAAAAATATATAATGTAATTAATGGCGTGTTTTATTTTGAAAAAGTCTACTGATTCCATTTATCAAACCATTTCAGAGTTGGTTTTTCATCTGTGATTGTTATGGGTAACCAAACATAACTGCCCTCGATAGGATTGTCAGGTTTCCATCGGTCAGCCATAAAAATAAACTGGTCTTTTTTTCCTGCGATAGGCAAAATATAAGTGCTTTGTGAATGAAATGTAAGTTCTGCATCTTCACCCACACATGGATTTCCTAAAGATTCCCATGGTCCCCAAATCGATTTAGATTTAAACGAACGCGCCTCATTAGGATCCCAACCTGTACAACCGGAAGTTATCATATAGTAAATTCCGTCTTTCTTAAAAACTGCAGGTGCTTCATTATGACCAGCCGGAGCAACTCTTGTCCATTTTTGGGTAAAATCCAGATAATCATCTGTGAGTTCTGAAATATGAAGCGTCAAATTATCTTCTGAAGAGTGAATAAGATACGCTTTTGAATCATCATCAACAAATACCGTCATGTCTCTTGACATCTGTCCTTTATCAAAATCCCTGCGCACCAGCATTCCGTTTTTTACAGCTGTCAGCCACTCTGGAGTCCAGGATTTCAAAACCTGCTCATCGGTTGAAGCCGATTTAAATTCCTCCTTGAAATCGATTGGCCAAATTCCTTTATTGGGGCGGTAGGATTTTTTGAATTTGAAAGGTCCATTTGGATTATCACTTACAGCAACACCAGCTCTGGCAGCATCATACCCCTGTCCTTTCAGTTCCAAATGAAACCACATGACATATTTGCCTGTTTTTTTATTAAAAACAACTTTTGGACGCTCTATAATACATCCTTTTGTTATTTCGGAATTAGGATTTTGCTCCACTTTTAAAACAATACCTTCATTTTTCCAGTTATACAAATCTTTTGACGAATAACAGCTGACTCCTTGCAAAGATGTATTTCCCCTACGGCCGGAAGTTTTAAATTCGCCGTACCAATAATAAGTTCCATCCACAAAAAGAATTCCGCCTCCATGTGCATTAATATGTACGCCATCAGTATCTTTCCATTGTTTTCCCGGAGTAAAATAATGGTTCTGACAAAAAACAAAAGAACATACAAAACTTATAATTATCGAATAGTTTAATTTCATTTTTTATTTGTTTTTTTGATAAACCCTGATATAATCTACTATGAATTTTGATGGAAGATCCGCTGTAGTGAATTCGCCACCATTTGTTCCTCCGACAGCCAGATTCACTAATAAATAATGTGGCTGCTGAAACGGAATTATCTTTTGATTTTTATCTTGTATCGTTTCTTTTACATTAATTTCATTTAATAACTGATCGTCAACATATAATTTAATCCAGTGTTCATCCCAATCCATTCTCCAGACATGAAATTTATCTGCCCAGTCCTCTTTAAAATCACTCAGCATAACTGTATAACTGTCCCAGGCTGTATCGGGTTTATTCGATTTCCATGCAGCATTGGCTAATATTTTTCCCGTATAATATTCCATGATATCAATTTCGCCATTTGCAGGCCAGTTTCCTTCTACGCCCAAAGTCCAAAAGGCCGGCCACATTCCTTTTGTAACCGGAATTTTAGCCCGCATCTCGAATCGGCCGTATTGCCAGGAATGTTTTCCCTGTGTAATTAAACAGGAAGAGGTAACTTTTATGGAATCTCTGCTTTTTGTCCAGTCCCGGTGGGTTTTAGAAACAAAATCCGGATTGGCTTTGTTTTCTTTTCTGGCTTCTATAATCAAAAAACCATTTTCACAATACGCATTTTCTTTTTGATACCATTGATCTTCCTGATTTCTCACAAAACCTGTTTCGTAATTCCAGTTCTTTTCATCAGGAATGCCGTCAATCGAAAATTCATCATTCCAAACTATCTTATATCCCTTATATTTGGTGATTTTTTCTTTATTTGGAACACAACCATAACCCAACGCTAACACACTTCCTATAATTCCAAAAAAGCAGATACTAAATTTCATTTTTACACATTTTTAAAAGTATATCAATTACCTCCTTTAGCTGGAGGTTTGCTGAGCTAAAAGATAAATTGGCTTAGCCGAAAAAATCAGCATTTTTATTTGGCTAAAGGCTTTTATTGTCTTTAAATTATAATTCTCCGGCTAAAGCTGGAGCCTCAATAAACTAAACTACTATGGACTGAAAGTCCATAGATTATGTTGGCAGACTGAAAGTCTGCAAGGCGGCAGCACTTATTTGTTAACCACAAATTACACAAATTAGCACTAATTTAATTTGTGTAATTTGTGGCTAAAATATTTTTAGAAGCTAAAGCAAAATGCACTAAAGTGTATAGTCTTACTATTTTTGAGACCAATAAAAATCAAAGTTTCATCTCTTGTTCGTAGATAGTAAATGGGGGATCACTCAATCCCCCATCAACACTACAAGAACTCAACATTATAAAAACCAAATTAACTGTCTTATTTTTCTATAAATCTTTATTTTTTAATGATTCGGATTGTTTTCTCCGGATGAGACTGAAACTTCACAAAGTAAAACCCTGCGCTATTATTCTCCAGATTCAGGTGAATTTTACCATTTTCGACCGCATAATCCGATTCAGAAATTAATTTTCCATCTACAGTGTAAATTGCAATTTTTTGTGAATCTTCGTTGGCTGGGAAATTGATATCCAACTGACCATAGGTAGGATTTGGATAAGCTGTTATATTTCCTGCAAACTTTGGCTGCGGTTTGTTTGTGGATAAAGTAGTATCAACACTGCCATAAAATTCAAGTTCAGCTATATTTCCGTAACCCGTTGGTGTGTACCAATATATGTATCTGTACTTTTTAGTTGCCAAGCCGCTGTCAGTTGTGAAAATATCGTTGACAGGCGTTTGTGTAATCACGTGTAGAACCTCATAGGAATTAATATAATCCTCACTGTTAGAACCACGGATTTCACTTCCCGGTATGCGATTGCCAAAACCATTGCGGGGAACATATCTGATATCTGTTAAACTGGCTTTTTTATCAGGGCCAAAATCATAACCTAAATAACCTATCGCCGTTGGTCCATCCACGAAAGTACTCACGTCTTCGTCAAAAGCTTTTTCAATTGTCAAGCCACTATTTTGATAAGATCCTGAATGACCAATTATACTGCCCGTAATTTTTTGTCCCGGTGCAGGTGTCGCGCTTAAGATACCCGAATCAGGACCTTCTCCTAAAGCGTTGAAGGCAGATATTTTATAGAAGTAAGGATTACCGTTTACAACGGCTACGTCCTGATATTCATTAGCGGTAACGGTTGCTATGACGGTAAAAGGGCCTGATGGGGAGTTGGATCTTTTTACATAAAAATCAGCATCATACATAAAATCCCATTCAAGGTTTACTTTTGCATCACCGTATGCCAAACTTGCATTTGTAACTGCAGGCGGAATTTCAAATGATAATGTTTTAACCTGTAAAGGCGAAGAATATGGACTTTCACCACCTGTATTTACTGATGCCAGTTTATAAAAATAGTCTTTATTCTCCTGTAAATTGATGTCATCGAAAGTGGTTTCTTTTAGATATACAGCCACATCTTCATACATGCCATCTATGCTTTCCGATCTTTTAATGGTATAAGATTCTGCACCTGCAACCGCTGACCATTTTAAATTGATTATGGATCTTGATAGTGCCTTTCCTTCAATATCTGACGGAGCAGCAGCAATCGGAGCCTGCTCAAATACCAGTATAGCCGAATATACTGACTCTACATTGTCTTTACCAACAACTTTGATTCGGTATTCTGCCCTTGAATGAACCTGATCTGTCTGTTTAATAACCTTATAATCTGTTGATTCATAAAAAATAGAGAAGTCATTTTCGCCGTTTAATTTTCTTTCAACTATATATTTATTTACTAAATCATTATTGGTACCTGTCCAGTTTATGGTAATGCTTTGATAGTCTGATGACAATTCATAACTCAGTGTTTCGGCTTTTGTTTTCCAGGTTGGAATGAATTCCCTATTTGAACTATACGCTTTCGCTGAAGCATTGTTCGCATAATATTCTCCTGCCGGGGTTAAAACCACATAACTAGTAGCTGTGCTCGAAATTACCGGTGCCGTTTGAAGCCACACGTAATTTTGCCAGTTTGGATTTCTGGTTTTAAAAGCATCATCTATAGTAACATACATCGCCCTTGCATCCTGTACCCAATTGTATATGGAATAGCGTTCTACATAATCTGTAGTTTCCAACACGGTTAATATTGCCGCCAGATCATTTTTGTGCTTAATAGCATTTGCATCGGTAAGTACTGTTGGGCCATCAGGAAAATTATTCCCTGTCCAGTTTGCTCCTATGTTCCATTCTGTAATCCAAAGCGGTCTTTTATATCGGTCATATACATTTTGCAAATCGCTTTTCCATTGGGCAGCAGTCTTGTACCAATAACAGTGAATCGCCACGTAGTCAATTCGGTAATTATTAGCTTCAGCCTGGGTCATAAAATTGCCCATCCACGGATTAAAAGGATCTGACGTTGCCGGAGAACCTAATCGCAAGCCTGACTTCATCAGTGCCGGCCAGGAACTTATTGCAGCTTCAACAGTCATGTTTGCCTGATCAGGACGATCGGGCTCATTGAATCCTAAAAGGTGCGTATAGCCCTCTTTTGTGTAGGCAGGCGTAAACGAAGGCCAGAAATTGGTCTGTCTTATCGGTACATATTCAATATTTGGTGTAGAACTCATTCCCGTGTTCCAGTTGTAATACCATGTAATATTGGTTGCGTTCATAGCCTCGATACTTCCGCCTGCCAGTCCTTTTTTGTTAACTTCGTGCCATTTCATAGTTCTGATGAATGAGATGGTTCCATTTAAATTCACTGGCAAAATTGGAACTTCCAAATCCTGATTTTCTGCTATAAAAACCCTGCTGTATCCGGATCCGTCTGCATTGGTAGCAAAAGTTGCCATGTATCCTTTTTTTAATTTAAACGACTTGATAGCATTATCAAAGGTGTCTAAATTATCATGTGGTGTAACAGGTGCATATTGTTGGGAAGTACCTCCAAAATTTTCTGATGTAAAAACTTCCAGAGGCATTTCGTTTACCGAATAAGGAGCCACTACTGCACCACTTCCATAATTGGTCACCTGTACATTCGAACCGTTACCTGCCGGAACCCCATTGAACGAAATGTACTGTAAATAAGAACTGATAACCTCACTCGGTTTCTTATTTTCAAAATACAATCGCGCGTTTGCCGAATTTAAGTTTACGGTTGTATTGATTAAAGGATTGTAGGCATTTTTTAGATATAAAGACGCCGCCGAATTTAAAACCACTTTTGATTTTGCATACCCTCCAACATTCAGATTACTTGTAAGTTCTACAGTTTCTGTTGAAGGACTGATAATTTTTTCAGGAGCATAAGCTATATCTTCAAAAGTAACGGAACTTACGACCATATCTACTGCTCCAACTGCATAATTTTTACCAATCACAATATTTGCCATTTGCTGCTCTGTAACCTTCAGATTCCCTATTCCGAAAAGCGCTTTATCACCGGTTATATTGATGTAATAAGTACCACTTGCCTGAGACTGAAAAGAGAGATCTCCCTTTCTTAGTTTATTAACATCCCCTGTTGTAAAACTTTTTGTGGCAAGAACTGTACCTCCGCCATTGACTGCTGTTGAAACAGATACATTCATTTGAGAGCCTGGAGCTAAATTGGAAATGTATTCATACAGCCAGGAAAACTGATACTCTTTTGCCGCTTCGAGTTGTACCGGAAATGAATAAACGGAATTTTCCTGAGCACCATCCCATCTTACATACAGTAACCTTCCTGAATAATTCGCACCATCCGATTCAAGGGAATGTCCTGACGTTACATCCATATACCGCACGCCACTTGCCGAGTTTGCCGTATTAAAAATTGCCGAAGATACTGAGTTGGTCCAGCCATAAACTGCAGGTGTTCCAGAATTATCATTAACAAAACCATCCCAGACATTTATCAAATTTACAGATTTAAGATTCAAATCCCCAATTGCCATAAGTCCGGATCCTGCTGTGATGGTGATGTAAAAAATCCCGTCTGCAGTTGCGATAAAAGAAAAATCCCCTTTTCTTAATTTATTGGCATTTCCGGTTACAAATGTTTTTGAAGCTATCACTCCTGTTCCGTTCGCAGCAGCTGAAATGGCTACATTAATAGGAGTTCCGGGAGCCGAATTGGACACATATTCATAAATCCATGAAAATTCGTATTTAAGGTCTTCTTCTAATGTTACAGGATAACTGTAAGTTGAAGTCGAGTAAGCACTGTTATCCCAGCGGATGTACATGATTCTTCCATTATAAGTTGTGTTATCTGATTCAAATGTGTGGCCAGAAGTTACATCCAGATATCTCACGCCACTGGTAGAATTGGCTGTATTCCAGGGAAGACTTGCAGATGTATTAGCCCATCCGTAATCATTTGGTTTACCCGAATTATTGCCAGTCACTCCCGCCCATTTGCCCAACAGGTTATCGGGTCCATATACCACGTCCTGTGTTCCTGAAGTATTATTTACAAAATCCAGCGTTTTAGAGGCTAAAAAATGCCCGTCCTGATAAATATTTACAAAACCATTTTTTACAGCATACCTATACGTTTGTTCCTGAGCATTATCAACAGAAGTACTTAAATTTTCTACTGCTGATAAAACTGTGGAATGGTTGAAAGTAGTTTTATCTAAAGAGGTCCTGAATCCAAGTCCGGCTGTATTTTTAACTTCAACATCCAAACCTCTGCCCTGTGCCGAATTTACTTTGGCTTTTACTTCCAATGTAAACTCTGCCTGATTGGATAACGGAAATGATATCACATCCGAAGTTGTACTATTGCTGAATGTCTTAGAACCGCTTAATGATGTCGCTAAATTTACTTTAACTGGCAAATTAGGAGTCTGCGCCTGCATCCGGAACAAAAAGACGGATAGTCCGAAAAATAAAAGGGTGTATAATTTTTTCATATGAAGTCTTATTTAAAATTGTTTTAAAATTTTTGGCTTACTTTTTAGTTAATGACAAATTAATCTGATGCAGAAACCAAATGATTCCTGCGGTTAGTAACCTGTAAAAATGTATTGATTCATGTGAATTGTAACTGGATTGGGATAAAAAAGAAATCCTGTTTCATAAAGGCCACAGGCATTATACTTTTGCGAATAACGCCTTCGTGGCCAATACTTCTTAAAACTATTAATTGAGGGGCAAAAATTTAAATCTTTTCAAAATGAAGTACCATTGTTTAAACACTTAAAACGGTTAGGTAACTTTCAGCAATTAAAGTAATTATTTGTATATATTCAAATTGGTTTTGCAATACTAAAGTATATCTTCATCTACAACAGCATCCTGCCATTTATCCCAAACCTTCACGTTAGGATCATAACCATCATAACCATAGTTCTGACTTAATTTCCCTTTAATATTAGCCGTTATGGCGCTGTTTGGAATTGGCCAGTAGTTATTACGCTTGTCCATAGTATAAAACTTGGTACCATTTGGCACAACAATTCCGCTTGGGTATTTGTTGTAAAGGGTATAATGTGCAATACGCTGGTACCAATAACTGCCTCCGGCTGCGTCTGTTCCGGATTGTTTATCCCAATTGCTTAAACTGTATGTCTGGCCCCACTCATCCGGTTTTCCGCTAAGGGCGAGACAATGCGAAATGCGTTTTAACTCTACATTTCTCCACTCTTCCAGATAAAGTTCCCTTCCTCTTTCTGCACAAATATCACCTATAGTTACCTGTCCATACATTTGAGAAGCACCTGCTCTGGCTCTGATCGTATTTACATCCTGAGTTGCCCCGCCAATATTGCCCTGATAAAAACGTGCTTCGGCTCTTAATAAATACGTTTCGGCTAAACGATATAAGTACCAATGTGCCTTACTTCCGGTACTGGCTCCCTGAAAATCATTTGCATTTGGATTGGTTTCGTTTACAACATCATGCAGGTAGATCTTATACAACGGAAAATCAAACCATTCTCGAAGGGTATCTTTTGATAGTATAACATTTCCTTCTTTCAATCTGAAATTTTGCTGATAGTATGCAGAAGTCTTATCACTGTATTTAAGATCTTCCATATTTACCCAGTTGCCAACAGTGCTATTATGCCTAAGATCCTGCTTGTCTTCAATACCGTTTACAACCCACATAGGGTGCTGCGAATAATAAGAAGCACTAATTGTAGCAATACCACGTCCGAATGCTCGTGCGTAATCATAATTAGCCTGATAATTTACATTGTTTGAGGGAAAACGATTTGCTGCTTGTTTGCCATCAGGAGTAGTAACTGTACCCGAATTCCAGTTTGGACCAAAAATCCTCATAGAAGCAAAACCTAAAAAGGATTGTACACCACCATTGGGCATTACCATTATGGCTTCTCTATTAGCAGCAATAATCTTATTTTCAGGCCTGTGTAAATCCCAAACGACATTTCTTGTAATTGTCCATGTTTGTGGATTTCCTCCCGGGTCAAAAGTTCCAAAACTGCTCTGCATTAAGGAATAACCTGACTGATCAATAAGAATATTGGCCTGTGCTTCTGCTTCCTGAAATCTGCCGGAAGCCAGATAACACTTGATCAATAACTGACGGCATGCCCCTTTATTAACCAAACCCAGATAAGGCAATTTTGATTGCTCCGGAACCCATTCTACAGCCTTCTCCATGTCTGCAGTAATCATTTCGATGATCGCTTCCTTTTTTGTAGAATAATAACTTTGCTTAGGGACCTCCAAAATTTTGGTAATTAGCGGTATATCCCCAAATTGATATACTAAATTTAAATAACGGTATGCTCTATGAAAATAAGCCTGACCGATATACCTATTCTTAACTTCCTGAGATAGACTCGTCACATTATCAATATAGGTCAGTACAGTATTGGCGTATTTAATACCGTTATAGCCTTCATCCCAGTAAAATCCCAGGTAAAAATCATCATTTGTCGCTGTTTTAAAGCTTCCGGTTGGAACTATGGTGTTAGCAAAATCAGCAATAGTGCTGGTATTGTCTGTCTTTCCATATTTTGCCATATCAGAGAAAACATATTCTGTACCGATAGGCACACTATTACCCGCATAATTGTAATGAATATAATTATTACGCAGTGCTTTATCGGCTATTGCTAAAGTCGCCTGTAAACCGGATTCAGTAGTAAATGTAGTTTCAGGTTCGTAAAACGAAAGTGGATCGGGCTCCAGAAAATCCTTTGAGCAGGAAACCAGAAAAGCAGTAACCACTACTAAAGGTGCTAGTGTTGAGATGCTATTTTTTATATATCTTTTCATTGTTGAATTATTAAAGTGAAACGTTAAAGCCTAAATTAAACATTCGTGTCGCCAGTCCCCCTGTTTCCGGGTCTCCGTAATATTTCCATTCGCCGGAAGCAGACCATGTTGCAGCGTTTTGAACCGAAGCATAAATTTTGAAATTCCTAACATGAAGGCGATCTAAAAGATCTTTAGGAAGTGTATAGGCCAGTGAAATATTGTCTAAACGAATAAAACTGCGGTCATATAATTTTGCCGTCCCGGCTCCTGCAGGTCCCCTGGCATCAAGACGTGCCCAGTCATTGGTTGGATTATCAATGGTCCAATACGGATTTACAAAAGGATTGTAGTTGTTCGTATACAAACTCCCATCGTTGTAAGTATTCATATAACGTCCGTCAAGCGATTTATGTCCCATGTAGGAGTACATATTAATGGCCAGATTCCAATTTTTATAAAATACAAATTCATTCCGTAGTGACCAGTTAATTGGTGGTGCTGTTTCTCCTAAAAATTGCTTGTCTTTTTCATTATAAGTTGGTTTCCCATTAATATCGTCGGCAGTATAGCTGTTTTCCACCTTTGGGTCACCGGGACGCTGTCCGTATTTTGCAGCTTCCTCCCATTCCTCTTTTTGCCAGATCCCGGTTACTTTATAATCCCAGATTTGAGAAATTGGTTTACCAATAAACCATCCATTGGTCCTGTCATCAGACTCTCTGGCTCCAATAACATTACCATCAGCATCCTTAATATCTTCCATATTGCCATATAATGCATTAATGGTATTTTTGTTGTATGAAAAAGCAATGGCAGTAGTCCATTCGAAGTTTGGATTTTTTATGTTTAAAGAACTTAAGCTTATTTCGATCCCTTTATTTTCTACTTCGCCAAGATTGGTAGCAATTGATCCAAATCCGGAGAAACCAGGCAGACGCTGACTCATAATCATGTCATTGGTGACCATTCTGTAAATATCTATAGTACTTGTAATTCGGTCATTTAAGAAACCAAGGTCAAGGCCGATGTTTGTTGCAGTTGTTTTTTCCCATTGCAGATTTGGATTTGCCATACGATCAATCGCCAGGTACTTAGTATCCACAATGTTTCCTGAAGCATCGATATATCCCATTGTTGCTCCGGTACCTGAACCTAAGTTGGCTAAAGCTATGTAAGGATCAGCAAGCGATCTGTTCCCGTTTTTCCCCCATGAGAGGCGTAATTTTCCTGTACTCATTGTATCCCAACTGAACCAGCTTTCTTTGTTAAAGTTCCATCCTAACGCTACAGAAGGAAAAGTTGCATATGGAAACGAAGCCCCAAATGCTGAATATCCATCACGGCGTACTGTTCCGGTAATCATATAACGATTATCAAACGAATAAAAAAGTCTGGCCATTAATGCATCGGCTGTCTGATGGGTATCTGTAGTAGAAAAGGAACTGTTTAAAAGAGTGGCATTGGAAGTATTGTGAAACCCTAAGACATCAGAAGGCTGAATATTACGTGCTCTGATAATATCAGACCATGTTTGAAGTTCTTCTGCTTCCTGAACAAAAGTAGCTATGATATGGTGTTTTTCGGCAAATGTATAATCCCAGGCCAAGGTATTATTCAGGTTCCACGTAAAATTTTTGCCACTTTCCCTGTCTACTCCTATGTTAGCAGGATTCCATCCTTTATGACCTGATGACTGAAAATAACGGTTGTGAAAAAACTGATAGCGTGGCGCAACATTAAATGAATACGTAATACCCACAGGCAAATTTATCCTGGTATTAAAAATGGTATTCAACACAGTAAATCCTTTTTCGAGTTCCATAAATTGGCGGTCATAGTAATAATTATACCCTCCAATAGTTTGTCCCATCGGTTGTCTCTCATATTCACCGTTTGCATCTCTAAAGTTAGAAAATGGGCTGTTTCTCAACATATTGGCATCCCAATAATTAGTTCCGGTACCAACAGCTATATCACCATCTGTACGATCCTGAAAATTAATATTCGCTCCAAATTCAAGCCAACTCGTAATTTTGGCATCCACTTTCATATTTGCCCGGACTGCTGCATAATCATTGCCCTGAATAGCTCCTTCTGAAGTTAAATAACCTAATGACATATAATAATTTACTTTATCACTTGCTCCGGAAACACTTAAATTATTGTCATAATTAATTCCTGTCCTAAAAGTACTGTTATACCAATCGTGTGTTTTTCCTTCTGTAAAATTTTTCAAAAGCATGGCGTCAATAATACCCAGACGGAGTCCCCATACTTCTTTCAGGCTTTTTCCTTGTGTTTGTCCCACGGGTTGATAAGCTAACCATTGGGCCTGGGTTATACCATACTGATCCAGCTGGTCCGGGTTTGTATAATACCCAGCTTTACCAGCAGCTGTCCCTGTCATCCACGCCTCGTAATTTCCGGTTGCTGTATTTTGGCCATACGTTTTGGCAGTTTCCCAATCTTCCCGATATTTTATATACCCTTCCGGAGAATACACATCCCGATAAGCACTTCTGTTAACTATCGTTGTGTTTGTAGTAACGTTAATGACAGGCTTACCCGCTTTTCCTTTTTTGGTTGAAATAACAATAACACCAGCTGCTGCCCTTGAACCATATACAGCTGTTGCTGAAGCATCTTTTAAGATATCTATTTGTCCAACATCATCAGGGTTAATTTCTGAAAGCTCACCGTAGAATTGCATTCCGTCTAAAATAATAAGCGGTGAATTATGATTTCCTGCAGAATAAACAGACGTTTGTCCACGAACCTGCAAAGAACCTCCTCCTTTTGCATCAGCTGAATATCCAACTTTCAGACCAGGTACACCTCGCAATAAATCCTGAACGGTCTGTGGATTTTGATTGGCTAAAGCTTCCGGCTTAACCTGAACAATTGATCCGGTTAAATCCTTTTTCTTCATTTTACCGTATCCCACTACTACCACCTCCTCTAATGAAGCAGCATTCTCTTTTAACTGTACAATAATGTTGGATTTGTTTTGTACGGGAATTTCCTGGGTTACATACCCAACAAAGGAAACTACCAATACTGAATTTTCATCTCCTGCTAAACTAAATTTACCGTCAAAATCTGTTATTGTACCTATTTTAGTTCCTTTTATCGAAACAGAGGCTCCCGGGAGTGGCAAACCATTTTGATCCTTAACTTCTCCGGTAATACTTTTTTGCTGCTCTGTTTTTTCCATTACTGATATGCTGCTAAAGCCAGCAGCGTATACCTGCATTTGAGATAAAGAAACCAATACACAAAACAGGGTAAGTTTCTTTTTAAAATCAAATCCGGATATGTAATCAGGAGCTTTGATTTTCCTAATAAAATTTGTCATCTTTGGTTGTAATTTTTGGTTATTAATTAGTTAAGTTTTTTGCAAAATATAGATATCACAACAATTAGTGTGTTTTTTACAATTTAAATTTTAAACACACGTTATCAAGTAATTAACATATAGATTGCAATACAAATCTAACGCAACACTTAAAAGTAAAGGGGGGTAATTACAACATTATAAAAGGGGTAAATCAGTATTTTACTATCTAAAACACTTTTTTTACCTCTATGATAAAAAACAAGATTTTAAAATACATTATGTATAATTTATAGAGAGTTTATAAATTAACTACAGGTTATTGTTTTTAACGCAGAGTTTTTTCACAGAGTTTCACAAAGTATAAATAATTCTTTGCGAATCTCTGTGTGACCTTTGTAATCTCTGTGGTAAAATTTATATAGAAATTAAAACTGCCAAAAACTCAAAAAGGCTGTCTAAAATGACAGCCTCTGTAATTATTAAAAAGTTTATTCAAATCACTTTACAAAGCGATACATTTCTGATGCTGCCAGCAAAAAAGCACCAACACCAAAATCAGCCGTAGAATTTTTGTCGACAACTTGTCCGGGAATCGCTTTTTCGCCAATAGGCTGCACATATCCCACTGTTCCATCTGCCTGAAGGGCAAATGCTGTCAGGTAATTCCATGACTTTTCTATTACAGGTGAATAAGTATTTTTATCCAGAATACCATTGTTTATTCCCCATAAAAAGCCATAGGTAAAAAAGGCGGTACCACTTGTTTCTGGCCCCGGAGCATGTTCAGGATCCAGAATACTTCTTGTCCAGTATCCTTCTTTTTGCTGTGCATCTGCCAAAGCTTTGGCCATATCTTTAAAACGGTTTATGTATTCCTCTCTATGTTTCGCTGTTTTTGGCAAATCCTGAATAATTTTGGCATATCCGGCAAAAATCCATCCGCCTCCCCTGGCCCAAAAATCTTTTTTCCCGTTTGCACTTTTGTGTTTTGGATAAATGTATTTAGCATCCCTAAAATATAGTTTTGCCTCATTATCATACATTATACTATCGGCATACATTAAATAAGCATGTAATTTTTCTAAATACATTTCATTACCGGTTTCATTATATAGCTTTGTCATCACCGGCATTACCATATACAATCCGTCTACCCACCACCAATAATCATTGGCGTCAGTACTCATTTGGTACTCCATAACTTCGCGTGCACGTGCAATTTTACGAGGATCATTTTTACCTGTAAAATTGTATAAATCAATATAAGTCTGAAAACAAATCTGCCAGTCGCCAAACAAGACATGCTTGTCGTTTTCTCCATAATTGTATTTCCATTCTGACTTATCATTCGATTTAGCTCCCATCCATTGATTTTTTTCTGCCCAGGCCAATGAGTAATCTAAATACTTTTTGTTTTGGGTTACTTTATATGCTTCCATATTTCCGGTATGATAGGCCGAAACATGCCAAAAAGCATTGCCAGGTTCCGGGTGCGTCTCCTGCCAGTGATTATTTACTTTATCAATAATCGAAATAACTTCTGCCTTTGATTGCTTTATTGCAGATTCCTGCTTTACTGCGGTACTTTTACAACCCAATACTGCCAGAGAAATTGAAGTTGTTAATATTAATAAAAGTGATTTTTTTACATTCATTGGTTATAAGATTAGATTAGTATTTTTAGAAAGGACTTCTCCTGACCTATTTTGAATTAGTACAAGGTTTTTATTGGTCTCAGAAGTAGTTTAAAACTATGCACTTTAGTGCATTTAGCTTTAGCTTCTAAAAATATTTTAACCACAAATTACACAAATTAGCGCTAATTAATTTGTGAAAATTTGTGTAATTTGTGGCTAATAAATAAGTACTGCAACCTTGCAGACTTTCAGTCTGCCAACCAAACCTCTGCACTTTCAGTGCAGAGGTTTGGTTATTTTGAAGCATGGTCAATTGAAATTTCCTGTCCGGACCATATTTTCTTTTGTGTCCATGGCTGGTAAGCATTACTCCAAAACGGGTCTGTTGCCGGTAAACCCAAAACCAAAAATGCTTCTGAACACAAATATAAACTTCCTGTTGAAATATACCCTTCGCCAATATTATTCTGATGTCCGTAAAACCCAATTTGAAGCCAGCCGTTTTTATCGAAAGTTCCCTTTGCCTTAATTTGGTTATGAATCATGACATACAAGGCCGAGCGTACCTGTGCAGGAGTTACTTCTTTTGGCAGTTCTTTCCAAAGTGCAATTTGAGATAATAACTGGAAAGCACCAAAACGATAGGCCAACGATCTTCCAATTGGCGGATAAGTTCCATCAGGAGATATGAGTCTTTCCTGAACTGCAGCGTAGCGTCTGGCTCTTTTTAACTCTGTGTCATAATCAGTTTTGTAGTCGTTATTTTTTTCTTTGAGCACATTTAAAATGTCTAATAGCATCGGATGAATCACAAAACTATTGTAATAATCCCAATGAAAATCAGGGCCGTCACCATAAGTACCATCACCTAAATACCATTTTTTATGTTCTTCCAAAGCATAATCCAGTCGTTTATTATCCGGATCTTTATCAAATTTAATTATGGCTGCTTCTACCATTCCTGCAAAAAGCAGCCAATTGCTACGATAAGGCTCAATTTTTCTGGATGATTTTAATGCTTTAATCACGTTTTCTTTTGTAGCTGAGTCCAATGGTTCCCAAAGTTGTTTTGGCGCGCGAAGCAAAGCCTGAGCAAAAAAAGCGGCATCTACCAAAGGTTGTCTGTCATTTACAAAATTCATAAAATCCGGGCTGTTCGGATCAGTTGCATTATGAATACACTTTTGGGCTAAATCAATATATTTCGCCCTTAATTTTCCTTCCGGAGTTTCGTTTGAACCTAATTCCAGCCAGGGCGCCATTCCGGAAAGCAATCTTCCAAAAGCCTCTAAATACGTCACATGTTTTCTGTCGTCCCAGGCTCCTGGTGATTTTTCTACCGGCATCAGCTGTTTCAATTGATTTTTGCTTAACGCATCTAATACAGGATCTCCAATTTTAACTAAAGAAGCCACAAAAAATTCACGCACTTTTTTAGGCGGATCTTTTTCAGGTTTTTTCAATTGTGATTGTACACTACTAATAGCTGCAAAATAAATTATCCCTGCTAAAACAACCTTTCTCAAATAATTATTCATAGTTTTTTATTTATTGGTCTCAGATATAGTTTAAAACTATGTACTTTAGTACATTTTGCTTTAGCTTCTAAAAATATTTTAGCCACAAATTGCACAAATTTACACAAATTAAATTAGCGCTAATTTGTGTAATTTGTGGTTAACAAATAAGTGCTACTACCTTGCAGACTTTCAGTCTGCCAACATAATCCTATGGACTTTCAGTCCATAGTGGTTTAGTTTTTAGTCTCAGCCTATAATCAGGTTGATTTCCAAAAACTCTCATTCAATATATATTTATTGTCCTTTACGTTTTGGTACTTCTTCCTGAACTCTGAAGGATTTAAATTATAAAATTGCTGAAAATGTTTCCTGAAATATTTAATATCGCCAAAACCGGCAATTGAAGCGGCTTCACTTATTTGTAAATCGGTAGTGATTAACAAGGTGGCTACTTTTCGTAATCGTACATTTCGCGTAAACTCAGAAACCGATTTACCCGTAATTTTTTTAATTTTTTTATAAACTAATGAATAGCTCATTCCTAAGTGAAATGCTAAATCATGTACATTAAAATTTTCCACATCTAAATTGGCATCAATCACATCGACTATTTTATCAATCAGTTTTTTATCCTCATCTGATAATTTTAGACTTGCCGTATTTTTTGTAACTGAATTAAGCATGTAATTTTGTTCACTCTCCCGTCGGGCAAATATTCCGCTAATTCGGGCTAATAGATACTCATTATCAAATGGTTTTGTAATGTAATCATCCGCCCCTACTTCGGCACCTTTCAGCTTTACCTCTTCCGAAGTTCCTCCTGTAAGCAATATTACAGGTATATGCTTTAACTCTTCATCTGTTTTTATATGCTTGCAAAAGGCTACCCCGTTCATTTCTCCCATTACCACATCCGAAATAACTAAATCGGGCTGTACTTTTTTTATTATGCCTAAAGCTGCTTCGGCACTTTCAGCCACAGTAATATGATATTTTGGAGTTAATATTCGCTTTAAATAATTCCTTATCTGAGCATTATCATCTACTACTAAAATACTTTTTGCATCCTTTATTAAATCATTGCCATTTTCAGGCGTTTCAATTGTTTCTAATATATTTTCCTGTATTACTGTATCCTCTAAAGCTTCTTCTAAAAATAAGGTCCTGTCGCTTAAATCTTCCCGAATTTCTATGTCTCCAAAATGCTCTTTTCCAAGAGGCAATCTAATTTCAAAAATGGCTCCACCGTTTTCATTATCGCGGCAGCTTACTTCTCCATGATGCTGGGTAACAAACTGTTTGACCAGATAAAGACCGATACCAAATCCTTTTCGGTTGTTTTTGATATTATTATTGGACTGATAAAACAAATTAAATATTTTGTCTTTATCAGCATCCAAAACCCCTTCTCCGTTATCCATAACATTTATAATAACTTCATTATCTGAGCATCGCAAACTGACCACAACCTTTCCATTTTCTTTTTCGGTAAATTTTAAAGCATTCGAAATCAAGTTAAACAGAGCCATTTCTATTTTTTCCCGATCTACATAAACGAATAGCTTTTCTTCGGAAATGCTAAAACTGTAATCTATTTTTTTTGTTTTGGCATGATGCACAAAACAGCTGAATACCTCTTTACCAAGTTCTACAATATCGATTTGTCCAACTTTAAGTTTTCCGGTTTCTGTTTCTGTTTTCCTAAAAAGAAGCAGCTGGTCAACCAAGCTCAGTAATCTTCTTGAATTGCTGTACACCATTTCTATCGCACCGGGATCTATTTGCTGGTCAGTACCGTAGATTATATCTTTTAGAGGATTAATAATCATGGTTAAAGGCGACCTGAACTCATGAGAAATATTAGTAAAAAAGGTTAATTTTTTCTCATTCAGTTCTTTCTCCTGTTTTGCCAGGTCCTGAGAAAGTTTTACTTCATATTTAAGGTGTGCCTGCTGACGCTGGTATTTATCCACTAAATAAATAATAAAAGCGATAAACAGTGCATATGATAAATAAGCCCAACCACTTCTGTACCATGGCGGCAATATCGTAATAGGCAAGGAAATCGTTTTGGTGTTCCAAACCCCTTCAGCATTAGTAGATTTAATTTTCAACACATAATCTCCTTCTGTTAATCTGGAGTAATTGGCACTTCTGATATTATCAACATAATGCCATTGCGAATCCCATCCGTCCAAAAAATAGGCATACGATATTTTTTCAGGCAAACTGTACTCTAAAGCTGCAAAGTCGATATTCAGCATCGATTCATCATAGGGTAATTTTAGTTTATCAATTCCAAAAGAAGCTAAACCCGAATGATCAAAAACTTTATTATTTACTTTTATAGACGTTATTATCAATTTTGGAAAGTCGTGAATCTGACTATTCATTTCGGTATCAATGATATTAAACCCTTTAATTCCTCCAAAAATTATTTCTCCTGTAGAAAGTTTCAATGCGGCATTATAATTAAACTGATTGCTCTGAAGCCCGTCAGTATCATAATAACTTGTGATTTTACCACTATCTGCATTATATACAAATATCCCGTTATAGGTACTGCACCAGTAAGCTCCCTGATTGTCCTGAACAACATTTAAAACTGAATTATTTGGAAGCCCGTTGTTCTGGGTCAGGAATCTTGCCTTTAAAGTTTGTGGATTAAAAAACATTAAACCTCCTCCTTCGGTGCCTACAATCATTTTTGTTGCAGAATGAGAAACAATAGATCTTACAGGATATTTTACATAAATCTCTTTCCGTTTCATTGTTTTTGGATTGAGTTGAAACAATTTTGTAAAATTCCCTATCCAGAGATTTCCATTTTTATCTTCTGCAATTGTAATGATTCCCCTGATTTTTGCATCAACAAAATCAAATTTATCATTTGTTTCATTATAACGATACAATCCTTCTTCATCCGGAGAAGCTGCCCATAATACATTATTTTTGGCACGAAATAAAACCCAGGCATTCTTTTGAATTAGATTTAATTTGGGATTAAAAAGATTGTATTTTTTAAAATTATGAGTCTCGGAATTAAGAAAATTAACCCCTCCGCCATAGGTTGCAAACCAGGTTCCTTTTTTGTCTTTTACAATTGCCGAAACAAAATTATTAGATAGAGTATTAGGGTTATTTGAATTGTAAGAATAATTTGCAAATGTATTATTCTTTCTGTTCCACAAGCTTGCACCTCCGCCATCTGTTCCTATCCAAAGATGATTACTGTCATGCTCTGAAAATGAGAGAATGAAATCACTGGGTAAGGTATTCTTTATTTTTTCATTTTTCGAAACTGTGGTAAAAGGACTTTTTCTTTCTTCAATCTTATTAACACCTCCTCTTAAAGTTCCAATCCAAACCCGATTAACATTATCTAAACATAAGGATGAAATTGCATTACTATTGAGTTTTTCTTCATTCAAACTTTCACCTAATAAGGAAAAAGTATCCGAAGCATACTTGTATTTCACTATCCCATTACCATTTGTAGCAATCCAAAGTTCTTTTTTATCGGGTTTACACATCAAATCAGAAACAGGATATCGAATTTTCTGATTAGCATAAACATGATGCGTTTTGTTTATGGTATTGTATTTTAATAAGCCTTCTTCAATTCCTACCCAAACATTTGAAAATTTATCACATAAAACACAGCCTCCACCCATAACATCAGAAAACACTACAGAAAGTTTTTTTGACGATGCTTCCATAGTTACAAGACCAACCCCCGAAACAAAACACCACAATTTACCGGATCGATCAAAATCCATTCCCTCAACATGGTAATCCCATCGCAATTTTCCTTTTACATAAAGCGGAATCTGAATGATTTTTTCTTGTTTTCCTGCACAATAAAGCAAACCACTGCCAGCAGTAGCTATGTACATATTTGATTTATAATCCCTGATTTCGTTAATAACAAAATCTATTGGCTCACTCTTAGAAGTTTTGGCATTTATATAATACTTTGTATTAAAGCGGTTGCTCAAATAATCATAAATGCTAATTCCTCCTTTTGTACCAATCCAAATTTCATTTTGAGTACCACAAACACTTACAATCCTATTATTAATCAGCGAATTAGCATCATTAGGATCATTTCTGAAATTTAAAAAATTATATCCATCATATCTGCTTATTCCGTCATAAGTTCCAAACCACATTAAACCCCGCTTGTCTTTGTAAACAGAGGTAACAGCATTATTAGCCAGTCCGTTTTTAATGCCAATGTAGCCAATGTCATATTTTTCCTTCTCATAATTTGGAATAGAAGTCCCTGCTGCTTGTGGTTTAGCAGTAAAATAAACTAAAAGCATTAAAAATAACAGAATTCTATTTTTCAAAATATATAGTGCTTGGAGTCAATTATAACCCATTGAGTGTAATTCAAAATAAGTGTCAGGCTGAGCGGTGTCGAAGCCCTTTGTATATAAAAAGCCTTCGACACCGCTCACTATGACATTGATTTCTAAAAGTATAAAGATAATTTACTCAAATTTATACTTTTTGATGTATGTTTTTATCAAATAATAACAATTGAACCACATATTATTTTAATAAAAAAATATCTGTTCTTTAATCTCTTAAATTAGAAAAAACCTATGAAAAATATCATAGGTTTCCTCAAACACAAAACCACTAACTTACTTAACCAATGAAATTATATAAGAATAAGAATATTTCTTATCCAGTAATCGATAAGGATCATGAGGAGGCCTTCCCCAGCTATCGTCACCACCAACACCTCTTTGCTTATAATCTAAATGAAGATAAACTGCTTCTTTTGAATCTAAGTCCAAATCTGACGGATGACGCTGTGACTTGTTTTTCCCGGGATCCAAATCTTCAGTAGAAATATTTAATGCACTAAAACCAATCGGCTGTTGTCCTTCAATTTTTAAACCTTGTCCGTTAGCATTTTTTAAAGTCAGCCAGCGAACATCTGTTTTATAACCTGATTCCTGTGGACGGATATAAGTTCTCGTATACTGATTTAGTACCTTGTCTGAATATTGCCCGAGAAAAGAAGCTGTATTTCTATCTGAATAATTCTCCCAGGGCCCTCTTCCGTAATAACCCAAATTATCATAAGTCCCATTTAGTTTTAAACGCATTCCAAAACGTGGCAGTTCAGGGAGATCTTTCCCAGTTAAATCAATAGCTGCAGTGATTTTTATCGATCCATTGTTTTGAATCAGATAATCAACAGTGTAAGGAACATCTGCCTGTGCTAACTTATAAGCCACTTTTATAAGCAAACCTTCCGAAATATTTTTATCCAGATTAACACTTACAACAGTTGGATTATTTGATGCTTCTTTCCAAACCACTAATTTATTTTGCATCCCGTTACCAAAATCATTATCTGTTGGAGCGCGCCAGAAATAAGGTTCCGGAAAATTGGTAAAAATAGTATTTGCTCCATTTTTCAGCATGTATTTCAGAATTTCACCTTTTTGCAAATCAAATTCTCCTGTACTATTTTCTGTTTCAAAAGAAAGCAGATTATTTTTCGCTGAATACTTTAATTTTGAACTCGTTTTTGCAATGTTGCTGTTTTTAAAATAAGAACCTTTTCCTATTGCAAATTGCTCTCTGGCAAATTCATGCCCTTTTTCAACCAAAGGAGCATCGTATTTTGAAACCGCAAAAACATTTAAAAAATATTCTGAATTCTCATCAATCGAACCTAAGTCTAAATTCACCTTTTTACTTTCTTCGGGATTTGCGTCTAAACTAAATTCTCCCGACTTTACTTTTTCTCCATTTTTAATCAATTCCCATTTAAAAGTGTAATTAGAAAGATTGGTAAAATTAAAGTGATTGGTTACCACTAAATCAGTTTTATTATTAAACTGAAATTCAATATTTTGATATACCTTTTTAACCTCAGAAAGACCCGGATGCGGAATTCGATTAGCACTCACTAAACCATTAGCACAGAAGTTTTCATCATTTTGCAATTTTTCTCCTCCTAAATCTCCTCCGTAAGCCCAAAATGTAACTCCTTTTTCATTCTCAGTTTTTATTCCCTGGTCAACCCAGTCCCAGATAAACCCGCCCTGCATGCGTTTACTGCTATTGATGATATCCCAGTATTCCTGAAAATTACCATTACTGTTTCCCATGGCATGTGAATATTCACACATAATATATGGGCGGTTTTTATCAGAACTTGCGTAATCTTTCATGCTTTTAATACCCGGATACATAGGTGCTACAATATCTGTATTTCTGTTCTCTCCTGCCTGTTCAAACTGAACCGGACGTGTTGAATCTGTTTGTTTTAGCCAATCGTAGGCATCATAAAAAACCGGACCATTTCCACATTCATTTCCTAAAGACCAGATTATAATCGAAGGATGATTTTTATCTATTGCAAACATTCTTTTGATGCGGTCCAAATGCGCTGGTGCCCATTCAGGCAAATATGCCGGGTGTATTGTTTTATCAAATCGGCCTTGCAGTTCTGCTCCCATTCCGTGTGTTTCGATATTGGCTTCATCAACAACATAAAAACCATATTCATCACATAAATCATAAATATGGGCATCATGAGGGTAATGGCTCATCCTAATCGCATTAATATTATGCTCCTTCATTAACTGAAGATCTTTCATGGTTGTCGCTTCAACAGGAACATGGCCTTTGACGTCATCATGTTCATGAATATTAACACCTTTTACCAAAACGGCTTTGCCGTTAACAAATAATTGAGCGTCTTTTATTTCTACTTTTCTAAAGCCTGTTTTTTTAGAAATAATTTCCAGAACTTTTCCTTTATCATTCAGTAATGTAATGGTATATCGGTACGAATTTGGTGTTTCGGCATTCCATTGTTTTACATTGTCAATTGTTTTTGCAAAACTGATTTTTTCCTCCTTTGCATTTACTTTTTTACTTTCAGAGAAAACAACTTTCCCTTCTTTGTCAAACAATTCAACCTTGACAACCGGGTTTTTAATTTTATTATTTTCAAAATATTTTAAAGTCACATCCAGATTAAAGATTCCATTTTTGTATTGATTGTCTAATTCGCTTTTTACAAAATAATCCCAAATAGTAGTTTTGGGCATTGCCTGCAAATAAACATCGCGCTCGATACCGCTTAATCTCCAAAAATCCTGGTCTTCTAAATAACTCCCGTCATGCCAGCGAAATACCTGCACTGCAATCAAATTCTCTCCTTTTTTTAAAAAAGAAGTAATATTAAACTCGGCAGGCGTTTTAGATGCCTTTGTCATACCTACTTCTTTTCCATTCAGGAATACTCTGGCATAACCTGAAATAGAACCAAAATGCAGTATGATTTCTTTGTCTTTCCAGGAATCGGCTACAGTAAAAATACGTCTGTAACTCCCAACCGGATTATAATCGCCACCTATGAATGGAGGGTTTTTAGGGAATGGATATGTAATATTTGTATAAATAGGAATATCATAACCTTGTATCTCCCAATTAGAAGGCACCTGAATGTTTTTCCAATCGCTATCATTCCATTCTGTTTTGTAAAAATCTATTGATCTTTGTGATGGATTTTTAACAATATTGAATTTCCAGTTACCATTTAGACTTTGATATAATTCTGATTTTTGAGGATTGTTGCCTTTCAGTTCCGCTTCGTTACCAAATAAGAGAAAGGAGCTCCTGCCCGCTTCTTTTCCTCTGTCTAAAATTTGAGGGTTTTCCCATTCATTACTTTGGGCGAAATTATTTTGCAGACTCAAAAACAAAGCAAGTGCTAATACAATTTTTTTCATTTAAATATTTTTACAAAATCAGATTTTAAAATTTACTGTTCACAAATTTAGGTAACGTTCTATAAGACAAGAGGGGTATTACAGTAAAATAAAAGGGGTATATTAGTAATAACAACACAATACACCTTAATAAAAAGTTAAAATGTACATTATTGCACCCTTCAAATTGAAATAAGGCATATTATAAACGAGTCCTGATTTTTTATGCAAGCCAACTTCGATATTGTACTCGTTTCATGATTTGTAAAATATTTCTCTATATTAGCTAGATAATAATCAATGGCCTATATGGCACAAAGCCAACTAATAAAGGGGTGGATTTGTTTGATTTTTATCATACATATGAATAAGTTATAGCCAATAGCTAGACAACGACCCTACTAAAAATCAACAGTCCGAATAATGACATTAAAAGACACTTTTTCAACATACACTTTAACATCTGGACAAAATGGGCTTCTTGACGAGTTGGAAAAATTCCTTTCTGACAACTCTACTTCTTTTCTATTGAAAGGTTATGCAGGAACAGGTAAAACTTTTATGATGAAAGGGCTTACCGACTTTCTGACTGAAACCAAAAGAAGCTTTAGAATAGCGGCACCAACAGGACGAGCTGCAAAAGTGATTTCGCAAAAAACCAAGCGTAAAGCTTATACTATCCATAAAACGATTTATTCAAGTAAAGACCTAAAAGAGTTCAAAGTAAAAGACGAAGACGGAACTGAAACTTTTAAATTTTACTATGAACTCAAACACAATGAAGATCTGAATAATACAATCTACATTGTTGATGAGGCTTCAATGCTATCAAATGTTTATTCGGAGGGCGAATTTTTTAGATTTGGTTCAGGTTACCTACTCAAAGACTTGATTAATTATATCAACTTTGATAATAATGACCACAATAAGAAAATAATATTTATTGGAGATAATGCACAGTTACCACCTGTAAATATGAACTTTTCGCCAGCACTTGATGGAAAATATTTGCAGGAACACTGCAATCTTGTTTCAAGTGAATTTGAACTTACAGAAGTTGTAAGGCAAAAAGCCGAAAGCGGAATATTGCACAATGCAACCAAAATACGACAAGCATTAAAAACAAACATCTTCAATCAACTTGATATTGAAATCAATTTTAAGGACATAAGCAAAACGAAACACGAAGACTTATTATCAAAGTATCTTGAAGCCTGTAACAACACAATTGACGAGGAAACAATAATTGTTGCATATTCAAACTCGTCAGTAAAAGAATATAACGATTTTGTCAGAAATCATTTTTTTCCAAGCCAAATTACAATAACAGTAAGCGATAAAATAATTTTAGTTAGCAATAATTACAATTATCCGCAAATGGAACTTTTAAATGGCGATTTTGGAATTGTCAACGAAGTAGCGCCAACAAATGAAAGCCGAACAATAAAATTAAAACGTAAAAACAGAAGAAACGAAACGATTGAAGTCAGCGTTCCGCTGACTTTCCGTAACGTTACAATTACATTTACAGATGAAGATTTTAAGAAACACCAGATTGAATGTAAAATCATAGAAAACTTGCTTTACTCACATCAAAAAGATTTGAGTTCAGATGAATTAAAGGCACTTTACATTGATTTCAAAATCCGAAATGACAAACTAAAATCGGGAACAAAAGAATTTAGAGACGCAATAAGAAGTGATGTTTATTTCAATGCTCTACGCATAAAATTTGGCTATGCCGTTACTTGCCACAAAGCACAAGGCGGAGAATGGGCAAATACTTTTTTGAATTGCAAAACTTCAATGGGCTATTTCAATTCAAGTTATTTCCGTTGGCTTTACACAGGAATTACAAGGGCAAAAGAAAATCTTTATACACTTGATGAACCACATTTTACAATTGGGAGTAATCTACAACCGCCTAAAATCGTAAACTTTCAACCACGAGAAGATATTCTTATTCTAAATACAGAGATTTCAGAAATTGAATTGCCATTTGATTTTTCAAATCAAAACGCTTTTGTAAAACGTATTTATCTAACAGTAAGTGAATGCCTAAAAGATGAAAACGTAAACATCAGCGACATTCGACATACAAGTTATTTAGAACATTACACGGTTTCTCAAGGAAATGAAACGGCTATTTTCAAAATCTCTTATAACGGACAAAATAAAATTACAGCCATACAAAAGCCTGCAAACTCAACGGAATTTATAGAGAGTGTTTACACGGAACTTGTTAAACTACAAAACAAAATAATAATATTGGCGGAAGTTGAAATAGAAGAAACAGAATTTGAATTTGAGCAAGAATTTTTAAGGCAACATTACGAGTTGAGAAAGAGACAAATGTTTGAGAAGAACATTAGCATTATAAAAATTGAGCATCACAACTATCAAGAAGTATATACATTCCAGAAAAATGGTTTGAAAGCAGTTTATCGCTTTTACTATAATGGGCAATATAGATTTACAAGATTTGATATAGACAGAAATCAAACAACTGGTTTAGTTGACGAAATCAATGAACTTCTTTAAAACAAAGTAAGCTTATGACTTTATTTGAATTTAGCCAACAAATTGCTACTTTAAAAAAGGAAAAGAAATTTCCAGAAGCACTTTCGTATTTCAGAGAAAATAAAAACAGTTTCACAAAAGAGCAAATAGCAAACAATCTATATATCATTTCTGATATGATTTCTTGTTTGAGACACGCAAATCATTTAGATGCAGGTTTTCAATTTTTGAGCATTTATGGTATTGAAATAAATTCTGACCAAAAAGAAAGAATTTTAAGTGCTTACGGTTGGTTGCTTTGGGCAAAGTATAAAGCTGAAAATGGAATTAATGGACATTTAGCAACCGAAGAAGATTTTTTTGACGAGGACGATGAAGAAATTGGCAATCAGAATTTCAATTTAGATAAAAGTGAATTGCTTGTAAATGTTGAAACTTTAATTCCTATTCTAAATTCGCTAAACAACGATTTCACAAAGACACTATCATCTAATCTTTTTTCAATTGTTTTAAAATCAGAAAAGAAAAAACCAGCACCAAATTGGAAATTAGTAAATGAGTTTTGCAACAAAATAGGCAACGAAAACCTTTCAAAAGAATGTTCAACTATTCAAGTCGAAAGAAAAGGTCAATTAAAAGATATGGAATTGGCTTCTGATTTTGAGAATTGGTATGCTTACAAAACAAAAGCATTAACAAAAATAGGCGAATGGCAAGAATGTTTAGATTTATCCAAAGAAGCTCTTGAAAAAATTGAAAATTTCCATTACTCAAATGATGCCTGGTTTTCAAGACGTGTTGCAATAGCTAAAAAAAATCTTGGTAATACAGAAGATACAATTCAAGAACTTGAAACAATACTAAAAAAGAAACGTGAATGGTTTATTCAAAAAGAATTAGCTGAATTATATCTTGAAAAAGGAAACAGTGATTTAGCGTTTAAAATGGCTATAAATGCAATAAATAATTTTGGTCCTTTAGAGTTTAAAGTTGATTTGTTGTACTTGATTGGAAAAATCCTTAAACAGCAAGACAAATTAGATTTATCATTCAAGCATTTTACACTTTCAAAATTAGTTAGACAATCAGAAGAATGGAAATTACCTAAAAAGCTATTTGAAGAATTAAGAGGTTTTACGTTTACAGAAGTTCCACTTACAGAATTAAAAGAATTAAAAAAAGAACTTCAAAAGTATTGGGATACTTTCAAACCACAGCAGACAAAAACGTCTGACAAAATAACGACAGACAAAAACTTTGAAGGCGAAATTGTTAGAATATTGCACGACAACGAACGTGGAAAAGTTGGCTTCATAAAAAGTAATGGAAAAGAATATTATTTTTCGGTAAATCCAAACTATCATTCAATTTCCGAAATTTCAGTCGGAACAAAAGTGCAATTTGAAATTTTACCACCAAAAGACGACAAAAAGGAACAGACAAGAATAAAAAAAATATTAACGTAAAAGCTACTGGCTATAACAGCAGTTTGGCAAAATGGCGGGTTCAGTACTAAATTGAACATTCGGTTTTCTAATAAACATTAGTGCTTAATTGAAAGTAAATACCTCTAAATTCGCCACTTAGTCAAGCTGCAAAACGTTAGTGACAAGTGAACCAAAATTGGATAAATAAAAAAATACTATGAATGATATTTGGCATTTTTTGCGAGAATTTGAAAGCAAAGATTTAGTAAAAAGACACATTAAAAAAAAGTTTGGATACGAGCTAAATTCATCTAAAGCTTTTGAAATAACATCTGCATTTAGACAAGGTAGAAGTTATTTTGAGTCTGCAAAAAAATCGGATATTTCAGTAAAACCATTATTGCAATATTATGGAATAGTTGCATTAAGTAGAGGTTTAATTTTAATTCTAAATAGCAAATCAAGAGAAAACAATATTATACCATCACATGGTTTAAAAATTAAAAATTGGAGTGATATTTCTGCTTCTGGAAAGTTAGAAGACATTATTCTAAAAACATCTTCAGGCACTTTTAGGGAATTAATTTCTTCGACAAAAAACATATCTTATTTCCGAGCTGGAAGCAGTGCAATTAACTGGCATTCAGAATATTTTATTCCTACAGAAGAATTTGAATTTAATTTTAAAGAATTATCTTATTCATTTCCAGACTTAAAAAAATCTGTTGAATCGTGGTTAGGGAACGATATTCCAACAAAACAACTGAAAGCATTAAAGCACATAGAAAATAAAACTTTAATCGAAATTGAAGGATTAGAAAATGTAGATGAAATTTTTCCAGAAATTCTTTTTAAAAATCAAACAATAACTAAAACTTCAAATTCCACCAAAATAACATTTGAATGTCCTGCACCACCACACTTAACTCAAAAATGGGTTAGTTCATTTGGCGTAATTGGTGATCCATATGTAATCCCTCCTTTTGAAAATTTGATTTTTTTAAACGATATTTCTAAAATGTTTGCCGTATCCTTTATTTTTGGAACAATTTCAAGATATTACCCAACAACTTGGAACAATATTACTAATGGTATTAAAGACGATAGAGTACTACCATTTGCAATAAACTTAATGGACTTCCTTGGAGAAAAATATCCTCAAATAATTATGGACTTTATAAGCTCACCATATAAGTTCGAAGAAAAATAAGTACCACCCACTAACAGCTACTAAAACGAATTTAGGGCAATTAGCTTAATGGGAAGTTGGTTTTGTATTTGAGATTACTTGGCTAATCCCAAAAAATAGGATTAATTTAATCCCAAACCCGCTGTAGTACCGGAACTAGGGCATAACTAAAAAAACCATAGAAATGAACAAACCATTAATTGCACTTCTCTTTACTTTCTTTTTTTCTAATATATATTCGCAAGAAAATTATAATACTCTACCAGCTACGAAAAATAATTGTCCAATAATACTTATTGAAAAAAACATTATTGCAAATGAAACTATTATAGCAAAAAATAAAACAATGATAATTGAAATGAGTGTTTTAAAAGATAAACCAAATCGAAAAGAACACAAATTTTATAACTTAAGTCAAAATGGAATTCTCTTTGTAACCTTAAATAAAAAAATTGCTTTTAAAACACAGTCTGAACTAAATAAGTTTTTTGGAATTAGCAAAAAGAATAATGTCTATGTAAATGGCTACTTACTTGAAAGTTCCGATTATAAAATTGCAACACAAAGTATTTTAGAAATAGAATTAGTTCAGCCTAATTCCGAAAATAAATTAGAAGGTACAGCAATTAATATTTGGACTTTGAATAAAGAAGAAAGAACAAAAGATTGCAATAAAAGACAACTTTAGCTTAAGAATTATTTTTTTGCAAATAGAGTAATTTTTAGCAAAACTATTCGTAAAATAGAAAACCCTAATATCAATCATTTCCTAAAAGAAAATAAGGCGTGGGAAACAATTGGGAACGGAAAATGTTTGCACATATTGTACCCCCTACACCACACGTCTCTGGCTATTTGCAATTTTAGTAGAATTATTGTTCGTAAATAGGTGTTAGGATTTGAGCAATACTTTATTGCACTAAGCGGTCTACAACAGTAGGGATGCTAAGTGACCTTGTTTTACCTCCCCTTTAGGTATCTCAACTCTTCGAACGGCTTGCTATATTTATCATAATGTTTCCGTACAGTTTGGGACTTTAGTTTGAATTTGCAACTTTATCCAACATTTCTGTCCTTATGTATAGTTTCCTGTTTGTCAGGTCAAGAGTTTGCCTACTGCTTCCTCCAGATTCCACCTCGCGATGGACACCCTTGCACTCAGCTAACACTTCCCACTGTAAAGGCATGTTCGGGACTTGCACCCTAGAGTTATCGCCCATGCTGGGCGCACGAAGAAAACCCGACAAACTTAAAAAATTTGTCGGGTTTGAAATACATTCGTTTTATCAATTCTTACCAGTTTATTTCTAATTTCTGTCCTTTTTTTAACGTGATATTTTGTTTTTTATCTCCGCTGATTAACGTTGTTTTGCCTCCAATTTTAGAGAACACCGTTACTTTTTTTATCGCTTTGTTATTCCATTCCATAGCAATTTCGAAACCGCCTCTGGCACAAAGGCCTTTTACAGAACCGCTTTCCCAAGCATCAGGCAAAGCCGGCAATAACCTGATTTCGTTTTCATCAGACTGAACCAGCATTTCGGCAACAGCTGCCGCTCCTCCAAAATTTCCATCAATTTGAAATGGAGGATGGGCGTCGAATAAATTAGGATATGTTCCTCCGCCTCTTCTTGGTTTCTCCGTTTTCTTTCCGTCAGGATCTACATAGCGAAGTAATTCTCTGTACATTTTATAGGCACGATTTCCATCCCAAAGTCTTGCCCACAGATTGATACGCCATCCTTTTGACCAGCCGGTTGTTTCATCGCCTTTTATTTCGAGTGTTTTTCTGGATGCTTCTGCTAAATCCGGCGTTTTCTCAGGCGTAATATGATCGCCCGGAAACAATCCGAATAATTGTGACTGATGACGGTGCCTTGGATCTTTATCATCCCAATCGAAATACCATTCCTGCAAATTTCCTTTTTTTCCAATTTGATACGGATGAAATTTTGAAAGTGCCGTTTCTAATTTTACTCTGAAATCGGCATCAATATTTAGCACTTTTGATGCTTTAATCGTTTTATCGAAACATTCGCGAATCATGGCCAAATCAGCTGTTGCTCCGTAAAACGTTGCACCAACAAAACCATCAGGAGTTAAATATTGGTTTTCAGGAGAGGTAGAGGGCGATGTAATTAAATTCCCGTTTTTATCCGTTACGATCCAGGCCAGACAAAATTCGGCTGCCCCTTTCATCAGCGGGTAACCTTCATTTTTCAGGTAATTTTTGTCCTGAGTAAAAACATAATGTTCCCAAATATGTGTACTTAACCAGGCGCCTGCCATATTCCAGCAAGCCCACATCGGGTCTTCTTTTCCAAATTGCCCAACAGGGTTGCTCATGGCCCATATGTCTGAATTATGAGAAGCAGACCAGCCTTCATTAATTCCATAAAATGTCTTTGCGCTAATTTTTCCCGTTACCGAAAGATTTTTAATAAAGCTCAAAAGCGGCAAATGCATTTCGGAAAGATTGGTATTTTCTGCCAGCCAGTAATTTTCTTCCAGATTGATATTCATGGTATAATTACTCCTCCATGGCGGATTCAGATGCGGATTCCAAAGACCTTGTAAATTCGCCGGAACGCCTAAGGTTCTTGAACTGCTGATCAGCAGATAACGTCCGTAATTAAAATATAGGATTTCTAAGTTTTTATCTTCTTCTCCTTCTGAATATCGTAATAAACGTTCATCTGTTGCTAAATCCGGAGCGGTTGTTTTTCCTAAATCCAAACTGACACGATTATAGAACTTTTGATAATCTTTTGTATGGGATTCTTTTAATTTATCGAATGATTTTGAAAAGGCTTTATTCAGATTTTCTGAAACAATTTTTTCATCATTTAAACCTTGGGTCGCCGGATTTTTATCGAAACCATTAAAACTTGTCGCAATCGAAACATAAATTACGGCTTCGGTTCCGTTTTTTAATCCTATGGTTTTATCTGTACTTATAATTGTTCCATCCGTATTTTTGATTTTCATCAGGGTTGAAAATCGTGTTCCTCTTTCTTTTTCAAGAAGAAATTCCGGTACAACTGCATAATCAGGATTTTCATTAATCGGGGCAGTTCCGTTCATGAACAAAACATTGTTTTTTACTACAACATTTGATTTTAATAAACTGCTGGAATTAATCTCAAAACTTAAAGCGCCTTTTTGACTGCTGGTCAGTTTGATCACTATAATCTGGTCTGGTGCCGAAACAAAATATTCGCGGGTATATTTTACGCCGTCAATTTCGTAACTAACTTTTGAAATCGCTTTTGAAATATCAAGTTCTCTGTAATAATTGGAAACTTCTCCTTTATTGGAATTCGTAATTTCCATTGTTCCAAGAGGCAAAAACTTCTCGGAATTCTTTCCCTGAACTTTTTTATTCAGTTCTTCTGCCAATTTGTAGTTTTCGTTTTTGAGCGCATCGCGAATGGCCGGAATGTTTTTGTACGCTTCCGGATTCATATTTACATTTACTGGCTCTCCCGACCAAAGTGTGATATCGTTCAGATGAATTTTATCTGAATTTACGCCTCCAAAAACGGTTGCGCCTAATTTTCCGTTTCCTAAAACCAGGCTTTCTTCAAAGAATTCGGCTGGCTGATTATACCACAGAACATGTGTGGATTGTGCTGTTGCATTTGTATAAAAAGATGCAAATACGAACACCAGAAGTAGTTTTTTTAGAAAAGTTGAGTTCATCTTAGCGTTTTAAATATTAAAAAATTCTTGTTTACCGTTCACCCGCGTGAGGGATTAGGAGCTAACTACCGAAGTAGTGCGGATAGCCCGACCATATTTATAAAAAGGCGCACAATAAGCGGTTTGTTAATAGCGCCTTTTTGTAAATATGGTCACGCCCTGATAATAGCAGCACATAAATTTCGGTCCTAAATATAATTATTTCAGGAATTAGTTAGCTGCTTTGTAAATGAAATTTTTGAACGTAACCTGACCTTCGCCAACGGCAGAAAGACCTAAACGGAGACTCATAAACCCACTTAATACATTATGATTGAATGATGATACTTCTGCAGAATTTTCAATTTTCAACCATTCTTTCCCGTCTATGCTATAAAACATATTAACGAGTTGTTCCTTTTTTTCCAAACGAAGAAATAAATGCTTTTTATTTACTCCTTTTTGAGTTGGAAACTGCCACGTTCTTAGTATGGCAGAAATATTTTCTTTATCAGCCGCAATACCTGTATAAATTTTGGTGTCATAAAATAGAATAAGCCCTGCAGACGCATTACCCTCAATTTCTATTTCAACTTCAGCCGAATAAGAATGATCAGAAGGAGTACATAATAATGGGGAACTTTCACCAATATTACTTCCTTTTCCTTTTATTTTTAATCCATTTTTAGAAAATTGAATCCTGTCTGCCTCATATTGGTCATAAAACTGCCATTGAGGCTGAAGTTTCGTAGCTGTAAAAGTATCAGAAAGGGTGAAATTACTTTTCACAGATTGGCCTGCGGGTTTCTTTAGTACATCTTCTGTTTTAGTACCTGCTTTCATTTTAAACCAGCCATCAGCAGCCCATTCTACAGGTTGCAAAAGGGTCTGACGCCCCATATTGTAATAACCGTTTTCATAACCATGAAAAACCATCCACCAATTACCTTTAACATCATCAATCACCGTCGCGTGACCTTTTGACCACCATTTTTCGGAACTGTCATTTGTTCTGATAATTGGATTATATGGAGAATTTTCCCATGGTCCCAAAGGCGACTTTGATCTTGCAGATATTACCATGTGGCTTGTTGCCGGTCCCGCGGTACCTCCTTCGGCTACTGTTAGATAATAATAATCTTTATACTTTAAAACTTTTGGCCCTTCCATACAAAAACATTCAATCGACCATTCTCTTGGTATTTTCCAACCATCATAACTATGCTTTATATCACCAACCGCAGCTAAACCATCTTTAGACAATGGTACATAACCTCCATTACTGAAATAAAGGAATCGATTGCCTTTATCATCAACAAAATGTCCGGGGTCTATATTACCAACCTTTAAATCTATAGGATCACTCCATGGGCCATTTACAGCATCTGCCCAAACGACATAATTAGTTTCGTTTGCCGGAAAATAGATGTAAAATTTATTGTTGTATTTGACCAAATCAGGAGCCCAAACTGATCCTACACTTTTTTTAAGTGCATGTGTAACGGGTTTCCAGTTTACTAAATCTTTTGAAGTCCAGATTAATAAACCGGGATAATAATTGAATGAAGAATGTACAATATAGTAATCTTCTCCATCTCTGATTATCGATGGATCCGGATAATCACCTGCAAATATTGGATTTTGATAAGATTCACTATTTGCTTTAGTATTTTGTTGCTGTGCATTAATTGCAAGCGACATGGAAAATATGAATAACAAAATTATTTTTTTCATAAGTAAAATTATTTGCTGACTTTATATTTTTCGCCTGCTGTAATCATCTCCCAATTGTCCGTTCTGAAAGGCGATGCGGGAAATTTTTCTTTATTGAAAAGATTAATTTCTGTATCATCGTCTGCCCAGCCATAGTGAACGGCTACTGGATTTTGAACCTGATCGCTTGAAACGATTACTTTATTGCCTTTAATTATCGCTTTCGCAGAATGAAAAACTTTGTCGGCACCGGCAATTTCAAAACCTTTTACGTTTTCTGAATTATCTGAAACCGTTAAACCGGAACCAATATTATCGAAAGTCAGAATGATTTGGTTTCCTTTTATTTCCTGAGATTTATAGGTTGGTCCGCTAAAGATTCTTTTTTTATCATACACATTGTTCAATGCAATTGCTGCCAGACGCAGTCCAACATCTTGTTTGTTGGTTGGATGAATATCTTTTGCGTTTCCGATATCAGTTGTTACCGCCATTCCGGTATTTTTCAATTTTAAAGTTTCGGATTGTGCTTCGCGAAGTTCAGCCCATCGGCTTCCGACTTTACTGTTTCCTTTGAACTCATCGAAAGTTGAGAGTTGAACGAAATAAAAAGGAAAATCGCCCTGCTTAAATTTTGTTCGCCAATCTGTAATCATGAGCGGAAACGCTTTTTTGTATTGATTGGCTCTCCAAACATTGGCTTCGCCCTGATACCATAAAACGCCCTGAATGGCATAGGGAACCAGCGGATTTACCATTGCATTATACAATAATGAAGGATAACTATTTGGTGAAACTGCGATTTTTACCTGAATAACATTGAATTTCCAAAGTCCCTCAAGCGGTATATTATTGTCTTTGAACTGAATTTTTAAGTCTGCAGCTTCTCCGTAAATTCCACCACCGCCGCTATAATCTGTAATTCTGACTGCGATTACGTTTGTTCCTTCTTTTAAAACATTTGCCGGAATTTTATAAATTCTTTGCGCTTCCCATATCGTATTAGTTCCTACCTGAATTCCGTTTACAAAAGTTTGGTCTTCATCATCTATTTTAGATAAATGCAAAACAGCTTCTTTTTTGGCTTGTTCGGCTGTTAATACAATTGTTTTTCGCATCCAGACAATACCATCAATGTTTCCTATTTGCTGGTTTTCCCAAAGTGAAGGTATTTTGATTTCCGGCCAGTTTTTATCATCAAAACTGAGTTCTTTAAATTGGTTTTCGTTCTCCATGGAAACATCAAAACCCTGAACTTTTTTGAGATTTCCTAAAACTGATTTTTTATAACTTTCGAAAATCCCCTCCATGTCTACTGTAGGAACGTCAGCAATCATAGCTTTAAATTCATCACTATTTTGAAATGCTTCATGGCTTGTCCAGGTTTCTACATTGGTCCCGCCCCAGGATGTGTTGATGATTCCAATTGGTATTTTTAATTCGGTGTATAATTTTTTAGCAAAATAATAGCCAACAGCCGTAAAATTACCAACGGTTTCTTTACCTGAAACTTCCCATTTCCCTTTTTTCAAATCGTCTTTTGGAGTTCCGCTTAAATCCTGCGCAATGCCAAAATGACGAATCATCGGATAATTTGAATCAGCAATTTCATCTTTAGCATTCATTGTTTTTGATACCTGAAATTCCATATTAGATTGACCGCTGCAAATCCAGACTTCACCAACCAAAACATTTTTAATGGTGATTTTGTTTTTTCCTGTAACGATTAATTCAAAAGGTCCGCCCGCTTTTTCCGCATCTAATTTTACCATCCATTTTCCGTTTTTATCGGCTTGAATGGTTTTGGTTTGTTTATTAAAATGAATGGTGATTTTTTCATTGGCATCAGCCCAACCCCAAACTGGAATCGATTTGTTGCGTTGTAAAACCATGCCATCAGAAAACAACAAAGGCATTTTGACATTAGCATGCAATAACACGCTCATTATCAATAAAAAAAAGATTATATATTTTTTCATTTTATTCTAATTAATTAGTTAAAACCATATAAGTGATATAAGTAGAATTTAGTTCGCAACTAAGCTAAAACTTAAAATTTCTTATATCACTTATAGGATTTAAAGCCATTTTTTTACTGCAATCCTTCAAGCAATGCATTTAATACCTGAGTATCAAAAACAGTATTATCGCTTCTTTTGAAGATTCCGAAACCATTATTTCCGGTACTTCCTTCATCCCAATAAAAAGGTAATAAACCATTAGCTTTGGCTTGTTTTACCACTGTTTTTAAATAATAGGCTCTTGAAGCGAGATGTAAAGTTAAGGCTTCTCCAGTTAAAGTTGTTCTTCTAATGGCGCCAAATTCTCCTAAAAGAACCGGAATTCCTTTATCGACAAATTGCATTTTCATTGATTTGAAGTTTTTTTCTAAATCAGCTTCTTCTCCCCAACTTGCATTTCTTTTGGTATCTGTTGCCGAATGGTAATTTGCTCCCCAGTAATAGAACATTTTACCCCAGGTTTCATCTTTGGTTAAACCTCCAAAATTCCACGGCGCATAGTAATGCACTTCAACCATCAGACGGCTTGCAGTTTTATCTGTTGGTAAAGTGGTCATTAATTTATTCGTTTTTTCGATATCTGTTGTTGGTCCCTGAACTACTAAAACACGATAAGCATTTTTTCCTCCGGTAGAACGAACAGCATCAATAAAAGTTTGGTAATAGGAAGTTAACACTACCATTTGTGCTGCATCTTCAACTGCTGGTTCATTTGCTCCTGCAAAAAGTAAATGTTCGTCAAAACCACGTAAATGAGTTGCGATTTGTTCCCAAAAAGCTTTTTGTTTGGCGTTGTTTTCTACTTTTTTGGCTTCGGTAATGTTGTTTTCAAGCCAGCCATCGTCCCAATGAACGTTTACAACCACATACATATCGTTGTCAACACAATACTGCACGACTTCTTTGACTCTGTTTAGCCAGTCTGTTTTAATTTTAGCTGTAGCCGAATTTTCTAAGTATTGATTCCATGAACATGGAATTCGAATGGCATTAAAACCGTTTGCTTTTACGGCGTCAATCAATGTTTTTGTAATTTTTGGATTTCCCCAGGCCGTTTCTCCGTCTGTTGCTTCAAGTGTATTGCCTATATTCCAGCCTAATCTTATTTTTGCTGCTAATTGTGTGGCAGTACTCCCCATTCCTGATACATCTGCAGGAATTGGATTTGTATTGTAGCTTGGATATAAATCTTCCACTGCAATCTTTTCTTCTTTTTTTTCTTCCTTATCAGAACTAGCCCAAAGACTTAAAGAAAAGCAGAAAAGGATACTTAACAAGTAACTTTTTATTTGATTTTTCATTCTTCTATTTTTACAATTAATTATAGTCCTCATTACTTAAAAACACTAAATGCATTTTGATATAATTTCATCGAGTTTTCTGTTATAATTTAAATTATAGGACCCACAATTAATTCAAAACCTATTTTTACTTGATTGTTACAACAATTTCTTTCTTAATATCCCTTGACGAGTTTCCTAATTTCAAAGTATATTTTCCTGGTTCCACTATCCATTTTTTAGCTGCGACATCGTAGTATGCTAATTCTTTTACAGGAACTTTAATTGTCACGGTATTTGAATCTCCTGATTTTACCAATACTTTTTTGAACCCTTTTAATTCTTTTTCAGCACGGGTAACTTTTGAATCTGATTTTGAAACGTACAGCTGAACCACTTCTTTACCATCTGTTTTTCCGGTGTTTTTCACGTCAACAGAAACTGAGATTGTTTCATCTGCAGCATACTCTGTTTTATCAGCTTTAGCATTATCAATAGTAAAAGTGGTATAGGATAATCCATATCCGAAAGCGTATAAAGGAGTTATTTTCTTAGTATCAAACCAACGGTATCCAACCAAAATTCCTTCTTCATATTTTACAGCTTTATCTCCAGGAAAACTATTAGTAGCATGCGCTGGAGAATCCATTAACTTCTTAGGCATTGTCCAAGGTAATTTTCCTGATGGATTTACTTTTCCTAACAGTACGTCTGCCAATGCATTTCCTCCTTCAGAACCATTAAACCATGTCCATACCAAAGCCGATGTTTTTTTGCTAACTGCATCAATATCAAAAGGAGCTCCCGCTACCATAACCACAATAGTTCTTGGATTAACGGCCAGTACTTTTTGAATTAATTCTTCTTGCCCGAATGGTAAATGCAAATCCCTTCTGTCAGAAGCTTCAGTTTCATAATCACGGTTAGAACCTGCAAAAATAATGGCTACATCAGAGTTTTTAGCCACATCAATCGCTTCTTGCAATTTAGCCGGATCTAATTGATCAATTGTTACCGGACCATTAGATGTAATATTTCCTAAATTACCTTTATTTTTTTCATCATAACGCTCTAAATATCCTTCAGCATAATTGATCTGGATTGACTTTGGCAATCTGTTTTTTAAACCGTCTAAAGGCGTAACTTCTCTTTTTGTTTTTACTCCGGCACCAAATCCGCCTAAAGCATTTTTCTTAGTGGCATTGTTTCCAATTACAGCAACAGATTTAACTCCATCCAATTTCAATGGTAACGCATTGTTTTCGTTTTTCAATAAAACTACTGCTTCTGCTGCAATTTTATAGGCATCCTGATAATGTGCCTCAGTTGCAAGACTTCCTTTTACACGGTCTTTGCCTCCCATCGCTTTTACCTGGAATAAAGTGCGTAAAATTCTTTTTACATGAATATCAATTTCTGCTTCTGAGATTTCTTTATTTTTAGCGGCAGCAATTAATTTATCGGCAAGGAAAAATTCATTGAAAGGTTTCGGAGTCCCCATTTCGATATCCAATCCGCTTTTTAAAGATTTTACTGTTGAATGCACTGCAGCCCAGTCTGAAACTACAACCCCTTTGAATCCCCATTCATCACGAAGGATTTTATTCAGCATATAATCATTCTCACATAAATATTCTCCTCTGAATTTGTTGTACGCGCCCATTACACTATATACATGAGCCTCTTTTATAGATGCTTCAAATGCAGGTAAATAAATTTCACGAAGGGTACGCTCGTCAATCTGAACATCTACAAAATCACGATTGGTTTCCTGATTATTGGCCGCAAAGTGTTTTACACAGGCCATAACATCATTGTCCTGTAAACCCACAACCATAGGAACCGCCATTTTTTTATTCAAAAACGGGTCTTCGGTCATGTATTCATATGTTCTTCCCCCGAGCGGTGTTCTCACAATATTGATGGCTGGAGAAAGCAACATGTCTTTATCCCTGGCACGCAATTCCTGCCCCACACTATTTCCAAACATATAAGCCATTTCCTGATTAAAAGTAGCAGCCAAAGCTCCGGCAGCCGGATAATACGTAGCAAAATCATTCGTTAAACCTGCCGGAGCCCAGTTGTCACGGGAAATTTCCTCACGAACTCCTAAAGGGCCATCGGCCATTTTTAATTCCGGGATTCCTAAACGTTTTACGCCACCAGAAGTAAACATACTGTTGCCATGCAACATGCCTATTTTTTCTTCAAGTGTCATTTGAGCAACCAGTTTATCAATTTCAGCATCAAATTCTGAACCTATTTCTTTGCCTACATATTCGTCTTTTTGAGCCGAATCAGAATCAGAAGTTTGTTCGTTATTTTTACAAGAAGCAAACGCCACAAAAGCAAATGCAACTGACAAGTGTAAAATTTTGTTTTTCATAGATAGTTCGTTTTTAGATTTAAAATTTTCATCCTCACTAAAATCTTAGATCGTAGTTTAAATTTATTTTTGGTTTTTGTTTTATGTTTATATTCGATTATTGTTTTATCAGATTCAACAGGACAACATCATTCTCATTTATCTTGAAATCTTTACTGTAAATTCCTGTTGCATTAATAGTTACTTTTTCTGTTGCCATTACAGCTCCATTATTTTTTTCCTTAAGCGTACTGACTTCTTGCTTTGTTAGCTGATTTGGTTTTCCCATTGCCAGATAATCGGTAAAAGCATCATTGCTTTTGTATCCTGTTTTATATATTTCTAAAATATATTTTCCTTTTTGAAGTCCTGATATTTCAATTTTTACGCTTCCTTTTGGTTTAGATGGTAAATCCTTTATGTAATAGGATTGATTGTTAACAGAATCCCCGGGATGTGTATTAGTAAAATCCCAAAACAACAACTGAATATCTCCTTTTGAATTTTTTGTTGCCCACGACGAAGTGTCTTTGTTCTGAAGTTCTGTTTCTCCTAATTTGTTCAGGAAAGAATAAGAGAAATATGCCGGTTTTTTAATCCCCTGCGTATTTAATAATCCGAATCCTCCATGGAAAGGCGTAAACCTAGGTCCCGGTTCTTCAAAAATATCGGTAAAAACCCAATACGACATGGAGTTCGCTGCATCGCCCACTTGTTTTAATTTTTGGAGAATGTACGCAGCCGAATGATAACTGTCATGAATAGGATCTGCCGGAGTGTAGGAGCTACTCCATTCGGTGTAATGTAATTCTAAATTTGGCTTAGCCGAATTTGAAATTTGTTTACGTGATTTTATTACATCGCCACTTATACTTGATTCTTCTTTGTTTAAAACTGTTCCTGTGGTTCCAAATTCATCCAGAAATCCTTGTTTAACTCCATAAGTATGTGTCGAAATAAAATCTAGGGGTACATTATTTTTTGTTGCAAATTCAATAGTTTCCGGAACCCATCCCGCACCGGCTGTTGCAGGCCCACCTACTTTATAGGCAGGATTTACACTTTTAATTCCGCGTGCTGCGTATTCATATAATTTAAAATATTCCTCTTGCGTCCCTGTCCAGAAACCCGGTGTTAAATTAGGTTCGTTCCAAACCTCGAAATACCATGTTTTTACTTCTTCGTCTCCATAACGTTCCTTGAAATGCTGTGTTAAGTTTCGAATTAAATCTTCCCATTTTTTATAATCTTTTGGAGGGGTTACATTTCCTTTCCACCAGAAAATAGTTTCTGGCCCACTCGCCAATGCAGATGGCATAAAACCCAGTTCTACAAAAGGCTTCATTTTGATGCTCAGAATATAGTCATACAAGACATCAATATACTGGTAATTGTATTCCGGATTTCCTTTTGCATCTTCTCTGTAAACGGCCATATCATCAGACAGTAAACCGTGCATTCTGATGTATTTAAAATCACATTCTTGTTTTGTCATTGCCAATTGCTGTTGCCAATCAGCGCGTAATCCTTCGTTTGCTCTTCCGGCACCAATGCATTCTTTGAACATGGTGTTTAATTTTCCGGCGGTTTTGTTGTAATCGGCTTTTATAATTCTATCAGTTGATGCACTTTCAGAAATAGCACTTTGTCCAAACAATGCACCATTGGTTAGATTTAATAAAACGACTAATAGTATTATATTTCTTTTCATTATAATGTTATTTTACGGCTATTTTTTTAGTTAAAAGAATGGTGTCTGAAGCACTGCCAACCTGAATTTCGATTGTATTATTTTCTAACTCAAATTGCTGTTTTGATGTATTCCAAAATTGTAAATCTTTGGCTTTTACAATCAAAGTGACATACTTGGTTTCTCCTGCTTTAAAAAATACTCTTTGAAAAGATTTTAATTCTTTTTCAGGACGTTCTATCTTAGATTGCAATTGTTTTACATATAATTGTACCACTTCATCTCCGTCTTTATCTCCTGTATTGGTAATTGAAACCACTACTTTTATTTCTCCATTTTTAGAGATTGCTTCTGAATTTGTTTCAATCGAATTGTATTTAAAAGTGCTATAACTTAATCCGTGACCAAAAGCATATAAAGGTTTTCCTTTGAAATATTGATATGTTCTTCCATTTCGGATATTGTAATCTAAAAAGTCCGGCAAATCGGTAATATCTTTTACCCAGGTTTGTGTTAAACGCCCCGCCGGATTATAATCTCCAAACAAAACATCAGCCAAAGCAGTTCCCGTTTCCTGACTGTTTTGCGTCATGTGTACGATTGCCGGGACATGTTCTTGTGTCCAATTTATCGCATACGGAAAACTGCTAATCAAAGCTACTATGGTTTTTGGATTTGCCTGATAAACCACTTTTATCAGATCTTCTTGTTCTAATGTCAATGATTGACGATCAACGGCTTCTTTGCCTTCGCTTGGAACAGGGCAATTCGCCCAACCAGCATTACATACCGGATGATTACCAACAATTACAATCACAGCATCCGCTTTTTTAGCAATTTCAGCCGCTTTACCGTCAGTGTTGTTTTTAGCGTACAGAATCTCTACTTTATTACCCAGTTTGTTTTTTATTCCCTGCAAAGGAGTAATAACATAAGGTGGTGTTCCACTATACCAATCCAAAAGAACCTCATCTGCCCGTGAACCGATTACAGCAATTGTTTTTAGTTTATCTTTTTGTAAAGGCAATAGTTTTTTCGAATCATTTTTAAGTAAAACAATAGATTTTTGAGTGGCCTCTAAAGCTATTTTTTTATGCTCTTCGGTTTTCCAGGGATCAAGGGTATCTTTTTCTGTTCCAATTTTAGCATACGGATTTTCATCTGAGACATCTAACATTCCAAGCTGAATCATCACTCTGTAATTCCCCCGAATCACAGCGTCAATATCCTTTTCTTTTAAATAACCAAGAGCTATTGCCCCGTAAACTGCCTCAGTATATTCGTCCAAAAACTGATTTATTCCGGCTTTTACCGTAGCTGCGGCTCCAAGATATTTATCCGCATAATATTTATGATCAGAAAGCAATAATTTGAATGCGCCTCCATCCGTACAGATAATTCCGTTTTGTCCCCACTCTTTTTGGGTAATGTTTTTCAGCATCGGATGTACCATTGCCGGAATTCCGTTTACTTTATTATAAGCGGCCATATAAGCACGGGATCCTCCTTCGACAACGCCCATTTGAAAAGGCAGGGCATAATATTCTCTCCACAATCTTTCATCAAAATCAGATGATGTGTAGGTCCTTCCGTCTTCATTGCTATTCGCTAAAAAGTGTTTCATCAGCGAAGCTATTTGCCAATAATTTGGATGATTCCCTTGCAACCCTTTTACAAAAGCAACCGTCATTGTTCCGTTAAAAAAAGCATCTTCGCCATAACTTTCTTCCGTACGTCCCCAACGTGGATCCCTTGCAATATCAGCATTTGGGGCACGAACTACTAAGCCTCCCCTATTATATTTCTGAAAAGCATAACGTGTTTCATAACCTTCAACCTGAGCTACTTTCTGAATCAAATCTGTGTCCCAGGTTTCTCCTAAACCATAAGACTGAGGAAAAGTTGTTGTAGGTAATGGTGGTTTGTTTTTTCCGCCCCATTCTCCTGGCCCGCCCAAAGCTAATCCATGTAATCCTTCAACATGACCTGTACCTTTAACCCCTAATCTTGTAACCGATGGATTGGTGCTTAACGCTGAAATTTTTTCATCAAGTGTCATCAACGATAACAAATTGTCAATACGCTTTTCAGTATCTAGTTTAGAATCCTGAAAAGGATATTGTTTTTGCTGCGACAACACCAAATTGACCGACAAAAGAAAAATGATATGTAACTTGAGGTTTTTCATTTAAAAAATTGTGGTTATTAAACCCAGGGTTGAAATTTTTATAAAGTTATTTTTTGAAATCTAATTGGTATGTAAGTAAACGCGAGTAAACCCGACAGGTTTTAAAAACCTGTCGGGTTTGAAATGTCTATAATTATAGTTTTCTAAAACGGATTGCTGTTCCGCCTGCTCCGCCTAAATGTAATTTTAATGAATCTGAAGCTTTAACGGTTTTCTTAGAAATCGCTACTGCTGTTGGATTGTGTGTTTCATCCGTACCTTCGGCGTCAGCATAAATCTGAGCTTCGTAAGTAGCATTTGCGTCTAAAAATGATAGTGAAACTTCTACATCACGAGCCTTTTCATTAGTCATTGATCCTAAATACCAGTCAGCACTATTTTGATCTTTACGAACTGTAGTCAAATATTCTCCAATTTCAGCATTCAGCACTTTGGTATCTTCCCAATCGGTAGGGACATCTTTTAGGAATTGAAAAGCAGGAACTCCTTTATAATTTTCAGGAAGATCGGCTAACATTTGAATTGGTGAATAAAACGTTACATACATAGCTAATTGCTGTGCTGTTGTTCCGTGAATTCTTTTTCCGGGATAACCTTGTTTGATTTCAACATCTAAAACTCCCGGCGTATATTCCATAGGACCGGACAACATTCTTGTAAATGGTAAAATAACGGCATGATTTGGTGGATTTCCTTCGCTCCAAGCATTGTATTCCTGACCGCGGGCTGCTTCTCTAGCCAACATATTCGGATAGGTTCTGCGTTCTCCCGTATCTTTTATTGGTTCATGATAGAAAACAGCCAAGTCATATTCGGCAGCTTTTTCCAGCACGTATCTGAAGTAATTGACACCAAACTGACCGTGATGCCATTCTTTCATATTTAGCTTAGAACCTACGTGACCAATTTTCACGGTATGAATGCCTAATTTTTTGTATAAAGCAAAACCTTCATCAATTTGTTTTAAATAATTAATTAAATTGGAACCTGTTTCGTGGTATCCAATAAGTTCTACGCCTTTTTTATTACCATATTCAACCACTTTTTCCAAATCGAAATTATCAGCACTTTTAGTAAAGCTGAACATGTGCATGTGATTTTCATACCAGGCTGGAGTCCAGCCTTTATTCCAGCCTTCAATCAATAAGTGATGAAAACCTTCTTTGGCAGTAAAATCAATATATTCTTCAGCATTTTTAGTCGTAGCTCCTTGTTTGTCGCTTTCCCAAAAAGTATATTTCCCAATGTGCATTCCCCACCAAATTCCGAAATATTTATACGGTTTTACATACGATGGATTTCCTAATTTATTCGGTTCATTCAAATTTAAAACTAAATACGAATCAATTAAATCACCTGCAGTTTCTCCAATCTGAATGGTTCTCCAGGAAGACGTAAATGTATCTTTTACGCGAACCTTCACTCCATCTGCCCATGGCACTAAATCGGGTTTAAGTTGCGTTCCTGTTGTATTAACCAAAGTCATACTTGCAAAATCAATCAGATTGGCTTCGTGAAAACTCAGTTTCAGTCCGCTTTTGCTTTCAATTGTCAAAGGGGTGTGAACGGTATCTAAAGTGCTTACCGGAGAATTCTCATATAAATACTCGTATCGATTTTCACGGTAAGCCGGAATCCACCAGGCTTTTCCATCTTCTTTCAAGTTAAAAGTCGTTTTTTCATCCATAATGAAAATACTGTCTTTTACATTTTGTTTTGGATATACATATCTAAAAGCTACTCCATCATCAAAAGCACGAAACTGAATCTCCAGTTTACGTTTGTTTTTCCCTTTTTGCTGCAACTCAACTACCAATTGATTGTAGTTGTTTCTGATGTTTTTCTTTTCACCCCAAACCTGTTCCCAAGTTTCATCGAAAGAGGTAGTTTTTACATTTTTGATTTCGAAATTGGTGCTTAAATCCTCATTCCCTTTTAGTAAAAAACCCATATCTGATGGCGTAATCACTTCGGTTTTTCCGTGTGAAACAGCATATTTAGGTGCATTTTTTACTAATTCGAATTTGACTTTATTCTTCCCGTTTGGAGAAGCCAATTCGTAAGCATTTTTATTTTTCTGACTATAGCCAAATGTTATTGAAAACAATACAGCTGGGAGAATTAGATAGTTTTTCATGTTTTTGGAATTATATTTTTTGCCACAGATTAAAAGAATTAAAAAGGATTTTTTATTTCTTCTCTCGCAGATTTGGCAGATTGAACAGATTTTATTTTTTTTAATTCTTTTTTTCAGTGTATTTATAACTGATTGTAAAAGGTTAAAAATCTGCATGATCTGCTAAATCTGCGAGAGGAATAATTCTTTTAATTTGTGCCTCATTTTTTTTATTTTGTCCATTCCGTTTTAAAAGTGGTTTTTGTACTTAAAGCATTTGGGGCAACTTCTATGTTATTCCCATTTTTAGTAACTGTAATTTCCTGAACAGCATCACCGTTTGGTAAAAACACTTTGGCTTTCGCCGAAGTAGTTTTTCCGCTTGCGAATACTTTTAGGGTCAATTTGCTCCAGTCCATATCTTTTGTAGATTGTGCCAATGCAATATGTGGAATCGCTGAACCATCCCTAACCAGAACTACAATTGGAATATCACCTGCTTTGATTTTATGCCATCCACCTTCGTATACTTTTTTAGTTTGATAATCAATCCATGTTCCTGCCGGAAGGTAAACATCTCTCTCCGTTACTTCTTCAAACAAAGGAGCAACCAACATACTTGATCCAAATAAATATTCATTATCAACCAACCAGGATCCTGCATCTTTTGGATGTTCTACAAACAAAGCACGCAACATTGGTAATCCTTTTTCAGAACTTTCCTTGGCCTGAGCATAAATATATGGCATTAATTCATAACGCATGTTGTCTGCTTTTCTAAACGAATCCAAAAATTCTTTGCTGTACAACCAAGGTTCTGTTGGCGGTTCTCCATGACTTCTCACGTGAGAGGTTAACATTCCAAATGGTGTCCATCTACGATATAAATCTTCTGGCGATTTGGTTACAAATCCACCTACATCATGACTCCAGAAACTGAATCCGCTTAATCCTAATGATAATCCACCACGTAATTCTGCAGACATTGCCCCATTTGTAGTTTCGGCATCACCACCCCAATGCAAAGGGTAACGCTGCGATCCTGCCCAGGTACTTCTGGCCCAGATTAGAGTATATCCTTTTTCTTTTTGAGTTATTTCCGCTACTGCTTTATTGTATCTTAACGGATATAAATTGTGTTCATAAAAACCGGTACGTCCTGAATGGTAAATTCCGTCTGCTGGAGCTGCTTCTCCAAAATCAACTTTAAAAACAGCAACACCCTGATCTAATAAATGTTTCAACTTACCCTGGTACCATGTTACGGTTTCCGGATTTGAGAAATCCAGAACTGCATCTTCGTACGGAAGATTTCCTTTTCTGTCTCTTACCGCTAAGTTTTTATCCATGATTTCATTGAACAATGTATTTTTAGGTGAAAAATAAGGCAATTGCCATAAACAAACCTGAAAACCATCGTCTTTCATATCAGCCATCATTTTAACAGGATCGCCAAAACGAGCTTTTGCAAATTCGTAATTGTTTCTCCAATCAACATCAAACCAACCCGTATCAAAATGAATTACATCAGTCGGGATTTTATACTTACGTAAATTCTTAGCTACTTCACGGCCTTCTTTTTCAGAGAAATACGTAATTCGGCTCATCCAGAAACCAAAAGACCAAAGTGGCGGCATTGCAGCTTTTCCGGTTAAATCTGTATATTGATCCAGAACGTCTTTTGGTTCTCCTATAAAGAAAAACAAATCAGCTTCATCATCTCCAATATACATTTCGTTGGCACTTGCGTAATATTTCCCAAAATCAACTGTAATGGGTGTAGAATGGTGCATAAAAACGCCATAACCACGGCTGCTCATGTAAAACGGAATAGGCTTGTACATGGTTTCATTCTGAATACCATTAGCATCATCTGTCCATAAAACAACTTTTTGCCCGCGCTTATTGAATTGTGTAAATGATTCTCCACAACCAAATATTTTTTCGTCCGGTTCTAAACTGAAAGCTGCACCCATACTTCTGGAATAATCACTGTTTCTACGAACATACGAAAACGGAAGTGTTGGTGTATAGGTGTTTTTGAAATCGGAATCGTGAAGTGTACTGGTTAGCAATTTTCCTTTTTCATCATAAATTTTGACGTGCCACGGTTTAGATAAAATCTCTACAACTCCGTGTTTACTGGTATATTTATGACCGCCTTCAATTTTAGAATATTTCCATAATTCAGGATGATTTGGTGCCACTCCATCAACCAACATTAAGGATTCCTTTTGCGGACGAAATTGTGGTCCGGAAGTCGTTTTGATTCGGATTGTCCTGTCTGAAATAAACTGAATTTCAAAAGGCAATAATGGTGAAACTTCATATTCTGTAGTAGGAAATTCATTTGCTGCAATGGTGTCTGGCTTCATCATCATATTGTTGAAAGCCTGACGTGTTTTATAATTGTACCTCAGATATTTTATTGTTCCTTTTCCTGTAGCAGGGTCAAATTTTGTTAATTCGTCTGCGAAATAAAACGTGTTTAGGTAATTTTGAAAGTCCTTGCTTATGTCTATAGGAGCATTCAAAACATCAGCATTTTGAATTTGTGCGGACGCTTTTGGCATCACAAGAAATCCAAACATGAAGATTGAAAACAAAGTGGTTAGTTGTGTGTTTTTCATTGGTTTAATTTATTCAAAATGTTATTTAAATCCTGCAAGCTTTTGAAAACTTGCAGGAACGGTAACTTATTATTCTGTAGTAATCACAATTGTGGCCTGTTTTAATCCGTTTGCCTTTGCAGTTAATTCCAGTCTTCCGGTTTTATTCCCCGATTGAACAACTACCAGACATTTTCCGTTAAGGGCTGTATGTTTTGATCCTTTATATGACTCGTGACTTACCGGATCTCCGCTGCAAACGCCTACAATTTTGCCATTTCCTTTTAATGAAAAATTGATTTCATTATTGGCATTTGGAGCTAAAACTCCATTTGAATCTAAAATATCAACCGTTACAAATGACAAGTCATTTCCATCAGCTTCAATAGTGCTTCTGTCCGCTGTCAATTTTAAATTTGATGGACTTCCAGCTGTTTTAATTTCAGTTTCCAGAACTGTTTTTCCGTTTTTACGGGAAACGGCTTTTAGTGTTCCGGCCTGAAAAGGAATTCTCCACATTACGTGTAAATCATCTCCTTTTTTACTGCGAATTCCTACTGATTTTCCGTTTAGGAAAAGTTCAACCTCATCTGCTTTATTATAGTATGCCCAAACATCTACGGTTTGACCCGCTTTCCAGTTCCAATGCGGAAAAACATGTAAAACTGTTTTATCTGTCCATTCACTTTGATACATATAATACACATCTTTCGGGAAACCGGCTAAATCTACAATTCCGAAATACGAACTAATCGACGGCCACTCATAAGGAGTTGGTTCTCCGATGTAATCAAAACCTGTCCAGATGTACATTCCGGAAAGGAAATCATGTTTTTTAATCACTTTCCATGTTGCTTCGTGTGTTGAACCCCATGGTGTCTGCACCTGATCGTAAGCTGAAACAGTATTGCCTGGATTTCCTTCTGTAAATTTAAGATCCCATCTTACCGGCCATTTTTTTATGGTATCTGAAACCGCATCGTAATATCCTCTTGTCTGCAAACCAGAAGTCGTTTCAGTTGCAATAAATGGTGTGTTTGGGAAGTTTTTTTGATGATGTTCGTAAGTCTGATGCGCATAATTATATCCGATAAGATCTAAAACACCCGATTTTGCAATCGCATTAAAATGAACATTCTTTTTTTCGAATTGTAAAGTTACTTCGTCAATATTCATATTCACCGGTGGATTCATCGCTGCGGTAAGCGGACGTGTTTTATCGTACTGACGTGTGATCGCTGCTAATTCTTTAGCAATTTCAACACCTGTTTCATTCCATTGTTCCGGGATTTCATTTCCAATACTCCACACAAAAATACTTGGATGATTTCGGTCACGTAATAATTGATCAATTAAATCTTTCTTGTGCCATTTGTCCCAATCGTTTCCGTAATCGTATTTGGTTTTGGTTTGTTTCCACATATCGAAAGCTTCATCCATGACAATGAAACCCATTTTATCGCAAAGATCGAGAAGTTCCGGAGCGGGCGGATTATGAGAAGTCCTGATTCCGTTTACGCCCATTTCTTTGAGGATTTCTAACTGACGTTCGATTGCACGTGTATTGATTGCTGCACCTAACGGACCTAAATCGTGATGCAAACAAACCCCTTTTATTTTTACTTGTTTCCCGTTTAAAATGAAACCTTTATCAAGATCAAATTTAAAATCCCTGATTCCGAAATTGGTTTTGTATTGATCTACAATTTGATCATCAACAGTAATTTCGGTAACGGCTGTATATAATTCCGGTTTTTCAACCGACCATAAAATTGGAGTGTCAACTTCTGTATTTTGCTTGATTGTTTGATTAGCATTTGCACCAATCGTTATATTTTGAGTAACTGATGTTACTTTAGTCTCTTCTTTAAAAATAGTAGTAGTTACAGTAGCTTTTTTTGAAGCTGAATTTTGATTCTGAATTGTAGTTTCAAATTGTACCGAAGCTTTTTCGGCAGTAACTTTTGGCGTTGTCACATAAGTTCCCCATTGTGCAACGTGTAATTTATCTGTGGTTTCTAACCAGACATTTCTAAAAATTCCTGATCCTGAATACCAACGTGAATTGGGTTGTTTTGAATTGTCAACCTTTACAATTATTTCGTTGTTTTTGTCTCCGTAATTTAAGTAGGGTGACATATTATATTGAAAACCAATATAGCCGTTTGGGCGTTTTCCTAAATAATGGCCATTTATCCAGACTTCGCTGTCTTTGTAAACGCCATCAAAAGTAATTGAAGTGATTTTTGTGCTGTCTTCTGCAGCGACTTTAAATGTTTTTTTGTACCAGCCTAAACCTCCGTTAAGTGCTCCGCCTCCATATCCGGCAGGACTTTTTTCGTCAAACTTTCCTTCGATGCTCCAATCATGAGGAACGTTTAAAGTTCTCCATTGGGTAGAAGTTCCAATGGTGTCTTTGTCTGCAATGCTATCGTTTAAATGAAAACTCCAATCTGAATTAAAGGCAACTTTTCTAGAAGAAAAAGTTTCAGTATTTTCTTTATTGCAACCAAAAATTGCAATAAATCCAAAAATAGTAAGTGTTTTTAAAAAGTTCAAATATTTCATTTTTTCTTTTTCTATTAAAGGGATCTCAAAAAACTCTCTTTAAATTAATTATTGATAAGACAGTGTTTTCAGAACTAAGTACTTGCCTCTTCGTAGCCTGATTAAATGTGATGCCCCAATCGGAATAATCTGCAACAGAATTCAAAGGATTTATGAATTCCACTGCAGATCTGTCCAATTGAAAGGACTGCCTTTCTCTTATCCCATATTTTCGTAGCAGTAACCCGAGATCAAATCACTCAAAGTTACTCCATCTAAATCAATTTTTTGGAACCCAGTTGTCACTATATTCTTTTGATATAAAATTAAAAATCATAAATTCTTCTTTACTCTTGTGACGAACAGCAATTTGCATTGCGTCCTCTGTTAAGTTAATAATTTTATAATTAGACCAATCAGCAACATCACTGGCAGCACTGGCGCTTTGTAAAATTGCTGCATTTGTCATGGTTAACGCATGGTTTGTTGCATCAAGAAAATAAGTTCCGTTTTCTATACCTCTTGTAGTTGTTAATGCATGATTTACTGTTACAAATGGCCCTCCGTCTAAACTAAATGTCATTGAACCATAATCTCCGGCAGCTGTTATCCATTGATTACCTTGCCAGTCTGGCTCCCATATCCAACACAAAGCACTATCACCGGTACATTCTTTTTTCCATCCCAGTTTATTTCCAGAAAATGCTACTGGACCTGCAAAATATTTTGAAACTCCGTCTGCATTTAAATCCAAGTACCATGTTTTTGATTTCCCTACCCCACCAGATAAAGCAGTCCAAAGAGGGTCATTTACATAGTTTAAGTTATCATCTGAAACCGTAATAGTTACTGGATCCAACTCAACAATACCTCCGCCAGTAACTGCAGATATTTTTATCGTATAGGTCCCTTTAAAAGCATACTTTACTGTTTCGGTAGCTTTGTTTGATTTTCCTGTACCATAATCCCAAGTAAGTACAACTCCTTTGGTTTTATTTTTCATTATGACAGTATTTCCACCCGGATCAGCTGCTAAATCCTGAGTAATTTCAAAATCTATATCCGATTTATTAGTCGGCCCTTCCAAAGAATAAGTTTCAGGCGAACAGGATGACAGTAGCGATAATGTTACTGACATCAAAAATGTTGCAATTAATAATTTAATATTTTTCATTTTGTTTCATTTTTAGTTTAAAATTACCAACCGGCATTTTGTTTTAAAACATTTCCTGACAACGTAATCTGAGTATTAGGAATTTGTTGCAACCCTTTTGTCTCCTGAATTTTAGCAGCTGAAATTGTTTTTGCAGTAGCGACTCCGCCGCTTAACAATGTTGTAGTTTCGGCAATAGTTGAAGAAGCTTTACCAATTCCCTGACGCAATAAATCCCAATATCTTACTCCTTCAAGGGCAAACTCCAAATGTCTTTCGTTCAAAATATTATCCTGATTTACTGCCAAAGGTGTAAAATTCTCTTTATACGCTCTTTGTCTCACTTGGTCAAAATAAGATTGAGCACTTCCACTTCCTAATTCAGCAGCCATCAACAAAACATCTGCGTATCTTAGTACTACATAATCCTGAAACTGGCTTATATCCCAAAACTGGCTACCTAAAACAAGAGGAAGATCTTTTCCGTCTTTATCCACCATTGGCGAGTATTTTTTGTTATAATAACCTGTATATTCCCTTTGATTATCTATTTTGGTGAATGCTATATTTTCTTCATCAATTCCAATCATAGTAGCTACACGTCTTGTATCGTTGGCATTATAAGCATTCCACAATTTTGAGTTAACTGTAACTCCCCATCCGCGTCCATAAGGATAAGATGAAAACTCTCTCATTCCAAACATTACCAGCCAATGGTTTCCGTCAGTATTTCCTTGATAATCACTAGTATAAGTATACTTTATCGAAAATACTATTTCCCTATTACTTTCCCCTGCATACTCATCAACTGAAGCTGCCGGCCATAAAGTAGAAAAATCATCAACTAAACCATGACCACTACCTGAAATAACATCTTCTAAATGACCTAAAGCCTGTGCTTTTGTTACTACACCAGCCAAATCAGTTTTTCCATAATATCCGGTGTAATACAAATAAACACGACCTAATAAAGATTTTGCAGCCCATTTGGTGATTCTTCCACCTGGTACAGAATTGTATGCTCCTGTCGTCAAATTGTCTGCTGCAAATACTAAATCTTCAGCTATTACTTTATAAACATCTTCCGGGGCTGCCTGTGGAACATTTTCAGTAGTAGGAACTGTTATTAATGGAATATTACCCCACAAACGCACCATTTCAAAATACAAATAAGCTCTGATAAATTTAGTTTCAGATTCGTAAGTGTTTCTTAAGGCAGTATCTCCTTTCCAGTCAATCTGATCCATCTTTAACAAGAAAACATTACAACGATAAAGTGCTTTATAATACGCTTTCCAATTATTATTAAGTAAATCTACATCTGAGGGAGAGCGGCTAATATCAAATTCATCAATAGCTGCAAAACCGTAACCATCTGAAGCACCAGTGCCTCCAAAACAGTCATCAGACATTACTTCGCTTATCACAGGAATTCCCATACCACCAGCACCGGTAGCAACTTGTAAACCATCATAACAACCTACTAATGCTGTATAAGCATCATCTGTAGTTTTGTAAAAATTTGTGTCTGTTTGTTGTGTTAGTGGCTCTGTTTCTAAACTACAAGAACCCAGAGACAATAAAGCCAAACAGAAAATATATAAATAGGTATTTTTCATTGTTTTATTTATTAAAGTTTAACATTTAATCCCAACATATATGTTCTTGGTCTTGGATAGTATCCTACATCAACACCAGATGAAAATTTTTGGTCATCATTTGAAGAACCAAATCCAATTTCAGGATCCATACCGTCGTATTTTGTAAAAGTGTAAAGATTTAATACTGAAAAGTAAAGTCTGAACTGGCTTGCAAAGAATGTATTAGATTTATTTATTTTCGCCAGGTCAAATCCTAATGTAACCGTATTAATTCTTAAGAAATCACCATCCTGAACATATAGATCAGAAAATTGTGTAAAGTTTCTATTGTCTTCAGTTACTCTGGGCATAGTGTTAGAAGAACCTTCACCATGCCAACGGCTTAATATAGCTGAGGTATAGTTTCCGTAAGCTCCCGATTGGTTTCTGTATGATTGTACGATTTGGTTTCCAGCCACACCATTTGCCATCAATGAAAAATCAAAAGCTTTATAATTAGCTGATAAAGAAAAACCAAAAGTAAAGTCCGGATTAGGATTTCCGATGCTTGTTTTATCATAAGCATCTATTTTGTCATCTCCGTTTACATTTTGGTAAATTAAATCTCCCGGAGCTGCACCTGGCTGTAATATTACACCGTTAGCCGATTTATAGTTATTAATTTGTTCCTGAGTCTGAAAAACACCACCTGTTTTATATCCCCAGAAATATCCCAAAGGAAATCCATTTTGAGCTCTGTAAAACTCACCGGCATTATCATATAATTCATTGCTCAATCCGTGAATAATACCTCCCTCACTAGGTATTTGACCGACAGTATTCTTATTATAAGCACCGTTTGCACTCACACTATAATTAAAATCTCCAATTTTGTTTTGATAATTAAGGCTTAACTCTACCCCTTTATTAACAACATCTCCACCATTTATATATGGAGGTTCAGCACCTGCAGTCGCTAAAACAGGCGCTAGAATTAACCAGTCTTTATTTGTTTTCTGATACACATCAAAAGTAACACCTAATGCATTATTTAAAAATCTGGCATCCAAACCAAGATTTATTTGCTCTGAAGTTTCCCATTTCAAATCAGGATTTGAGTACCTTTCCGGATAAGCTCCCGGAGTAAGAACGCCTTCGGTATTACCAAAAATATAATTTGTGTTATTTGATTTCATTACCGCTAAATATTGAAACGAACCAACTCTTTGATTACCTACCTGACCCCAGCTGGCTCTTAATTTAAGAAAATTTATCGCCTGTGAATCTTTCAAAAATGTTTCATTTGAAGCAACCCAACCTGCAGATAATGATGGAAAATAACTCCATTGATTTCCTGGAGAAAATTTTGATGAACCATCTCCTCTAAGTGTTGCGTTAAACAAATAGGTTTCTTTAAAATTGTAGTTTAATCTTCCAAAATAAGACATCAATATATTCTCCTCTTTTTGTCCCTTGATTGTTATTTTGGCTCCGTCTTTATTAGTCGTATTATCTATCCAGGCATGTTCTAAATCATTAAAAATAGAATCCGCATTGTTTGCTTCTACAGAAGTTCCAGCGTAATTAATATAGGATGTTCCCGCCATGGCCTCAAAATGATGATTCTCAGCTACATTAAATTTATACCCCAGTAAATTATCCCAGGTAATGCTTCTGTTTTTGCTCATGTTTTGATTCACCTGATCAAAATCATTATTTGCATAGGTTGACAAATGATATACAGGTTTATAAGAATGACCTTCAGAAACATAATAATCAAGTCCTAAAGTCGTCTTAAATGTTAAGTTTTTTATAGGCTCAACTTGTAAATAAACATTTCCTAATAACTTTTGATTATTACTTTCATTTTGATTGTTATAATCCATCATTGCATAAGGATTTGCCTGACCTGCCAGCCAAGGTTCACTATTTTGGGTACTATCATAATAATTACCATTTGCATCGTACATCGGCAATAATGGTGATACCTGAAAAGCACTTCTTAAAGAATTGTTGTATTGATTTCCTACTCCAATTCCATTTTTATTGATGTAAGCAAAACTTAAGTTCTGACCGAAAGTAAGAACATCTTTGTATAATTTATGTTCTGAATTGAATCTGAAATTATAACGCTCGTAGTTGGATAAACCTGCACCTCCAACAACTCCTTCCTGCCCTAAATAAGCCAATGAGGTAGAATAAACAGAGGTATCTGAACCTCCGGATGCACCAAACGAGAAGTTTTTTGTAGCTGCATTATCCGTCAGCATTTTATCCATCCAATTAGTTCCTTTTCCTAATGAAGCAATCTGAGCATTAGTAAAATAAGGGTTTTTACCAGAGTTTACTGCTGCTTCATTTAAAATAATACCATATTCTGTAGCATCTAATAGATCCACTTTTCTGGCCACTGATTGCACTCCATAATACTGATCAAAAGTAATTCGTCCCGGAGAACCTCGTTTCCCTTTCTTTGTTGTCACTAAAATAACCCCATTCGCAGCTTGTGAACCATAAATAGCTGATGAAGCAGCATCTTTTAAAACAGAAATTGATTCAATATCAGAATTGTTCAAGTAAGTAATATCTCCGGTTAGTATGCCGTCAACTACATAAAGAGGACTGCTGCCCCCTGTAGTTCCCAAACCTCTTATTACAACATTTAAACCCTCTCCCGGCTGCCCTGAAGTAGATGTGATTTGAAGCCCGGCTGCCTGTCCTTGCAGTCCCTGAAGCGCATTTATAGTATTTGTTTTGGCAAGATTTTCACCGGTAACCTGTGTAATAGCACTTGTTACAGTTGTTCTTTTTTGCGTACCATAACCAATAACCACGACTTCTTTAAGCTCAGCTGATTCGGTTTGCAACGTAACATTAATCGTCTTTTGAGTTCCAACAGTTATACGTTCGGTTTTAAAACCCATAAAACTGATTACAATTACGCTACCTGTTTTTGCTTCTAATTTAAAATTTCCATCAAAATCTGTTGATGTTCCTGTTCTAGTTCCTTCAATTGCAACAGTGGCACCAGGAACTCCCATTCCGTCTTCTGCCGATTTCACATTTCCACTTACAAATTGGGATTGCTCTTGGGCAAAACCAGATTGCATCGTAAATATGCTAAGCAACAGCACCATACAAAACTGGAGCTTTGTTGTTTTAGTACAATATTTTCTTTTCATAATAATTAATAATTTGGTTTAAATTTATTGTTAGTAATCTTTAATCTAAATTGATTTATATTCAAAATAATTCTTGTCAGCCACTATTAAGATGGAAGTTTTGTTTTTACTGGTGATTTTTTGCTAAGGCCTTTTTTAAAAATATCTTTTTTAATTTCAGGTTCATTACACTAAACAATCCCACCCTATTGACAGGACTTCTAAAAAAACACTAATACATTAAGATGCTGTTAGCCTAAATCTCCTTATTCTTAAAAGAAAAAAACATTTCTATTTTTTTCATTATTTTAAAAAATAGTATTATTTCCAACTTATAGTCAAACAGAACTTATCTTATGGTTAATTTGACTACAAGTATACTATATTTTTTCCGTATTAACAAAATTTTAAATATATTTATTTGCTATTGAAATTATTAACGGTGTATTTTTATCGATTTTGTAACAGAAAGAGATTTTATTAAATAAAAGATATTAAAAAAATAGTGATTTAAGAATTTATTAGTAAACAATTAAAATTTATACTTAAAAATCATTAATTTCTTAAGAAAAAGAATGAATAATATTATCTTTCAAACATTTAACTAAAAAATATACAGGTAAATTAACCGTAACTAAACATATTATTTATTTAATTTGTCTAAACTTTAAGGTTATGGTTAAAAATGTCGACGAGGATAGCATTGTAAAAAATGAACATTCAGCTATGAATGCCATAACTATTGATTGTGTCATATTTGGTTTTGACAAGGGGAGTTTAGAAGTGCTTTTAGTGCAGCATGGGGAAGGGATCAGCAAAGGAAAATGGGGGCTTCCCGGAGGATGGATCAATAAGAAAGAAAGCACAGACGATGCTGCACACCGAATATTAAATGAACTAACGGCTTTAGATCATATCTATTTAGAGCAGCTTAAAGCGTTTGGAGATCCGGATCGTTTTCCACTTAGACGTGTTATTACTATTGGTTATTATGCTCTGATAAAAAGAGAAGATTATAATATTAAAGCGGGTTTTACAGCCTCCGATGCAAAATGGTACAAAATAAACAGTATTCCGGGCTTAATTTACGATCATAACGAAATTCTTACTTATAGTTTAAAACATCTTCGAAGCAGAGTTCGTCAGGCTCCTATTGGATTTAACCTCTTACCAGAAAAATTCACATTATTACAATTGATGCATTTATATGAAGAAATTTTAGGAATTGAAATGGACAAGTCTAATTTCAGACGAAAAATTCTTCATATGAAATTACTGGTAGCACTTGACGAAAAACAACAGGATGTTTCACACAGAGCTGCTAAATTATACAAATTCGATCCGGAAATTTACACTAAGCTTACCGAAAAGGGATTCAATTTTGAATTTTAAATTCATGAATAAAAATAAAAAATGACATTTTTATCTTCCAAAAATACCTCAGAAACAAATAACAAAACCTCCCCGGCTGTTCAAAAAACAGCTATAGACGGAATCACAATCGACTGTGTTATATTTGGATTTAACAAAGAAAGCCTTGAAATCCTTTTAGTACAACATGCTGAGGGGGAAAGTGTAGGAAAATGGGGGCTTCTTGGAGGCTGGCTGCAAAAAGAAGAAAGCGCCGATGATGCTGCCCAGCGCATATTGTATGAACTTACCAGTCTGGATAATATTTATCTGGAGCAGTTGAAAGCCTTTACCGATCCTAAACGTGTGACTGATAAAAGGGTTGTAACTATTGGCTATTACACATTGGTAAACCGGGAGGATTATAATATAAAAGCCGGCTTTACTCTGAGGGAAGCAAAATGGTATAAAATCAATCAAATACCGGATTTAATTTTCGACCATAATGAAATATTAAACTTTAGTCTGATGCAATTACGCAATCGGGTTCGTCAGGCTCCAATTGGATTTAATCTGTTGCCTGAAAAATTCACACTTTTGCAATTGATGCACTTATATGAAGAAATTTTAGGAATCGAATTGGACAAATCAAATTTTCGTCGAAAAATTCTGCACATGAAATTGCTGGTTGCGCTCGATGAAAAGCAACAGGACGTTTCACACAGAGCCGCTAAATTATACAAATTTGATCCTGAAATCTACAAGAAACTGACCGAAAAAGGATTTAATTTTGAATTTTGAAAAATGATTTTAAATTGCCAATTTAACAATCAAACATCTTCATTCCAGAATCCAAAACTTTGCGCTATCTTTGCGCCTTAATAACATGCTCTACAGCAATTGCTCTAGCGCAGATTCATACCCAAAAATTACTTAAACTCGTACAGAGAATTGATATCATAAAATGAAGAAGATACGTAACTTTTGCATTATTGCACACATTGACCACGGTAAAAGTACACTTGCTGACCGATTATTGGGCGCTACACAAACCGTTACAGCCCGCGAAGAAAAAGCACAATTGCTTGACAACATGGATCTGGAACGCGAGCGTGGAATCACCATTAAAAGTCACGCCATTCAAATGGAATATACTTATAAAGGAGAAGAATATATTTTAAATTTAATTGACACTCCCGGTCACGTTGATTTCTCATACGAGGTTTCCCGATCAATTGCCGCTTGTGAAGGTGCACTTTTGATTGTTGATGCTGCACAAAGTATTCAGGCACAAACAATTTCTAATTTATACCTGGCTTTAGAAAATGACCTGGAAATTATTCCGGTTTTGAATAAAGTAGATTTACCAAGTGCTAATCCTGAAGAGGTTAGTGATGATATTATCGATTTACTTGGATGTAAATTAGAAGATATTATTCATGCTTCCGGAAAAACTGGTTTTGGTGTTGAAAATATTTTGGCTGCCATTATCGAAAAAATACCTCCCCCAACAGGAAATGTTGATGAGCCATTACAAGCTCTGATTTTCGATTCACATTACAATCCGTTTCGTGGAATTGAGGTTATTTTCCGTGTAAAAAACGGGCAGATAAAAAAAGGGCAAAAAATTAAATTCATGGCTACAGGAAATGAATATTTTGCGGATGAAATTGGTACATTAAAATTAAACCAGGTTCCTAAAAATGTTATTTCGGCAGGTGATGTTGGGTATTTAATTTCAGGAATTAAAGAAGCGAAAGAAGTAAAAGTTGGTGATACTCTGACTGATGCCAAAACGCCGACTACCAATATGATTACCGGTTTTGAAGACGTAAAACCAATGGTTTTTGCCGGAATTTATCCTGTAGATACTGAAGATTATGAAGAGTTGCGTAACTCTATGGAAAAACTACAACTGAACGATGCTTCATTGGTGTTTTTACCAGAAAGTTCAGCTGCTTTAGGATTTGGTTTCCGTTGCGGCTTCTTAGGAATGTTGCATATGGAGATTATACAGGAAAGACTGGAACGTGAATTTAATATGACTGTAATTACTACTGTTCCCAACGTTTCATACCTGGCGTATACCAAAAAAGATCCTACGACAGGATTTGTGGTGAACAACCCTTCAGATTTGCCGGAACCATCAAAATTAGATCACGTAGAAGAACCTTATATCAAGGCTACTATCATTACTAAATCTGATTTTGTGGGCAATGTTATGTCATTGTGTATTGAAAAACGCGGATTGATTACCAACCAAACCTATTTAACTACTGAAAGAGTAGAATTGACTTTTGATATGCCTCTGGCTGAAATTGTATTCGATTTTTACGATCGTTTAAAAACAGTTTCAAAAGGATATGCTTCGTTTGATTATGCACCAATTGGAATGCGAACTTCGAACTTAGTAAAAGTAGATATTTTATTAAATGCTACAATTGTAGATGCTTTATCTTCTTTGATCCACGTAGACAATGCCTATCATATTGGTAAAAAAATGTGTGAGAAATTGAAAGAATTAATTCCACGTCAGCAGTTTGATATTCCAATTCAGGCCGCAATTGGAGTAAAAGTAATCTCTCGTGAAACCATCAAAGCCCATCGTAAAGACGTTACCGCAAAATGTTATGGTGGAGATATTTCACGTAAACGTAAATTGCTGGAAAAACAGAAAAAAGGTAAAAAGCGTATGAGACAGGTTGGAAATGTTGAGATTCCGCAAGAAGCGTTTATGGCTGTTTTAAAACTTAACGACTAGTGTTTTAGAAGATAGAATAAAGAGTCAGGAATATAGACTAACCCAATGACGAAAATTGTTGGGTTTTTTGTTTAATAAATTTCTTCCCTAAGCCATCAAACTCCCACAAATCCCTAATCCTACAAGTAAATAAACTGCTGACAGAATAAACAAAACTTTTGCTGTTTTTGGATGATTTTTTCTTACTGAGAATCCTATTATCGAGAATAAAAATGGCGGACCAACCATTATTAAAACCAAGATCGTTACCAGTCCATCTAAATTCCCTACTTCTAATGCTGTCATATACTTTCCATTTTACTTCTTAATTCTTCTAATCTTTCTATTTTATCATCTCTGTAAAACAAGTTCATTGTTTCGAACGGAATGATTTTATTGTCTTTATTGACAATATGAACACATGATTTCTTGATTGCCCTTACATCAAAATTATAGGCATCTATAAATTGCATGATAATGATTCTGAACAAATTATCATAGCCTAAATCCGGAGCGTCAATATTGGGAAGGCAGCACAAAATCGATTTTAAATTCTCCTGCGCCACTTCTACGGAATTTCCGGTGCTGAACAGTTCAATCATTTTGCCGTGAAGCACTTCGTCCTGTTCGTAAATAATCGTGTTTTTACTGTTGTCCAATAAATCATTGGGATTGATATAGCGCGTTAACGGAAAAACCTCATCGCCTAATTTCAAGGCATACCCCATTACCAAAGCATCAGGATTGCAGGGAACAGGAAGCAAATCATCTGAATTGAAAATTGAAGTTTGTTCTAAAATTTTTCTTCTCACTTCCGTTAAGGTCATTCTGTCCGTTTCCGGATTAAAATTCTCCAGCCTTCCTGCAATTTGCGTGGGCTGAAATGTAACGCCCCTGACACATTTTTGTTTCAGTGCAAAATCAATTATTTTTCCTATTTCGTTATCATTCAGCCCTTTTTGAAGTGTAATCACCAGGGTTGTAGATAAATTCAATTCGTTTAAATTTTCCAGAGCCTGCATTCTTATTTCGCTCAAATCGGCACCACGTAATTCCTGCAGCACACTATTTTCAAAAGAATCAAACTGCAGATAGATTTCAAAATCAGGAGAATAGGCTTTCAGCTGTCTGGCAAATTCCTTGTCTTTAGCAATCTTGATTCCATTGGTATTCAGCATCAGATGTCGTATCGGAAGTGTTTTTGCATAATCCAAAATCTCAAAAAATTGCGGATGAATTGTTGGTTCCCCTCCACTAATCTGCACAACGTCCGGTTCTTTTTCATTTAAAACTATGGTATCCAGCATGGTTTTCACTTCCTCCAAAGTTCGGTGTCTTCCATAAGAAGGCGATGAACCGGCGTAACAGGTTGGACAAGTCAGATTGCATCTGTCGGTAACTTCCACTACAGTCAAACAGGAATGTTGTTCGTGATCCGGACATAAGCCGCAGTCATACGGACAGCCATAATGCGTTTTGGTATTGAAGGTATAAGGTGTTTCGGAAGGTTTATTGTAATTTCGAATATTTTTATAATACGGAATATCATCTGCAATGAGCACTTTTGAATTCCCGTGTTCCGGACATCTTTTGAGCATGTAGACATTATCATTTTCAAAAACAATTTTGGCATCAATCCGCTTCAGGCATTCCGGACAAAGGCTTAAAGTAAAATCATAATAGGTGTATTTTCTAACCGGCATTTTTTACTAAATTTAAAATTGTTTTGTGATAATAAAGCATACAAATTAAGCATAAAATCTGAATAGAACTTAATCCGGCTAAAAAGAAATTATTGGGTTTTATAAATTCTATACAAAAACGAAAAGCAAAGTAGGCAATCATAAAATACTGGAAAATCAATCCGCTCTGTAAATTTTTGTTTTTTAATTTCCATAAAACAAAGAATAATACAACGAGGAAAATTAATTCGTACAAAGCAACAGGATGACGTTTGAGATTATCTCCAAGGTTCATTCCCAGAAAAAAAGAAGTTTCTTTTCCGTAAGTAAATTCGTTTATTCCTGACAAAAAACAACCAATCCTGCCAATAAAAATTCCTAAAATAATGGGAAATGTAAACAAATCGCCTGAGGATTGCTTTTCGCCTATCCATTTTTTAGCCAATTCAACACCCAGAAGTCCGCCAAATAATCCGCCCATAATGGTTTTGGTATTGAAAAGATGTAATAGTGCAGGTAAATCCGATGGCAAAACAGGATTTTCTAAAAAACCCACTAATCGGGATCCCAGTAAAGCTCCGATAGCCGCTCCCAAAATAATGGATAACCGATTCATGGATACAATGTTATCGGAAGTTCTTTTTCGTAAAAAAGCATAATAACGATATCCTAAAAAGAAAGCCGAATATTCTAAAATCAAATGAATATTGATTTCATAACCAAAAAGAACAGGTTCAAATGGAATCGTCATTTTACTGATTTAATTATTGATTTGTTTGTAACGTAAACTGCAGTTGTAAAGATGCAAAAAAATATTGTTTTTCGGCTTTTATGATAAAGTACTATCTTTGAAAAAAAGCCTTCAAAATGGACGAAACCCCAAAACGATTTGACCGAATTGTCGCCATCCTGATTCAATTACAATCTAAAAAAATTGTAAAAGCCCAGGAATTGGCTGATCGTTTTGAAGTTAGTTTAAGAACTATTTATCGGGATATCCGAACTTTGGAAGCATCCGGAGTTCCAATTTACAGTGAGGCCGGAGTTGGTTATGCGCTGATGGAAGGCTACAGACTTCCGCCGGTTATGTTTACACGCGAAGAAGTAAGCAGTTTTATTGCGGCCGAAAAACTGATGCAAAAATTTACCGATCCTTCTTTAGGAAGTTATTACGCTTCAGCAATGTATAAATTGAAATCGGTTTTGAGAAGTACTGATAAAGACTGGCTTTCAAATATTGAATCGAGAGTTGTCATGCAAACTGCAGAACCTATGTTTAATGATAATTCACCCAATACTTTGGCTGTTCTCTTTGAGGGTATAGCCGAGAAAAAGCAAATTTTGCTATCGTACAAAACTTTTGACAAAGACGAAACAACACAAAGAAATATTGAGCCTGTTGGGGTTTTTCATGATCATAATAATTGGTATTTTTTGGGATATTGCCATTTGCGTAAAGATTATCGCCAATTTAGAACGGATAGAATTCAGGAAATTAAAAAAACAGAAAATGATTTTACGATTGAACACGATTCTTTAGAAACCTATTTAAAAAAACCTGAAGCTATTACTACTACAAAAGTTCGAATTTTGATCGAAAAGAAAATTGCCGGATATTTATCCCATGAAAGAAAATATCACGGTTTTGTTTCTGAAAAAGAAGTGGGCGACAAAATAGAAATGACTTTTATGTCACGCGATATCGAAAGCGGTTTTCCGCGTTGGTTTTTAATGTTTGGGGATTATGCGACCATTCTGGAGCCGGAAGAGCTCAAAAAAAGGACTTTGGAATTACTGGAAATAAATAGGGCAAGGTTATTAAAAAACTCCTAAAATGAAATTCATCTCAGGAGTTTTGACTTCGTTTTTTGAAAAATAATTATTACTGTCCTTTTACAACATTATAGAAATTATAATCCGTATTTGATGCATCGGTAATACCAATATTTCGACCAATGGTAACAATTTGCCCTCTGTGGTAAGTTCCGTGATTTATAACCTGCAGTAAATAGTCGCTAAGAGGAAGTTCACACTGAAACCATGGGTTCTCTATTTTAATTTCTTTAGATAATTGTTCCTCAGACAATGAATTTATATAAGAAGCTAATTTTGCAGAGCTTTGCAATAATCTTTCAAATATTTCATTTTTATTTAAATCAACATTTTCTTTCTTTTCAAATAGTGGTGTTTCTGAAATTACCGAATACCAATATTCTTCTGTTTCCCAAATATGGTTCAGCGTTTTAGCAATACCAGAATAACTTGACGGAACTTCCTCAAACAGTAATTCGTCTGATTTTTCAGAAAGCCAATTGACAAATTGCTGGTTAACCCATAAATTATAATTGGCATAATTAGTCATTATTTTTTTTAAGCTCATATTGTTTAATTTTTGAATTATTTAAAAAAGATTGCTGCAGATTTTTTTGCTATTCTCTTTCCCAGAAAAAAGGAGGTTCAATTCCTAAGGCTCTTAAATACACATATCCCTGACCACGATGATGTACTTCGTTTTCGATAAAATAAAGGATATTCTGAATAACCGGAAATTCGTATTGACCAAAAAGATTAAACGTTTCATTGAAATCTTCAATAGATAGTTTTTGCCAATACTGATTAATTTCTGCAGTTGCTTCATCCCATTTTTCCAGATACTGCGCTTTAAAAATTAATTGTTCTGTTTCTTCTTCGGTAAAAGGCTTAACTTCTTTATTTACAATTCCTTTAAGGCCCGGAACTGCTATTGCCAAAAGTTCATCAGTCAGTTTCGCAAAAGAACGCATTCCTGCTATCGAGAATTCAAAAAAATCTTTTTCAGGAAAAGCTTCAATTACACGACGGGTTAAAGCGCGGTGACCTTGCCAGTGTTTCAATAAATCTTCCGGAGTAATTACTTGTGCTGCTAATGTTTTCATAATTTTAAAGTTTTAATTATTTAATACTTCAAAATTATTAAGGGTCGGTGACAACAGTTTGTCAGCAGGAAAAAAATTTTTATTTCCTTTATAAATTAAACCCGACAGGTTTTAAAACCTGTCAGGTTAAGTACTGAATAAAATAGATATTTATTTGTTTTTCAACCATTCAAACAGCCTGTTAGCATCTTCAAATTTAAACAATTGTGTTCCTTCATTCATTGTTGCTGCTGATCCGCAGGCAACGCCCCAACGAATCACTTCTTTCAGGCTTTTATTTTGAGACAATGCCCAAACCATTCCGCCAACCATACTGTCTCCTGCCCCAACAGTACTCTTTTTAGCAACATTGGGAGCGGGAACATATTCATACGCATCTTTTGTGACCAAAACTGCTCCTTGCGGCCCTAGTGAAACTACAACAATTTCTGCTCCGCCATTTGAAATGATTTTTTTGGCAGCCTCATTTACTTCTTCCATTTCCAGACGTTCAACCCCAATAAGTTTTGCGAGTTCGCCCACATTTGGTTTTATCAGATAAACTCCGGTCTCCAGAACCTTTTTTAAGGCCTCTCCGGAAGTATCTACAATTAATTTTGAATTTGATGCCTTCGTTATTACTGCTATTTTCTGATAAAAATCAGACGCTAAACCTTCATTTAAGCTTCCGCTTGCTACCAAATATTTTGGTTTTAAATTCGAAATCGTTTCTAAAAGCTTTTCAATTTCCAAATCAGATAAAACATCTCCGGAAAATCCAAAACGATATTGCGAATTAGTATTATCGTCCACAGCAATAAAATTTTCTCTTGTTGCGGTTTCAGTTTCAATTGCTTCAAAATCTACCGATTCTTTCTTAACTAAATCTTTCAGCATTTCACCAACAGGTCCGCCGGATGTAAAAACTGCCAGTGAACTTCCGCGTAAGCGGGAGATTGCTTTAGAAACATTTATTCCACCTCCGCCTGCGTCAAATTGTGGTGCTGCGCATCTTATTTTTTGTTCAGCAATTAAACCTGAAAAATGCGTGCTTTTATCTACAGAAGGATTTACAGTTAGTGTAACTATATCAAATGATTTCATATTTTATGTTTTATTAATCTTAAAGATCGGAAAAAAATATTGATTTTAATAAACCGGCAATTTCAAAACAGAACTGATTGTGATTTAAATTAGACAAAACCTTTGCAACTTTGTACCTTTGCAGCATACAAACATTGGAACTTAGAAAAAATGATCGAAGATAAAAATCCGCAACGGACCAGTATAGCGCAGTTAGGTGAATTTGGCTTAATTGAACATTTAACCAAAAAATTTGATGTAACTCAGGAATCTACATTAAAAAGCATAGGCGATGATGCGGCGGTTCTTGATTTTAAAGATAAAAAAGTAATTGTTTCTACCGATTTATTAATCGAAGGCGTGCATTTTGATTTGGCTTATATGCCATTAAAACATTTAGGGTACAAAGCAGTTGTAGTAAACGTGTCTGATATTTGTGCCATGAATGCCAGACCAACGCAAATAACAGTTTCTGTGGCAGTTTCTAATCGTTTTCCGCTGGAGGCTTTAGAAGAATTATTTGAAGGAATTACACTTGCTGCAAATGAATATAAAGTAGATGTTATTGGCGGCGATACAACCTCATCACAAAAAGGATTAATTATAAGCATAACAGCGATTGGTGAAGCCGATGAAGATGAAATCGTATACAGAAACGGTGCTAAACAAACAGATTTACTTGTTGTAACGGGGGATATTGGTGCCGCTTATATGGGATTACAGGTTTTAGAACGCGAAAAACAGGTTTTTCAGGTAAATCCAAATAGTCAGCCAGATTTAGACCTTTACACGTATTTGATTGAGCGTCAGTTAAAACCTGAAGCACGAAAAGATGTTCGTACTTTATTACACGCTCTTGAAATAAAGCCAACATCGATGATTGATATTTCTGACGGATTATCATCAGAAATTATTCATTTGTGCAAACAATCAAAAGTGGGTTGTAATTTATATGAAGACAAACTTCCTTTAGACCCACAGTTTATTTCGACTTGCGAAGAATTCAATATTGACAGTACAACTGTTGCAATTAATGGCGGTGAAGATTATGAATTGTTATTTACTATTGACATTAATGATTTTGATAAGATAAAAGGAAATCCAAATTTTACGATTATTGGTCATATGGCCGAAGAAAATGAAGGAATTCATTTGGTAACCCGTGCAAATACAAAGATCCCTTTAAAAGCCCGGGGTTGGGATGCTTTAACTGAATAAAGATTTATCACATAACAAAAAAGTGACAAATTGATGTCACTTTTTTGTTTGATTTATATTTAGAACAATCCTCTAATTTTGGCTTCTTTAAACAATTCCTCATCAGATCCGGAGGTTATTTTAAGCAATTCCTTCATGTTTGTTTTTCGTCTTTCAATCGCAATTAAGGAGATCGGAATGTAATGTGGAATATCTTCTGTTTTTGTTCCTTTGGATAAATGGAAAAGGATTTGTTTATCAAATTCATCTATTTCAATTGAATTAAAAGCAGATTCAGTGATCATTTTTTCAACAGACTGGCTGTAATATTTTTTATTTTTAATTACCTTATCAAAAGCCAAAAGCAATTCATCAAAAGTCAGATCGTTTTTAATAATTAATCCGTTTGGATTTATCGTACGAATGATTGTTTTTATCTTCAGTAATTCTGTATACATTGTAAGCAGTATTATTTTACAATTTGGTATATGTTCCATAATTAATTTTGCCAGATCCTCGCCGGAAAAAATTTCTTTTTCCTCATATGCCGGCATACTTATATCCAAAAAAGCAATATCAAAAGCGGGAGACTCCGGATTCATAATAATTTTATACGCAGACTGACAATCTTTGGCCTGAGCTATAGAAAACTCATACTGGTCAGATTTATAGCGCGTAATAGCATTTTTATAACCCTCAATAATAAATGGATGATCATCAACTATTAATATATATTTTTTAATTGTTTCTGAATTTTTATCAATTGTCATTATTTTTCAGCTTTATTTTTTGATCAATCGGGACTCTGATTTCTATTATTGTTCCATCTCCTTTATGGGATCTCATATCAATAACCCCATTGCATTCTTTTGTTCTGTAAAAAATATTTTGTAACCCTATTCCTTTTTTAATCCTGTTTATATTAAAACCAACTCCATCATCGCTTATTATTAAAAACAAATAATCGACTTCGTTTTTAAATTCTACTTTTACAGTTTTAGCATTCGCGTATTTATTACAATTTTGCAATGCTTCCTGAACTATTCTGTACAAATTAATCTTAATTGAGTTGGCAATTAATTCCCATTTAATACTTGAATCAATATTTGAAATTAACTCCGAATCAAATTTTTCCCGCTGATTATCTAATAATTCATCCATTATGGCTACAAAATTATTAATCACATCTGATTTTTCCTTATTCAAATCATGGGAAATCTCACGAATATCCTGTTCAATTTCCTTTAATTCAGATAAATATTTTTTCCGTTTAACTACTGCCGTAGCATCATCCAGTTTGTCCAGACTGTCCAGACTTATTCTGACCCCAAACATTCTTCCTAAAATTCCATCATGCAAATCCTGGGAAACACGCTTTTTATCTTTGATTCTAATGGCTTCAATTGCATCTTGCTGAGAAATCATTAAATTATAAATGTCTTGGTTTGCAATTTGCTGTTGTTGCTTAAAAAGAAGCTCTCTGTGTTTTGCTTTTTGCGTTTTGTAAACATAGATCAGGATGCCTAACAACCCTAAAATACTAAATACATAAATCAAAGTCCTGTTCTGTGTATTTAAACTTGTGTTTTTATCTTTTATTTCATTAGTTTCATATTCTATTCGGGAAAATTTTTCCCCCATCATTCTTTCTTCTTTTTGAACTTTTTCATTCACCTCAATATACTCTTTAGAATAAACGGAGGCATTTGCAGGATCAACCAAAGCGATTTGTTTGAGCACTTCTAATGTATTTCTTAATTTATTAGACCTGCGAGACAGGATCAGTGCTTGTTTCGAATATTGTATTGCTCTGAAAGTATCTTTATGATAGGCAAAATATTCTGATAAATGTATTTTATTTAAAACAATCCCGGAGTCTAAGTTTAAACTGTCCCTTATTTTTAAAGCTTCAAAAAATTGCTCAGGAAGCCCTTCAGATTCTCCTGATTTAAATTTAGAATAGGCCAGATTATCAAGCAGCATAGCATATAATATTGTATTTTCTTTAAAAAGATTTTTTTGATCCAGAGCTTTTTGAAAATGTATTTTAGCCTGATAATAATTATTCATGCTCAAATAAACAAAACCAATATTATTGAGTGAAGACGCTGTGAATTGTAACTGTGATGGAATTGATTCATCTTTCAGAATACTTAATGCCTTATTATGAAATTCCAGTGCTTTACTATATTCTTCCCTGGAATTATACAAAATTCCTAAAAGATTATAAGAACTATAAAACAAATCACTAACATTTTTCTTTTTTTTTAATAACTGTAGTGCTTTAAAAACCGTTATTTCACTTTCAAAAAAATTACCCTCATCAAACTGCAGGAAAGCCTTACTTAAAAGTGTTTTAGCCAGGTTATACTCATCATTAATTTGAAGATATAATTTTTCTGCTGCAAAGTAATTCATGAAAGCACTATCTGAAACCGCGTTAGACCTGTAATAGTCCCCTAAATAAACATATGCCTGAGCCATATTAACAGTGTCAAGGGTACTTTTGGATCTTTGTAAAATTAAATTTGATGTCTCCTCATAAGATTTCCAGTCACTCATGTTATAATATCGATTCGCTACCCTAAATAGGTTTATTTTATTGAGTGAATCATTTTTTTGCCTGATAATTATTGCAAATGCCTTCTTATTATATTTTTGTTTATATTCATATGGTATATTATCATCATTAGCCAATGACAAATAAGCAGCAAGACTATCAGTTGACAGGTTGACACTTCCATCATTTTCATTTTTTTTGGTACAACCAAAAAGCATTATAAGAAAAAGGAATAATATTGTATAATTATTTTTCAATCCTTGAGTGTGTTTTATCAAAAATACTAAATCTACAGACACAAAAAAAGGCTGTCAAAAAATTGACAGCCTGATAAGAATTCTGACTATTTTTTTTAGTCCATTTTTTTAACATTCCCTAATGATTGTGTATCACTACTAAAACTACTTATTTGCGCTGAATTTGCATTCGATGTAGTCTCTGATTTGTAAACATCTAATTTCTTATTACCACAACCAGCACATACACCACCAATAGGAGGGTCCTGAGCAACTGATTTCATGCTTGATAAGCTATTTGAATTTTCTACTGTAGTAAAAGAAGTTGTTACTAATGCTAAAGTAAATAATGCGATTGTTGCGATTGATTTTTTCATGTTTGTGGGATTTATGTTATGTTATCTTTTACATTTTTGATTCCATTTCTGCTGGAATTCTTTTGTAAAACTAAACAGTAATCCTCTGCAATCATTTAAAAAAAAGGTGTTTATGGTCAATGCTATCCGTTCATGAGTGAATGGGTATCAAATCTGGGCGAACGGTTTTATTTTTAAGTTTCTATATAATTTTCATTCGCAAATTCACTAATAATAAAATCAATATTTGCCTTATAAGACTTTGAAAATGGGAGCTTTATAGTAGTTTTTTTTATATAACACAATGAATTTCCCGTATGAATCCTAGAAATATAATTTCGATTTACGATATAGCTATTATGAATCCTGATAAAAGGATTTGATAAAACGGTTTCGAAATGTTTTAAGGTTTTGAATGCCGTTATCATCTCTCCGTTTTTTAAATGGATATCTGTAGAATTATTATCTGCCTGAAAATAACATATTTCATTTGAATCAATATAACGGTGATCTCCATATGATTTTACACATAATATAAACGATCTTCTATTTTTACTAATCAGACCTGATTCATTCTCCTGCTTTTCTTTCGGCTTTACATTTTGCACAAGCAGAACCTCATCTTCTACATTCGATTTATTTAGTTTGTGGATTAATTTTACGAAATCTATGGCAGATAATGGTTTCAACAGATAATCGGTTACCTTATATTGTATACAGTCAAACGCCAGATCTTTACTTTTTGTTGTAATAACAATTTTGGGCATTTCTTTTAAATACATCAACAATCCATTAAGTAAATTTAAAGACAATTCACTCTTCTTATCATTAGGATCTATTTCTAAAAAAATTAAATCCGGGGTATGTTTTAAAATTAAATTTAATCCATCAGTACAATTATTTGCTGAAGCTATAAAATTGAGCTCAGAAAATTCACGGGCAATTTTCTTAATTTTAACAACACTTTCAGGATCATCATCTAAAATTATGTAGGTATAATTCATTGGATCGGGTTTGGAATTAATATTCAATTAAGGCGTTTTCTTTAAAATAAAGCATCTAAAGTTAAAAAAAATATTGAAATTCACACCTAATCAGCTAAAAACTTAAAGATTAACAAAAAAAATCCCAAACTCCGAATTTGGAATTTGGGATTTATATATTGAAATTAAAAACTTACATCTTCATCAACCAGTTTTTCATTGAAACTTCATTTTCAATAATTGACTTCAAATCGGCAATAGCTACACGGTCTTGTTTCATGGTATCTCTATGGCGAATTGTTACAGTCTGATCCTCGATAGTCTGGTGGTCTGCCGTAATGCAAAAAGGAGTTCCAAGAGCATCCTGTCTTCTGTAACGACGACCTACAGCATCTTTTTCATCGTATGCTACATTGAAATCCCATTTTAAATCTTCGATGATTTTTTTAGCGATTTCTGGCAAGCCATCTCTTTTTATCAACGGTAAAACAGCCGCTTTTGTTGGCGCTAAAACGGATGGTAATTTTAAAACTGTTCTTGTTGATCCGTCTTCTAAAGTTTCTTCTTTTAATGAAGTAGCAAAAACAGCAAGGAACATTCTATCTAGCCCAACTGAAGTTTCTACTACATACGGCACGTAGTTTTCATTCAATTCAGGATCAAAATATTGTAATTTTCTTCCTGAAAATTTTTCGTGTGCTTTTAAATCGAAATCGGTACGAGAGTGGATTCCTTCTAATTCTTTGAATCCGAAAGGAAAATTAAACTCTATGTCTGCAGCTGCATTTGCGTAGTGTGCTAATTTTTCGTGATCATGAAAACGGTAATTCTCTTTTCCTAATCCTAAAGACAAATGCCATTTTAAACGTGTTTCTTTCCAGTACTCATAAGATTGCATTTCTTCACCCGGACGCACAAAAAATTGCATTTCCATTTGTTCGAATTCACGCATACGGAAAATAAATTGTCTTGCCACAATTTCATTTCTAAACGCCTTACCCGTTTGAGCAATTCCAAACGGAACTTTCATACGACCTGATTTCTGCACATTAAGGAAATTCACAAAAATACCCTGAGCGGTTTCCGGACGTAAATATAAGTCCATTGCAGAGTCTGCAGAAGCACCTAATTTAGTTCCGAACATTAAGTTGAATTGCTTGACGTCTGTCCAGTTTCTGGAACCAGTTTCTGGATCAGCAATTTCTAATTCTTCGATTAAAGCTTTTACATCAGCCAAATCTTCGTTTCCTAATGAACGCGCTAATCTTTCCAGAATTTCTCTTTCTTTAGCAAGATATTCAACAACACGCGCATTTGTCGTGATAAATTCCTGTTCGTTAAAAGCATCGCCAAAACGCTCTTTTGCTTTTTCGATTTCTTTTTTTGCTTTCACATTAAGCTTTTCAGCATAATCTTCAACCAAAACATCGGCTCTGTATCTCTTTTTCGAATCTTTATTATCAATTAACGGATCATTGAAGGCATCAACATGGCCTGAAGCTTTCCAGGTCGTTGGATGCATTAATATTGCGGCATCTAAGCCCACAATATTCTCATTCATCTGAACCATTGACTTCCACCAATATTCACGGATATTCTTTTTTAGTTCGACTCCATTTTGTGCATAATCATACACTGCACTCAATCCATCGTATACTTCGCTTGACGGAAAAATAAATCCGTACTCTTTTGCGTGCGAAACCACATTCTTAAATATATCTTCTTGTTTTGCCATAGTGATGCAAAAATATAAAAAGTCCATTTAAAAAAAAGAAAAATAATAAAAGATTAAAGTACCAATTTGCGTATTTTTGTAGTTAAATTCCTCTTTTCCATGCTTAATCATCTCGTTAATCTTTTTTTTCCTAAAGTTTGTGCAGGCTGCCATGCTATTTTAATGACAGAAGAATCAACAATCTGTACTATGTGCAGACATGAAATTCCGATAACAAAATACCATTTAGATCCCAAAAATGAAGCCGTCAAGAAATTTTATGGAAAAATTGAGATTGAGCATGCTTCGGCATTTTTATATTTTAATAAAAAGGGAATTGTTCAGGAACTCATACACAATTTAAAATACAAGGACCAGGAAGAAATTGGTACTGTTTTAGGAAACTGGTATGTTGAAGATTTGAAAGGGTTAGACTTAAAAATCCCTTTTGATAGTATCGTTCCGGTTCCTCTGCATAAAAAAAAGTTTAAGGAGCGAGGTTATAATCAGGTAACTACTTTTGGAAAATCTTTAGCTAAGGGCCTAAATATTCAGTACAATGATTCGGTTTTATACCGAAAAAAACATTCTAAAACCCAATCTAAAAAAAATCTTTCAGGCAGATCTGAAAATATCGAAAATATGTTTGATGTGATTTCTATGGAAGAAAACCAAAACAAGCATTTTTTAATAGTCGATGATGTACTAACCACAGGTGCCACGCTTGAAGCCTGTTCAAGGGCGCTGTTAAAAATTCCCGGAGCCAGAATAAGTATCGTTTGTATGGCAATGGCTCATTCTTAAATTTAATTCACCACTATTTTTTTGACGAATTTTCGATTCCCATCAATTACAGTAACCAAATACAGTCCGGATGATGGATTGGACAATTGAATATTTTGATTAAAATTATATGTTTTTTCAAAAATGTTATTGTATATTTTTTGTCCAAGAATATCATAAACCATCACTTCAATACCATTAATGGAATCACTTTCAAACTGAACGGTAAAACTTCCTTCATTTGGATTCGGATAAAGAACAAAATCAGAAACGTCCGTGTCAGAATCAGAAACACCAAGAGTAAATGTCTGATTACAAATAGTAACTGATGCAGAGTTAATTGTACCAAAACTACCGGAAACCGCATCCCGGACTCTTAACTCCCAACTCCCCTGACTATTCTCACCGTTAAAAGCGCTTAATAAATCCGAAGGCAAAACAATCTGACTGGTTGTTTGTGAACAATCCAAAGCAACACCTGCATCATCATATTGAAGCAACAATGTCGAATTCGAAAATCCGCAATCTTTATCAAATAATTTCACAACAGTCCCATTAGGACTTTTTATTTGAATTTCGACATCTGATAAACGGGAATGGGTTACACTTACAGAAACATTTACATCAGAAACCGTTCCTGTTGAAGCCGGCACATTTACTGTTTTAGTTGTAAAAGCGTTTCCGGCAGGAATCGAAAATGCGCTTCCAAAGCTATACGTATCACAGGTTGTTTTAGGAGTATAGCCAATTGCAAACGTATTTTTATTTAAAGCATAATAAATATTATTTACTGGCTGTATTAAAATCCTGCAATTCGTAGCGGTTATATCTGCAGGAACCGTAATGGTATGTGAACCATCATTTGGTGTATTTGAAGCCAATATAACTGGAAAAGTCAACCCGCCATCTGTCGACAATTTAATATCAACATTTGAAGATCCTGCCAGTGTATTGGTATTATTAACACTCCATGTTATAGTTTGCCCGGATCCATTTTTCCAGCCAATATCAGTAGTGTTTTGAGAGGTCATTGTAAACGGGCCAATACCAGGATTTACTGTCACGATCATGGCATCGATATTGGTTTGAGGAGTGTCTGAAATTGAATTATCACGACCCGTCAAAGTAAAATGCAGGGTTCTTGCTACAGACGAAACTGATTCCCATTTCGTTGTTAACCTGTTTTGTAATACAGTACTCAAACTTGGCATATAACGAATTGGTGAATCTGACGGAATAAGTGAACGAAATAATGGTCCATCAGGTTTAGCAGGATAAGCAAAACTATTACTTAATGAGGTTGATGTTGCACTATCGTTTTGCTCCCAACAATAGGTAATGGCATCTCCGTCAGGATCAGAACCTGCACCTGTAAGAATAAACGGGGTACTGAAAGGAATCGTATAATCTGGACCTGCATTGATTGTTGGAGGATTATTTGTTATCACCGTACTGACCGGACATGATTTTGTGACAAGATTATTCTGTATTTCTAAAATACTGACATACGCAAAATAATCATCCGAATTATTTTGAATATCATAATCATTCGTTACTCCTGCATATCCCATAATGGTTGATCCGCTGCCTGGCTCTACATTTACCCCTGTTCCTTCTATAGAATGTGAAAAAGTATGGCTTCCTCCTAACTGATGACCCATTTCATGTGCAACATAATCAATATCAAAAGTATCTCCTTCGGGAACATTATTTGATGGAGAAGTAAAAGCACTTCCTTTTGCATTTTCATCAGTTGATGATGTTGGATTTACACATACACATCCAATACAGCCTGCATCCCCTCCACCTCCTGAACCGCCAAATAAATGCCCAATGTCGTAAGCATTATTACCCAGAACTGTGGTTAAAGTAGTCTGAACCTCAAGATGCCATGCCCCATCTGCTCCTGCACCGGAGTTAGAATAGGGATCTGTGTTTGCATCTGTATAAATTACAGCATCATTGTTGGCAATCAAAACCAGCCTTACAGCCAGATCTTTATTAAAAACGCCATTAACTCTTGTCATAGTAGCATTCATTCCTGCCAGTGCGCCAGCCTTTGTTCCTCCAAAATAAGCGGTATATTCTCCTGTACAGGATAAAGCCAGACGAAGTGTTTTTAAAACCTGATTATTAGAAGTTGATTTTGCTGTTTTATTGCTGTTTTTCCCATCAATCAAAGCGGCTGGAGTTTTACAGTTCAATGGAGCATTTAAACGACTACTGCTATTTGAAGTAAACAATACATATTCTAATTTGTTTTTCACATTTTTTTCAATAAACTCTGATGGCCTATTCGGACGAAGTACCATTGTCTGCATGCCAATTGGTGAAAAACTAAAATGAATCTTTGCAGTTTTGTCATCTATGCCATAGCCTTCATATGCTCTGATTTCCGGATATTTTGCTTGTAATTCCGGCTCAAAGTTTGAAGATTCCCAAACTACAAATTTTTCCAGGACACCGTCAGAATTGGGAATCGTAATTTCTAAAGTAGTATCTGTTGAAGATTTGCTGGTCGTTTTGGATAGTTTTTGCTTTAAAAAAACTTCATTTAGTTTATAATATGTTATGTCCTGACTGGCAGGATCATTAATTATTTTACCGCTAATCGAAACGGAGTTGACTTTATCCCATAATTCATCACTTTGAGCCTGAATTCCAACACAAGAAAAAATAATGAATAAAAAAAGTAGTTGTTTTTGCATAATGGGTAAATTTATTTTGAATCAATTAAGTCAAAATTAAATCAATTAAGTCAAATTCTTAATATATTATCGACATATATTTCTTTTAAGCAGACAAGTTGGCTCTTTTTCACAAAATCCGGGAGATTCAATTCAAAAATCAATTAAGGTTAGTGTCAGATTTAAAATAGATAGTATAAATTTGCACCATCTTAAACTATTTGCTTTGAAGCTCTTTCATTCTATAAACGATTTTCAATCCACCAAGAAAACAATTTTGACTCTTGGCACCTTTGATGGCGTGCATATTGGTCATAAAAAAATTTTAGAACGAATTACTCAAAATACTGAAAACGGAAAATACGAAAGTTTAGTACTCACTTTTTTTCCACATCCAAGAATGGTTTTGCAGGAAAAATCAGAAATCAAGCTTTTGAATACTATTTCTGAAAAATCAAAACTTTTAGAAGCAACAGGGATTGAGAATCTTGTTATTCATCCTTTTAATGAAAGCTTTTCCAGACTCACTGCAGAAGAATTTGTACATTCAATTTTAGTAGATCAATTTCATATCCATAAAATAATTATTGGTCACGATCATCGTTTTGGAAGAAACAGAACTGCTAATATTGACAATTTAATTGCTTTTGGAGCGGAATACGGTTTTGAAGTGGAACAAATTTCGGCTCAGGAAATCCAGGATGTTTCGGTAAGTTCTACCAAAATCAGAAAAGCATTGCAGGACGGAAATATGAGTTTAGCTAATGATTACCTTGGATATACTTATTTTATGACAGGTGAAGTTGTAAAAGGAAAACAATTAGGAAGAACAATTGGTTTTCCGACAGCCAACATTCAAATCGAAGAAGACTACAAACTGATTCCGAAAAATGGTGTTTATATTGTTAAAACCTATATCAATAAAAAAGAAGTTTTTGGCATGATGAATATTGGTTTTAACCCAACAGTTAATGGCCAGAAACAAACCATAGAAGTCAATCTTTTTGATTTTGATTCCAACATTTATAATCAAAGACTTGAAATTTCTTTATTGAAATACCTCCGTGAAGAGCAAAAATTTAGTTCTGTTGATTTGCTTACAAATCAATTAAATCAAGACAGGAAAACAGCTTTATCATTTATAAACCAGGTTTAAAAAGCAATAGGCTACTTTTTGTTATTTTTAAAATCATCTTAGTTGTTTTTTTAGTAAATTTGATAGCGTGCTGTTTATCAATTATTTACTATCAACTTTAAAATAACCATTATGAAAATACCTAAAGAAATAATTAACGGGTTTTTTATATTCGTGGGAATTGGCATTTTTTTCATCTTAATGGAACTTTTAAATCTATCCCACTTATTTTATCTGCGTTTATTGAATGTCTTTTTTATCTTTTATGGTGTGAACAGAACATTAAAAATGAACATAGCCGAAGGTAAAAACGGTTTTGTTCTTAACGCAATATCGGCAATGGTGACTTCATTTACCGGAGTTGTACTTAGTATTGTAACACTCATAATCTATAGTTATGCAAAGGGCGGCGATACTTATGTAAAATCATTATCTCAGGCTTTTATGTTTGGAGGGGAACCGTCTGTAATGACCTATTCTCTCTGTCTTCTTTTTGAAGGGACTGCATCCTGCATAATTGTAACATTACTCCTGATGTTATTGTGGAACAATAAATATGCTGCGGATTAATTTTTGAAAATAAAATCAGCTATTAAACACTCTAAAATCATTAAAAAGTGCAATTATATGATTTTAGAGTGTTTCTTTTTTGAAAATAACTGTCAAATATTCATTTGCAGCAATCAACATTGGTTGATTAGAACAATTTAACTACTTTTGAAGCATCAAAAAATTGCATCGATGAGCATTACAAAACACAACTGGACAAAAGACGAAATAATCGCCATATATAATAAACCCATGATGGACCTGCTGTATGAAGCAGCCACTATCCATAGAGAGAAACATGACCCAAACGTTGTTCAGGTCTCTACTTTACTTTCTATAAAAACTGGAGGATGTCCGGAAGATTGTGGTTATTGCCCACAAGCCGCCCGTTATAACACTGGAGTTGAAGGGAATGACTTAATGAGCGTAAGTCAGGTAAAAGCGCAGGCATTACGTGCTAAATCGAGCGGATCATCTCGTGTTTGTATGGGAGCAGCCTGGAGAAACGTAAAAGACGGTGAAGAATTTGATCAGGTTCTGGAGATGGTTCGTACCATCAATAAACTAGACATGGAGGTTTGCTGTACTTTAGGTATGATTACCGAAAACCAGGCACAACGTTTGGCAGAAGCAGGATTATATGCTTACAATCATAATTTAGATACGTCTGAAGAATATTATAAAGACGTCATTTCGACTCGTGGTTTCGAAGACCGTTTACAAACTATCGAAAATGTTCGTAAAACAAATGTTACGGTTTGTAGCGGAGGAATTATTGGAATGGGAGAAAGTATCGAAGACAGAGCCGGAATGCTCGTAGCACTTTCTACTTTAAATCCACAACCGGAATCAGTACCAATTAATGCTTTGGTGGCTGTTGAAGGAACTCCGATGGAAGAAGAAAAACCAGTGGAAATCTGGGAAATGATTCGTATGGTAGCCACTACCAGAATCGTAATGCCCGATACGCAAGTACGTTTATCTGCAGGAAGGACCAATATGAGTCGCGAAGGTCAGGCCATGTGTTTCTTTGCCGGGGCCAATTCTATTTTTGCAGGAGACAAATTGCTTACTACCCCAAATCCGGATGTACACGAAGACATGAAAATGTTTGAAATGTTAGGGTTGATTCCGCAAAAACCATTTATTAAAGTTTCGCAGCCACAAACGGTTGAAGCAGCAGATTCACAGTTTACCCCTTTAGGTGAAAAACCAAAATGGTCAAGACCGGGACATACAATTGAAAGAAACCTTGAAGCGTCTGGTAAATTAAAAGTATAAAAATAAAATTTCTCAATCTAAAAAAATGCTTTTGGCTCAATTGTCAAAAGCATTTTTTATTTTAATTATTCAAAATCGTTTCTCCCAACTCCTGCCGGGTTCTTCAAATTTATTAATGGTATTTACGGAACTTAATTCCTTATCAACATTCATTTTTTAATAATTTTTAGCTGTTTCTTAGTTGTATATCGGGGATAAACTGTTGCAACTGCTATGCTGATACAACATAGGGAATCAAAAATTGAACAAAAAAGCAGAGAACAAACAGAAGATCATAAAATACTATAAATCAATAAATTAAAACATTTTATTAAATTCCTAAGCTTCGATTAAGTTAAAAATTTAAGTTAATGAGTTCATTCATCTCAGGAAATATTTTTAAATTGCTGTCTGGTTTAGTGTCAGAAGCAATTTTTTTATTTAAGAGATGAAGTTAAAACAAATCGAAAGGGTAAAAAAAATCACAAAATCTGATTTTATTTCCCTATATGTAAAGAATCAAATTCCTGTTGTTGTTGAAGAACTAACCGAAGACTGGCCGGCTTATCATAAGTGGAAACTATCTTATATTAAAAAAATCGCCGGAGACAAAACCATCCCTTTATACGATGACAGACCTGTAAATCATGAAGATGGTTTTAATGAGGCACACGCTTCAATGAAAATGAGTGATTATATTGATTTATTAGAAGAGAAACCGACAAATTACAGGATTTTTCTATATAACTTAATGAAAGATGTTCCGGCTCTTAAAAAAGACTTTTTATGGCCTGATATTGGTTTAAAACTGGTGAAACAACTGCCAATGTTGTTTTTTGGCGGACAGAATTCAAAAGTTTTTATGCATTATGATATTGATTATTCCAATATTCTGCATTTTCATTTTCATGGAGAAAAACAATGCATGATTTTTCCTCCTGATCAGTCAAAACACATGTATAAAGTTCCACACGCCCTAATTTCAAGGGAAGATATCGATTTTGACACACCTGACTTTGAAAAGTTTCCGGCTCTAAAAAATGCTGAAGGCTATATCACGAATTTAAAACATGGTGAAATGTTATATATGCCTGAAGGGTATTGGCATTACATGAAGTATTTGACTCCGGGGTTTTCGATGAGTCTGCGTGCATTTCCAAAAAATATTTCCAATTTATCTAAAGCAGCTTATAATGTTTTTGTCATGCGCTACTTTGATTCCATGATGCGAAAATTTAAAGGACAGAAATGGATCGATCATAAAAATGAAATGGCAATACGAAATACGCACAGGTATTTGTATAAATAATTAAGATTTATGAATCAGAACAAAACTTTTTCAGTAATTATTTTACCTTCCACTGTGTATATTTTAAGAATAATAAATTGATTTTCAGGTTTTAATCGATTTAATATAATCTCATCCTGGTTAAAATTTTCTTCCAGGGTTAAACGTCCTAATATATCAAAAACCTGGACTTTTTGAATTTGTTGTGTTGCCGTTTTTACTCTTAATTGGTTTTGAAATTGATAAACTAAAATACTATTATTTTTAAATTCCTGATTTTGTGCATCTAATTTTTCATCTGTAAACTTCAACATAAAACGGTCATTATAAGTTCCTTTCTCTGTTGAAAAATCATACGATTGCTTTTTCAAATCATGCAGTACATTTTTTTCTTTGTCTTCAAGAAAAACCGATTGATTTGTAAAAATGCCATCCAAGTGATCTATTGAAATAGAGAAATCACCCTTGATTTCTGTCTGGTATCCTAACGGAATTAAATCAGCATCCGGAAAAGGCAAACCCCTGGCCTGGATTACCCAATTTTTATTTTCATTGATACTGTAAAAATTTACATATTGATGACCATTAAAAGTTTCCCCATCAAAAGAAACGTCATATTTATCAGTTGCTCCTTCTGCATATCCCACCAAAAGTTGTTTAAAAAGAGCTTCTTTATTGGTTAAATTCAACCAAATCCTATTTTTTTCCGTTTTGCCTTTTTTATTGTTTTTGTTTTTACCGGGTTTAAAAAAAGTGGCATTTTGCTCAATTATACGCATACTATTATCAAATTTTACTTCTCCAGCTACTATACTCTGAACAAAAAAAGACTGACCTGATGCAATTGTTCCGCCCGGTTCTGTTTCATTTATTCCAGAAGCCAAAGCCGGTCTTGTACCTACACCACCAAGCAAATTATAAACGGCATAATCGTTATGATTGTATTTATTTGTAAGAGCCGTATTGTGTGTCCAGAAATAAAGTGTCCCTTTTATAGCCTCAGAATTTTTATTTAAAAAGACATCTGCATCTATAGCTGAAGAATAGGGATTACCTATAAGATTGTAACTATCTAAAACGCCAATAGCAGCCGTAATTTTTCCATTGGTTGGAATTCCCTTAAAAACAGCTTCATGGATGGCTGGAATAGTTGTTGAAAAATCCTGTGGTCCTCTGATAATATATCCTTTTCCTGCAATCATTGCTGTTGATGGAATTTCCTGCTTCCAATTTTTCACATCATAATCATACGAAAAAAACTTATCGGACAATGTATTTGGAGAAACGTCAATCAATTTTTGATTCTCAACAGGCGAAGACCAATATGTATAATCAAATTTTAAAATTGGTGTCGATTTTCTTTTAATATGAATCATTCCGGTATTAATCATTTCATCATCAAACTGATATAAAGATGCTGTATCCTCTAAAACTAAAATTCCGGCTCCCTTGTAATCAAAACCCAGTCCTAAAGTTCTACCACCTGACACAGTTACAATTTTTCCTGAATCAATGCTGCAACTACAGGCATTAGCCGAAGCAGAAAATATATAATCATCCTCAAATGTCAATTCTTTCTCATCAGAAGGAATGCCGTTTGACCAATTTAAACCATCCCACTTTGAGCTGTTATTGCATAATTTTAAAAGTGCAATCCTGTGTTTTGCAATTCCGGAGACCGAATTAAAGTTTCCTCCAATCATCAGTTTATAATCTGCTGTGAAACCCATGGTGTACAGCGTACTGTTAAGACTTACAATAAAGGATGCATCATAAGTTCCTTTTGCCTGCAAACGCAATAAACGTAATGAAACGTGTCCGTTATAATTCCCTGAAAATGTTCCTCCCACTACAATACGATTGTCGGGCTGTACCAAAATGCTTCTTACGTCTCCATTGCTAAAACCTGTTCCGGATTCAAAAGTAACATCCAAAATTCCGTTGGGATTTAATCTTAAAATGCGTTTTTGTGAGGCTCCATTATAACTCAGGAAAGAACCTCCAACAATAATTTTTCCATCCGATTGCAAATCCATTGCGTATACATTTTTATCGAATCCGGTACCAATAGAAAAATCAGTATCAATATTTCCATCAGAATTTAGTCTTACTATACGTGGATGGGGCAGTCCGTTGAAACTATTAAATCTTCCAGCCAGCACAATTTTACCATTCGGCTGAACCAGCATTGCTTCTATAGTTGCATCTGCCCCTAACCCTGTATTAAAACCAGCATCAATTGTACCGTCCTGCATCAATCGCACAATACGATTTGAATTGATTCCGTTATATTTTGTAAAATTCCCTGCCACAATAATTTTTTGGTCTGACTGAATGGCTATTGCGAATACCTGACCATTACATCCGTCTCCCGATATAAAACCGGCATCAATTTCGCCATCAGCAAAAATCCTGACAAGTCGATTATAAATTGTGCCGTTGTAAACTGTAAAACTTCCGCCTAAAATCATTTTACCATCTAATTGCTGTGCTATCGCTTTTATCGTATTATTAGCCCCTGTCTGAATAGAATTAAAAGTAGCGTCCAATTCCCCATTTGAAAAAATTCGAGCCACTCTGGAAGATGAAATTCCGTTGAACTTTGAAAAATTACCCACTACCATTGTTTTTGTATCTGATAAAGGCAAAACTTTCAGAACCGAATTATCAAAACCTACACCAGCAGTCAGGTAGCCAATGTCATGTACACCATCTCCCTCAATTTTTGCCAGCCTGCCTTGATTTTTAGAATCAAAAACCGAAAAAGAACCTCCAATAAACCAAGATCCGTCCACGACATCATTTAAAGCAAAAACAGATGCCGAAGCAGGTCCGGATCCGATATCAAAATCAGGTTTTATAGTTCCGTTTGAATTTAGCAAAACCAATCTGTTCACTTCTGAACCATCATATAAATGTGAAAAAGACCCCCCTAACATGATATTCCCTGAAATGTCTGTCTTAATTGTATAAACAATCCCGTTACTCAATCCTGTTCCTGATAAAAAACCGGAATCAATACTTCCATCAGGGTTTAATCGAGTGATACGATTTGCAGTCTGTCCATTATATTGGGTAAATTTGCCACCCACCAAAATTTTACCATCTGTTTGCAACATCATTGCTGTACAGTCATCGTTAAAACCTGTTCCGGTATTCAATGTAGGATCTATGCTGCCGTCAGAATTCAAACGGATAATCTTATTTGCATCAACATTATTGAAAGCAGTGAAATTCCCTGCCAGAATAATTTTTCCGTCAGGCTGAACTTGTATAGTAGTAATATTAGATGAGGTTCCGGAACCAGTTATAAAGGCTGGGTCCAAACTTCCATCAGGTAAAATTCTGGCAATCCTGTTTACTGTAGTTCCGTTATAAGTAGTAAAGCTTCCTGCAATAATGATTTTTCCATCAGACTGCTGAGCAATTTGGTATATTATACCGTTACCTGCCCCCATTGCAGTATTAAAAGTTACATCGTGTGACCCATTGGTATTTAGCCGAATAAGTCTTCCTACAGCAACACCGTTACAGCCAGTAAAATTACCACCTAAAATTATTTTATCATCAGACTGAATGTAAGAGGTATATATTTTACCATTAAAACCAGTCCCTAAATTAAAAGTGGCGTCAACAATTCCGTCTGCTTTCAATCGACAAAGAGATGGAAGCGGTTTTCCGTTTAAGTTTAAATAATCACCACCTACAATCAAACATCCGTCTGATTGCAAAGACAAAGTTCGTACGGTATTATCGAAACCATCTCCCGTGAATCCATCATCAAAAGTGTTAAAATCAGAATCTAATTTTCCTTGTTGGGCAGAGTTAGTAATACTAAACAACAAAATAACGATATAAAGATATAATCTTGACGACATATGATAAGAATTTACTCGCAATATAGCTCTGCCTGCCAAATTTCACAATACCCTAATTTGGTGATATTTTCTTACTTTATTTAAAGGCGTCATTTTCAGTCAAAACAAAAAATCCGACAGCTTTTGCTCTCGGATTCTTTGTTTTAATGCCCTGGTTATTTTACTTAAAGATTACTTTTTTAGTAGTGGAATTGTCATTTTCCAAAACTACTTTTACCAATAACACCTGTTGGGGAACTGATAAATTATGAACTATTAGCGCACCATTCGAAACCTTGTCTTTCCGGTACAATTGTTTTCCGGAAATATCATAAATGAACACCTTATCAATATTCTCCTTTTCTGAACTTATTGTAATGTTTTTGTTTTTGACAATTACCTCAACACCATCATCTGCAGTTTCAAAATCTCCTGTTCCCAAGGTTACATTGACATATTTGACAACAAACCTATCATTGAATGTCCCTTTTGCTGTTGTAAAAGTATAATCGTTTTGAGTCAATTCGTGTATCGTATTGGTCTGCTTGTCTTCAAGAAAAACTCTTTGATCTGCCAGTACACCATCGGCTTTATCTATGGATATCGTAAAATCTCCTGCTAGCGTTGATCGGAACCCTAAAGGAACTTTATCACTTTCCTTAAAAGGAAGGGCACGTCCCTGGATCACAAATTTATTGGCATTGTTTACGCTATAGAAATCTATAAAGCTGTTTCCGTCAAAACTCCTGCCGTCAAAATCGCCTTCATAGTCATTTGTCGCACCTGTAACATAACCAATAAGGGTTTGTTTGAAAGCACCTCCTGAATTGGTCATATTAAGCCATAAACGGTGCTTTTCCAGTTTGGCACTCTTTGAGGTTTTAGCCGGTTTGAAAAATTGGCTATTGTTTCCGCCAACTCTCATGTTGTTTTTAAACGCTATGGTTCCCGAAGACAGGGCACTGCCAAAAAATGATTGGCCGGCAGCAACATAACCTAATGGCTCCTGGCCTCCGGAAGTAGCTGCTACACCTCCCAATTGGTTATAAGCCGCATAATCATCCGATACATAAATATATTTCGGACCATTTTGCTGGATCGCTGTGTTGTGTGTCCAGAAATAAATAGTCCCGTTTAAAATGGTATTATCAGATAAAAATTCGTTGGCATCAAGTGCCGATGGATACGGATTGCCTATCAGATAAAAATTTCCAGGTACAACTGACTGTCCTGATATATCACCATTATTGGGTATTCCTGTAAACTGAACTGGTTGTGCATAAGGAAATACGACATTCTCGCCATTGCCCCAAATCCCTGCCTTGGGTGTTCTTATAATGTAGCCTGTTCCGGGGGTCATAATCTTTGTAGATGCTACTTCCTGTTTCCAGCCTGTACCAGAATATGACATGTACTTATCAGACAAAGTATTGGGTGATAAATTCAATAAAGTCTGACCTGACACCGGAGAGGACCAATAGCTAAAATCGAAATTCTTCATGGGGGAAGAAATACGTCTATAAATAATATTTCCTGTATTCATATTTACAGCAGCAGCAGGGTCCTGAACCAAACCTGAATTATTTTCAAAAATTAATTGGCCATTCGTTGTTACTGCATTTATAATCGTCAAAGTTACCCCTGAAGGCACTGTAGCGATTACAGAGGGATTAATTGTTAAGGCACAAGCCGTTAAATCTGCCGTAAACGGAGAGTTAGGTGTTACTGAAGCTATAATAGCACTCTTAGTTGTGCTAGGTATACCATTAGACCATGCACTACCATTCCAGGTTGTAGAAGATTGCTCTGTTACCACAACATTTGCACTTGAAGGAGATGTACATCCAAAATCGGTATCCGTTACCTTAAATGTATAGGTATTTGCGGCTAAACCATTTATAGTTGTTGTTGTTCCGGAACCAGTTGTTGTTGTTCCTCCAGGAGTTCTTTGTAATGACCAGTTTCCAGATGGAAGATTGTTTAAAACGACACTTCCTGATGCGCTACAAGTAACATTAGTTATAGTTCCGACAGAAGGCGGAGCTAATAAGTTAGTAACAGTTGGTATATCATCCGTGTTAGAATTACCGGATATATCCTCAACAATATTCAAAGAAGGATCTATTCCTGCTACTTTTGCAGAATTAACTACCCTGCCTGCCGCCACATCTCCTGCTGTAATTGTATAGGTTCCGGTAAGTGTTGTTGTTGCCCCAACGGCTAAAGATGAAACGGGATTTCCTGTTATTACCATACCAGGCAATAAATCTGTTACGTAAATGTCTGTAATTGGCACTTCACCGGTATTGGTTACCTCAAATGTATAATTGATGATATCCCCTAGTTTACCACATCCTGTTAAAGAAGCTTTTTTTACCAAACTTAACTGGGCTATTTTTAAGGAGTTAGTATTAAAAGCAATAAAAGCACAATCAGAATTCCCAGAAAAACTAACTACAAATCGGTCTACCTGAGCCGCTGTAGCTGCTGTAATACCAAATGCGCTTAAATCCAAGGCAAGAAGTCTAATGTCGCGGGTTGCATTAGCGGCAAAAGAAGAAGCTGGTGTACCATTATTAGCATTAAATAAATCCAATCTATAAGTGCCTACCACCTGAATAGAATTAAAAGCAACATTTACGACATTACCAACAATATTATTACTGCTGTCCAAAAACCTAAACGTATCAACTGTTGAATTGGGTTCAGCTACCTGACTCACTAACAAATCGGGAATACCATCGCCTATTCCGTCCAGTCGTAAATTATCCGTTCCTATTTTAAATACCGAAGAGCCCGTTTTTATATTTGCAATTCCTGTACCTAAAGCAAGGCCATTAATTCCATCTGTTAGTCTGGATGCCAGTTCTGCAGGAACAGATAATGAACCAGAAAGTGGAGGGGTTAAAATCCTGTCAGTCAACGAACCGTCAATAAAAGAACCCTGCAAAAAATACGTGTTTGTTGTATATTCCAACGATTGAATTTTTAAGGCCCTAAATCGCGAATCTTCAAATGCTACAGAATGCGCACTTAAAACTTCATTATTAGCACCAGTGGCATATGTTTTTCCACCCCAATTAAAAGCCAATAAATTGTTTTCAGTATTAGGCTGGTTATTGGTCCCTGTAGCTGAATTGGACGTCCAATATCCATTCCAGTCGGTATAGATGCGGGTAACTGAAGTCTGACTCCATACCTTTGGGGCTACCAGAAAAAAGAGTATTCCTAATGTCTTTAGAAATAAAGAACGTACGAACAAAAAAGATTTTTGAAACATGGTTGGATTGGTGGTATTTTATATTTTTAAAAACCCGTTGGGTGTAATTATTATTATATAAATCATTTTTTTAATTGACTGAATCTTTCAAAATCCAATTGGGATAATTAATGTTATAAAAAAATCCGACAGCGTCATTTGTCGGATTTTTTTATAACATTAATTATCAGAATATAATTTTTCTGGTAGCAGTATGCCCGTTTTCCAAAACTACTTTTACCAACAAAACCTGCTCAGCAAAATTTAAATTCGAGATAGTCAGTATACCATTCGAAACCTTGTCTTTCCGGTACAATTGTTTTCCGGAAATATCATAAATGAA
>NZ_JAVDWQ010000003.1:0-451401 GCF_031457575.1 Flavobacterium piscis | reverse complement strand
CTTTATTCTTTATTCTTTATTCTTTATTCTTTATTCTTTATTCTTTATTCTTTATTCTTTATTCTTTATTCTTTATTCTTTATTCTTTATTCTTTATTCTTTTAATATATTCCTGGCAATTACCAGTTTTTGAATTTCGGTAGTTCCCTCGCCAATAGTACATAATTTAGAATCCCTGTAAAATTTTTCTACAGGATAATCTTTGGTATATCCATAACCGCCGTGAATCTGAACTGCTTCATTCGCTACCTTAACACATACCTCTGAAGCATACATTTTTGCCATAGCCCCCAATGTAGTTACAGGTTTGTGCTGCTGTTTTAAGAAAGCTGCCTTATGCAATAACAATTCAGAAGCTTCAATTTCAGTAGCCATATCTGCTAATTTGAATGAAATTCCCTGAAAACTGCTAATAGGCTGACCAAACTGATGCCTTTCTTTTGAATATTTAAGTGCAGCTTCATAAGCTCCTTTTGCAATTCCGAGTGACAAGGCTCCAATAGAAATTCTTCCTCCATCCAATATTTTCATTGCCTGGATAAATCCCTGACCTACTTCACCCAATCTGTTTGCATCCGGAACACGACAATTATCAAAAACCAATTCCGCAGTTTCGCTTGCGCGCATTCCTAATTTATTTTCTTTTTTTCCTGACGTAAACCCAGGCATTCCTTTTTCAAAAACAAAAGCTGTCATTCCTTTAGAATCGCCTTTTTCGCCAGTACGAACAATTACCACTGCAATATCCCCGGAAATACCATGTGTAATAAAATTTTTAGCTCCGTTCACTATCCAAAAATCTCCATCTTTTACAGCCGTTGTATTCATTCCGCCGGCATCAGAGCCTGTATTATGCTCGGTTAAACCCCAGGCACCAATATGTTCAGCGGTAGCTAATTTGGGCAACCATTTTTTCTTTTGCTCTTCATTTCCAAAAGTTAAAATATGATTGGTACATAGTGAATTATGAGCTGCAACCGATAAACCTATTGAAGGATCTACCTTTGAAATTTCTTCAACTACTGTAATATATTCATGATAGCCCAAGCCAGATCCTCCATATTCTTCAGGCACTAAAACCCCCATAAAACCCATTTGTCCTAATTCTTTAAACAAAGCGATCGGAAAAATTTGAGTTTCATCCCACTCCATTATATAAGGTCTGATATTTTTTTCTGCAAAATCTTTTATAGATTGCGCAATCATAGACTGCGTTTCGTTATAATCAAAGTTCATTTTTATGCTGTTATTTTTTAGAACTCCAAATATAAGGCAATTATATTAGCTTTTTCAACAGGAAAGCCTTTAATTTTTGATAAATCCTCAATATTTTGAATATTTCCATTCATACTTCTATAAGTCACAATTTGTTTAGCTAATGCATACCTGAAATACGGAAACAGAGCCAATTCCTTCAATGAAGCATCATTTATTTGTATTTTTTTAATTTTGGGCGAGGATAAAACTTCAAAATTCTTTTTTAACTGAAGAATCACTTCCGGAGAAAGTCCCCAGACATCATTCATTTGCTCCATCGAAACAAAAGCTTCCATGGTTTCTTTTTGTTTAAGAATACGCAGAGACAATGCTTCACCTATACCATAAACCTTCATTAAATCTTCCTGACCTGCGTGATTAATATCTAAAACTGCCACTTTTTCTTTTTTAGAAAATGATTGCTGGATAGATTCTTTATTAAATGTTTTAAAACTTTTTTTATTCTTAACCCAATCCGAAAATTTAAAAAATGGAGAAATTGCATTTAACAATGAATCTGAAATTTTCGTTACATCCTGAAATTCTTTGGCTGAACTGACATATTTATTTTCTTTTCGAAACGCCTGCAATCTATCAATCTCCTGAATAGACATTCCGAGTTTATATCCTTTATAATCTGAGATAAAGTTAGGATTATAAAGGTAAACCTTAGGTTTTCGCTTGTTTTCAATTTCTTTTAAAGAATCAATTTGAGATTGCATTGACAACCATTGCTGTTTTTCCGGAAATATTTTTTCATCTGAAGTAAAATCTACAAAAAAGTATACCATTTGCAGTATGACAATAATAATGAACAGCAAAAATATTCCCGTACGTTGCTGGGAAGTAAATTTAAAATAGGGAATTATCCTTTTGGGAATCATTTTGATACTTTAATTATTTAAAACACAAAATTATAAGAAAAAAACTATAAATACTATTTTTAAAAATGTTTTAATTCCAAATTAGCTTATAATATGAGAATGAACATCCAATCTTTTAAAGTGCTAAACATTTTATAACTTAAAAACATATAAATGTTTTTATTTTTTATAAAAAACAATACATTTGAAGCTTAATAACAATAAAACCAAAATAATATATGTCAATTTGGAAAACTAAACCACTTTCGGTATTGCTAGAGGAAGCATCCGAATCTGAAAAAGGGTTAAAAAGAACCCTCTCTTCCAGGTCGCTTGTAGCGCTGGGTGTGGGAGCTATTATTGGAGCCGGACTCTTCTCTTTAACAGGAATTGCAGCAGCTGAACATGCTGGACCTGCAGTTACACTTTCTTTTATTTTAGCAGCGGTTGGTTGTGCTTTTGCAGGCCTTTGTTATGCGGAATTTGCATCCATGATTCCGGTTGCAGGTAGTGCCTATACGTATTCATATGCTACGATGGGAGAATTTATGGCATGGATTATTGGTTGGGATTTAGTACTAGAATATGCTCTCGGCGCTGCCACAGTAGGGGTTAGCTGGTCACGATATTTATTAGAATTGTTAAACAAATATGGTATACATCTTCCTCATGAATTTATATGTTCGCCCTGGGAAACATTAAAATTAAGTGACGGAACAATCATAGAAGGCGGGATAGTAAATTTACCTGCCATTATCATCGTATCTTTATTATCTCTATTACTGATAAGAGGAACAAAAGAATCAGCTTCAATAAATAATTTTTTAGTAGTAGTAAAAGTAGCGGTAGTAATTGTTTTTATTGCTTTAGGATGGAGCTTTATCGACACTTCAAACTACACACCATATATTCCTGAAAACACAGGTGTTTTTGGTGAATTTGGATGGTCAGGAATCGCTGCTGGTGCAGGAACTGTGTTTTTTGCCTTTATTGGTTTTGATGCCGTCTCTACAGCTGCTCAGGAAGCAAAAAATCCACAAAAAGGAATGCCAATTGGTATTTTAGGATCATTAGTGATTTGTACCTTATTATATGTGTTTTTTGCTCACGTAATGACAGGTCTTGTTAATTACAGAGAATTTGCCGGTGATGCAAAACCTGCTGCTACTGCGTTTGCAAAAACTGGATATGACTTTTTACAAACTGGTCTAATAGTAGCAATTTTAGCTGGTTATACTTCAGTGATGTTAGTAATGCTTATGGGACAGAGTCGTGTATTTTACACAATGAGTAAAGATGGTTTACTGCCTCCCTTTTTTAGCTCTATCCACGCTAAATTCCGTACTCCCTGGAAAACTAATCTTTTCTTTTTAGTATTTGTAAGCTTATTTGCGGGACTTGTTCCGGTAAGTGATTTAGGCCATATGGTAAGTATCGGAACATTGTTGGCATTCGTATTGGTTTGTATCGGTGTAATGGTGATGCGTAAAAAAATGCCGGATGCTCCAAGATCATTCAGAACTCCATTAGTTCCTTTTGTGCCAATAGCTGGTATTGTAATTTGTTTAGCATTAATGTATTCTTTACCCAACGAAAGTTGGTTGAGACTTGTTATCTGGATGGCTTTAGGTGTAGTTATTTACTTTGTTTACGGCAAGAAAAACAGTAAATTAAATAATCCGGAGAAATAATATTTTTAAATAAATCCAATAAAAAGGGATCATAAAATTACTTATGATCCCTTTTTATGTATTGAATTCATTTTACAAATCAAAAACCGAAGTTCTTTTGGCACGAATTAAATCTTTTAAACGTATCCAGAAAGCCAATGTAAGGTAAACGCCAAAACCTAATCCGACAGTTACAAAAGAAATATAAATAAAAAACAATCTCACGCTTGTTACCCGCATTCCGAGTTTATCTGCCAATCGTGAAGAAACATGGAAACCGTATTTTTCAAAAAAGAACTTAAGTCTTAAAATGGCTGACATAATCTATAATTTTGAAACAAAAATACACAATTATCTAATCATCCTGTTTCCTAATTTGAAATAGGTACATCACTTTTTAGCAATTCTGTTCCAACAGCACATCGCAAACATCCATTCTTATTACAATACTCATTTTTTAGCTGGATTAAAGCCTGGGTGTCAAATGCATTTTGTGATACAATCCCAAAAGACTTGAATTTTTCTATAATAGAATTTTTTTCAGGGGAGACTTCATCTAAAATGGAGATTAAATCTTCAGAAATTGATTCTCCTTTTGTTTTCGCATAAGCAAATTGCAAAGGAATAATCGTATTTACCACTAATAAATCTATGAATGATTTTGATAATGATTTCTTTTTATTAGGGCTTTCTTTATCAAATTGATAATGATTTTGCCAATATAAACCCGTTGAGACTTCCAAAACTTTATAAAGGCTCTCAATCGATTTTAATTGTATTATTTTAGAAAAGAGATTTTGATGTTCATGATACAGACCTGCTAATTGCGAAAGACGAATAGTTGGAAAATTATCCGGACGATGCTTAAAAAACTGAACCGGTTCTATGTAAATTTTTTCAATTTGATATTTATGCAAAAGATAATAGTATTTGAATTTTAAATCTTTAAAATAAACATCTTCCTTATCCAAATCCAATAAACCTGCCGTACCAAAAAATAATGCTTCCAAATTTTCCAGTTCAAAGCTTTCTTTTCTGATAATCGAAAACGGAATTGCTCTTGCCAATTGCAAAAATGAATTTCCATTAGTATTTAAACCAAAATTCTTTGCCAGAAGACAAAACAGAACAGCTTCCCAATCTTGATTCGTTTCCTTCAATAATTCATAAATAGATTTTGATTTTCGTTCTAATCGTTCAAAAAACAATCGTTCCTGCCAATTCTTAAAAAGAAAATTTTCTACCTGAGCAATTTCCTTTTCGCAAAAAATCCATGATTTTGATGAAGTTAAAGAATTATAGTTCGAAATTATTTCAGGCGAAACATACTCTTTCAGAACTAAAACAGGGATTTCTGTATTATTCTTTCTAAAGATATCTGCATCATGTTCCCAAACAACATGTAAAATCACATTTTCATAAGCAGGATCTTTTTCGTGATGATGTACATACCAGTCCGAAGACTTTAAATGAATTTCAACATTTCCTGCCCACTTTTGACTCCCGATTTTAATTTGGGCATTGAAAAAATCAGGGCCTGCAAGCTCCAGATAATTTCCTGTATTGATGATGGTAATTTCCTCCTCGTTAACCGTTTTTAAACTCAGAGTATCGAATTTTTTAAACCTCCAGAGGTAATGAAGAAATTCTTCTTTCATTTTTAGTCTTTTATATTGTTTTACAATATTCTAAAGTACTAAAAAATAGTATTAATATTACAAATAATAAAATTATTTCTTTTTTATTGATAATTGAAATTATTGCATTAAGTATAATTTTGCGCAGGCTCTCGCATCTGATAATGCTTCATGGTGATTGAGCTGAATTTTCATTTCTCTACAGCAATCACTTAATTTAGCAGGTTTTAGCCCTTTTGCTTTGTATATCTTGACTGTACACTCCCAACGATTGGCAATATTCAAATCTTCATAACGCAAACCAAACAGAGCCATTGATTTGATTAAAACATTCCTATCAAAACTTTCATTGTGTGCTACAACAACTCTGTTTTTTAATCGTTTTTCTATTTCAGGAAAAACCTGTAAAAAAGTTTTTGCATTTACAGTATCACGAGGATAGATTCCATGAACCTGAATAGTGTAAGGATTATATTCATTATTAGGTGGTTTGATCAAAGTTACAAACTCATCAACAATTACTCCGTTTTCAACAGTAATAATCCCTACAGAACAGGGATGATAAGCGGTTGCTGTTTCAAAATCTATAGCGGTAAACGTCATTGTTTGATTTTTAGAAAAGCAAATTTAATATTTTGACAGCCATAAATTTATCTTTTAAGAAATTATTCCTTTAAAAAAATATAATTTTAGAAAGGATATCCTATGGCAATATTAAGAATCAGATTATCTTTTCTCCAGGAACCGCTTCCAAAATTGATCTCATCAATAACCCATCTCTCGCCTTCCGGTAAATAAGGTTTTCTTAACGGTAAAGCCAAATCGGTTCTCAAAACTAAGAAAGACAAATCAAAACGTAATCCAGCCCCGGCTCCTACTGCAATTTGTTTCATGAAGTCTTTCGTTATTTCTGCCCCGGGTTTGTCGGGATCAGCATTTAAAAGCCAAATATTTCCGGCATCTACAAATACTGCACCTCTTACTATACTAAAAAGTTTTGCCCTATATTCAGTATTAAATTCTAATTTCAAATCAGCAGACTGATCTGGCAGATACGTACTTGTAGTAGGTTCCGCTTTATAACTTCCCGGTCCCAAAGATCTTGCTCTAAAGGCACGAATACTGTTCGTTCCTCCCACAACAAATTGTTTCGTTGTAGGCATAGTTATTGAATTCCCGTATGCATATCCCGCGCCCAGAATAATCCTGCTCGCCAGTTCACTTTCTTTCCCAAGTTTTAAATAATGCCTAAAGTCGGTTTTTATTTTTACATATTGACTGAACGGAACGTCTAAAATAGTTTTTTGATTATCATTTTTAACATCAGCTCCTGTTACCAGACCAGTAATATTTCCAGCTAAATCTAATTCCCCATTAAAATAGAATGTACTTTTTTGACGCTTTTGCATGGTATTCGTAAACGTATACTGATAAGTTGGACCAAAAATCAATTGTTTTTCAATTACTCTTCCCAAAGCAGGGTCCTGATCAATATCTTCCTGATATTCAGCTGTAACATTATTTGGACTCACATACGTAATGTCAATTACATTTAGTTGATGTTCTTTTCGGATATTTTCTTTCCATAAATACCCCAAAGACGTATTAAATGAATTCAGCGAATAAAGCTGTGTCCTGTTTTGATATTCGTATCGTAATGTCGCTTTTGTTCTTGGCACAAATCCGCTTGAACCTTCAATGTTAAAAGGCGTAATAAATCTTGGCCAGGTCAGACTCGTTTCTGCTCCCAGCTTGTAAATGTTATTTCCTTTGTTTTGTCCTGCCAACTGAAAATCGGCCCCGCCAAAAACAGATACCGTGAGCAATTCTGCACCACGAAATAAGTTTCTGTTATTCCAGTTGATATTAATTTCTGTACCTGTATAACTTGCCGAATTCGTTTTGCCCAATACCTCAACACGAATGAATTTTTTAGGTAATAATGTTAAGTAATAGTACGAATCGAGCGTGTTTTTTAAACTATCAGAAACCTTAAATTCATTTTTTACAAAATTAAAAGTTCCAAGATTCACAAAACGGTTTAAAGTAAGATTGTGGTCTTTTCGATTATAGAAATCTCCTTTTTTAAAGTATATTGCCCTGTCAAAAACCCTTGGTTTAAAGGTGTCAGCCGTATCTATAATAGTAAAATCTTTATACTTAACAATATCCTCTTTTTTATATATAACACTGTCTTTAGAAATTGAAAAATTAGGATATACTATAATCTTATCGATTTTGTAAGCAATTTTAGCTTTTTCAGGTGTTTCGTCTTTTATCTTTAATTTGATATTTACCTCATAATCCCCTTTTGTACTATCTACCTGCGCCAGAATATAGTCCGGATTAAAGTAATAATATCCTCTTTCTTTCAGTCGTGCATCAATTCTTTCCCGTTCTGCTTTTATAACATCCAGATCATACGGATTTCCAGCTTTTAACAATGATCTGCGTGTTGCCCTCGCAATTGTTTTTCCTAACGCAGATGAATCTTCGGGAAATTTTACATCTTTTATTTTATATTGTCTTTTGGGCTGAACGGTATATTCTGCTGTTACCCTTTTATTTTTGGCAGTTGAATCAGCACTGACACGGGTTTTAAAATAACCTCTGTTTTCTGTAAAATTTCTTAAAACTGACGAATTGTAATCTAAATCAACCTGACTAAAAAGGACTGGTGCTTCACCCACTTTATTTCGTAACCAATATCTAATTCCTTTTTCTTTTTTTGGTTTTCCGGCCACATTATAAATCCATAATTTAGGGCGTAAACCTAATATTTGCTTAGTTGGTTTTGGGCGTAATAAATCCTCTAATTCTTTCTCAAGAGCTTTCCTTTCTTTCTTTTTAATCACAGAGTCTTTGACCGTTACAGAAGCTCCTGTATACAACAATTCGCCTTCGGCCAAATATTTAGTATTGCTGCATCCAAAAACAAAAAACAGGGACAGCACAATACAATATTTTATATATCTGTTTTCCATATTGTTATGTTTTTTGTTCACTCCCTTCAATTTGATCTTTCTGATTTTTTTCTAATTTCTCTTTTTCCTTTTCTTCTTTCTCTTTCTGTTTTCTTTTTTTATTGCGTAGCTTTTCTTCCTTAATCATTTCTTTTTCTTCTGCACTACGATGAAAAAGTTCGCGGAATTTATTGTAACTCATCGTAATAATAAAAGCGACACCGGTCTCGATAACCTGTCCTTCTACCGCAACCTGATATTGATTTTTTCTATAAGCGCGAACCATATAACGACCGTCTTTGGTAAGTTGATAATCCAATGCGACATCGCCGGCAATATTGGTACTTTCTTCATTGGCGCGTTCCTGACCTTCCACTCCAAAGCTGCTTCCAACCGTAACTTTTAATCTATCATCTAACAGTTTTTTAGAAACCCCAACGTTTAAATCGGTTCTGTTTTCCCGAGTTCCCGAAGTATAATCATCTGTAGATTCCAAATCGAATTCCAATTCAACTCCTTTAACTAATTCTCCGGCAAGATCATTTAATTGTTGCGACAGTATTTTACTTACACTTTGTCTTGCCAATGATTCGGCACTGGTTCCTCCACTTTCACTCGCAAAAGGATTCTCTCCAATAAATCGATTCAATAATAAAAGTGCAAAAACCTGTTTATTTAATTCGGCCGGTTCTTGTCGCAATTGTTCCAGTTTTGCCTGCGAAGCCGATACAATATCTGATGAAACATTATAATTTCCGTCAGGAAGAACAATATCGAAAGATATTTCCGGTTTCAGTAATTCGCCTTTCATTTTCAAATGCGTCTGAAAAGGGATTTTTTGTTTATAGGTATTTCTAATTGCCGTAGTGCCTGCCAATTGATTTCCAAGCAAATCAATTGGTGCTGTTTCTACTTCATATATAGCTGTTATATTTAAAGTTGCCATAGTTGGCTCTCCATTCCAGATGATATAGCTTCCTTTCTGAATATCAAATTTTCTTCGGATCATATTGAAATTCATTTCATACGCCCCTTCCGAGAATTCATATTTACCCGTTAAAGTTGTTTTACCAGACGGGTCAATTCCACCAGTAAGTTGGGCTTCTCCTTTCAAATTCAAATAATCGCCGTTTCCTTTATCGATAACCAAAGTCAGTTCAGCTTCTTTATCGATCGTAATATCAACACTAACGTCCATTCTTTTTAATGGAGATTGATTCAGTTTGTTCTCCATCTCAACAGTTTGTTTTAGATATAAATTATCTTCATTAACAAACTCTACAATTCCTTCCCGATCCGCTATTGAAGGATCTGATTGTGGCAAAACAACAAAGAATTTAGTTTCTTCGTTGATTTTTACATTCCCTCCAATAACCGGACTTTCTAATGTTCCTTTAATATTCAATTTAGTATCCAAAAATAAATCTCCGTAAAACAAATCGTTGTCAGTCGCTTTAGAATTAATAGCTCTGAAATTATCCGAAGTAACAGTTAAACCAAAATTATAATTCTGAAAATCAAGGGACTGAATGGTACCGTCTACCGATAATTCGTTGTCGTTTTCATCAAAAAGTGTAAACTTATCAAATGAGATTATATCATTTCTAAAAGTGATTTTTTCCTGCTTTGTTTTAAAGTAAGAATTAAGTTGTGTGATTCTAAAACCGGTATCATTAAAATTTAATTCACCCGAAATTTCCGGGGCAGATGTTTTTCCGATAACAGTCAAATTACCTGACAAATAACCTTTTCCTTCCGTAATGTTACCCATCGTGAAGCCCTGAATACTCTGAATATTTAATTTATTGATATCAACATTAAAATCAAGGTTACCATCGTCGATTCTGTAATTTCCATTTAAATTAACATCATTTCCTTCTCCGCTTACGACAACATCTGCAGCCAATACATTATTGGCTTTATTATTAACTTTTACTGTAATATCTCCCACCGGCTCACCTCTAAAGGCAAAATCGTCTATTTTTAAATCCGAGGTAAAAGTTGGACTTGTCATTACATTTTCTACAACAGCGTTTCCATTAATTAAACCCTGCATCAGTAATTCGTCTTTCTTAACCATATTCATGATGGTCTCAATTTTGAAGTTTACAAAATCAACCTGCAGCGTGGCATTATTCTGAGTTTCCTGCGATTGAATTTTAAGTTCATTTCCGGCATTGTCCAAATAAAACTTATTGATGTAAAGCCTTTTATCCCCTAATTCAATAGCATTTTCAGGATTGATATTCCATTTATCATAATTTAATACGAAGTTCTCCGCATCGATTTTGAATATGTTTTTTGAATCTTCAGCTTTAAATTCACCTGCAATAAAATACTGTTGTTTGTCTTTTGCATCTAATACTTCAAACGCGTAAGTCAAAATGTTATTTTCGATTTCCCCGGATAAACTGGTAAACGGCATTTTTAAGGAGCCACTCTCAATTGTTGCTACAGAAATCTGATATTCTAAAGCGTTTTCTTTTGCTTCTATATTTATTTTTCCATCTGCAATTGTATTATTGGCATACACGATTCTCGGAATCGTTCCTTTTACTTCTAAAGAATCGGTGGCATTATTGTATTTTCCGACAATGTTAATGGGCTCCAAACCTGTCAATTTCGGAATCAGTTTAAACAGAATTGGATCGTTATCAACCGTCAATGTAAAAGCTAATCGTTGTTCATCTGATTCTCCGTTTACTTTCGGATTTTTTAAATCGATGTATTTTGACAATGATTTTTTGATAGCCGAAACTAAGGTTGTCAACTTATATTTTCCATCTACTTCTGCTTTTAAAAACTGAGAGGAAATTTTAATATTATTTTGCCTATCATCTGAAAAAGCAATTACACGTACCGAATCTAAAACAATTGGTTCTGCATCCTGTAAAATCTGTACGTTCGAAAGAAACACTTTTCCGTTTAGAAAGTCAGGATTACTGTTGGCAACATCTGCATCAATGTTTCCGCGTAATTTCATTGGACCCGCATGAAGATTCAGTTTTTCCAAATCGGCAATATCCATGTTTAGTTTTAACTTGATTGATGGATATTTTTGCTTTGTGTTTCCGCTGGCTGTCAGGTTAAAATTCAAATTCGGGTCTTTCATTCCTGATTTTACAGCAAAAGATCCATTTTCTATATTTCCCTTAAGAGCTAAATCCCTATAAGTATATCTGTTAAATACGGCTTTCTGAACAATTCCGTCTAATTCTGCCTGCGCCGTTTTCGGATCCAGACCTATCCCTTTTACTTTTGCGTTAAGTGTAATTTTTCCAACGGAATCATTTTTGATTAATCTTCCCAAATCGAAATCAAGCAAGTAAACATTTGCATCATATTTTTCTTTTTTCTTAACTCGCTGATCAAATAATGCATCTATTTTTGCATTTCCAAAACTGCTGTTTAGAGCTAAATTAGTTTTGAAATTCTGAACTGATCCCTTAAATTTTCCCACCAGATTAAACTGCGAAGGCAATTGAATATTATTCGGAATCGTTCCCGCCGGCACAAAAGAATATACATCTTTGGAAGTACTTGACAATTTTTTAATATCCAGATCATAATATGCTTTTTGGGCATCAGGCAGACCAGTAATTTTCCCCGAAAGCGAGACTCTTGTAGTTCCGATACCGCTCATTTCAAACAACGGAATATTCAGGTTTTTTATTTTTCCATTCAAACGGGTATTCAAAAATAAAATTGCATTTGGATTATCTTTAAACGGATTTGTTTTTTGTAAATCAGGAGCAAAAAGCAAAACGTCCTTAAAACCAACTTTTGAATCCTTTAAATTGGCATCAACAGCAAGATTGGCAATGTCTTTTGTTAATGCATCAAGAGAAGTATATTTTAATGTTATTTTATTCTGCAAAAGTGTTTGGGGTGTTCTCACATATAATTTTTCCAGAGACGCATTTTTAGGCCCGTAAAAGAAATTGGTTTTTAAGGATTGTATTTCTAATCCACGTTTTTCATTTGCTGCAAGCGTTTTTATATTACCTGAAATTGTATCGTTTCCATAATATAATTTTTCTGCCTGCAGATTGAATTTATTCAAATCCAAATGACTGTAATCAATTCCTTTTTGCGTTGGTGCTGACTGCATATCATCAAATTTGAATGCTATATTTTGAATATCAACATCATTTAGTTTTACTTTCCAGCCTGTTTGTTTGATTGAAGTAGAATCCAGACCTGGAGTCTTTATTTGTTTGTCTTTGGCGCCTAATCTTAAATTTCCTTTTAGATTTTTTAATTCGAAAGTATCAAAATCCAGAAGCTGTTTGTTTAAATCGATTTCATTAACAGATAAATTTAAATTCCCCAGCTTTATTCCTGAGTCTAATTTTGAATCTTTGTTATCGTAGGAAACATCAATTTTTGATAAGCTGATTTTACCTAATTTTAATTTGAAATCTTTCCTTTTCGAAATTGTATCTACGGTATTTACTGAAACTTCTGCCATTTTCTCAACAACATCCTGATTTAGAACTAATTTAAATCCGTTTAAATCGATATTCGGAATATCAAAATCCATTTTGTCCAAATCGAATTTATTGAATTTTGTCTCAAAATGTGCCAGTTTTACCAGGATATCGTTTTTAGCATACTCATCATTAAAATTAAAATTAACATTATCCAGATTTACTTTTACAACTGATATTTTGAACGGTTTGCTTTTTGGTTTTTTTGGTTCATTTGATTCGAAAGCTTTAATAATATAATCAAAATTGAATATGCCAGCTTTATTTCTGGAGATATTGGCATTGACTTTTTCTAGAGAAACTGAATTGATTTCAAGTTCACTATTAACCAATTTAAACAAATCAACATCAACTTCTAAACGCTTACCTTCCAGCAAAGTATCTTTTTTTTGGTCTTCAAAATAAAAACCTTCCAGCACTATCTCTTTCGGGAATTTAATTGCAATTCGGTCTAACGAAACTTTTGTCTTAATTTTTTTATGCAGATAAGAAATGGCTTTGTCCTTTGCATAATTTTGGATGGATGGAATCTGAATTAAAATAATTAGAAGCAGTAATAGCGCAATAATTGAACCCACGCACCAAAGCAGGATACGCAGTGTTTTTTTAAGATAACGAATGGATTTCTTATTCATATGTCAATAAACACGTTAAATTAAATTTGCGATATTGCATAGTTGCATTACTACAACTTACAAAATTCTATTTTTTTTACTTTAACAATTTACATAATTACGCACAATTATTCTAAAATTTTATGGGCGAAAAATTTTTTTCTTACCAATTTCAGAAGTAACCTAAAACTTAATCGAAGGGCATTTTTCTTCTAAAAGACTAATTTTTTGATGGAGTTTTGATAAGAATTTATGATGCTCCTCAGATTCCGGATTGAAACTTCGATGACGCAGGCTTTTTTGAATTTCGGAGACTTCCTGCATAATAAAAATACTATTTTCTGCAATATAATTTTCGCTGAATAATTTCCAGATATAATCGATCGCTACCTGATTTGGATGAAGCATATCTTCAGCATAAAAACGGTAATCACGAAGTTCATCCATCATGATTTCGTAGGATGGAAAATAATTGATGGTTGATTGTTGATGGTTAATTATTTTGTGTAGAGCGGTAAACAAATGTGATTTACTCAGTTGATTTTCTATAAAACCATCTTTTATATGCCGTACGGGTGAAATGGTAAAAATGAATTTTATATTTGGATTTAAATCCTGAATTAAATCAATTGTATTTTGAATGCCTTTCTGAATAACATCTGCAGATAGCAATTCTTTTAAAAATTGCTTTTGTGGCACTTTATGGCAATTGGCAACAATTTCATCACTTTCGCTATTTCTGTAAACCCATGAAGTTCCGTAAGTAATTATGATATGGCTGGCATCTTTCAATTGATGGTTAGTTACCTCTACAGCTTTATTTAAGGTTTCCAGTAATTCTTCCCTATCAGAATTGCTTAAATCAGAATGCACACCAAAGCAATGCCAGCGTTCGTTATGAAAAAAGACATCTTTCTCTGCAAACAATTCTTGCTGAACGGTTCTTTCAATTATTTTCTCAATAGATAAAGGATTAAAAATAATTCCAAAAGGATTTGTTGTATTTTGAAACTTAAAATAATCCAGCTTATCAGCCATATTTTCTGCAAAGCAAGAACCAAAAGATACTATTTTAGAATTATAATCAATTGGATAATTACTTTTTGAAAGTGGTATTTGGGTTCTGAATTGCATGGTTTGTAATTTAAACACGAATTTCACGAATTTTTACCAATAAAAAAACCAAATACAGAAGTATTTTATTTCAAGATGGAATAGCCAGATGGTGTTCAAAGCAGGGAAATATAATCCAAAAAAAAGCCAAATGCAAAAATGCATTTGGCTTTTAATGTAGGGCTATAATTTACTTATTAGTAGAAATATTCTGAAGTAAAGCTTTCCCCTTCTTCATCACTAGTACTTTTTTCAGGATAATCATTTGAATTATACGTATAACTGTGAGTAGACCAAATCTCTCCATCTGAAGTATCAGAAAGTTCATTATGAAAAACGTCAGTTCCTTCACCATCTACAAAAGCAATTTTATCAAGACCTAAAATATTTTTTGCTGCATTATTTTTACTATCGTAAGTATATTTATGATTTGGTGAATTTGTACTTGTTATTTCAAATACATCTCCGTTAACAAATGTAATTACTGATGTTCCTGAAGCAATAGTTTGAGTTTTATCATCTCCACTATATCCTTTTACAGAAACTGTACCGTTTGCATTATAAGTATAAACTTCTTTGTATCCCCATAACCCTTCTCCTTCAGATTCAACTCTTACAAAAGTTGCCAATTTCCCATCAGTTCCATATGAAAACGTATTTGTTTGCTCTATTGATCCATCAGGAAATTTAAATTCAATTTTAGTAATTAAATCTCCTGTGTAAGTGTAATGCATATTTATCACTTTAAAATCATCAATAACGCTTACAAGTTTATTACCGTTATATGTATAATTTACTGTTGTTTTCCCAGCTGACCCTGTTAAAACAATTTTTTTAAGTAAAACAGAATCAGAAGAATCATCATTAGAATCATCACTAGAACAAGAAGTTAATGCTAGAGTCATAGCACAAAAAAGAAGTAAAAATTTCTTCATTATATTTATATATTAAATTTATAATTATTGCAAACATACTATTCCTCAAAATCAAAAGCTAATAAAAATTAACATATTTTAACAATAAAAAAGCTAAATAATAATAAAGACATTATAGAAGCTTCGTTAAAAGTTTACAACTATTTAAATATCAAAGTTGTAGGTTAATTCATTCCTTTAAATAAATTAAATTTTTTAACCACAGTATAACTACGCAGGTCTTTTCTGAATAACCTAATGTTATTTATTCTTCATAGTGATAAATCGCTATAAAAAACACATGTACACTTTTCGAAATATAAATCACTAATTGAATAAATAACCAATACAAATGAATTACCCCGATGCAAAGCCTTGAAAAATTCAATTGATTAATATAACTCCATTTTTAAAATTTTTATTCCCTCTATCGATTTTACAAACCCAATCTATTCACTACTTTTGCATCTTCCATAAATTAAATCCCACATATGAAATTATTATATTCTTACATCGTCAAACATAAAATGTTGTTGTTTTTTGCTTTGATTATGGCTACTATAAATATCTGTTTCAGTTTATCAGACTCTATAATTACCGGTAAATTAATGCAGGATTGTGGCGTTGGTCTCTATAAATACAAAGGGAATGAAATGGCGTTCATCAAATCATTATCATTCTGGCTTGGCCTTTCGCTTGGAGCTGCGATGATTTCGAGAATTACCAAAAATTTTCAGGATTATTTTACCAATGTCGTTATTCAGCGAACCGGGGCTCAAATGTATACTGACGGAATTAAAAAATCACTCGATTTGCCATTTGCGGAATTCGAAGACCAGCGCAGTGGTGAAACTTTAAGCAAATTAACCAAGGTACGCTCTGATTCTGAAAAATTAATTACGCTTTCAATTTCCCTAATCTTTCAGACCATCATTGGGTTTATATTTGTAATTGTGTACATCGCCCGGATTGATTACCGAATTTCGATTATCTTTTTAATTACAGCTCCCATTATCGCTTTGGTAAGTTCTTATCTGGGCAAAAAAATAAAAATTGTTTCCCGAAAAATAGTTAATCAAACTAATGCACTTGCAGGATCTACAACGGAGAGTTTAAGAAACATTGAATTGGTAAAAAGTTTGGGACTTACTTATCAGGAAGAAAAACGTCTGAATCTCAATACCTTTAAAATTTTACAGTTTGAATTACAGAAAGTACGCTTTATCAGAAGTTTGAGTTTTATTCAGGGAACGACAGTTCATTTTTTAAGAACCTGCGTCGTTTTTACTTTATATTATTTCTTGTTTGGAGATAAGATTATTATAGGTGATTTGCTGACGATGGTCTTTTTTACTTTCTTCATTTTTGGGCCTTTACAGGAATTGGGGAATTTTATTATCACTTTAAATGAAACAAAGGTATCAATGGAAAATTTCAAAACCTTATTGAGTGCCCCGAAAGAATTCCGCCCAAAAAACCCTAAACATATTGGTGCTATCCAGTCGCTGCTTTTTTCGAACGTCAGCTTTCAACATAAAACAGCCAAATTTAAAGCGGTTGAAAACATAAATTTTGATATTAGACAAGGAGAAACGGTCGCTTTTGTTGGGCCATCAGGTTCTGGAAAAACAACCTTAGTAAAATTATTGGTTGGGTTGTATACTCCTGCAGAAGGCCATGTACTTTATAATAATATTGATTCAACTGAAATTGATTTACTGGATCTAAGAAAACAATTAGGATTTGTAACGCAAGATGCGCAATTATTTTCAGGAACTATTCGTGAAAATTTATTGTTTGTTAAGCCAAATGCAACCGACGAAGATTTGCTCGATGCACTAAAAAGGGCAAGTTGCGAAAAATTATTAATTCGTGCCGAAGACGGTCTAAATACCACAATTGGTGAAGGCGGAATTAAAGTTTCAGGTGGAGAAAAGCAGCGTTTATCAATCGCCCGTGCTATTTTAAGAAATCCAAACCTATTGATTTTTGATGAAGCAACCTCTGCTTTGGATTCTATTACAGAGGAAGAAATTAACGCGACGATTAGAAATATATCAGACAAAAACAGAATCACCGTTTTAATAGCCCATCGCTTATCTACCGTTATGCATGCTGATAAGATATTTGTATTAGAACAAGGAAAAATTATCGAGCAAGGTAAACATGAAGATTTAATTCTTGAAAAAGGATTGTATTACGCTATGTGGCGTCAACAGATTGGGGAGCGTAAATAAGTGTTTTTTTAATCGCGCAAAGGCGCAGAGTCGCAAAGTTTTTGACTTGATTCTTTTACTAAATATTTTTTATAAGATTTAAAGATTATTAACTATTCTTGTAATACCAAATTTAATCAGTGGCACATTAAAATTTATTAGCAAACCCAATTTCATTTTTGTAATTTTCAAATATGTCATAATTTGTTTGGCATGAACTTCTGTTATTTTTTCAATTGATTTAATTTCTAAAATCAACTTATTCTCAATTATTAAATCGGTTCGAAAACCAATATCAAGTTTAATTTCATCCCAAACAACGGGAAGTGTTTTTTGCCTTTCAACAAATAATCCTTTTTTAGTTAATTCGTAATATAAAATTGCTTCATAAACCGATTCTAATAAACCAGGACCAAGTTTTACATGCATTTTGTAACAGATATCTACTACGATAGCTGAAATTTCATTTTCAGTCATATTTAAAAAATTAAAGCATAAACCTACAAAAATAAAACATCATAACTAAAAAAAGTCGCAAAGCATTTTAAAAACTTTGCGACTCTGCGTCTTTGCGCGAAATATAAAAAAACCTTTTAAAGCATTCTTAAATAATTATTTGACAAAGTCAATTGCGCGAATTAAAGCTTCAGCAATTCCATTTACATTTTTACCTTTTCCGGAAGCGAAGAAAGGCTGCCCTCCCCCATTTCCTTCAATATATTTTCCTAATTCTTTGATTACTGTGTTCGCATTTAAGCTTTTCGACGCAACTAATTCTTTAGCTATATAACAGTGAATATTTGGCAAACCATCTTCAATCGAAGCTAAGAATACAAATGAATCCGCTTTTGAGGTCCCTAAAGCTGAAGCCAGCTCTTTAGTTGATGCCATGCTTAAATCTACTTGTTTTGCCAGAAAGTTTACTCCGTTTACTTCTTGAAAATCTTTCTCCAATTCCGTTTTCAGAGTGCCGACTTTTTCTTTTAATAATTGCTCAATTTGTTTTTTTAACTTCGCATTATCATCCTGTAAAGAAGCCACAGATTTTAAAATATCCTGCGGATTTTTTAATGTTTCTTTTATTTCAGATAAAGTATGCTCTTGATTTTTATAGAAATTTTTCACTGCATCACCAGTAATTGCTTCAATACGACGGATTCCGGCTGCCACTGCACCTTCAGAAATAATTTTGAAATGCCAGATTTCGGCCGTGTTTTTCACGTGAATTCCACCGCAAAGCTCTTTGCTTTCGCCAAATTCAATCATGCGGACATTATCGCCATATTTTTCTCCAAACAAAGCCATTGCACCTTTATCCAAAGCTTCTTTAATTGGAATATTTCTGTGTTCTGCCAATTGTAATTGTGCCTCGATTTGCGCATTTACACTTGCTTCAACCTGACGTAATTCTTCATCAGAAACTTTAGAAAAATGCGAAAAGTCAAAACGCAGATAATTTGGGTTCACCAACGAACCTTTTTGTTCTACGTGAGTTCCAAGCAGGTTTCTTAATGCCAAATGCATTAAATGCGTAGCTGAGTGATTTTTAGATGTTGAACTCCTTAAATCAGTATTGACTTTTGCTGTAAAACCAGCTTCAATATTCTCCGGTAACTGTTTTGCAAAATGCAAAATCAAGTTGTTTTCTTTTTTTGTATCGATGATTTCGATCGTTTCATTTGCCGAGACTAAAGTTCCTTTATCGCCAACTTGCCCACCGCCCTCTGGATAAAAAGGTGTATTGTCTAAAACAATTTGATAAAGAATTCCGTCTTTTTTAGAATCAACTTTACGGATTCTTGTAATCTTTACATCATTTTCTGTTTGGTCGTAACCCACAAATGTTTCTACATTTCCGGGAATCAAAACCGACCAGTCTTCTGTTGAAACTTCTGAAGCTGCACGTGAACGTTTTTTTTGTTCCTGCATTGATGCATCAAATTCCGCTTCGTTAAAAGACATTCCTTTTTCTTTTAGAATTAAAGCCGTTAAATCTTTTGGAAATCCGAAAGTATCGTACAATTCAAATGCTTTTGCTCCTGAGACAACCTCTCCTTTGGTTTGAGCAATTACATTATCCAATAATTGTAATCCCTGATCAAGCGTTCTTAAAAACGAAGCCTCTTCTTCACGAATTACATTCGTAACCAATTGTTGCTGCGATTTGATTTCCGGGAAAAATTCGCCCATTTGACTGGCTAATACTTCAACCAGTCTATTGATAAATGGCTCTTTCGTATTAAGAAATGTAAATCCGTAGCGAATAGCACGACGTAAAATTCTTCGAATTACATAACCTGCCCCTGTGTTTGATGGTAATTGCCCGTCGGCAATTGCAAACGCTACAGCACGCACATGATCAACAACCACCCGAATCGCAATATTGGTTTTATTTTGTTCTTCACTGATGTTTTTTACTTCATCAGAAGTATACTTTAAACCTGTAATCTGTTCTACTTTTTCGATAAGCGGTGTAAAAACATCGGTATCATAGTTCGAAGTTTTCCCCTGTAATGCCATACACAAACGCTCAAATCCCATTCCGGTATCAACGTGCTGTGCAGGAAGTTTTTCTAAAGATCCATCAGCCTTACGGTTGAATTCCATAAATACATTATTCCAGATTTCCACTACTTGCGGGTGGTCGTTGTTTACCAGACTTTTTCCTGAAGCCAAAGCTTTTTCAGATTCAGGACGTAAATCAACGTGAATTTCAGAACATGGCCCGCATGGTCCCTGATCGCCCATTTCCCAGAAATTATCTTTTTTGTTTCCAAGAATAATTCGGTCTTCATCGATTAATGTTTTCCAGATATCCCAGGCTTCCTGATCAAAAGGAACGTTATCTTCTTTGCTTCCTTCAAAAACAGAAACATACAGATTTTCTTTTGGAATTTTATATACTTCTGTCAATAAAGTCCATGCCCAGTTGATGGCTTCTTTTTTGAAATAATCCCCAAAAGACCAGTTACCAAGCATCTCAAACATGGTATGGTGATACGTATCAAAACCTACATCTTCAAGATCGTTATGTTTTCCTGAAACACGAAGACATTTTTGCGTATCGGCTATTCTTTTACTTTTTGGCGTTCCGTTTCCTAAAAAATATTCTTTAAACTGGGCCATTCCCGAATTATTGAACATTAGTGTTGGGTCATCTTTAAGAACAATTGGTGCCGATGGCACAATTAAATGTCCTTTACTCTGAAAAAAGTCTAAAAATTGTTTACGTACGTCTTGTGATTTCATATCTAATTAGAAAATGTGTCAATTGAAAATGTGATAATTTGCCAATTAGAGAATGTGCCAATTTTGATAATGTGATAATAAAAATTATAACCTTATAACAATAATTACCTAATTACCGCATTATCAAATCATCTAATTGACTCAATTATCTAATTGTTTTTTTATTATTGAAAAAAGCTTCGAACAACTGAAACATTTATTAAATTTGTTCGACTAACATTTTTTACAGTGTGCAAAAATAGGGTATTTTAAAATATGGCGAAAGTAAAATATTATTACGATTCAGAAAATCTGGCCTATAAAAAAATAAAGACTAAAAAGCGAACAAAATTGGGGTTTGCAATTCTGTTTTTAGTAGCTTCTGCGTTATTTGGATTTTTGGTTTTTGTAGTTTTAATCAATACACCGTACTTTGAAACCCCCAAAGATCGTCTACAGGCACGCGAAATTGAAAATCTGAAATTGCAATATGCTATTTTAAACAAAAAAATGGATCAGATTGATGATGTAACCGAAGCTCTTCAAAATAGAGATAATAACATATACAGGGTTTATTTTAACCGTTCGGAAATTCAGGATTCGATCCGTAAAGCTGGTTTCAGGGATATGAAAAGATATAAGGATCTGGAAGGTTATAACAATTCGAAATTAGTCCTGAATACTACTAAACGAATTGACAAATTATCAAAACAATTGGCCATTCAGTCTCAATCATTAGATGAGATTTTAAAATTAGCCAGTGCCAAGAAAAATTTATTATTAGCAGTTCCGGCTATACAACCCGTTCGTAATGAGAATTTAAAACAAATGGCATCCGGTTTCGGATACAGAATAGATCCTTTTACCAAAGTACGTAAAATGCATAACGGAATGGATTTTGCAGCCAATACAGGATCACCAATATATGCAACAGGTGACGGTATTATAGCAAGAGCTGACAATTCGGCTTCAGGATATGGCAATCATATTGTAATTCGACATGGTTTTGGATATGAAAGTTTATATGCCCATTTAAGCAAGTATAATTGCAGGGCGGGTCAACATGTTAAACGCGGTGATATTATTGGTTACGTAGGAAGCACCGGAAGATCAGAAGGGCCACATTGCCATTATGAGGTTCATAAAGATGGCAAAGTAGTTAATCCACTTAATTTCTATTACGGAAATATGTCAGCGGAAGAGTATGTGGCTATATCAAAATTAGCCAATCAGGAAAATCAATCTTTGGACTAATATAAAAATATTAAGCCATAAATAAATTATAGTAAAGTAAACAGTATGCATATTGAACTTTCAAAAGATAAAAGATATTACAGCATTGGCGAAGTTGCCAAAGCCTTTAATGTCAATGCCTCTTTAATCAGATTTTGGGACAGCGAATTTGATATTTTAAAACCCAAGAAGAATGCAAAAGGCAACAGAATGTTTACGCCTGATGACATAACGAATCTGCAATTAATTTATCATTTGGTCAAAGAGCGCGGTTTTACTCTTGAAGGTGCCAAGATTCATTTGAAAGAAGGACAAAAGAAAACATTAGATAAATTCGAAATAATACGTAAATTAGAGACCATAAAAACACAGTTGACAGACATCAAAAACGAATTGTAATTAAAATAAATTTTATAAATAAACTTAAATAAAAAGACATGAAAAAATGGTTAATCCCCGTAGGAATTATTGTTGCACTAATTGCTATTATAGCATTTTGGTCAATTGGAATTAAAAATACTGCTTTACAACACAGTCAGGCTGTTAATAAAGAATGGGGAAATGTTAATACTGCATACCAAAGAAGAAATGACCTTATAGGAAATCTAGTCAATACGGTAAAAGGAGCGGCTGATTTTGAAAAATCTACTTTAACAGCAGTAATTGAAGCCCGTGCAAAGGCAACATCCGTAACTATTGATCCAGCAAATGTTACTCCGGAGCAATTAGCACAATTTAACCAGGCCCAAAGCGGCGTATCTTCATCATTATCAAGATTATTGGTTACGGTAGAACAATATCCTACTTTAAAAGCAAATGAAAATTTCTTAAAGTTACAAGACGAATTGGCAAGTACTGAAAACCAAATATTAACGGCAAGAACCCGTTTTAACGAAGCAGTTCTAACTTATAATGGTTATGTTTTAAAGATTCCTAACAAATGGTTTCTGAGCGAATATAAAGAAAAACCATATTTTGAAGCTGTAGCCGGTGCCGACAAACCAGTTGAAGTAAAATTCTAAAATCAGATCATTAGACTTCTAAGATCTTAGAAGTTTGTAAATCGGTTTTAGAGAACGAAATAAGCTTTAATAAACTAATGATTAATTCTTGTTTGAATATATTTCAAACAAGAATTAATTTTCATTTAAAAATAATTTCAATGTCAAAAGTAGAAGATTTTTTAAGCAAAGAAGAAGAGCAGGAAATTGTGGAAGCTATTCGCATGGCCGAAAAAAATACTTCTGGCGAAATTAGGGTCCATATAGAAAAAACTACTGATAAAGTTCATTTTGACAGGGCTTTAGAAGTATTCCATGAATTAAAAATGGATGAAACGCAACTTCAAAACGGCGTTTTATTTTATTTTGCCGTTGCCGATAAAAATTTTGTCATTTGTGGAGATAAAGGCATCAATGATGTTGTTGCACCGGATTTTTGGGATTGTACCAAAGATAAAATGGCAGAACAATTTAAATCAGGAAATTTTAAACAAGGCATTGTTGACGGTATTTTAAATGCAGGTGAGCAATTGAAAAAACATTTTCCTTGGTCTGAAGGTGACACAAATGAATTATCAAACGAAATCTCAAAAGGATAAATAATGAACATTTCCAAAAACAAAACATCAAATTCAAAAGGAATTTTTCAATTTACCTTTTTACTGCTTACATTTTTTACTTGTACTATTATTTTTGCGCAATTTGACATTCCGAAGAAGCCTAGTCTTCAAACTTCGGTTTATGACTACGGCAATGTTTTAAGTGCAACTGAAAAAACACAGCTTGAAGAAAAACTAATTCGGTATTCAGATTCTACTTCTACACAAATTGTGGTAATCACGATTGAAAGCCTGAAAGGTGAAGATATTGGAATTCTTACTCCAAAATGGGCACACCAATGGGGAATCGGTCAGGCTAAAGAAGATAATGGGGTTTTAATTTTACTGGCTAAAACCGAAAGAAAAATATGGATTTCCCCTGGTTATGGTCTTGAAGATCGTTTAACTGCAGGCATTGGAGGCGAAATTACCCGAAATATTATTATTCCGGAGTTTAAAGCCGGAAGCTATTACCGCGGTTTGGATAAGGGTGCTGATGCACTTTTTGACGTTTTTACTGGAAAATATAAAGGTGAACGCAAGCAAACCAAAGGAAAAAACTTCCCGATACTGCCCTTTATTATTATTGCTGTTATTGTATTAATTTTAATTTCTCGTAATAAAAGAGGAGGTGGAGGAAATTCAGGCAACAATAGTGGTGGAGGTCCTAGTCTGCTCGATGTGATAATTTTGAGTAATCTGGGAAGAAGCGGCGGAAGTGGCTTTGGAGGTTTCGGCGGTGGATCATCAGGTGGTGGTTTTGGCGGCGGAGGTTTTGGTGGTGGTTTCGGCGGTGGTGGATTTTCTGGAGGGGGCTCCGGAGGAAGCTGGTAGCTCTAATGTTTCTGTCTTTTTTTGTTTCAAACTAATAATTTACAATTTATAATTCAATATAAATGTTATCACATAAAGCGAAATATGCCCTAAAGGCCTTACTTTATTTAGCAGAACAAGATGCAAACCACATCTCTAAAACCATAGAAATTGCTGATGGAGCCAACATCCCTAAAAAATTTTTAGAGCAAATTTTATTGGATCTAAAACGAGGGCGTTTTGTAAGCAGTAAGCAGGGTAAATTTGGCGGATATTATCTGATAAAATCAAAAAACGACATTACCTTAGCTGAAATTCACCGTCTGTTTGATGGCGCAATTGCACTTTTACCATGTGCTTCCTTAAATTTTTACGAGCCCTGCTCTGACTGCAAAACCGAGGATGAATGCAGTCTGCGTCACGGTCTCATAATTATTCGGGATGAAACTTTAAAAGCTATGCAAAACATTACTATCGCCTCATTAATAAAAAAGTAAAAAAAATATTCTTTATATTCTACTATGTTTATAGAACTTGTATATATTTGAAAAATAATTAACATATACTTATAAAATTTAATCTCATGAAAGTACAATTAAGTAAATCTGGTACATCAAAAAATCTTTTGCAAAAAAATAATAATACAAATTTCACTACAGTGAAAAAACCCTCATTTATGATGTGTATGTGTTAGTAAAAAAATTTAATTTAAATTCTACTAATTACATATACTTAATATAAAAATGAAAACATCTATAAAAAATATATTTACAACAATACTTGTTTTAACATTCTCTATTTCATTTGCACAAAACATTGAAGGTGTAGTAACAAATAATCAGAACATTCCTTTAGAAGCAGCGAATGTGATAATAAAAGGAACAACTTTTAACGTAACAACTGATGCAAGCGGAAAATTTAGCATAGACACTCAGGCGAAACTTCCTTTGACACTTTTATTTCAATATGCAGGATATAAGACTACCCAATTAGAATTCATTGATTTACCGACAGCTCCGGTACAGATAACGCTTAACGAAGAAAATGCTCTTATTGAAGTTGTTGTTTCCTCCCGACGCAGAATAGAAAAAGTTCAGGACGTACCAATCGCTGTATCTGTAATAACTGGTAAACAAGCTGAGCAAGCCGGTGCTTTCAACGTTAACCGTATAAAAGAACTTGTACCATCTGTTCAGTTGTATTCATCAAATCCAAGAAACACAGGAATTAACATCCGAAGCCTGGGTTCTCCTTTCGGGCTTACTAATGATGGTATCGATCCTGGTGTTGGTTTCTATGTAGACGGTGTATATTATGCCCGTCCGGCTGCAACAACGCTTGATTTTATTGATGTAGAACAAATTGAGGTGCTGCGTGGCCCACAAGGATCTCTATTTGGTAAAAACACCACTTCCGGTACCTTTAACATTACAACCCGCAAGCCAAGTTTTACTTCAGGTGCAGACTTTGAACTGAGTTATGGAAATTATGCGTTTCTACAAGCCAAAGCTTCTGTTACTGGTGCTTTGGGTAAAAAAATAGCAGGCCGTATCTCTTTTTCCGGTACACAACGTGATGGTTTAGTTGACAATGTTGCAACAGGAAGAGCTACAAACACACTTAACAATCAAGGTATCAGAGGGCAATTGCTTTACACGCCATCAGAAAACACTAATATTATATTTGCTGCAGATATAACAACTCAGCGTCCGGATGGATATGCTCAGGTTATTGCTGGTATTGCTCCAACAAAAAGAGCAGCTTACCGTCAATTTGACGCAATTATTGCTGATTTGAATTACCAGCTTCCAAGCCAGAATGCATTTGATCGTAAAATTGACCAGGATACACCATGGCGTTCAGGACAAGACATGGGAGGTGTTTCTCTAAATATTGATACAAAAATTGGAAATGGAACTCTTACTTCAACTACCGCATGGCGTTTTTGGAATTGGGCCCCATCAAATGACAGGGATTTTACAGGATTACAAGTACTTGCAAAATCGCAAAACCCTACAAGACAAACACAGATTACCCAAGAAGTTCGTTATGCTGGTCAGCTTGCATCTAATTTGAGCGGTGTAGCAGGAGTATTTTTTATTGATCAGACATCACAAACAAATGGAACTGAAGAATCAGGGAATGCACAATGGAGATTTTCACAAAGTACAACAAGTAATCTATGGAAAACCCCAGGTCTTTTTGAAGGATATGGTATAAAAACTGATGCCCGCATAAGAGCATCCAGTGCAGCAGTATTTGGTCAATTGGATTGGGCGGTAACAGAACGTTTGCATATATTACCGGGTTTAAGATATAATTTTGACAAGAAAGATGCAGATTACAGCCGTACAACATACGGAGGTCTTCAAACTACTGATCCGGAATTGCTTGCCCTGAAAAAACTGGTTTATACTGATCAGGCTTTTACATCAAATACTGATAATACTGATTTCTCAGGAAATATAACAGTGTCTTTTAAAGCTTCAGACAAAATCAATGCTTATGCCACTTATGCAAAAAGTTACAAACCAGTTGGTGTGAATGTAGCCGGACTTCCAAGTAATTCAGCCGGTGAACCATTACTTGATCTGGCAGTAATTAAACCGGAAAAAGTAAATCACTATGAAATTGGAGTAAAAACTTCTCCTTTTAAAAACGCAATATTCAATCTGACATTCTTTAATACAGATATCAAAGATTTTCAAACCAATGTTCAGGCTGCCGAATTGGGTGTAAACCGCGGCTATCTTGCCAATGCAGATAAAGTACGAGTAAGAGGTGCGGAACTGGATGCCAGTTTTGTAGTTAGCAGTCACCTGACCATAAATGGAGCTGCCACTTATACAGACGGTAAATATGTTAAATTTACTAATGCACCACTTCCTTTGGAAGAAACCGGATCTTCTGTAGCCTATAAAGATGTCTCGGGAACTGATTTGCCTGGTGCCTCAAAATGGGCAGGATCTTTAGGAGGAGAGCTTTCTGATAAAGCCCAATTCTTCGGAAATGCCGGTAAAGTTTTTATTGGTCTTGACTCTTATGCCCGTTCTGAATTCTCATCAAGCCCTTCAGCTTCAAAATATTTAGTGGTTGACGGTTATGCAATATTTAACGGCCGTTTAGGTTTCCGTACATCGCAAGGTTTATCTATTCAAATCTGGGGACGTAATCTTTTAAACAAAGATTATTATGAACAATTATTGCCTGCCGGTGGAAATTCAGGTCAATATGCAGCTGTATTAGGTGATCAGAGAACTTACGGAATTACATTGAAATATTCGTTATAAGCGAACAAAAATAATTGGTTAGGCAGAAGTAAGCTAAACGAGATACACTTTTAAGAATGTATCTCGTTTTCTGCATACTTCCCTTTCAATTTAATCACAAAATAGAATCCAATCGCAATTTAAAATCAAGATTACTTTTCTATAAATCTCTTCTCATTTGCATATATTCGCAGCTTGAATTTATATAAACCTGATGAAGATTCTCAGATTAGTTATTTTTTTAGCGTTTGCAAGTCAGACTGGATTTTCTCAGACCAAAAAAAGCACTGACCAGCAAACCTTAACCTGGATACGATATTATAATATTTTGCCTTTAACAGAAAAGTGGGCACTTCATTCGGAAATTGACAATCGTAGTTTTCTAAATCCTGTTCACCAAAATTTATTCGTTCTAAGGGCCCAGGCTCGATATCGAGCCAACAAAACTATAGATTTAGGCGGTGGTTTTGTGTATTTTAATGTCAATACGCAAAACCCGCATGCAGATCCTGACTTTTCAACTCCTGAATATCGTGGGCAACAAGACATTACCTTTATAAATGATATCACCAAAATAACATTTCATAATCGTTTTCAGGTTGAAGAACGGTTTATTCAAAAGGCAGGTAAAACCGAATTATTAGATGAATTTTCTTTTTCTCTTCGTTTCCGATACAGGTTACAATCTACTTTTACACTATGGGAGAAAGAAAAGAAAAGCTTAAAAGGAACTATTTCTGACGAAATCATGTTTAATTTTGGAAAAGATAATAAGAAAAATACTTTTGACCAAAATCGTATTTATGCTGCCTTGCGGTATCATTATAATCCTAATATCGCTTTAGAGTTAGGATATCTGAAAAGCTTTCAGCGCCGGGCAAGCGGAGTTGATTTCTACGATCGGGATATTGTTCGATTGACATTTTATCATAAGATTAACAGACATACTGAAAAATAAAAAAGCACCAATACATACATAGGTATTGGTGCTTTTTTATTTACAAATTTTATTTTAAAGCTTTAAATCTTCTGAACAAATTTACCTCTGTCTTTTCCTTGATTCTTTTTCAAGAGAGGCAAAATTTCCAATTTTATAGGATAGGGAAAACATAACATATCTTTTTAAAACAGTATTTTCTTCATCACGGATTGAAGTAGCCGAAATGGTTCTTGTAGCACTCAGATTTTGATTCAGCACATCATAAACCTTTACTTTCGCATAGACTTTTTTATCAAAAAAACCATAGGATAAACTAGTATTCCATAAGTAAAAATCTTTTTTGAAATTGCTTGAAATATTAGAATTATAGGTATATCCGAAATCATTTCCAAAAATCAGATTCTGAGGCCAATAACTTGTAGTCTGCAAATTGATTCTGTGAATTACATTTGAAGTGGCATCTCTTGAAGAATTTTCATATTTAGTTTCATTATAGGATAAATCATAGGATGGAGAAATGATCAGAAGATCTCCATACTCATAGGTGACATTTACTTTTGGGGAAACAGCAGTAGCTTTTGCATTGTATAAAACATCATTTGTAAATCCTTTATCAAAAGAATAACGGCCATTTATGCCAAAACCGTATCTTAAAACGTGTGCATCTTTTTTAATGGATTGATTCCAATTGGCTCCAACAGAAGCGATATAAGTTCCAGAAATATTTACATAAGTGGTTGTTCGTTTACCGCTGTCATCAAAAATGGAGGTAGAAACCACATCATTATTATAATAATCTCCCTTAATATATAAACTGTAGCCGGAACGTGTACGGAAATCGTAATTTTTAAAATTCAGATTTGCACTATTCTTTTCGATTGGATTTAAATCGGGATTTCCAATCAATGTATTTAATGGATTATTCAGATTTACAACCGGCATTAACTGGGTTGGACCAGGCAGTGCATTACTGTAATCGTACTTGAACGCCAGGTTTTTTGAACGGCTAAATTTATAGCGAACCTGTAGATTTCCGAAAGGCAACGCATATCTTTTATTCAGATCTGTTGCGTTATCCAGGTATAACGAATGGTTGTCATAATCAACAATAGCTGTTTTCGTATTTAGGTTTAAAGTATATTTATTTTTTTGCATGGTTATACCCACTTTAGGACTTACCGAGTTTTGTTGTGAAGTTGTATAATTGGACAGCGATTCATTCAAATCTGAATACGATTGCGTATCATCATCAAAATCGAATGTTTTTTCATCCCTGATTGTATTTGCCCAGTGAAAATCAGCACCAAATCTAATTCGCAACGAATCTGTTACCGGTTCAGTATATTCAATATCAGCAGAATAAGATTCATTAATACTGCTGTTTCGGGTATTTTGATTTCTGACATCGTCTGGTTTATCGTCTTGAAAAAACATGGTTTCAGAAATATTTAATCCATTTGAATCGCTGTTTGTATTATTGTTTGTGAAAACAAAACTCAGGTTACGGGATTTCTTCTCAAAAGCTTTATTAAAATTAATACTGTTACCAAAGTTGATATTTGCTCCTTCCGAATATGATTTTGAACTACTTTCATTTAAAGCCAGCCCATTTTCATCTTCTGAAAAAGTAGAAGACTCCGAATTATTGTTGGATCGTGATTGATTGAGTTTTGGCGTAAACACAATTCTGGTAGTCGGGTTGATTTTGTACTCTAATTCAAGATTCACATTATTGCCCGTATTTTCATTTCTTGTATTTGATTCTGAGCTTGTCAGGATATTTCCCATAGGAAGGAAACTGATCTGATCTGATTTACTGGCGTTTTTGTTAATTGTATTCGAAAAATTATAACTTCCCATAGCTTCCAAATTCTCAGACCAGTCATCCGAATAATTAAGTCCAATGAGATTAGATTGAGTAATTCCTTTACCGCCTGATGAGTTAGAATTACCTCCTTTGCTATTTCTTCCTCCACCCATGTTATCAAAGACCTCATCCATAGAAAACCCCGTAGAGTTAATATTATTGGAAGAAGCCAAAACACTTATTTTTTGTTTGTTATTAAAAAAATTCATTATCAGACTACTTTCATAGCGATCATCAGTACCATATCCGCCAAGGACTTTCCCGAAGTAACCTTTATTTTTCTTTTCATCAATAGTTAAATTGATTGTCGAATAATCTGAAGTTGATTCTTGTTTGGCTAATTCTTCTTTCTTGGTTTTAAAGTCAGATACCTGGACTTTTTTTATAATTTCTGCCGGCAGGTTTTTAAGCGCTATTGTACCATCTTTATCAAAGAAAGTTTTTCCGTTAACTAAAAACTGCGTCACTTCCCTCCCATTTACCGTAATTTTACCCGTATTATCCACATCAACTCCCGGTAATTGTTTCAATAAAGTTTCAACATTGGAGTCTGGACGAACTTTATATGAAGCAGCGTTAAACTCTAAAGTGTCCTTTTTCATTGTAATTGGAGCCGCTTCACTTTTGATTATTACATTATCTAAGGCATTTACACTTTCAAGCAAATACAATTTACCAAAATCCTTGCTTTCAAGAAGTCCTTTCTCCTCTTCAAAATACGGCTGGTACCCCATATAATTAACTTTCAAAAAAACGGGCCTGTCGTGTTTTTTGGTGTTGATACTAAAAAAACCGTTTTTATCTGTTGTAGCATATTCAATTATAGTAGAGTCTTTTACTGTCGTAAAATAAACAGTAGCCATTTCAAGTGGTAATTGTGTATTAATATCAATTATGGTTCCTTTAAGAGTAATGTCATTTTGAGCATTGGCCGAATAACAAAAAAGAAATAGTAGTACAAGTGAGAAAAATTTGGTCATAAAATTAGTTAGTTAGAACTGTAAGACTGCTGAAAAAGAAAAAGGTTTAATTGTGATTTTTACATTTATTCAAATATGATACCATTTAGCGGAACTAAATCCACAATCAATTAAAAAAGACATAAAAAAATCCCCATATTTGGGGATTTTTATGATTTATTTCTCTCTGATATAAATATCGATCGGCACTCCGGAAAAGTCCCAATTTTCTCTAATTTTATTTTCTAAATAACGTTTGTAAGGTTCCTTAACGTATTGTGGCATGTTGGCAAAAAACACAAACTGAGGTGTTAAGGTTGGCAACTGCATACAATATTTAATTTTTACGTATTTCCCTTTTGTTGCTGGTGGTGGATAGGCTTCGATTACTTTCAACATAAATTCATTGAATTTAGAAGTTGCTATTCTTTGCTTTCTGTTTTCAAAAACCTGTACCGTAGCTTCTAATGCTTTCAACAAACGCTGTTTAGTTAAAGCCGAAACGAACAAAATTGGCACATCTGTAAAAGGCATTAATTCTTCTCTGATTTTAGCTTCGTAATCACGTGTAGACATAGTGTCTTTTTCAACCAAATCCCATTTGTTTACAAGAATTACAACCCCTTTTCGGTTTTTTTCAGCCAGCCAGAAAATACTCTGATCCTGTCCTTCAAATCCACGGGTTGCATCGATAATCAAGATACAAATATCAGCATGCTCAATTGCACGAACTGAACGCATTACCGAGTAAAATTCTAAATCTTCCTTTACTTTAGCTTTACGACGGATTCCCGCAGTATCAACCAGATTAAATTCAAAACCAAAACGGTCAAATTTAGTATCAATAGCATCACGTGTTGTTCCTGCAATATCAGTAACCATGAAACGTTCTTTACCAATCAATGCATTTATAAAACTGGATTTACCGGCATTTGGGCGACCCACTACAGCAAAACGAGGCAAAACAACCTCTTCCTGAACAGGTTCAGGTTTTACCGGAAAAGATTCAATTAAAGCATCTAATAAATCTCCGGTTCCGCTTCCGGAAATACTGGCAAACGTATAATAATCACCTAAACCAAGATTATAAAACTCAAGCGCGTCTTTTTCACGCATAGCATTATCAACCTTATTTACAGCCAATAAAACGGGCTTGGTCACTTTACGCAATAATCGCGCAACAACGTCATCCATTGGTGTAATACCTTCTTCTACATCAACCACAAAAATAATAACATCAGCCTCATCGATAGCAAGCTCTACTTGTTTGCGAATTTCACCTTCAAATACGTCATCAGAACCACGGATGTATCCGCCGGTATCAATTACCGAAAATTCTTTTCCATTCCATTCACTTTTTCCGTAATTCCTGTCTCTGGTAACTCCGGAAACTGAGTCCACAATGGCCTCTCTTCTTTGTATCAGCCTATTAAAAAGGGTTGATTTCCCTACATTAGGTCTTCCTACTATCGCAACAATGTTATTCATTTTTTTGAATTTTAGATTTTAGACTTTAGATTTTAGATTTCTAGTTCCCTAAAAACCTAATCACTTGGAATCCAAAATGCTTTATTTTAATTTTTTGCAAAGGTAGTCTTTTTTAGTTTGCAGTTATCAGTTTTAAGTATTCAGTAAAAACTGCTAAAACTGTGACTCTAAACTGAAAACCGACTACTTTTTTCAGGAGCTATTTCAATAAAAATTTAATTATTCTTTTCTCAGCCAGCCCAACAATCTGTTATTATCTATTTTATAATTTCCCTTTTGAGTTTCCAATGTAAAATTTTCTCTTGAACTGCTGAATGGTCCTGGATTTTGCTGAATAATCTCAATTTGATTTTGAGAAACTTTAGAAATTATAGCCACATGTCCAAATCTGTTTAAAACTGATCCCGAAAAAATGACTAAATCCCCAACTTCAGGTTTTGTTTTGCCGGGATTTGTAAATTGAATTAAATTTCGTTTTACATTCAATTCACCATCCTTAACTTCAGGATCAAAAAAATCCTTTGCATGACCATAGGCATCAGGCATTTTATGATTTAAACATTCGTAATAATATCTTTTTACGAATTCAACACACTGATATTTAAGTCCAAGGTTGTAATTATCTTTGGTGACGTTTCTTTCAGAAACATGATCAACACCTCCGTTGTAATATACTTTTACCCCATTTAAACTATCCAGTGGTTGGCCTACTTTATAATTTTGATTAAAGTTTATTTTTTTTACAACTTTTAATCCTCCATAACCCAAGGCTAAAACTGAAATTACTATAAAAACAATCTTTTTAATTTTCATTAATTTCTATTTAATAACCAAGGTTCTTTTAGTTCGTATGCGTGAGGGATGGAAACGTCATCCTTTTGTGGCGGGGTTCGCCACAAAAGATATAGTGTACAGCCCGGCCCTTGGGACACGCCCAAACTTCATTACTGATTATACCCGAAACGTTTCAACATATTAGCGTTGCTTCTCCAGTTTTTATTTACTTTAACCACCAGTTCAATATGAATTTGTTTCCCGAAGAATTTCTCTAAATCGGCACGGGCGTCTGTACCTACTTTTTTAAGAGCAGCTCCTTTATGACCGATAATGATTCCTTTTTGCGTTTCACGTTCCACCATGATAATCGAACGAATTCTAATGATTTTTTCGTCTTCAAAAAACTCTTCTGTTACGATTTCAACCGCATACGGAATCTCTTTACTGTAGTTCAGCAAGATTTTCTCACGAATGGTTTCGTTAACGAAAAAACGTTCCGGTTTGTCTGTTAACTGATCTTTTGGATAATATGCCGGAGATTCCGGCAATAATTCGATGATTCTCCCGAAAACTTCCGGTACATTAAAATTCTGCAAAGCAGATATTGGGAAAATTTCAGCATTTGGCACTTTTGCTGTCCAAAAAGCTACCTGTTCTTCTAATTGTTCCTGATTCGAATTGTCGATTTTATTCAGCAATAGCAAAACCGGAATTTTAGCGTGAATGATTTTATTAAAAAAAGCTTCGTCTTTTAAATCCTGCTCCCCTATTTCGACCATGTAAACCAGAATATCTGCATCTTCAAAAGCCGATTTTACAAAGTTCATCATCGATTCCTGCATTTCGTAAGCCGGTTTGATGATTCCAGGAGTATCTGATAATATAAGTTGAAAATCTTCACCATTTACGATTCCAAGAATACGGTGGCGGGTTGTTTGTGCTTTTGATGTAATAATCGATAATCTTTCTCCAACAAAGGCGTTCATCAATGTTGATTTTCCAACGTTTGGATTCCCGATGATGTTTACAAAACCTGCTTTATGTGACATAATATGTGTACTTTAAATCAAGTGAAGTATCGATTTTTTACTCGATCATTTAAATCCGCTTTAATGTTCGAATTCAAAAATCCTCAATAGGGAACTGAGGTCAACTCCTTTATTTCTTGATGTTTCGGGCACAAAGGTACAATGGAATCCACTACTTTCCATAAGAATTAACGACTTTTTTACAACATCCGAAAACCTATAAACTGATTCAGAGGTTTTTATGCATAAAAAAGGACAGGGTTTATGACCTGTCCTTTAAACTATTATAATAATTTCTTATTTACTATTCTTGAAATATATCAATAATTACGGTACGGTTATAAGCACGTTCCTCAGGATGTTTATTATCAAATGGGGAGCGGCCTGAATCTTCACCATACCCTGTTACTTCAAATTTCACATCAGTCCTGTTCGATTTAGTCAAGGCAGCTTCCATAATACTTTTTACTTCATTTGCACGTGCCTGAGACAATTTTGAATTATGGACATCATCTCCAATAATATCAGTATGACCGTGGATATTAACCGTTCCGTTCATTGGAATTTTAGGCACTACGACATTTGTCAGGTATTTTTCATACATAGTAATTGCTGTAGATTCATTGAATTCAAAAATAATACTGTATCTGATTCCATCTTCTATCTTAACCGGGGCCCAACGTACAATATGTGCCGAAGTTTCTTTAGTTACAGACTTACCACTTTTAGTTTGTCCAGTCATTATTATTTTATAATCTCCTTCAGTTTTGTCTCCTAAAATAGATTTACGGGACAGGCTCGCACTTTCCTGAGTATAAGGACCAAAAGATTGCACTTTTCCATTTTCATCTATAGTTTGTACAGACCATGCAGAGAAAGCTTCATTGGCTCCTTTTGCGTCGAAAACCACATCACTTGCTGCTGGCGCTTCCTGCATAGATGCTGTATTTGCTGTTTTAGCATCAGGACCACTTTGAAACTCTGCCAATAATACCGGAGAACTGCTCTCAATTGAAACTCTTCTGTCGCCTTCACGAAGCAATTCCAATTCAAGTGTTCCTCCTGGTTGTTCTGAAGGGATATTTGGCTTTAACTGCCCTTTTGTAGAAATTCTTGAAGAATTAATTCCAAAAGTATTCACTAAATATGATTTGATCGATTCTGCCATTTCCTTAGCTTCCGGTGGTCCTTGTTCAGACGATCCAACTAATGTAATTGTCGTTGAAGAATTTTTTATCATACGGTCTCCCAAAATATTGAGAACATTATAATACACATTCATTTGTCGTTCTGAACGGCCTGATTGGTTGATTGGTGTTACCATTTCCAATTGATCTTCCCTAAAGTCTTTTACTTCATCCTTTTTAAGGAGTTGGTAACGGCTTGGTATTTCAGATGAACCAGCATTAAAATATACATAATTTCGTAATGGAAAAACTTCTCGTACACGTCGCTGGGGCGCACCATTAGCAGGCGCATTAACTGAAAACTGAACTTCAGGTTCTGCAATTGCTGCTGCATTATCCATCGGGCTTCCCTGACCAAATTTAAGTGCCACACCGGCTCTTATAGTTGTTATATTCAGTGTTTCTATAGAACGCGGATCCTGTCCAAAATAAGGATGGAATGAAGCAAAAGGAGAAAGTACAAATTGTGTTTTGCTGTTTTGCGATGAAAGAGGAAAATCATACCCCAGTCCGATTTGCATCGAAATGATTGTTTTTTTGACATCACTTAAGTCACCTTTTACTTCTGGACTTGCAGCCTGATCAGGAAAAGCAGGATTGATTCCCAGTTGATAAGTGAATGATTTATCCATATTAAAAGCAAGACGTGGACCTCCAAATAAATAAAAATTAGATTTGAATGGAGCAAAACGCAAACTTGGTTCTACTGTAATATAACTAATATTCGTTTTTAAATCGGCTGGACAGTCGCAATCAGTAAAAACCTGATCAAACTTGGCTCTGCGGTTGTCATATCCGGCTTGCAGCATAAAACCGAATCGTGAATCAGGAAGGTGATATTCTAAAAGAGGCGCAACAAATAATCCAACACCTTTACCTTCATGAAAAGTAGCGGGAGGCGTAAAATCAGAATTCAATTTATAGGTCGAACCATCATAGAAATTAAAATTGGCTCCAGCAGCCACACCAAACCACCACGAAGGTTTTGTGTATAGTACTTCCTGTGCCTGGACTGGCGCCTGAATACTTAACCAAACCAAAGCAACTATTAGAATGCTTTTAAGTGTCAGGTTATTAAAATTAGTTTTTGCTTTCATTTTTTTATTTTTTATTTTGTTGAAAATGAATCCCGTCCTAAACCGGGATTCTATTTTTTATTTTAAATCAGTTGCTTAGTCAGGCACATTAATAACCGCATTTACCATCGTAACTGAAGATACAAGTGAGATTGCTCTGCCATTTAATGTGGTTACACTGGCATTTGTGCTATTAGCAGGAGAAGACAAAGTCACTCCGGAATTAGCGATAATATTTCCAGTCATAACTCCACCACCTGCATAGTTAATTACTGCTGCACTACCCACATACCAGTATACATTTTTAGCCAAAGCCCCGTTTATTAATTTAACACTGCTGGGTGATGAATCTCCTACCGTTAAAGCAGAAGCTGTCTGGAAAACAAATATAGCATTAGGGTCGCCCTTAGCATCTAATGTAAGATCGCCGTTTGTTATGTCGAAAGTACCACTATCCGATTTATAAATACCGGGGGCTAAAGTCAATCCACCTAGTTCACCTGCTCCCGGGTCAATACCACCTGGCATTGAAGCTGGAGAAATACTTAGGTATGCATCTTGTGCTGCATTCAATCCGGCTAAAGCAGTTGCTGCTTTGGTAGCGTTTCCTGGTGCAGGAGCATCAGCGAATATTTCAGCCATAACACGTCCTTCATTAAGAAACGTTACCGTATAAGCATCACCTGTCAATACTTCTCTGAAACCTGTCATTAAAGTTGAAGCAGCTGTCGTTCCTATATTTCCATTAACTACTGTAAATAATCCCTGATTGGTTATTCCAGCGTTTCCTCCAAAAACACCAAAGAACAAATTGCTTGTACTTGTTGGTGGAGGGTTACCAATTACTGGAGCCGAAGCCACTGTAGTAAAGTTCCAAACATAATTTGCAGCTAAAGGTGTTCCTGCTAAATTTCTGGCGCCTGTAGTTATAGTACCCGTATATGTTCTATTGCTTTCTAATTGAGCATAAGGTCTAAAAGAAACTGTCGATCCAGTGTATAAAATTTCACCTAATATTGTATCTGCACCCAGTTTGATAGTAAATGTTGTTTCATTTAAGGTTAGTGGATTCATTGGCATATTAAAAGTAGCCGTAATAATTTTATTAAGTGGAACTCCTGTCTGATTATTGTCAGGATCAGTTGATTGTACAATTGGTGCGGTACCTGTGGTAAACGTCCAAATAAAATCTGTTTGCAAAGCATTTCCATTTGTGTCTTTTGCCAGAGTCTTTACTCTACCGTTATAAATAGTATTAGCGGTAAGTGCGTTGGTGGAAGTAAATGTTGCTGTTGTACCTGAATAAGTAACCGTACCTGGAACTGTGCCGTCTCCTGTTGTCGTAATGATAATGGAAGATTCGTCGATAGTTTCCAAATCCATCTCTTCGTTAAATGTGACTGTAATTATTTGGTTTAATGGTACACCAATAGCGCCATTGTCAGGGTTAGTTGATAATACAACAGGACACTCACCAACGATTTCCTCGAAATCATCAGTTGCACATCCCGAAATTAAAACAACAAATAATATTGCGATAGATAGTAGCGTTTTTTTCATTTTTTGAGCTTTATAAATGTTAAATATTTCTTAAAGCAAAGGTTAGCCCGTTATAACTGTAAAGCATTACACTATTAAACCTAAGAGTTGTAGTATTCACACATTAAAAAAACTGAAATACAACATCTTAATAAAATTGCAATCCGTTAATAATTTTTCATGAATAAAGGCGGCCAATTAAAGATTATTTTTAACAATAAGATTTGCTGTTATTTTCCCAAAAACAATTTCTATGTAACAATTCACATATTTTTAATCCCCAAACAACAACCATATCAACTCAATACAGAAAATAAAACATTTTTTAAGTTTTCGTTGCATTTCTAAAAAATCGGCGTATCTTTGCACCCGAAACATCGCGGGATAGAGCAGTAGGCAGCTCGTCGGGCTCATAACCCGAAGGTCACAGGTTCGAGTCCTGTTCCCGCTACTAATTATTGAAAATTTCCGTATATCGCGGGATAGAGCAGTAGGCAGCTCGTCGGGCTCATAACCCGAAGGTCACTGGTTCGAGTCCAGTTCCCGCTACTAAGACAAAGCTTCAGAGAAATCTGGAGCTTTTTTTGTTGATTTAGATTGCAGATACAAAGTCAGAGACATTCGCCTTTACTTGGATCCCTTTACTTTGAATTAGATAAAAAACTTTAAATTTATTCAAAGGAAAGCAGAGGTAAACTTTAGACATTCGTAGTTAAGAACCAAGCTGCGCATTAGTCCTCTCCTTCTCCTTGAATCCCGTTGAATTGCTTCAAATAGAATGATATTGCGGTCTAGTAAAGGATCTAAAGAAGTTCAACCGTTTTATTTTAGTGAAATATTTTTAAAAGTAAATTGTAACATATTAGTTGCTGTAATCGTAGCTTAATACGAATAAAAATACAATAAATATTTTAAGAAATGCACATCATTATTTGTTGAAGATAATCACACTACAATGTTAATATAAATAGGCTACTAAATACATAAAAGGTACACATACCGTTGTACCGGGAGGATACTGTAAAATAAAGCAAATAGCAGTATAACTTTTTAGTGTCAGTTAGGAGAAAAAGAGTCGAGCCTGCTTATATAAATGTGATTTGTATTTATTTTGCTTATTAAGTAAAAATAATTGTATTTTTTTAAGTATTACATTTTTTAATCCTAAAAAAAATATCAAATTACCATTATGACCTCCTTTTTTTTCCAATTTCCCCCTGCATAAACATGTAAAATAGGCATTTCTTTGTATTACTATCAACAAGAAAATGGCTTCGTTTTACAATAATTGTTTTTCCTGGTCAGATTATTAAAACAAAAAAGCACTGAGCTTATTAATTTATGATATGTAACTATAGACAAGTTGTGTTATTATCTTAATGCTAATAAGTTTTTAACTGGTTACAAGCAGAATTCTGCATATTTTTTATTAACTAAAAACCAAACAAACTATGAACAAACCTTACGATTAATGGCAATAATGCATTTTGATGTAATTCGGGTCATCTAATAATTTAAAAAAGATTTTCAAATTAAAGAGTCACGTTATTTTAATGCGTTGCATACTATTCAAACTATAGAAATAGAATGCAGGTATTCCATAATAATTGGAATAGATTCAGAATATTAATTTAATAATTTAAACAATTTATGTCAATGAAAAAAAGATATTTACTTATGTTATGCATTATTGTATGTGCATGTTCAAAAGATGATGTTGCTGAAGTTAATAATGCAAGTCTAACAGAAAATGAATCCGTAATTGAAAATGCGGTGAAAAATAATAACCTAACTGCAAAAGTAGGAGCGGCATCGATTGCCGGACTGAATTGGGCAGACGGGAGAGACAATTTTGTGGATGGCTGGGTTATCCTATCAGGTTTAACAGCAGGGGATAATTATAATACAGTTGTAGCAAAAACAGATGCGATATTAAATGGCTTTACAAGTAAAATAAGTGGAGTTAATACTATACGCATTCCAATTAATCCACCCTCTGTTTCTGAGAGCTGGTGGGGTAGTTATCAAGGAGTAATAGATAAGGCGACCAGTAAAGGCTGGAAAGTAATTATTGCGTGTTGGGAGTCTTCGTCATCAAAAAATGGTAAGATTGACAATACAACTGCTTTTTGGAAAATGTGGACCACCGTTGTAAATAAATATCAAGGTAATGGGAATGTATATTTTGAACCATTCAATGAGCCTCATGGATATACTTTATCTCAGTTAACGACTATTTATGCTCAGTTTCTTTCCACTTATCCAAATATTCCCAAAGGACGAATAATCCTGGGTGGAACAGGATATTCGGAAAATGTTACCGGAGTCGGAGCAGATACTCGTTTTAATGGGTGTTTATTAGGATTACATAATTATGCTTTTTGGGCAACAAGATCAGTTACACAATGGAGAGCAGATTGGCGCAGTAGGGTAGGAAGATATGCTAGCCGAACAGTAATTACTGAATTTGGTGCCGGAATGAACTCCGGTAAAGATTATCAAAACGGAAATCAGTCTGATAATGAAATTGCTTATATAGTAGCAACCAGTGATGTATGCAGAACAGATAAAATTGCAAGTGTTTATTGGCCTGGTTTGAGAGACGGAGATTCTTATAGTCTGTTTAAGAGAGGTGGGAGCGGAACGAATATTACAATCAATACAGTTAATAATTCTGGTGTATTCCGTATAAGATATGGCTGGGGTGAGAATTAAAACCACTATATGGAGAAGTATATTATACAAGTCAATGCCACAAATTTTTGGGTAGTAATTCAGATTAGGTGTTTTTGTATTATAGTATGTAACTATCTGAAAAAGAGTATAAGTTTATAATTTTTAGAATGTAAAAAGAGACGGCCAACAAGGTCGTCTCTTTTGTTTTTTATTATTTTAAAAACATTTAAGGCTTTTAATTCTGCACCGTCGAGATCCCTATATAAAAAAACTCCAGGATCTTCTCACTTTGGAGTTTTTTTTTACAAAGAGCAGCAGACTCCAGAACCCTTATTTTTAAGTCCTTTATAAAACTTCATAAAATATGGTTGACCTATAAGTACACTAAGAAAATTGATATTTGTGATATGAAAAAGTTATAACTCCAAAGTTTAAAGCGATAAAATGCCGCAACTGAATACAATTACATAATTTTGTACTGCATGAAGCAATTAGTTTCTTAATATTATACTAATGAGCAATACATTTTCTGACAGTAGCCAAATTGGAGTGGTATCTACTTTTTCTGAGCTTGTGCATACCGATTTCAAGGGAGAAATAAATGCGCTATGCTGGTACAGAAATTTGGATGGCGATTTTAACGAGATTGTAGCCCAGTTATGTATAAAAGAAAATATAACGGAAATTTATCCTGAAAATCTAATCGCACTCCAACTATCCAAAAAGGGGAATATAGCAAGGGAAATAATTTTAAATGATTTACAATTATTAGCTGATTTTGGAGCTTCGCCCTCTCTTAATTTACTGAAGTGTTATGAGCGTGATGATGAATTTGATTTTATATCCACTGATGTGTATTCGTTTCATGTCGATCGTTCACCCATTGCAACAGATACTTTTTTATGTACATATCATGGAGCGGCAAGTGATATTATTTCTAATTCGAAAGCAGAGCAAAAAATTCTAATTCCAGAAATCCGAACAAAGCTAAAAGAGCTGCATAATGGAACAGCGGAAGAATTCGAAAATTTCTTGAAAGAAAATTATTTTGATTTGCATTATCAGGCACATGCGGATGCAGAACCTATTAATTTAGGGTTAATGCATCTTTGGCGGCTGGCGGTGGATCATCCAAAACAACAAGTGCTGCCTTGTATTCATAGGGCACCAATAGAAAATGAAGGTGAATATCGGTTGTTGTTGATTTGTTAAGGGAATTGTTGAAACAATACAATAAGAAATATCGTTACTCTGGCTGTATTCTGTAAAGACGAAAAACGCCATTGTTTTTAATGGAGTTTTGAGTTTTAATAGAATTTGTAGCAGACTTTAAATTAAGCTTTATTCTCTATTTCTTTTCTGATTATGGGAGCTACACCCTTTCTGTCACTAGTTCAATGGGTTTACATAGTGTCGTTTATATTACCTAATATACTATCTTACTGCTGATTTTTTAGTTGAAATATGTAGATTACGTAGTCCAATTACAATAATATCCTACCTTGCGCTGTAAAATTATTTTTATGATACTTCTTTATTGCAAAGATTATGCTAACTTGATTTAGATTGCGGGTACGAAGGCAGAGACATTCTCACAGCTTTCTACAATAAAGTAATCGTTTTATTTCCTAATTTAGTTTTAAAATTTAAAGCGATGAAAAAACTAACTAAAGAAGATATCAGTCAGGAAGTATTTGACTTATATGATGATTACGCTCATAATAAAATTGACAGAAGACAATTTGTCGAAAAACTATCAATATTTGCAGTAGGAGCAGTTACGCTGCCTTCACTTTTAAGTTTTATGGCACCAAATTATGCAGACAGCGTTTTAATTCCAGCCACAGATCCAAGGCTAAAAACTGGATATATCCATTATGAATCTCCTAAAGGCGGAGGAAGTATAAAAGGACTTTTGTCACAACCTTCTGAAACCAAAAAGAAATTACCCGGAATAATCGTCGTACATGAAAACCGGGGCCTTAATCCATATATTGAAGATGTAGGACGCAGAGCTGCTATAGAAGGTTTTATCACACTTGCTCCGGATGCGCTATCACCATTAGGCGGTTATCCAGGCAACGATGACGCAGGGCGTGAGTTACAAAAAAAACGTACTCGCGAAGAAATGCTGGAAGATTTTATCGCCGCTTATGAATATCTGAAATCACATCAAGATTGTAACGGTTCCGTGGGTGTTGTCGGGTTTTGTTTTGGTGGGTGGATTTCGAATATGATGGCGGTAAAAATACCCACTTTAAAAGCAGCCGTCCCTTATTATGGAGGGCAGCCTGCAAAAGAAGAAGCAGAACAAATAACGACTCCGCTCCTATTGCATTATGCAGGATTGGATACCCGGGTTAACGAAGGCTGGTCTGCTTTTCAGGAAGTACTTAACAAAAATAAAGTCGAAAATACGGCCTACTTTTATCCGGAAGTAAATCATGGTTTTCATAACAATACAACACCAAGATATGACGAGGCAGCGGCCACTTTATCCTGGACCAGAACCATTGATTTTTTTAAGGAAAAATTAAAAAAGAATAACTAATCACTCCTATAGACTGAAAGCCTGCAAGGTTCTGACACTATCTATAAGCCACAAATTCTACGAATTAATCACGATTTTTTTAATTAGTGCTAATTCGTGGAATTTGTGGCTAATATTTTTTTAGAAGCTAAAGTAAAATGCACTAGTACATAATGGAAATCGGGCAGCGTCAGGCTAAATGAACCCGATAACATTTATCTCTGCTTTGAACAACTCGAATAAATGTCACTACAAAAATCACATTCTTAGGAAATATTAAATCCATAATTTACCGTTTCAACTTAAATCTAAAAATCGAACACTTTAGATTTTTCTTCATTAAAATTTTAACGGTTTTATAAATTCTGACGTTCACTTTTGTATAAAGAATAAAATAAAAAATCTATTTTTTATTCAACTTATTGATATTCAATATATTAAATAAATACAAAAGTAAGAAAAAAGGGTGTTTTTCCCCTTTTTTGGCACCCATTAATTTTTCAACTTAGACTAATCTATAAGCCTCGTTTTTATTACAAGTTTAAAGTAAAGTCAGGAGACTCTTCTTTTATTTTTCAATCTGCGCCCTGAAGCTGATCCCTTTTAGCAAATTTCATATAGTATTATCATAAAAGAGATAGCATAAAAAAGCAGAAAACACTTATTTAATTTACAAAATAAGGAAGCAAAGTAAAACAGAATACGGATTATACCTAAAAGCAAACTCCGAACTGAGCATATAAGTACTGCTTTAAAAGGGCAAAAATTTGAATTGCACTTTTATGCATAAGCCAATCAAATTAACAATAATGTAAGATTTAAAACTTTATTACAGATGATTTTTGAAATTATTCAAATAATTACAGAACAAGTAAACAACTATCTCGAAGAAATCGGGTTAGAGAAAACAGTTGTGACTGAAAATATTGCTTTTTTAGAGTCTCAAAACGAAACTGTATCCGGAAACCTGGAAGACAGAGTCGCACTTACCCTAATCAATTTAGACGAGGAAGCTACTTTAAAAAACTTTCCCAATCATTCTATTGAAAACACTAAAACAATTTATAAAAACAGCATCATCAATTTAAATCTGTATTTACTTTTTAGTGCCAACAGAACAATATATATCAACTCACTTAATGATATTTCAAAAATCATTGCATTTTTCCAGGGGAAAAAGCTATTTACACAAGCCAATACTATTTACAACAGAAATAATGTTGCAATGACCAATATTGACAATTTCAGATTCTCAGTTGAGCTCTACACTCCCACTTTTGAAGAGTTGAACTATATCTGGGGAACATTAGGCGGCAAACAACTTCCATCGGCTTTATACAAAGTGAGCATGATACAAATTGAACGCAATATTACACAAGGCGAAGGACAACTTATCAGCAAAGTCAAAGGTATAGCAAAAACTAAGGAGCAATCATGAGTTTTAATCTTACATATGGATTGTTATTTGAAGTAACGTTTTTTCACAATTATTTTCTGAATAACGGCGAAGAAACCTTTGAAAGTATGTCAGCTGCTGCTAAAGAAAAAATGCTGCAAAAATTCAGCATTGATGCATTTACAACTATAACGCCAACTTTGAAAACCAATACAGTATTAAAAAACTACAAAATGGTATTCAAAAAAACCAAAACGGGTTTTAGGGTATATATTAAAGTTAAGGAAACAGATGCAATTGATCCATTTATAAGAATTCCTGTTGATTTGAACTTAAACTTTCTAATCACCATCAACGACTATCAATTTGAGAATTATACCAATTTAGACTTTGCTTTCAATCAAGTATTCTTATTTAGCAACGTTAGGCCGTTAACCGAACCGGTTACATTTGAATATCTTCCAAAAATAAACGACAACAAATTAATTTCAAGTGCGTATTTAGTATCCGAAGAAACCACTACAGATTTAATTTCGACACTCCAATCATCAGAAAAACAAGGTGTCTTTGGACTTATTTCGCTGACCCTGCAGGGCGATAATAATTCAGGAAATATTGTGACCAATTTGGGCAAAATGATAGGCCCTAATTTTAAAATTCATTTTGACAATCGAAAAACGCTTTGGAAATATATCAACCGGAAAACAGCAACCGAAATTGAAACCAATGCCACAAAACCATTAACACACTCTGGTTTTGTTGAAATTGATCCGCTTACCGATTTTACTCCGCCAGAACCGGCCAACAGTCAATACCCAAATCCATCTGTAAAATCAATAACAAAAATCAATAGTGATTACTATTCGGAAATATTTATTTAATAATTAAAAAACAAATCAATTATGGCAACAACTTACAAAACGCCTGGAGTATATGTTGAGGAAATCGTAAAGTTTCCTCCTTCTGTTGCCCAGGTAGAAACAGCGATTCCTGCTTTTATTGGCTATACCGAAAAAGCCACGAACAAGATTAATGGAGATTTGAAATTGAAACCAACAAGAATAACATCTCTTTTAGAATACGAACGCTTTTTTGGCTTTGCTAAACCAGAGACAACAATTAGTGTTACCATTAATGATGTTTCAACTGATAATGGAGACACAAGATCTATTGTTGTGGATCAACCAACTTCAAAACAGCCTTTTTTGATGTATTATTCAATGCAGTTGTTCTTTGCAAATGGTGGTGGTCCTTGCTACATTATTTCGGTCGGGCGTTATGGAAATGATTTAGATGAAGCAGACACTCCCATTACAGCAATCAATAACAGCGATGCATTGAACGACGGATTAGCAGAATTAGAAAAGGTAGACGAACCAACACTAATTCTATTTCCCGATGCAACAAAAGTAAGTGGAATAACTATAACTGATTTCTACGGATTATACAATAGTGCATTAATGCAATGCCAAAATCTTCAGGACAGATTTACCTTAATTGATACTTTAAATTATGATGAATCAAGCCCAACAGATTCTAATATAGATGATTTGAGAGATAAAATTAGTTCTGAAAAAGACACTATTAAATACGGAGCTGTTTATTATCCTCACTTAGAAACCATACTGGACTATGCTTTTGACAGCAGTAAAATTATATTAAAACATTACTCCTATACGGCAAAAGCGTATGATCAAATCGCTGCAGGACTGGTGGTTATCGAAAATCCAACTACAGGGATTGATGCGATCGTAGCTAAATTAATTGACGTCACCACTGTTCCCGGAAATATTTCCGGTCAAATGAGTGATCTACTTTTACAGATGTACAGTAATGATGCAACCGGTTTTGATTTAGGCGGAACCTTTGTTAGTAACCCTGCCAAAAAAACAGCTTTCCTGAATAAACTGAATGTTCTGCTTACTTCATTAGAAAGTTTATCTCTTTTGAGAAATTCGCTCAACGACGAAGCAAATGCTGCAATCAGCACAATATCTGATGAGGATATGGTTATTGCGAATAACATCACAAGTACTTTAACTGCATTTAATTTAAACTTTACTGACGCAAACAAAATTGACTCTGTATATAAAAACTTAAAAACATTAAAGAAGAAAATACAGGACGAGAACGCAACGGCTAAACTGCTTAAAATTATATCAACTGATACTGTAAGTTTTGATAAAGAATTAAAAAAACTTGTAGACTATACTCCTTTGAATACTCAAACCGCAATTACAATAGTTACAAATAATTTTTCCGGTATTAAAGCAGCCCTGCTTGCACTTGTAAATGCTATTAAATCTGTTAGTGGAAAAGATGTAAATAATGGAGCATTAAACGGAAGAAAATTAAGCACTTTAGAAAGTATCGACAATGTGACTTTTAATAAGATACTTACAGAAATTTACAACCTGCCAATAACACTTCCTCCAAGTTCTGCTATTGCGGGAGTTTATGCCAGAGTTGACAGAGACAGAGGCGTATGGAAAGCTCCTGCAAATGTAAGTTTGAACTATGTAATAAAACCAACTGTTAAAATAACAAATACCATTCAGGACAACTTAAATATTGATACTGTTGCAGGTAAATCTATCAATGCTATCAGAACCTTTACCGGCAAAGGAACCTTGGTTTGGGGATCAAGAACCTTAGCAGGTAACGATAGTGAATGGCGTTATGTACCGGTTCGCCGCTTTTTTAACATGGCCGAAGAATCTATTAAAAAAGCAACCGAACAGTTTGTTTTTGAACCCAACGATGCCAATACCTGGATAAGAGTAAGAGCTATGATTGAGAACTTCTTAATTCTTCAATGGAGAGCCGGAGCTTTGGCCGGGGCGAAACCAGAACAAGCTTTTTATGTAAGAATCGGACTGGGACAAACCATGTCAGCTATGGATATTTTAGACGGTAAAATGATAATCGAAATCGGTTTGGCAGTAGTTCGTCCGGCTGAGTTCATCATTCTTCGTTTCTCTCACAAAATGCAGGAATCTTAATTATAAATCATCATTAAAAAAATATAAATCATGAGTTATCCATTACCAAAGTTTCATTTCTCAGTTGACTGGGGTGGAACAAAAATAGGTTTTACAGAAGTTTCCGGATTAGATGTAGAAACTGAAGTTATTGAGTACCGTCAGGGCGCAAGTCCGGAGTACAGCAAAATTAAGATGCCAGGCATGCAGAAGTTCTCCAACATTACCATGAAAAGAGGCACTTTTAAAAGCGATAATGAGTATTACGCCTGGTGGAATACGGTAAAATTAAACACCATCGAAAGAAGGGATATTACCATTAAATTACTTAATGAGGAGCACGAACCTGTGATTACCTGGAAAGTAAAAAATGCGTGGCCGACAAAAGTTCAATCGACTGATTTAAAAGCCGACGGAAACGAAGTAGCCATCGAGTCAATCGAATTGGTTCATGAAGGTTTATCTATTCAAAATGACTAGTTATGGCTAACTATTATCCACCCGTAGGCTTTCATTTTCTGGTTGAATTTGATCAACTGGGCACAAAAGAAAAAGACCATCAATTTCAATCCGTATCAGGACTTTCTGTAGATCTTGAAACGGAAGAAATTGTTGAGGGTGGAGAAAACAGATTCAAACACAAACTACCCGTTAAAACCAAATATCCCAATTTGGTTTTAAAAAGGGGGATACTTATTGATTCTGACGTAATTGAATGGTGCAGAAAAGCATTAGAAAATTTCGAATTTAAGCCCATAGATTTAACTGTAAAACTCCTGAATCAAGACCACGAGCCTTTAATGCACTGGAAAGTTATACATGCCTATCCCGTAAAATGGGCAGTTGAAGATTTTAGTGCTTTAGAAAGCAAAATTGTTGTTGAGAGCTTTGAGCTTGCTTATAATTATTTCACCCTTCATAAAAAATAATTTTATCATGCCAATTGAAATCAAAGAGCTTCACATTAAAATAAACGTGAACGAAAACTCAAATTCGGGTGCAAAACCAGCAGCTTCATCATCTGCTGCTGAAAAAGATACTGTGGCTGAGTGTGTCGAGCAAGTAATGAAGATTATTGAACGAAAAAAAGAACGCTAATATGGCAACTACTACCGGTGAATTAAAAAAACTGAAGATCATTGCCTATAGCGATCCTCAATTCAACAATCCCATTTCGGATATTGAAGAGTTCATTACTTTGATGAATCCCGAAAAATATACTTTTCATTACAAGATAGAGCAAGATACAACCCAAGCTGCCGGAACGAGCAGTCCTGCGCCAAGATTTACAGCAATTGCTCCGGAGGAATTAGAATTGGATTTTGTTTTTGACCGAACAGGTGTTATTGCTGGCAAAGAAACTACCGAAAATGGCGTTATTGAAGACATTGAGCATTTTAGAAAAGTAATTTTAGAATACAATGGCACAGAACATAAGCCAAACTACTTAAAAATTGCCTGGGGAAGCCTGCTATTCAAAGGATCTCTCACAGAAATGACCATTGAGTATAAACTTTTCAGGCCAGATGGAACACCCATCAGAGCCATTGCAAAAGGAAAATTCAAAGGAGTTGTTGAGGATGAGTTAAGGGCAAAACAGCAAAACAATCAATCTCCTGATTTAACACATACCAGAATTGTAAAAGCAGGCGATACGCTTCCTTTAATGTCTTTTAAAATCTATGGCGATTCAAAATATTATCTCGAAGTAGCAAAAGCTAACAAACTTATCAATTTCAGAAAGTTAAAAATTGGCCAAAAAATATTTTTCCCTCCTCTGCAAAAACAACAATAGATGAACAATAGCGGCGTCATACAAACCAGTAAAAGTGCAGATTTAGTAACGCACAAATTGCTCATTGAAGGAAATGAGCTAGCTGGCATTTACCAGGTAATGAGCATTGTAGTTCATAATGAGGTTAACAGAATACCGATGGCGCAAATTATTTTGACCGATGGAGATGCTGCCGCACGAGATTTTAAATTAAGCAACGAAGATTTGCTCATTCCGGGAAAAAAAATAGAAATAAAAGCGGGTTATCACAGTGATGAAGAAACTATTTACAAAGGAATAGTTGTAAAACATTCCATAAAAATAAAAGACAATTCATCCCTGTTAATTGTGGAATGCAAAGACGAAGCAGTAAAAATGACTATTGGGAGAAAAAGCAAATATTTTTATGACGTAAAAGACAGTGATGCTTTTGAAGACATTATAGGCACTTACGGATTAGAAAAAGATGTGGAAAGCACTAATTTTAGTCATAAAGAGTTAGTGCAGTACAATACTTCCGACTGGGATTTTATTGTTTCCCGTGCACAAGCCAATGGAAAATTATGTTTTGTTGAAAACGGCAAAATCTCGATTAAAAAACCAGATTTGGCTTCTGAATCAGTTGAAACAGTTGCTTTTGGCGCCAGTATGCTCGATTTTGATGCCGAAATTGATGCTCGAAATCAGTTTGCCAAAGTTTCATCCTACAGTTGGAATGCATCTAATCAGGAATTATTAGAAATTGAAGCCAAGGATCCCAGCGTGAGCCTAAACGGAAATTTATCTCCTTCGGATTTATCCGATATAGTAAAGCTGGAAAATTTAGAATTGCGTCATGGCGGTCATGTTACCGATACCGAATTGCAAGATTGGGCTGATGCAAAATTATTATTTCAACAACTGTCAAAAGTTCGCGGAAGAGTGAAATTTCAAGGCATTCCAGCAGTAAAACCCAACACAATTATTACACTTGAAGGCGTAGGAGATCGTTTTAATGGCAAAGCATACATAACAGGGGTTTTCCATGAAATTGCAAACGGTAATTGGACTGTAAACGCGCAGTTTGGATTGAATCCTGAATGGTTTTCTGAAACTTATGATATCAATACACCATCGGCTTCAGGAATAATTCCATCTATAAAAGGACTGCATATTGGTATTGTGACCCAACTTCAGGACGACCCCGACAGCGAAGACAGAATTTTGGTAAAAATACCAATTATCAATAACGAAGAACAGGGTATTTGGTGCAGAGTAGCTGCCTTAGATGCAGGTGACAACAGAGGTACTTTTTTTAGGCCCGAAATTGAAGACGAAGTAATTATTGGCTTCATCAACGAAGATCCTAATGATGCCATTGTATTAGGAATGCTCCACAGCAGCGCAAAACCAGCTCCTCTAAAAGCAGCTGACGATAACCACCAAAAAGGGATTTTTACAAGAAGCGAAATGAAAGTGCTGTTTGATGATGACAAAAAATCGATAGCAATTGAAACTCCGGCAGGCAAAAAAATAACACTGGACGAAGACAAAGGATCTATAGTTATTGAAGACGAAAATTCGAACGTGATTACAATTGACAGCGCAGGAATAAAAATGGAAAGTGCAGGCGATATTTCAATAAAGGCAACAGGCGATGTAAAAATTGAAGGTACCAATGTAAATCTAAAAGCAACCGCCCAATTTAAAGCCGAAGGCAGTGCTGGCGCAGAAATGTCGTCGGCAGCGGTGGCGATTGTAAAAGGCAGCATTGTACAGATAAATTAATTTATCCCTTCGATTACTTTCAGTCCTTAAACTCTTAAATAAAAAATTAATAAAAATAATAATAATGGGAGCACCAGCCGCAAGAATCAACGATATGCATGTTTGCCCAATGGTAACAGGAACTGTCCCTCATGTAGGCGGACCCATATTACCACCAGGCGCACCTACAGTAATGATAGGCGGTCAGCCGGCAGCCTGCCTGGGAGATATGATCGTTTGCACAGGGCCTCCGGATAGTATTATAGCGGGTTCGAGTACCGTACTGATTGGAGGAAAACCAGCTGCAAGAATGGGAGATTCAACTGCGCATGGCGGAACAATTATAATAGGATGCCCAACCGTTTTAATAGGCTAATCATGGAAAATAAAGAAGCTTTTTTAGGTACCGGATGGAGTTTTCCGCCAGAGTTTAAAAAGAACACTAAAGCAGTCGTAATGACATCTGACGAGGCAGATATTAAAAGCAGTCTGGAGATATTGCTTTCTACCAAAATCGGTGAACGCATTATGCTGCCCAGATATGGCTGCAATATGGACGAATTACTTTTTGAAACATTAGACAGAACATTAAAAACCTATGTTTCAGAACTAATAAAAACGGCCATTTTATATTACGAACCCCGAATTGATGTTGAAAAAATTGACATCACACAAGGTGATGATTTAGAAGGGGAATTATTGGTCATAATCGATTACAGAATAAGAAGTACAAACTCAAGAAGCAATCTTGTTTATCCATTTTACAAAGGAGAAGGCACTAATATTTAAAAGTTTATAAGCTATGAGTACCAACAGCCAAATAGACAATGTTATTTTTAAAAGAAATGGAGTCAATCAGGAAGAACGCTTTAGTGACGCACTAGAGCCGGGCAACTTGAAGCTACATGATTTTACTATTGAAGACTGGCTGCTATTTGCTTATAATTTTGCAAAACAAGTCAACTTTTTCGATACGAATAACGATAAAACTCCAGAAGGCAACTGGCAGGAATTTTTTAGTTATTTCGGCTTTTCAAAAGATAATCTTCCGGATGGCATCCCGAAAAGAACAGATAAAGAGTATGCTGCTTTAAAAGAAAACATTACCAAAACATTATCTACTGCCAATATAAATCAAGACCTTACTCCTCACATGACATTGTTTGTGTGTTTCCTGAAATTATTGGAATTATCCCAAAACAAACTTAATCTTATTACAAAAAAACATTTAGATTTTTTTTATAAAGACATACTGCAAATCGAAAAACTTCCCGCAAAAGCGGATAAGGTTAATATCATTTTTGAGCTGGCAAAAAAGATTGCCGAAGAAAAAATCGCTGTAAATACAGAACTGGATGCCGGAAAAGATCCCGATGGCAAAAAATTAATATACAAAACCACAGAAGAATTTATTGCCAATAAAGCCAATATAGCCTACCTAAAAAATGTGTATAATGACTTTGATTTGGGTGAAATAAAATACAGCGAAATTGCAAATTCCCTTGACGGAAAAGGCGAACCCCTAAAAGAAGACGCTCCATATTGGTTTCCTTTTGGATATACATCCAATGAAAAAAAGTACCCGAAATTGGACGATGCAAAATTAGGTTTTGCAATAGCTTCAGAATTATTTAATCTTAAGGAAGGAGAAAGAAAAATTGACATCACAATTACTTTTGATAAAGCTTTGGATTTTTCTGCTTCACCATTTACTGTAGACAATCTTTTGGAGAACATCAGCATTCTATATAGCGGAAAAAAAGGATGGATTGAAAATTTTAAACTTAGAACAGACATTGATTTTAAGAATGGGAATCAACCCTCTAGCATTGGCGGTGACACATTAAGATTGGTTTTTAAAATACCGAAAGATAGTCCGGCAATTGTTGGCTACGATCAGAAAGTTTTAGGCGAATTTTTCTCGACAGAGCTGCCTGTAATTCGATTTTTAATCAATACGCAAGATAAAAAGGGGCATGCTCTTTTTAGAAGTTTAGTCAAAAATACAATAGCTAGCATCATTGCAAAAGTTGAAGTTAACGATGTGAAATCTTTATTATTAGAGAGTGATACTGGCCTGCTTAATGCTGCAAAACCCTTTTACCCTTTTACAACTCAACCCGAAAAAAACAGTTCCTTTATCATAAACTATCCCGAAATCTTTTCTAAAAAATGGATAGAGGCAGATATTAACATCAAGTGGAAAAACACTCCATTATCATTCGAAACTCATTATGCCGCCTACAAAGAAAGTTTTCTTGAAACAATAAGTAAACAGATTTTTCTTGATGCAATTTTCATCAAAGATAGCAGTGAAAACAAAATGAAGGCCAACCAGCCTGAAGATGGAATTACCAAAAAAACCGATTCAGAATCAAAAATTTCTGTAGAAACTAATGATTCAATTACAATAAACCCAAACGGTCCAATTGTTACAAAGGACTATTTTAAAGCAACATTATCTGTTTTAAACAAAGAAGTTTGGGATGAACAAAATCCAGCTGTTAATTTATTTGATGGTCCTGATAAAGATAAATTATTTTTTGAATCTAATATCAATGTAAAAAGCAACTATGAGCTTGGGAAAAGCGGTCCAATTCGATTGACATTAAATCAATCGTTTTTACATTCGTTATTTCCAAAGATATATACTTTGGCCATAATGAATGTGGCGACAGACCCATCAACTCCTATCCCAAATGAGCCTTACACTCCGGTTGTAGAAAGCATAAGCCTGAATTATTCTGCTAAAGAAACTATTGATTTTACTGCCTACGAGTCTAACCGAATAAAATTATTTCATGAAGCTCCTTTTGGTCAGCGCGAAGAGCATTCTTATTTGAAACAACAAGCTATCAATAAAGAGATTTTAGATACTGGAACGCCAACTACCAATTGTCTGGTTCCGGATTATTGCAATGGAGGCGAATTTTATATAGGCCTTCAGGATGCAGAAACAATGCAGCAAATTTCATTATTATTTCAAATATTAGAAGGAAGCGAAAATATCAGCGTTGAAACTTTTACAGGAAAAGAAAAAGTGGGATGGTACATATTATGCGATAATTATTGGAAAAATTTGGATAAAGATATTTTAGCAAATGGTATCGATAACTTTTTAAAATCGGGTATCGTAAAATTTAGCATTCCAAAGCAGGCATCTAATGATAATACACTATTTCCAGCCGATACAATTTGGATAAAAGCAAAAATGCACAAAGACTATGATGCTGTTTGTAAAGTTATCGATGTGAAAACCCAGGTTGTTACCGCAGAATTTTTTGATAACAACAATAATTTATCTCATTTAGACAGCACATTGCCTGCCAAAACTATATCTAAATTAATTACCAGAGTTCCGCAGATTAAAAGCATTGAACAACCCTTTAATTCATTTGATGGAAAACCATTGGAATCAGATGAATCCTATTATCTGCGTGTAAGTGAACGCTTGCGCCACAAAAACAGGGCTATAACGCTTTGGGATTATGAGCATCTTATTTTACAGGAATTTCCAAATGTTTTTAGAGTAAAATGTCTTAACCATACTTTTATTTCGGGTACAAGTACCTCCTTTTTATCCCCGGGAAAAGTAACACTGGTAGTAATTCCGGATATCGTGGACAAAAATGTATTCGATATTTATGAACCAAGAGTGAGTACAGCCACATTGAACAGTATAGAAGGTTTTATTAATTCTAAAAACTCAATGCTAGTGTCTGCAAAAGTAATTAATCCTGATTATGAAAAAGTTATAATAAAATTGAATGTCAAATTTTATCCAGAATATGATGAGAATTTCTATAAAAAACAGCTCAATGAAGATCTTATAAAATTTTTATCCCCTTGGGCATTTGATACCTCTAAGCAAATCATATTTGGAGTTGAACTGCAGAGAAGCATTGTTATAGAATATATCGAAAATTTATATTATGTCGATTTTTTATCTAAGCTTGAGATGGCGATATATATCGATAAAAAAACAGATAAGGAACACCCTGATACATTAGAAGATACGGAAAATAACGAGGCCAATGTACGTCTTTTAGACTTTTTAACCACACTGTCCCCATCAAGTCCAAAAAACATTTTAGTCTCTGTTAAAAACCATATTATCAGTACCACTATAGAAACTTGCAAAATACCAACTCCAACCCCAGAAGAACCTGAAAAATGTCAATACTAAACCAACATATCACCATTCCTAAAAAATCAGCAACCGAGGACGATTTGGATTTCTTTTATTTAAGAAAAAAAGGAATTGAATATATAGAGTCTTTTGGCAGTAAATTTTGGACTGATTTTAACGAGCATGATCCAGGAATTACGATGCTGGAGATGCTTTGCTACGCCATTTCTGATCTTGGGATGAGACTCAATCTCCCTATAGAAAATATATTAGAATCTAATGACAGTAATAAAGGCATTCCAAAACAGTTTTTTAAAGCCTCAGAAGTATTGTCATCAAGTCCTGTCACGCAAAATGATTACCGAAAATTATTTATAGACATAAAAGGAGTTAGAAATTGCTGGCTCGCAAAACATAAAAAAACAGTGTATGTGGACTGCAAAAAAGATAAACTTTCTTATGATTTTAAGGATTATGAAAATCTATCAGAAAATTTAAGAAAATCTTTTGAGCTCAATGGCTTATATGATCTTTATGTAGATTTTGAAAGCTCAAAACCTGCAGAAATAGAGGCTGTTAAAGAAAAAATAAGAAAGCAGTATCATGCAAACAGAAACCTTTGTGAAGATCTTGTTGAGATAAAAAAAGTGGTAGACTACCCTATCAAAATATGTGCAGATATTGAAGTAGATACTGAAGCCGATGAGGAACTGGTTCATGCAAATGTCATTGATGCTCTGGAAAGTTACTTATCGACAACGGTCAATTTTTATTCTCTAAAGCAAATGATTGACAAAGGATATTCAACTTTGGAAATTTTTGATGGTCCAAGTTTAGAGAATGGCTTTATTGATACAAAAGAATTGCTTACAGCCGATTTGAGAAACGAAGTACGCCTCTCAGACATCATGAGAATAATAATGTCCGTGCCGGATGTACTGCTGATTAAAGATATTTCTCTGGGAAATTGTGGAGGTGATGATTTGGAAAACAAATGGCTTATTTGCCTTTCACCTTACCAAAAACCTGTTGTTTGTGCTAAAAGTGTTTTCAATTACAACAAAGGATTATTGCCACTCAATATCAATCAGGCTCAGGTAAAAATTTATTTAGACGCCATAAAAGCCGAAAAAGACAAAGCTACAACAAACGCCAGTCAGGATAAAGAATTAGATATCCCAAATGGCGAATATCTTAACACCGATTTTTATACAACCATACAAAATGATTTTCCTGAAACCTATGGTATTGGTGAAGTGGGACTTCCTTCCAGATCATCTGTTGAACGTAAATCTAAAGCAAAACAATTAAAAGGATATCTTTTATTTTTTGATCAGATATTAGGAAGTTATTTTAAACAATTAGGCAAGGTAAACGAATTGCTTTCTGTAAGCGGTAATTTGTCGCGAACCCTTTTTACTCAAGTTGTTAAAGACATTGAAGGGGTTGATGACATTGTAAACGGATATGAAAATTACAACGATGAAACTATTACGGCACTGCTTTTTGACCAGCAGGACAATAATATTGAACGAAGAAATAAAATTTTAGACCACCTCTTGTCTCGTTTTGCCGAGAATTTTTCAGAATACGTATTTGTTAACAAAACGATTTATGGCAACACTACAGATCAGGTAGTATTGCGTGACAAAGAAAACTTTTTGAAAGATTATAAAGTAGTAAGCAAAGAGCGAGGCAATGCTTTTGATTATTACAAACAGCCCATTGCCAATTTATGGGATACCAATAATGTTTCAGGAGCCGAAAAAAGGATTTCAAGACTCATTGGTATTAAAGATTACAGTCGCAGGAATCTTTCTAATTCGTTTGTCGAAATGTACAATTTTATTGATACAGACAATCAATCTGTTTACAGATGGCGTATTGTAGACACTAATAAGGAAATTGTACTTTCTTCAACAGCAGAATACTTTGATACTTCTGCAGCAAATAAGGAACTTTATTTTGCCGTGCTGCAAATTATTCAGACTCGGGAATATAAAATAAAAGAGGCTTTTAAAAACGGCACAATAACAGATTTATCTATTGTTGACAATATTTTAATTCAAAAGTCAGATGCCGGGAAATATTCTTATGACATTATAAATCCGGCAATTAAAGACAAGAAAAACCCAAACCGTATTATTGCCCGCAGATTTGAATACTATAATAATTTACCGGATTTAGAAAAATCGATTCTGGAATTAATTCAATTCATGAAAGAAGATTTTACTGAGGAAGGAATGTTTTTGATAGAACACATGATGCTCCGTCCAGATGTAAATCTCACTACCGTAAATCCTGATACTTTTATGCCTATCTGCGCCGATGAGTGCGATAATTGCGAACCGATAGATCCCTACTCCTACCGTGTGAGTGTAGTGTTGCCGGGATATACATTGCGATTTGCCAATACCGATTTTAGAAATTATATAGAAAAAATAATTAAGGAAGAATTACCCGCTCACGTTCTGGCAAAAATATGCTGGATTGGATATAGGGAAAAAGATGTGAAAGACCCCGCAGAAAACCAGCTTGTTCAATTTGAAAAAACATATAAAGACTACTTGTTTGCCAAAACTGATTTGAATCAGGAGCAGCCGGAACCTCAATTAATCAGCTTTATTAAGGCGCTTACCGTTCTGGACAATGTTTACCCAACAGGACGACTGTTTGACTGCAGTGATGAAAACGAGCGATTGTCAGATAAGATTATACTAGGAAAAACGAATTTAGGATCATTATAAAAACTATTCCCATGTCAGCAAAACTTTCAACAATAACAACACAATACCGCCGATTCACAAAAAATCAGGTACTTACAGAAGGAAACCTTAATGAGGTTGTAGATTTTTTTGACGACCAGGATCGCCTGTCCCGCATTTACCTGAGTGGCGTTGGTATAGTTTGCGGGTTTTATGCTGCTTATAATGCAGCCCAAAAAAACATTTCAATAACGCAGGGAACTGGTGTAACTACTGATGGTGATCTTTTTAAATTATATCAGACAGATATATTGGGAAACAAAAAAATCGATTTTGATTCCAAAACATATACACACTGCAAAATTTATGATAATACAAAAGCGGCTTATAAACCTTTTTTTTATGATGGGGCAAATAAGCAATTGCCTCTTTTTGAACTCCTGACAGAAGAACAGCAAAAAAAAGAAAAAGATCCCTATTTTGCTTTAACACAATTTACGGCAAATACAAAATTTGAGCTTAAAGATGCCGTAATTCTTTTGTATCTGGAGTCTTATGAAAAAGAATCTGACCTTTGTGTAAGTCTTTCGTGTGACAATCAGGGATTGGAAATTGTAGGCAATTTTAAAGTTTTAATTGTCAGCAAAGCCGTTGCCACACAAATAATGAGCCATGACAGCATGATTGGCAAAATCAATTATTCCAATTTATACCATAAATTACCAGACCTAAAATCAAACAGAATTGTATTAAAGCCAGATGATTTTGTTCATCTTGAGGCTATAAAAAAAACTTTTACCAAAGGGATTTTCAAAAATAATGTTGTAAAGAATTTGCAGGATGGCTACAATACCCTATTGACAGGTTTAAATATGCCACTCGTTTTAGATGCTATTCAAAAAAATATATCCGAATTATTTAATTTTGAAGGAGACCCGGTACTGCCTCCCGATTTTCAATACCTATATGATCTTCTTAACGATCTTGTTGATACTTACAACGAAACCAAAGCACTGCTACTTACCATAGATGATAGTTATTGTTCTCCTGATATCAATGCTTTTCCAAAACATTTAATGCTGGGCGAACTCATAAAAACCGAGCCTTGTTTTGAATTCCGCCATGCTTTTTACAAATCGCCTCTACTTACAGGAGAAAGTCTTACCGCTTGCAATAACTGTCTTGCAGATGGTAAAGATTCGGAAGAAAAGGAAAAAGAGATAACAGATGAAATAAAAATATGCCACGGCGAAAACACAGCCAGACAAAGAATGTACAGTCTTATTCTGCGAAGTTTACAATTATTAGAAAACTACAATCCATTACATGATTTTATAAAAATCACACCCTCTCTGCAAATGGGTAAACTGGGCAAAAAAGCCATTCCTTTTTACAGTAAAGTAAACGATTCTCTTATTAAAGCCTGGGATTTTGATAAAACGATTTTAGGATTACAGAAAAACAATATTAGTTACCATGACGATTTATTGAATACTAAAAAACCTCTCGAAATTCATCTTGATAGTGATTTTTACAGAATTGAAGGGCACCAGGGACGCAATTACAAAGAAGCACTTAAAGCTATTCAGCAAATTAGATTCGAAAACGGGCTCGGATTTAATATCATGATCCTGGCAGTAAATGCTAATGAACTGGACAAAACCATTCAAAATTTTACCAAATATTACCTTAACAAAAACCATGGTTATGAGCATAAAGCAGGCGTAGCTCCCGGAGGCACCTTTATAATGATCTATCTGGAAGAAAAAATACCCTATTATTACTATTATAACGCCCGTAGACCCTCTTTAACTGGTGACTTCGAAAAATTTACAGAAGGGATACCCATTTTAAATCCAATTGTTGCTGATTTTTCAATACCCTATTTATGTTGTGACGAAAATAATATAAGTCTTACTTTACCTGTAGATAAAATTTGTTTTGACAGCAAAACACCTCCTCTGCCTTTTAAAGTATCTCCGGCAGGAGGTTTTATAAAAGCGAATGTTGGACCTGACCAAAACGGAGGGATAACGGTAAATGAATTTGGAGTACTCGTTTTTGATCCAAAATTAGTCAGCAAGGAGTTAATAGGTCAAAAAATAACATTTACAGTTAATAATTTTGAGACTAAATGTGTCATAACCATTTTTGAAAAACCAATATTCGATTTTATCGCTACCCCTTTAAACCCAGGAATCAGCGAAACAGAAGTTACTTTTACCGTAACGGGAGATAATCTTGCCGGCAATAAATATACCTGGGATTTTGGAGACAAAACTGATCCTGTTACAGATGACAAGACAGAAATAAAACACATCTACAAGTATAATAGTGAATCGCAGAAAAAATTCACATTTGATGTTACGCTTAGTGCCGATAACGGCAACTGCGGTTTTCAGGTTACTCATCAGGTGAGTTTTGAAATTTCAGACCCAAAAGTACTCATCGATAACAAATTGGTGAATACTATTTCTTTCTGCAGAAACGACAAAACACCGTATTCACTTACCCTTGAACCTGCTGTAAAAGGGGCAGTTCTTTCAGGAGAAGGAGTTAAACCAATAAAAGGAGGACAATTTCAGTTTATTCCGTACAATGTTACTGAGGATGTTACAAGTGTCACGATTCTAATAGACGGCAAACCATCTAATCTTGTCATTACACTTTTAGATCTGCCTACTGCCAGTTTTACTGCCAGCGTAGATGCTACAGGAATTTTAACCTTAAACAACAATTCACAAAACGCTGCTACTTACACTTGGGACATTAATAAGGAAATAGTAAAAACAGATAAAAGAGAGCCAATATCAAGACCAACTGCTTTATTTAATGAATCGTCTATTTCCGTTTCATTAACTGCCGAAGGCAAATGTGGCTCAGTAACCGATGGCCCAAGGTCAATTGAGATTAGGAAAGAGGTTGAAGTAAATACATGTCTTGACAATGCTGACTTATTTGTAAAAAACGCAATTGGAACCACTTCCAATTTAAAAGAAATTTCCGTTTTAAATAAATTCAATGAGGAGACTATTAGCTTCATTTCCGAAACTGAAAACAGATTTGCCGAAGTTCAAAAAAACCTTGAAAGTTACACCAGTGGTAAGTCAAACGCTAAATTATCTGAATTATTCACACAGGAATATTTCAATTTTATATCGACAGTTGTTGCTTCTTCCATTAGACTGCAAAATTTAAATCAGATTGCTGCGGTACAAACACTTATATCGCTAAATACTTCATTGTATTACACTATTTTGAGATGTCAGGATCCAGAAACGCTTAAGGCATCTGAAAAACAAATTATCCCGGCAGCATTACTTTTCAATAATTTATTTAAAAGTTTCATAGAAATAAAATTCAATACAGATAAGGACGGATCATTGAAAGAGTTTTTGTCAGGCATGCTAACCGTATTTCCTAAAATCGATTTTATCCTGTCCAGTTTAAATATACAAATAGAAGACCTTAAAGCTGGTGATACATTCAAATAAACATATTATCAATAAAGTTTTCCTTGAGATAAATACCAATTCTAAAGAAAAAGGATATTATCTCAAGGACAATATTGATGCGTTTTTGCAAAAGGAAATATTCTCGCTTTTAGAAAATTATTTTAATGAACTGGATTCGAAAAACCCTTCATACAGCATACAATTAGAAAAACTCAACATTGATATTGCCATCAATCAAAATTTGGATTTCGAAGATTTCAAAGAACAAATCCTGAAAAAAATTACAAAACAAGTTGAAGAAGTTTTTGAAAAAAACGAAAAAAACATAGAAGGCTATAAACTCATCAGACCACAAGAAAAAGAAATAGAAGGCTTTTTTTATTTTCTGGAAACAGGTACAAATGTCTGGTGGACAACATCAACTCATGATTTTAAAATAGTAGATGACACTGCATTTGATGAAATCCTAAATGACGAAACCTTTCCTTTTAAATGGGCAAATGCACTCCAAAAACCAATTGTAAGAACAAGGTTTATCAAACAATTTAGTAATAGCCAAATTGTAACAATTATTAAAAAAGGAATATTGCTTAAAAAAAATAGTACTGACAGCAGTGCCACAATAATCAGGATTGAAGCCATAAAAAAACACATTGAAACCAGCATTGCAAAAAATCAATTGATCCCAAATCAAAGATTTTTAACATGGAAAATAGTCGTTTTAATCCTTTTGGGAACAAGCGATGCAATTGTAAAACAAAAGCTTTCCGGGTTGATTTGCAGTGTGCTTGAATTTCATAAAAAAAATAGCTTTTTGGAACACAAAGAACTTTTTCTAAAGGTAATTGAAAATCAGATAGAGAACCAAAACGAACTGGAATTGCTGGCTAATCTTAATGCCATTGTTTTGGTTATCGAAAAAAAACTAGACAAAATTATTTTAAAAGAAAAAGAAACAGGCATAAAAACTGTCGCAAAAAACCAAGCAACAATAAAAACAGAAACAGAAATAGAAACAGGAAGAATTCAGGAAAATAATGAAAAGACCATATCTGATTCGGCTTTGATTTTGTTAAATAATAAAGATGCTGCTGTTCACAACGACGATAAAAATATCAAACCATCATCCAATAACTCAAAAGAAAAAACTCCAAAAAATCACGAAGAAGCAATCGATAAAAAAGATCTTTCTTTCGAAAAAGAAGAAGACATATTAGATGCAGATTTCAGCGACTTATATGTTAACAATGCGGGTTTACTACTAATTCATCCCTTTTTGAAATCCCTTTTTAAAAACTGCGGCCTCCTCAATAAAGACAATACTATAAACGATCCGGAAGTTGCCACGCACCTTTTGCATTATATAGCCACCGGACAGGAACAGGATTATGAGAACACTATGATTTTCGAAAAATTTTTATGCAATATTCCAATAGCCCAACCTATTGAAAGAAACATTGTACTCTCTGAAGAAATGAAAAAAGAAGGAGATACAATGCTGCAGGCGGTATTGAGCAATTGGGATATAATGAAAACAGGATCGGCAGCATTGCTTCAAAACGAATTTTTGCAACGCCCCGGAAAACTGAGCATTAATGGAGACGAAAGTCCTGTAATACTTATAGAGCGAAAAACACAAGATGTTTTATTAGACAAATTAAGCTGGAATTTGAGCATCATAAAATTGGCCTGGAAAAAAAGAATCATATATGTTAACTGGTAAAAATTAAAAGCATGAATATTGAAAATGCCTCTTTTTTAGAATACGATAAAAAAAATATCCGCAGCCTTCAGCAAATGGCTTTGGAATTTTTATTCAACAATGTAAATATGTCTAAAATAGTCTTTTGTGGAGGTGTTGCAGACTATCTTAATCTTCGCGAATATTATGACATTACCATTAATGATATAGATCTGATTTATGAAAACGAGCTGGATTTGCAGCCCATGAAAAACAAGTTGGAAACAAAAAGATACATTTCTAAATTCTATAAAACAAAAAATGGAGAAGCATTAGTAAATATATTCAGAGTTGGGGAAACGTCAATTAATATAGACAGTTTTCCAAGGGACTTTTGTAAATCAGCTTATACACAGTCCTATTTATTAGGTAAAATGGTCTGGCATACCTCATTTGAGGACAGCAAAAAAAATCATAATAATGAAATACACCTAAACACCTCAGAAGCAAGGGGCATCGATTATGAATGGAAACGATTGTATAAACACAGCCGAAAAGCTTCTTTATACAACAATGTAACTTTCCTGGAAGAAAAAAACTTAATTCATACTATTAAAAAAAATATTTTATGAGGGAAGAGCCTAGAATAATTTACAGCTTAGATGCATTTCCCATTAGTAATAATCGATGGAATGAAGGTAATAAATTTAAAGAAACGATTTATTCGACTGCATTAAGTATACTATACAGCCATTTATGGTATCAGGATATCGAACTTTATGCTGATGAAACAGCTTATAAGTTTCTTTATATGCTTCCCTGCAGAGTTACTAAAATTAGTAGTAATAAAGACACTGACATTTGGATGAAATCAAAAATTGATGTTATCGAAAAACAAATCAAACCTTTTGTGCACCTTGATAATGATGTCTTTATAAAGAAAAAAATAAATTTTGATTTTGAAAAGGTAATTGTTGAACAAAATGATTACGAATTATACAGTATGTACCAATATCGTTTAGATTTTTTTAATCAATATACGCAGCATCTCGACTATTGGAAACCAGATTTAGGATATGCATTTAACTGTGGAGTGTTAGGTTTTAGAGACTTGAAACTTCGGGACCAGTTTTTAAAAGTTTTTTATGAGTTAGAGGAAATCTTTATAAAAAATAATAATCCAAAAATAGCAAGAGTAGAACCTTGTATCGTTTTAGAACAATACAATCTTGCTTCATTATTACATCATAATAATATTAAACCCACATTATTGCTATGGAAAAAAAACTTGTTCGAAAATAGCCGGCTGGCAGATAAAATTGGTTACACGCACATTGCCGGTCAAAAAAAATACAGGAGTCACATCGTTCAGGAAATAGAAAACAGGCTTTTTAAACTGTTTCCGTATTGGTACAAAGAAGTAAAGACTGCCTTAGAGAAAGAAGGTATCGTTTAATATAAAACTATAATTAGCTGTATATGAAACAAAGACACAAGATAATCTATAGCCTTGATGTACTTCCTATTATAAATAATCGATGGAATATGGGAGACAAACTAAAGGAAACTATCTACATGACTGCTCTAAGTGTATTGTATAGTCATTTGTGGTATGATGAAATTGAGCTTTATGTAGATGAAACAGGCTTTGAGTTCCTGTATATGCTTCCTTGTGCTGTTACCAAAGTGCAGAATGACAATAGAATAGAACTTTGGATGAAATCTAAAATTAATGCTATGGAACTACAAACAAAACCATTTGTTCACATAGACACTGACATATTTATTAGGAAAAAAATAGATTTTAGTTTTGATGATGTAATAGTTGAACGCAAAGAAGGTACTTATGAAATTCATTACAAGAAGCAGGTAGAATTTTTTAATAAATACACCAATAACCTGCCTTACTGGCATCCAAATTTAGGCTATTCCTATAATTGCGGAATATTTGGTTTTAATAATCTCAGGCTTCGCGATGAATTTATAAAAAGCTATTATGATTTGGAGAAAATATATCTTGAAAATCAAAAAAGCTTTACTCTATTGAAACAAGAAGGTTATGAAACTTGCATTTTAATAGAACAATATACCCTTGCATCGTTACTGAACTATAAAAACAATAATCCTACAATACTATTAAAAGGAGAAAACATAACAGAGCAAGGAAAATACGCAGATAATATTGGGTATTCTCATTTTTTTGGAATGAAAAAATATGAAAAATATGTTGTTGATGAAATTGAACTTCGGCTCTCTAAAATATTTCCGTATTGGTATATGCAAATAAAAAGCGTATTAGAGAAAGAAGGTGTTATGGCGAATAATCCGCAGTTTGTTTAGTTAAACAAATTATTAACCAAAAATGGTAAAATAATAAATCATGAGAGAATTTGAACAAAAAAAAATAGCTAACCCCTCTCCTTCTCCTTTTTTTGGACCAAAAGTTCAAAAAAAGCTAACCACAGGCACAGTAGGAGACAAATATGAAACAGAAGCCGATAATGTTGCTGATAAAGTGGTTAACAAACGTAAAACGGGAGGGCTCTTGCAATCAAGAAGTGAAGAAGCTGTGCAGCAAAAACCTATTTCAGAAACCATTTCAACGGTTCAAAAACAAGATCTGGCACAAGAACAGCCTCTGCAAAAAAAAGGCAAGGAAAAAGAAGAAGATAAAAAAGTGCAAAAGAAATCTGACAAGGAAGAAGATAAAAAAGTACAGAAAAAGGGAGAAAAAGAAGAAGAGAAACCTGTTCAAACGAAGTGTGCAGATTGCGAAAAAGAAGATAAAGTTCAGAAAAAAGATAAAGAAGAAGAAAAAGCAGTACAAAAGAAAGGGCTAAATTCAGAAACTGAAATTCAGAACAATGCCTTAGAAGGAAAACTCGACAGCTCAAAAGGAAGCGGAACCGGATTAGACAAAAAAACCAAAAAAGAAATGGAATCTGGTTTTGGCTCTGATTTCAGCAATGTAAAAATCCATACCGATGCCAATGCTGTTCAAATGAGTCAGGAATTGGGTGCACAGGCATTTACCAATGGAAATGATGTTTACTTTAACCAAGGAAAATACAATCCTGAATCTAAGGAAGGAAAACATTTGCTGGCACATGAATTAACTCACACTGTTCAGCAAACGGGAGGAGTACAAAAAGTGGGAAAAATTCAAAAATCATCTATTGAAAACATCGAATCTGAAAATCTTGAAGCCCCTAGATTTCAAAATGAATACAGGCTGGAACAAGCTCATGACGATTTAGATTATATAGGTGTTGGCTCAAAAGGTGAACCTGTAAAAAAACTGCAGTCCGGTTTAATGGATTTAGGCTATCAGCTTCCTAAGTTTGGAGCCGATGCTGATTTTGGCAGTGAGACAAAGCAAGCCGTTTTAGACTTTCAAAATGACAATAATTTAAGTTATGATGGTGTAGTCGGAGTCCAGACAATGGGGCGTCTGGATGATATTTATGCATCAAAAAACAAGGGTAAGGAAACTCCAAAACCCTGCAAACCCAGCAAATTAAACAAAGTTCCTTATTCTGAAGAATTTACGAATCAAATAAAAATAGGTTTTAATACTACAACAGAATGTGCCAGCGTAAAAGTTATTATAAACGCAGAAGGAATAACAAAAGATTGTACCGCTTTTTTCATCAGTATTGATGGTGCGGACGGAACTAAAAAAACTATTGAAATGCAACCCGACCATACAGCAAAAAAGACCTTTACTTTCAAATTAGAAAAAATAGGACATCATAATTTAATATTCTCCATGCCGGAAAGCTGCAAAGGAGGAGTTGGATTGTCAAGTTCAATATTTAAAGTTTCGGGAAGTATTACCCGATTTTGAGTGTAAATATTTCAAAATAACAAATTAATACAATTCATCAGATGTCAGCATTCGGTCAAAAATCAAAACCAAATCCCTCTACTCCATCCGCTTTTAGTTCAAGAAAGGGTGAGGATTTTTTTGGTGTGCAGGCAAAACTCAACATTGGCAAATCGAATGATAAATATGAAGTCGAAGCTGATAATGCTGCTGATAAAATTGTATCTCAAAAACAAAATAAGAATTCTTCAGAATCTTTTTTTAACCCTTCGCCTTTAGTTCAGAAAAAAACTAATGAATCGCAAAAAAAAGAAGAAAAAGAAAGCATTATACAGGAAAAACCATTATCAGAATCCATTACTCCTGTCCAATTAAAAACAGAAAAAGAAGAAACCATCCAAAACAAAACCGAAGCTCCTGTTTCTGAAAATAATAAAGTTGTCGAAAAAGCTCCGGTTGCAAAACCACTGATTCAGCAAAAGAAAACCGAGGATGAAGTCCAAACCAAAGAAGAGGAAGAAATTCAAAGTAAAGAAAATGATAAAGAACTTCAGACTAGTGCTGCTGCCGATGCCAATCCTACTGACGATTCCAGCCTTGAAAGCAATTTAAACCGTAGTAAAGGCGGTGGATCATCCTTGTCTGGTCCTGTAAAAAACGAAATGGAATCTGGTTTTGGAGCCAACTTTAGTAATGTAAAAATTCATAATGACTCCAATGCAGTTCAAATGAACAAAGAATTGGGATCACAGGCATTTGCAAACGGCAGCGATATTTATTTTAACGAAGGCAAGTACAATCCCAACTCAACTGATGGAAAACATCTTTTGGCTCATGAGCTGACACATACCGTTCAACAAGGAGCTAGTGCAATCCAGCCAAAAATGATTCAGAAAGTTGAAACACCACCTGCTGCTGCTCCGGCACCGAGCAGAAACGAAAGCATTTCTTTACAAACACCAACATTTACTCCAACTGAAGCCATTTCAGCTCAAATTGAAGCGGCAGGAAACAGAGGTGCAGATGTTGATGTAACATTTGGACACTGGGCATCTGGAACAATCAAAATTAAGAAAAACACAGACGATACATACAGTACAAAAGACAACAGACAAAGTATAGCATTAGGTATTAGCTATTTAAGTCCGCTTGCAAGTATAAATATCACTCCGGTTTTAGCTGTTCAAATAGAGAACAGTAATATAACCGGCTACATTACCGTAAAAGCCGGAGACCGCTTAGTTGGCAATCCTGCTGGTCTAATTAATGCCATTAAAGATAATAGTCAGGCCTTTGGCTGGGTTGGAATTGATGTAACAAGTGTACCTAACATTCAAAACAGTATTGATGGAGGGAACCTGACATTGACAGCAAATGGTATTCCTGTTCAATTGGGTGGTTTTGTAAATGGGTCACTTGACTTTGGCATTCAGGGCGAAAATATCACATTTAGAGCCAGCGGTACTATTGAAGTTCCAAACATGAGTCCAACCCAGATAACAATCGAGCGTAATGCAGAAGGAAATATAACAGGAGAAATTGATATCGCTGTTAATATGGCCAATTTTAACGGCAGCCTTCATGCAGCATTTTTGAATGGCACACTAGACATTAGAGGAACTGTGGGGTATCAAACCGAAAAAATAAGCGGTCAGGTTACATTATTGGTTACTGACGCTGCTACAGCTAGAAATGCAGCTTTAAGTCAGCTTGATCCATCTCAAATCGACGAGAGTGCCAGAGAAACAAATGGCATTCCTGAGGCAAACAGCGGCCCTACTCCGGGACCAAGAGCTATGGCAGGCTGGGGTGAAGTCGATTTTAGTTTCACCGAATGGATGACAGGAAAAGCTATGGTTATTATCGATAATGAAGGTCATGTTACCATTCATGGAGAAATCACACCACCTGCTGAAGTTGAATTGTTTGCCCAGCGTGATTACATAAGGGAAATTTTTACTGTCGAAGTTCGAACTATGTATGGTGTTCCACTGGTAGGAAATGTTTTCTTATTTGCTAATATTGGATTAGAAGCACTGGCAAAAATTGGCCCTGCCAAAATTTATAATATCAGGGCTGTAGGAACATATTCTACTGATCCGGCTGTATTTAATGATTTTAGTCTTTCTGCCTCTTTTAATATGTCAATGTTTGCCGGATTACGCTTGCGTGCCGAAGGAGGATTAGGAGTCGAATTGTTAGGGCATGATATAAAAGTAGGTGTTGGAGTGAATGCTCTCGCCGGAATTAGAGGATATGTTGACGCTACCCCAACAATTGGATATAGAGAAACCGCTTCTCCGGAAGCTGGAAGACAAGGTGAATTTTACATCCACGGACATGCCGAGATGGCTGCACAGCCTTTCTTAGCATTAGGCGGAGATTTATTTGTTGAATTAGACAGTCCATGGTGGTCACCTGCACCAGATGACAAATGGACCTGGCCTTTGGGCGAATTAGAATATCCTTTGCCGGGTGAATTTGGAATTGGTGCGGATGTAGATTATGTTTTAGGTTCTGATCAATTACCTGAAGTAGAATTTGCTCCGGTAGATTTCAATTCAGATAAATTCATGACCGATTTAATGAATGATCATGTACCTCCTGCTCAGGCACCAAATACAGAGCATCCGGCAGAATTTCAAGAAGGCGCAACAGGAGGTGCAGGCAGTGAAACTCCGCAGGTAACGGACTCTACAGGAAATCCTCACGCAGGAGAAACAGGAACACCTCCTGGCGCTGCTGCTCCGCCAAACCCACCAACATCCGAAGTTCTGGCGCATTGGGGAGATGGATTACAAGCATTACAAACATTGGCTACCACATCAGAAAATAATCCTTTAACACAAGCTCAAATTACAGCAGCGTTAAACCCAATCAGAACCAGACATCATTTCACTCATTTAACCGCTAGAAGAAACGGTGAAAATTGGAATATTGATGCAGAAATGCCAAACATCAATAATCACAATACTCCAATTTTAGTAAAAGGAATAAGAGGGGCTGGTGAAGAAGAAAATGGAGAGGTGAATGGAGAAACTAATCCTGTAAAAGGAGAAATACTACAAATAGAAAAACCTTTTGAGGAGACGGATGGAGACCAACATACTTTACGATTTAGGGATAATCATAATTCGATTCAGCTAATGGTTCACAGTGATCCTAAAGACATCTTTGAATATTTACATTCCGATGAAGTCGACCAAAATGATAGTATCGTAAGAGATGCTGTAAGGTTGGCTACAGAAATAAGAACTATGGCAAATAATGCTGCAAATACTAGTGGAGTCATCCCTAACATAAACTCAAAAATGAGAGAACTCAGTGAGATGATGGGGCATATTAGAGGTAATCTTAGAAGATATTTACCTGCAAATCCGGTATATAATTACCAACCACAAGGTAACAAAGCACATAAGGCAGAGGTAACTTTACTATCAGCAAACAGATCGGGTGGTACTGAGCCCGGAGGTTCATTTGTACAAGGTTGGGAAGCCATTCAAACCGGAGGTCTGACAAGAGGTGCCGGTCATTGGAAAAGACTCCATCTTGTCAATCAGGGTTTCGGAGGATTTGGAGTTCCTGAAAATCTGACTCCGGGAACAACATCAAACAATTCTTCTTACGATAATAGGTTTGATGACCCTGTAAAAAACTTAATAGGAAGCCGTCCAAATGATTCAACCAAACAAGGTGTGGTGAAAATTGCTGTTGAAATAGACAGTTATTACAGCGGAGAATTTCCAACAAATGTTAATGCTCCCTTAGCCGGATCTTTAGACAGTAAAGATGCTAATAATAGAGTCACAAGAGATAATTATGCCCAACATATAAAATTTGAAGCCTGGGAGTATAATTACGTCAATCGAAGCTGGGAATTAGGAAACAAATTTGTTGATGCGGGTTTAAATATTGACTTGCCTGACTGGAATTCGGTTAACCCTCCTGTAATTGGAGTCGGTACAAGAAGTGAAATTTTACGAGCCTACAACTCTCTTCAACCAAGAGATAAATATAGAGTTGACACACTGCTTAGCTCATCCTTTGAGAGTATCCTGACTGACACTGTAATGGATATTATAAGAAGTAGAACATACAGTAATGTAACTGATTTCAGAAATGCTATAACCACTGAAATAAATACACCATCAACTCCATCAGGTCGCAGAACAACAGACACTATAGACCGATTAAATGATGTAAAAGATACTATCCCGATTATGGTCAATGCTAACGTATTAAAATTCTAACCATGGAAAATATACTCCCAGAAATAAAAGAACTTTCAGCTTTGATGCTAAAGAAAAATCACACTCATACTATAAAACTAAGCCCTCCACTAGCCAGTAGTAAATTAAAAAAACTGGGGACTGAATTAAAACTAAATGACGCTTTATTATCATTTTACAAAACTGCTAATGGACTTTTTATATCCTGGTTTTCTGATGTTGATATTTTATGTTTTGGAAAAATTAATATTCCCAAATTAGAAACCTTGTCAGATTATCTGACTAAAGTAGAAAAGACAGACCTTAAGGAATATTCAAGCTATATCCAAAAAGGATATATTCCTTTTGATGTCGACATCATTAACAAATTTGTAACTTTCATAAAACCAGTAAAAGAAAACTACGAAATCATAAGATTGAGCCCCGATTTTAACGAAGTTAAATTAGATTGTACTTTAGAAAGTTACTTAAATTTGGGGATTAAGACAGGTGGGCTTTACCATTGGCAAAATTATATCTCAGAGGAGGTTTTCAATAACTTTAGGAAATACAACAACGATTTTTTTTACTATTTAGTCAACACAAAGTTGAAACCTGAAATACTTGAATCATTCTTTAATGATTCAAGCACAAAAGCAAAATCATTCCCAGATATTGGAATTGCTCAATTTAAAATACCTGAAAAGCATAAAATTATAATCTGCAAAGAAAACCTTGGATGCTCAAATATTGAGATTAGAAGAGTAGAAATCGCAATGAAAGACAAACTAAACTCTAATTTTGTTTTTTATCATTACCGAAAAAATGGCATGGAAATCCATTGGCAATCTGAATCCTACTTTGCTAATTTTCAAATGCTGCCAATTGAAACCATTTTCGGAGGAGCTCTTCATGCTCAGGAACGAATTTGGGACAATAACTATTTTAAGTTCATTAAAGCGGATAAAAGTTTCGAAGAAAAGCTGAGTAAGTTTTATCCTTTGATAATTGAAGAGGCCGGAGATACTGTTTTCTCAATAGAAAATGAAACAATTTCTCTTTATTTTATTTTTTCCTCTTTTGAACCTCAAAGAATAAGACTTTCTTTTGAGACATTCGTAGAAAAACTATACAGTTGTGGAGGGATTAGCGGATGGCAAAACTTATTTATTGATGAATACACGGAAAAAAATCCCTTCTATAAAGATATTTTAATGGGTATTGAACACTGTTTTCCTAATCTTAACGTCGCAAATTTCCTTAAAAATTAGAACAATAAAGTCCCGGTTATAAATTCAAGAACAATAGTCAAAACAAAACCACCATGCAACTCCTACTTCAGTTTCTCAAAACCCAATATCAATTTCAACTTGATACACTTTTTCAAGTGGCAAACCCTACAGAAAAACCTGTCTTTTCTCAACTTGAAACGGATACTTTTGTTAGCGAATTCATCATTGAAAACCATCTTTCTGAAACCGATATTTTACTATTGGCGTTGGCTCTTGCCCCACACCTCAAACCCGATTTTCTAAGCTCGATTATTGCCGAATATTTACCCAATGGCGGCGAATTACCTGAGTTTGTCGGAATAAACAAAGAACCAAAGCGGTCTAAACAAAAAAATCTAATTAATTTTTAAATTTAAAACCTCAGTCATGCAAAAAACATTCTACCAAAAAGAACTGGTTATTAAAGCACTTCAACAAAGAAAAGGAGTAAATAATAACAAAAAGGATATTGAAAAAATTCAATCCTGGCTTAATTTATTCGCGATGCAAAATCCAAACTCAGGAACTGCAACGGGTATCGATGGCAATTTTGGTCCTGCAACAGAAAAAGCAGTGCTTAATTTTCAAAAAATTAATGGCTTACCCCAAACCGGTAGTGTAGATCAAAAAGTATTCGATATACTAGTTTCACCACTCAAAAAAGCTTTTGAAGATCCTGTTTCAGGCAATAATTTGAGAGAATTAATTTTAAATACAGCCAAAAACCATATTAAAAATCATCCTTTTGAACTCGTAATCAACAATCAGAGTAATACTGGTCCTTGGGTGCGAAGTTATATGGATGGGCATGAAGGAACCGACTGGTTCTGGTGCATGGGATTTGTTCAGGCAATAATTGACCAGGCGGCCTCTGTTCAGAGAAAAAACTTCAAAACTCTAATGCCGTTAACTTATAGCTGCGACACTGTTGGTACAACCGGTATTCAGAAAAAACTACTGACCCGTTATCAGATGGCAAGAACAAATCCGGCTTTAATAAAACCTGCAGATGTATTTCTGATTCAAAAAACAACAAACGACTGGTTTCATACCGGAATTGTAACTGCGGTTCATGGCGATATAATTGAAACTATTGAAGGTAATACCAATAGTAATGGTTCGCATAACGGAAACTCAGTCATGAACAGAATCAGAAACTATAAACAATCAAAAATTGATTTCTTTTCAATCGAATCATTAGTAGCATAAAATGGAAAATGTATTCACTTACCTAAAAAACCAATTCGTATTTCAGCTTGATACTCTTTTTCAAGTCGAAACTCCAATGGAAAAACCTGTTTTAAATCAGCAGGATTGCATTGGATTTGTTAACGAATTCATTATCGAAAATAACCTGATAGAAACGGATATTCTTTTATTGGGATTAGCCCTTGTTCCTCATGTTAAACCAGATTTTCTAAGTTCAGTCATTGCCGAATATTTGCCCAATGGCGGCGAATTGCCCGAGTTTGGCGGAATGAAAACGAAGAACCATCGCGGCATTTTACCAACCGGTGAAACAGCTCAGTTTTTAATTGCAGGAAATAATCTTGAAAACAGGATTGCCTTTTATAATTACTTACACAATCAGTCGTTTCTTTATCAAAAAGGAATTATCAAAATAGATATCGTCCCTGCCGGAGAACCCAAACTGAGCGGTTTACTGATTTTAGAAGATGAATACATTGAAAAATTCATAACCGGAAAAATCCTAAAACCACAGCTTAGCAGTATTTTCCCTGCTCAATTAATTGAAACCGAATTAGACTGGGAGGATTTGGTGCTGAATTCTAATACCTTAAATCAGATTAAAGAAATAGAAACCTGGCTCAAATTCAATGAAATCTTGCTTCACGAATGGAACATGAAAGCCAAGATAAAACCAGGTTTCAGGGTCATGTTTTACGGCGCACCCGGAACCGGAAAAACACTTACGGCTTCTCTGTTGGGAAAATATACCAAAAGAGACGTGTACCGAATTGATTTGTCTATGGTAATTTCGAAATACATTGGCGAAACCGAGAAAAATCTTTCTTCTCTTTTTGACAAAGCGGCTGATAAGGACTGGATTCTCTTTTTTGATGAAGCCGATGCCGTTTTCGGAAAAAGAACGAATGTCAGGGATGCACACGATAAATATGCCAACCAGGAAGTTTCGTATTTGCTGCAGCGTATCGAAAATCATCCCGGGTTGGTTATTCTGGCTTCCAATTTTAAAACAAATATTGATACGGCTTTTACCCGTAGATTTCAATCTATAATTGAGTTTGAAGTACCGTCTTATAACGAGCGCTTAAAGCTTTGGCATAATAACCTGCCTAAAGGAATTAGTATTGCTGAAGATGTAAATCTTACTGAACTATCAAAAAAATACGACATCACCGGCGCCAATATTGTGAACATCATTCAATATGCCTGCCTGAGAACATTGGAAGACGAAAATGAAAATATTAACCTGCATCACCTCCTTCAGGGAATAAAAAAAGAATATGTAAAAGAAGGAAAAATGATGTAAACCGGAATTAAACAAATTAATATAAAACAGAAACACCTGCCAATAAAATTACTTTAATGACAGATGCACTTACAAATCAATCTAAAAGCCTAATTTTTTTATTTTACCAGATAAGAAACTTTGTCAGCTTCGCAAAGTCTGAAGTAACCAAAGGCAAAATTATTAGCATCGGTTGTGTTTACAATATTTCCCCTGATATTGCCGGGAGGAATAGAAAAAGGATTTCCACCATATACTTCTAAAATTAAATTCATATAATTATAGAAATTCTTTGAAATACCACGATGCGTAATATGAACTGTTTTTCCCGATTTAATTTTATCATCGTATTCGAATCGCGTGCTTACTTCATTTCCATTAAAAAACTCATCATCTGTGAGCTCATATTCAGGAAACAACAAGAAGTCACTTTGATAATCTGTTAGATAATAATTCTCCTGATCTGCCGGATCTTTATAATAAAAAGTCAGCTCGATTACATCTTCTCCCCCAAAATCAGGAACAATCTGTTGTTCTACTTTATCAATTGGCGTTACAGAAGTCAGTTTTTCCGTAGCTGTAAAACTTTGTCCTTCTGCAGTTACATAAAGGGTATAATCCATATTTAAAACCGGAACAAAATTGGTACAAACGTAAGAGCCCGGTACTGTTTCAGTAAAAGCAAACACATCGCCGTTACTGTTTTCAATTCTTACCTGTGCCCCTGAAACTTTTGGCGTTGTGTTGCTGTAATAGGGAGCTGTTTTACTAATCTTTACAGTCTGCTCACTTCCGGTTGTTCCCTTTAGCCAAATAATTTCTGCATCGACAACTAATCTTGTTTCACCGGTTTCCAAATCAAGAGTCACTGCTTCTTCACAAGATGTGAAAGCCAGTACAAAAAGAAAACTCAATAAAGCGAGTGCTTTATTTTTAAAATTATATTTTTCAAACCTTTGCATATTCATTAAAATTTAAAGTTATAAGAAATACCAGGTACCATTCCAAAAATAGATAGTCTTCTGGTCTCATTAGCTCCCGTATCTTCATTTGTTGCAAATGTCATAGAAGCGGCATTTTGCCTGTTGTAGATATTATAAATGCTAAATACCCAATAGCTCTGCCAACCTTTCTTTTTATCTGGTTTAGGTGTATAAGTCGCTGCCAGATCCAGGTGATGGTAGAGCGGCAGTCTGTTTTCGTTTCTTAGTGAAAAATTAGGGATATTGATACCTCCAAATTCATAGTAGCCATTTGCATACGTTACAGGCTGACCTGATTGTAATGAAAAATTGGCATTAAAAGACCATTTTGGATTATATTGATAACTGCCCACAATATTTAAATTATGCAGTTTGTCATATCCTGATAAATACCAGTCACCGTTTGCAACGCCCGGTTCTTCGGGACTTCTGCCCGGTGTTTTTTGTTCTGCCCTTGATAAGGTATAAGAAACCCATCCAGTAAAATCGCCGGTATTTTTTCTAAATAACATTTCCATACCATACGATCGGGCTTTACCATTCAGGATAACCTGTTCAATATTATTGTTTGCCAAAATACCTGCCCCGTCTATATAATCTATTCGGTTTTGGATATTCTTATAAAACAATTCCCCTTCAAAAGAATAATCCCCATCCTTAAAATTCTTAAAATACCCCATAGCGTACTGATCCAGAATTTGTGGTTTTGTAAAAGGTCCGCTTGGTGTCCAGATATTCATTGGCAATGGCGATTGGGTATTCGATAAAATATGAATATATTGTGCCATTCTGTTGTAACTTGCTTTTACCGAAGTATTGTCGTTAAAAGCATATGACAATGCGGCTCGCGGTTCCAGATTATTAAATTTACTTATTGTTTCTCCACTTTTATACGATATGCTTCCGGTTGGGGTTCCTTCTTCATAAATATTATACAGCGGATTATATACTACTGCCTGCCCATTCTCGTAAGTCGTAATGGCTTCGCTTCCTAAACGGTAAAACATACTATAACGAAGTCCGTAACGAAGATTCAGTTTCTCCGTAATCTGATGTTCAAAATCAAGATAAGCAGAAGACTCTAAAGCATATTTTTTATCAAGCTGTTTGTAATTGAACTGTGAATCTGAACTAGTGGGTTGTACTGTACCGGGATTGAAATCATAATATTGTCCGTCAATTCCGTAGCTAAGTTTGAGTTTTTGAGATACAGCCTGATTCCAGTTATATTTAACTCCATAGCTTTTTATGGTATTGTCCCACTCAAAATTTTCCGGTTCAATTTCGAGATTAAAATTATAATCGCTGTAGAAAACAGATAAATTTGTATTTAACTTATCTGTAAATTGATGCTTCCAGCTTAATATTCCCATTTTATTTCCGTAGGTACTGGCAAAACGATCACTTATATCGAAAACATCGTTTCCTAAGTATCCCGAAAATGCAAGCGTATTTTTAGCACCTAAACGGTAATTGAACTTTGCATTAAGGTCATAAAACATAGCGGAATTTTTATTATCTGCCAGCTTTAAAAATAAATGGGCATAAGAAGCCCGCCCAGCCAAAACAAAAGAGCCTTTCTCTTTTGTAATGGGGCCCTGTACCAATAAGCGGCTGGATATTAAACCAATACCACCATTTACTTTGTAATTTTCAAAATCCCCGGTTAACTGGCTTACATCAAGAACAGAAGAAACCCTTCCACCAAATTTAGAAGGGATGCCTCCTTTGTATAAATCCAGCCCGTTAACGACATCTGCATTAAAAACAGAGAAAAAACCAAACATATGAGAGTCTCCATACACCGGTGCTCCGTCTAAAAGAATCAAATTCTGGTCTGCAGCACCTCCCCTGACATTGAAACCTGAAGAAAGTTCCCCTGCATTTGTAACCCCCGGTAATGTTAATATTGATTTTAACGGATCAGGTTCACCCATGGCTGATGGTATTTTTTTGATCTCTTCCATAGTAAGCTTATTAACACTCATTTGAGTATTTCTTACATCAACTGCTTTACTGTGTGTTATAATCACCTGTTCCAACTGCTGGCTGTCTGGCTCAATGCTAAAATCTATTCGTACATCATCAAAAACTGTAATCTCTTTTTCTTTGTTTTTAAACCCTACATAACTGATAAGAACGGTATAAGTTCCATTATTTAATTCTAATGAAAACATTCCTTTTGCATCTGTAGTGGCGCCTGTTTTCAATTCTTTTATAAAAATATTGGCTCCAATAACCGGTTCTTTGTTCTCATCTAAAACCTGGCCGGTAAGCTTATTCTTTTTTTTAACTGTTGCTGCTTTGGAAGTTTTTTGTTTTACGAAAATATTATTACCGACGATTGAAAACTGAATAGAAGTGTTCTTATTCAGTTCATTAACAAGTGCTTTTATTTCGATATTTTTATAAGTGCTTTTTTGATTAAAATATTTTTGACTTGTATTAATCTGATCTGTAAAAGCAAATTTAAAATCCGTTTGATTCTCAATTTGCTTAAATAGTTCCTTTAATGTCATATTTTGATCTACAGTTACCGTTACGTTTTGAGAAAACATACACAAACTGAATAAAAAAAAGCATGCTGAAATTATATGCTTCATGAAATTTTGTATTTTTGAATTATTATTAAATGGGACAGCTCTATACTGCCTTGATTATGAGGAGGATGTTTAGTTTCGCGGCTAGTGCATCCTTTTCTTTTCTATCGAAAAGTGATTTGTTTTAATTCTTCATTTATTTCGAATTTTAGGTTATACATTTCTGATATTAATTGCACAATTATTTTTAAGTCTTCTTTTTTATTGATTCTCAGTGTAATGCGCTGGCTGCAGTATTCGTCTGGAAATATCATTTTATATCCATAATCAGAAGCTACATAAGCACTTACAGCTGTTAGTTTTTCGTTATCAAAATCCTTGAACCTGTTGAATTCTGCTATTGAAGCCATTTTGTTTCCGAAGGTGAATTTTTCTCCGGGTTTCAGTATCCATTTTTTAGTCTCACCCTCTACATTCATCTGCACACTTCCTTCATAAAGCGCTACAATTACACCATCATCATTTTGACCGGCTACAATGAATGAAGTCCCTAAGACTGTCGTGGTCGTCGCATTGCAAAAAACCTGAAAAGGGTATTTTTTATCTTTTTTTACTTTAAAGTATGCTTCACCCTCTACTATAATTTTTCTGTTTTTTTTAAAATTATTGGCATATACAATTTTAGAATGTGGACTTAATATCACTTTTGAGTTTTCCGGCAAAAAAACTGTTTTTACTTTTGAAGTCTTGTTCTCCACTGTATTTGAAACAAGATAAACCTCATCCTGCAATGGGCTTCTGTTAAAATAAATACCAGTGCCTATTAGCATAAAAATTATCACTGCTGCTGCCGCTGCGTAACGCCAAACCTTAAACTTTGGCTTTTGTACAGCAAAGGTTTTAGATTGAAAATCTTCCCATGAGGCTTTTTTTTCAATATTGGAATATGAAACCGGAGTTTCATCCCATATTTTTTTTAATTCTTCTTCTATTCTTTTTTCATCCATGTCTTGGAGCGTTAAAGTTTCTGACAATAAAATCCCTGCTTATTAAAAACACCATAAACCATTTCTTTAATCTCTCTGTTAGTTTCGATTCTTAGAACTCTTTGACGATTTTTGAAATCAAAGTATATAATACAATCCGAAATAATGAACTGTAAAAGAGCCACAATTAAGCTTGCGTCTTTCTTAGTTCTAACATTTGTTTTATACGTCTCAATGTGCATTTGTATGTTCTGTTTATAGCTATAACAAACGAGAACAGAAAAGTTCCTAATGGTCTTCGACTTTTTTTCGAATAAATTTACTGGCAAGATAAATATGATTGGCAATTGTCTTTTCAGAAAGATCCGTAATTGCTGCAATCTCCTTATAGCTAAGGTTTTCCAGTTTATGTAAAGTAAATATTTTTTGCTGCTGCTCAGGAAGCATATTTATGAAAGAATGTAGTTTTTCGGTCCTTTCTTCGAAAATTCCTGTTTCCGTATGTTCTTCTTCAGCCTCAAACTGTGGATCAAGCTGGATTATTTTATTTTCCCGGTTAACATGATTAATAATGATGTTTTTGCATATCACAAACAATTGCTTGTCAAATAAAACATCTTCATTAAGTAACTCTCTTTTATTATACAATCTTAAAAAAGTTTCCTGAACAAAGTCCTGCGGGGTAAGAACTGTAAAATTAAATCGTCTGGCTATGTTTATCAGTTTATCATAGTAATTTAAATAAGCCTGTTTGAAAGAAGCTTCATTACCTTTTTTTAAACTTAAAATAAATTTTCTGTTGTCCATAACGAAACATGATAATAAGACTTAACTCAATGCCTAAAATAATATTGCATTCTAATTTCAGGACTTCACAAAAAATAAAAATGTGGCTTATGGCACAGTACAAAGAACAGAAATTTATTCTAAAAACTTATATTAATTTTTAACTTTCGCAGATGGAATTTACCCTCCTAATATTACTTCTTCAATCTAAAAAGTTGCTCATTTGCTTCAAAAAAGAGATCCATTTTGCTCTAAAACTCTATTTAATCTATCCAATAAATCTTGAGATAATTTCTTTGTTGTTACTTAAAATTGGTAGCGATAATATTCGAAAATGCATGTGAACTTTCGTTAAAATAATTATTGGCACATTTTCAAAGTTTACTTTTTTAACAAAAAAATATTTTTTTTCAAAGTTTCCTTTTTACACTAAATATAAAAAGAATGGGACGCTCAGACCTTACAATTATTGGATTTATACTTTTATAAAATATTAACATATATATTATATTATTGATATTTTATACCAATAATAAAAACACATATAAAAAAAAACAGGATAGTACAGGATAGAATTAGCAACATATCCTTTTACGTTTGATACATTAATATTTACTAAAAAAAAGTTAACAAACCGGCTTTTTTCAATTACAAATCAAACAAGAATGAAGAAAATACTACACTTCTATTTCCTTGCCTTTTCATTTTTAATCCTGTTAAGCGGTTGCAGCCAGGATGTCTATGATGATTATTATAAGCGCCCTGAAAGTCTTGAGCCTCCTATTTACCAGCAATTGGAAGCACGTGGCAATTTTAAAAACCTTATGGTTTTGATAGAAAAAGCAGGCTATAAAGACATTTTAAGCAAAGCAGGCTATTGGACTATGATGGCTCCCAATGATGAAGCCTTTTCTAAATTTTTTCAAGAGCAGGGAATTTCAGATGTAAACAAGATGGATTCCATTACCGCCTCAAAAATTGTTAGATACGCACTAATATACAATGCCTTTCGTACTGAGCAACTTTCAGATTACCAATCAGCAGCCGGATGGGTAGCCGATAACGCTTTTAGAAGAAGAACAGCTTATTATGACGGATTTCAAACTAAAACGATTAATGGTAAGCCAATGATTGTTGTAGGTTCTAATCGAAATAATAATGGTGGTGCGGGCTATTATATTTCAGGAGACAATAATAACAAGTACATCTCCTATTTTGAAAAAGAGTATTTCGCTGCAAAAGGTTTAAATTCAAATGACTATAATTTTTTCTTTCCAAACTCAATCTACACAGATTTTAATGTTTTAGGAGGCGCAATAAAAGAAGCAAATATTATTGCAGAAAATGGTATTATTCAGGAAGTTAACCAGATTTCTCTTCCGTTAGTGAATTTGGATCAGCATTTGGAGAATAGCAGCCAATACAGTCTTTTTCGCAGTTTACTGCAAAATAATTTGGTTACATATGTTTTTAACCAGTCTGCAACTACTACCTATCGAAATTATACAGGCAAAACAGACGATGTTTACGTAAAAGTCTATGATCGCGCTTTGCCTTATTCCCTTAACAATGAAAACTATTTAAAGCAGGCTGATAATGACGGACAAAGTGATGCCTATACTTTATTTGCTCCGGATAATACTTCTTTACAAAAATTCATTGACGAAGTTCTGCTTAAAAACTTTACCTCTCTTGATAAACTACCTAAATATGTTTTTGAGGATTTTTTTAAAGCGCACATGGTAACAGGTGCGGTATGGCCATCTAAATTGAGTTCTTTTAATAATGCACTGGATGAAGAATTACGATTCAATCTGAATACTGATGTAAAAGAGGCTAAAGTAGTAAGTAATGGTTTCTTTTATGGAACTAATAAAATACAGGCATCTAATTTATTTTACAGTGTTTATACTTCGGCATATTTAGATCCTAAATTTACTTTGGCCACACGATTGTTCAATGACGGTTCTTCATACAGAGAAATCATCAGCAATATCAATCAAAAATACACCTTGTTTCTTCCCTCAGATACAGTATTGCTTGCTCTTGGATATGACTATAATACGGCCAGATCAGAATGGATGTATGTTTCACCTGTAACCGGTGTATCTTCAACAGCGGTTGATTCGCGATTACGTTTATTGCGTGTTTTGTATAATTCTATCGTTCCTACACCTGAAGGAGAATTGAATGATTTGTCCGGATCGGGAATTATACGTTCCGGAGATATGGATATCCCAGGGGAATACATCAAATGGAGCAATAATAAGGTTTATGCTGCTGGAAATGAAGCTTTAGGAAATATGGCTAATATTCTTGGGTACGAAGATCAGCAAAACGGACGTACATATTATATTGATAAATTACTTGAATTTAGCGAAGAGTCACCAGGTGTGGACCTCAAAAATTTAGCTGCACCATCCGGTTCTGAATATTTTAATTTTTATAGTTATCTAAAAAACTCTACAATTTTCAATGCTACGGGAGATAAAATACTGGGGGTAGATCTTGGGACCTCTTATACATTTGTGGTACCAAATAATGCGGCTATTGTACAAGCTGTCAAGGATGGAAAACTTCCTGGCAATATTACAACCGGTGCTCCCAACTTTGCGCCGGTTAATTTAGGAGAACAAGACATAGTCGCTGATTTTATTCGCTACCATATTTTGGCTACCAAAACTGTTTCAGATGATGGACTTTTAGGAGGTCAAATCGAAACTTTAAGAAAAGATAGTCGTGATGAAAAGACTTATGTAGGGGTTATGAGTGATAAAGGAGTATTAACCTTTATTGATAAGGCAAATAGATCTGCCAACTTTATACCAAATAACAGCAACAACCTAGCTGACAGATCCTTAATCCATTTAGTAGACAACTATCTTTTATATACGGAATAAAATGAAACAAAAAATAACCCATTTGCTTTACCGTTTTACATTTGCCTTGATTATCCTGGCAGCATTACCATCTTTGGCCCAAGACTCTAAAAATACTTTAGTACGGGGCCAGGTTGTCGATTCAGGTGATAATTTACCTATTCCTTCAGCAACTATTGTTGAACAAGATTCAGAAAATCGTACCGTTGGAGGTGTTTTATCTGATATAGATGGAAATTTTGCAATACATCTCAAAAATCCAGACAATAAATTATTAATTTCAAATATTGGATATAAATCCAAAGTGGTTTCCATTAATGGTAAAACCACAATAAAAATTGCTTTAGTATCTACGATTACCTCCTTAGATAATGTAGTCGTTACGGGACAAAAAAAGGTAGAAAGCGGTTTGCTGAACATTGCAGACAGGAACAAAACTACCAGTTCAGTAACAATAAAAGCCGCTGACATAGCCAATTCTCAAGCCGCTTCTATTGATGAACAATTGCAGGGACGTATTGCCGGTGTAGATATCATTGCATCCAGTGGTGACCCTGGTGCGGGAATGCAAATTAAAATTAGGGGAGCCTCCTCTATTTCCGGATCTTCCAGTCCATTAATCGTTGTTGACGGAATGCCTTATGAAACATCTATCCCTGCAGATTTTAACTTTGGCACTGCAGATGATGATGGTTATGCGGCGTTATTAAATATTGCCCCTTCAGATATTGATACCATTACTATCGATAAAGATGCAGCTGCAACTGCTTTGTGGGGTTCACGTGCAGCAGGTGGTGTTATTATTATCAATACTAAAAGGGGAGGAATCAGTGCTCCTAAAATTAGCTACTCTTTTGTAGGAACCCGTTCTAAAGTTCCGGATGCCATTCCGATGTTAAACGGAGACCAATACTCACAGTTGATCCCGGAAGAATTTATGAATCGAAATGGAGTGCCTTTAAATACACAAAATATCAAAGAATTTCAGTACGACCCACAAGAAGTTTATTATTATAAAAACTATAGTAACAATACCGATTGGACAAAAGCAATATCTCAGACTGGCCTGATACATGACCATAACCTATCCTTGCAAGGGGGTGGACAAAGAGCAAGATATTTTAGTTCTGTAGGGTATTACAACTCTAAAGGAGTGACTATTGGAACTGGTTTTGAGCGTATCAGCACCCGTTTAAATTTAGATTATGTAGTTTCTGACCGTATTCGTTTTAAAACAGATATCGCTTACACCTTCTCTAGTACAGACCGTAATTATGTAAATAATTTTTCAGGCACTGACAAAGATTTACTCAGAAGTGTTTCTTATGGAAAAATGCCAAACATGGGGATTTTTGAATATGACCAGACCGGAGTACTAACCCCTAATTTTTTCTCCCCGGCACAAAACGTTCAGGGTGGATATCCCGGTACTTACAATCCGGTTGCCATGGCAGAATTTGCCACTAACAATCAGGTAAGCAATAGAGTAGTACCTCATTTTAATATAAATGTTGACATTATACCGCAAAGATTAATCTCTACATTTGATTTACAGTTTGATTTTAATAGTACAAAAGCTAAATCTTTTTTACCTCAAAATGCCACAGGACGCCCAATTACAGAAACTGTAGTCAACCGCGCTTCAGATGTGGATGTAGATATGGCTAATATTACAACCAAGACCAATTTTGTATACACACCAGATTTCGGCGAAAAACAAAACTTATCCGTTCTTTTGTCCTTGCAATCGAATGATTCCCGTTATGAGTCACATCAGGTAATAACTTCTAATACAGCCTCTTCGTTACTTACAGATCCATCCAATCCGTCCAGAACACAAAATTCAGAATTGAATTTATATACCAGCAATAGTCAAACCAGAACTGTAGGCGGTTTGTTGAATGCGCAATACGACTTATTAGATCGTTACATTATAAACGTTGGTTTACGTGGAGATGGTAATTCAAGATTTGGTCAGGAAAACAGATACGGACTATTTCCTTCGGCATCTGCCCGCTGGAGAGTTTCGGGGGAATCTTTTATGAAAAATGTGGATTTTGTTGATGACCTGAGTGTAAGATTTAGTTACGGGCAATCCGGAAAAGCGCCCAGATATGACTACCGCTACTTCAATGTATATGGAAATTTTGGTACTGAATACTTAGGCCTTAACGGTGTGTATCCTCAAAATATCGAATTGAGTAATTTCCGTTGGGAAACACTGACCGGAAAAAATTTAGGGTTTAATCTTCAAATGTTTAATAAGCGTGTTACACTTGACGTAGAGATCTACCGAAACACTACAAAAGACATGATTTTTCAGGATCTTGATATCACTACCGTTTCGGGATACAGCAAAATGGACCAGAATGTGGGTACTATGGATAATCAGGGATGGGAAATAGGTCTTTTTACAACCCCAATCAAAACCGACAAATGGAAAGTAGAATTCAACTTTAACATTGCCAGTAATGAAAACATGATTCGTGAAATTTCAGAATATTTCCCAAATGAAAGCGGAAATACGGATCGTAATGGAGAATACAAACGTTTCCTTCAAAAAAACAATCCTTTTGGATCTTTCTACGGATACCGTTTCAAGGGAGTTTATACGGATAAAGAAGCTACTCTTGCCAGAGATGCGAATGGAAATGTAATTACTGGCCCCAATGGTCAAACGGTATACATGCGTTTTAATTATCCAAATACCGATTACACTTTTCAGCCTGGGGATGCGATCTACGAAGACATTAATAAAGATGGTAATATAGACAGTCGCGACGTGGTATATTTAGGAAACAGTAACCCAAAACTTACTGGAGGGTTTGGACCTAATATAATCTTTAACAATCAGTTCAAATTACTACTGTTCTTTAACTTTCGTCTGAATTATGATATTGTAAACGGAACAGATATGACTACGACAAATATGTATGGCTGGGGAAATCAAAGTACTGCCACATTATCGAGATGGCGTAATCCGGGAGATAAAACCGATATGCCAAGAGCAATTTACGGAGCAGGATACAACTGGTTAGGATCTGATCGCTATGTAGAAGATGCTTCTTTTCTTCGTCTTCGTTCTGTCACTTTTAGTTATTCTTTTGGAAGACAATTATTAAAAAGCCTAAAAATGGATGAAATAAGAACTTATATAACAGCCGATAACTTGTTAACATTTACAAACTATAGAGGTCAGGACCCTGAGGTAAGCATGAGATCCGGAGATCCTTTCGGAATGGCTATTGACAACTCAAGAACCCCTCCTACAAGCCGTATCTCATTAGGTATTACAACACGTTTCTAAATAAAAAAATGATTATGCGAACTAAAATAAAATCTACACTGGCAATCCTTCTAATTTTTGTTACCGCAACATCGTGTGACGATTATTTAGATTTACGACCTGAAGACGGAATCGTACGTGAAGAATTCTGGAAAACCAAAGAAGACATCCAGGCAGCCGTTATTGGTATCTATTCATCTTTACTAAAAAGGCCTCCTGCAGCACAAATCCCTACAAACGGAACAGATTACAATATCAGTGAATATCTGTTTATGTATGGAGAAATTAGAGCCGATATGATATCGCCAGCAGGAAATGTTACTTTGGACCAAAGAGATATTACCACATCAAATATATTATCCTCTAACGATTTGACTAGTTGGGCAGCATTTTACCGGGTTATCAATTACTGCAATACGGTTATTGAGCTTGCACCAGCTGTAAGGGATAAGGACCCTACTTTAACACAAACACAATTGAACAATTATCTCTCCGAAGCTTTGGCAATCAGAGCTTATTTATATTTTACGCTAGCCCGTACCTTTAAGGATGTGCCTCTTAAACTAAATGCAACTCTTTCAGACAATGATAATTTTCAATTGGCTAAAACTCCACAAAATGAAATTTTTGAACAGGTTATCAAAGACCTTGCTCTAGCAGAAGGATATGCTGTTGTTGATTATGGCAATACACCTTCTAACAAAGGCAGGATTACAGTTTATGCTATTAATGCAATGCAGGCTGATGTTTATCTTTGGATGGATAAATATACCGAAGCACTTACTGCAGCTGACAAGGTAATTGGTTCAGGTAAATTTCAATTAATTCCCGCTTCTAATAGTTGGTTCTCAAGAGTCTTTGCCGAGGGAAATACTACAGAAAGTATTTTTGAATTTCAATATACTACACAAAACCTAAATCCTTTTTATGACATGTTTTTTCAAAGACCGGAATTTATAGCTTCCCCGGTAGTTTTAGAAGACGTGTTCGGGGTTGACTTTGTGGATCCTCTAAACAGAGATGTACGTGGTGAAAGATGTGCTTTGGTCGCTGGAACTAATGAAATCTATAAGTTCACAGGTCTTAATATCGAAGAACGTAAAACTTTGCAGGAATCAGACACACACTGGTTTGTTTACAGATATTCAGATGTTTTACTTTTAAAAGCAGAAGCCTTAACCCAACTAGAAAGAGGAGAGGAAGCTGTTGCTATTATTGAAAATATCCGTACTACACGCAAAGCAATCAGTTTAACCTCTCAAACTGTAAATCCTGCCAGCAAATCAGAAGTAACCGATTATCTTTTGGCAGAAAGGGCACGTGAATTTGCATTTGAAGGAAAACGCTGGTTTGATGTTTTACGAAATGCCAGAAGAGAGGGTTACGACCGTCTGGATTTATTGAACAATATGGCATTGATTAGTGCTCCGGCAGATCAGTTACAATCTATTTTGGCTAAACTTCAAGATCCCAATAGTCATTATTTACCAATTAATGAATACGAATTATATACCAACAAAGCACTTATTCAAAATCCATTTTATAAATAATTAAGTCATGAAAAGATACACTGCATTACCAAAATTGATGAGACTTACTTTAGTGGTTTTTTTAACCCTGGCATTTCTTAACTGTACTTCAGAGAAAATAAATGAACGTACAGATGAAACAGTAAACATTACTGGTTTTTTGAGACAAAATGATGACTTTTCCATGTTTTTGGAAATGTTAGAAATCACTAACAATGCTTCATTTATGAATACTTACGGCACTTATACTTTGTTCTTACCGAACAATGCCGCTGTAAAAAAATATTTAACCGATATCGGTGCTGCATCTGTTAAAGACGTGCCATCAAAAGATTTGGAAGATATCGTAAAGCTCCATATCCTTGATCAGGAAGTAGCTACTACATCATTTACCGATGGAAAAATTGCAACCCCAAGCCAACAAGGGCAATTCATCATTACAGGTGCTGCTAATGTGGGTGGTGCTTCCAGCATTACTGTTAATAAAACAGCGCAAATCACTGCTTCAAATGTAAAAACAGGAAACGGAGTAATACATGTAATAGATAAAGTGTTGCGTGTTGCCAATAAAACTTTAGCGCAAACTATAGAGGAAAATGAATCATTTTCTTTATTTACCGAAGCCTTAAAAGCAACAGGGTGGTACGAAAAATTAAATCAACCCTTAACTTCAACAACTGTTGATGGAAAAACTACACTTACCGGACATCTAACGGTCTTGAGTGAAACAAATGAGGTATTTAAAGCAGCTGGCATCAATACCCTTGAAGATTTAAAAACAAAATACAGTCACTTAAACGATCCTTTGAATCCTGCTGATAGCCTGAATCTTTTTGTGAGCTACCGTATTTTGCCAAAGCTTCAATATTTAGCAGATTTAGCTGTTTCACCATCATTAGAAACCAAAGCGCCCCTGGAAGTAATTAGTGTAAAACTGGCTACAGGTACTATTTTATTAAACGAGGAAACTTTTAATGGCGTTTTAGAAAAAGGAATTCCTGTTAATCGTCCGGGAAGTGATGTTACTGCCTCAAATGGGGTGGTTCACGCTGTTGAGCAAAATTTCTTTATTAAAAAGAGAAACCCGGCTCCGGTTTATTTTGACCTGGCTGACCAACCGGAGTTCAGACAATTGAGTGCGGTTTTTAGAAAACCCGGCAATACGGCAACACTGGCAAAATCTCTTTTTAGTGAAGTTACCTGGGATGGTGTTGATGCACTAACTTATATATGTGCTCCCAAAGGGAATTCTAATTATATAGACCGTGGATGGAACGGTGATGTAGTTGAAATATTCCGCTTTAGAAATGGTAATACTCAAAATATTGCCTTTAAAACACCGGTAATTATAAAAGGAAAATATAAAGTTTGGGTAGCTTATAGACAAAAAGCGACTAAAAACCCTACTGTTAAAGTTCATTTTGATGGTGTAGCACTTCCCAGACTTATTAACTTTCAGGAAGGTGGTAATGTTACTTTAAATGAAAGGGTTTTAGAATCACAAGGGTATAAAAATCATGTCTCTCCATTCACTAACCGATTTAATACAAGGCTTTGTGGTATTATCGATGTACAAACTACAGGCCGACATACTATAACTTTTGAGTCGCTTTCTAATCCTGGTGACACTGCCTGGCTGGATGTGGTAGAATTCCGCCCGATAGATATGGATCAGTTGTATCCAAGATTACAATCAGGTGGTCAGGGTTTTGCTCCTTAATAATTACCTAATTAAGTCAAAAAGGACTCTAATCAAAAACCTAATTACCTAAAAAAATGAATACATTAAAATTAATATATAAAACACTCTTTGCTGGTATTCTGACAATAGCATTAGTTTCGTGTTCTGATCCCTGGTCAGATCGTGAAAATAATGGCGATAACAATTTAAATTCAAATTTAAGTGAAGCCATTTCGGCTACATCAGAAGTATCAAAATTTGGAGAGTTATTGACAAAAACAGGATATGACAAAATTTTGTCAGCCTCTAAAACGTATACTGTTTTTGCACCCGTCAATGAAGCTATTGACCAGCTGGATGCTTCGATTCTTAATAATCCTGAAGCACTGTCTGCTTTTGTAGCCAACCATATTGCATTAACTTCCTATTCTTCTGTAAGAAATGAAGATACTGTGCAAATAAAAATGCTGAGTGAAAAATATTTAAATTTTAAAGGGAACAATCTGATATCTGATGCTACTATTGTTTCTGCAGATCATTATGCTAAAAATGGTGTTTTTCATATCATCAATCATACTCTTGCGCCAAAAATGAATATTTGGGAATATATCAAGTCACAAACAAGTTCTTCCTCAATGAGTAATTATTTGGTAAGCCTGAATGAATTAAACATTTATGATTCTGACATTGCAGCTAAAGAAAATGCAATACCGGGCGTATTTGCTGACTCACTTAGTAACTCCTTTTTAAAAAATGTTTACAATGTAAATAACGAAAAGAATTCTTATACGCTGTTTTTAATCGAGGACGAAGGTTATGATACTGAAGTAGATAAACTTAAGCCTTACCTGAACAAACCTACTGCAGATTCGACAACTACTTATTCAAGGTATTTTACAATTAGGGATATGGTTTTTCCAAAAGCGTATAGGCCAAATGAATTGCCAAACGAATTAACTACCCGTTTTGGTGTAAATGTACCAATAGACAAAACACAAATCATTGGAGAGCCAGTTGTTTTGAGTAATGGAATTATATACCACATGAAAAAGGTCGATGTCCCTTTAGTTAATCGTTTAGTTCCTACTAAAATAGAAGGAGAAAAAAACACTTCATTCTTCCCTGCTGACCTGCGTAGCAAAATTCTATATCGTGATCTTAAAGACCCTTCCGGAGTCTTGTTTAACGATATCTACGTGAAAAACACTAAAGTTTCAAATTTTCAACTCCGTTATTTTGCTACTGATTTATACAGCACCACTTACCAAGTATATTGGAGAGCCATAAACAATCAACCAACTGTTTTTCAACAAAAGGTAGCAATAATTAATGGTGGTATATCACAAGATATTCCATATACCAATGTAGCTGTAAATTTTTATGATGAAGTTTATATCGGAGAATTGAGCTTAACTCAGGCTGGCAGTATGAATACTTTCCTACTCGCCAATACTACAACTGCAGACGGCACCAACTCACTTACCCTTGATTATTTAAAATTTGTTCCTGTCGTTAAATAATATTTTATAAAAATAGATATGTTAAAAAATTTACAACTAACCTGGGTGATAAGTATGTTCTTTTCTGGAAGCCTTAGCTTATCCTTATACGCTCAAACCGCTCAGGATTCAACTGCAGCAACTGTTACCACCGCTCCAAAAATAAAAAAAGGAATCTTTGTTAAAGGTATTGTTAAAGATGCTAAAACTAAAGGAGGGCTTTCAGGTATAAATGTAGTAGTTAAAGACTTTTCGGCAGCAATTACTAATGATGATGGTAGCTTTGAAATAAATGTACCCCACTTGGAAACACTGCTTACTGTAAGTGGCCAGGAATTTCAAACCAAAGTTTTTCCAATTAAAAATAGAAATTCAGATTTAGAAATCTTTTTGTATGAAGCGTATTATTCGCCAACCTATCAAATAGGCAATTTGCCTACCGGAGAAGAACTTCAGTACGGAAGCACAAAAGCAGTAAATGTGGTAAATTTTAAAACCAATCAATGGTCCAGTCCTGTTAAAGAATCTGTGGGAGACTTTCTTCAGGGAAGAGTAGCCGGATTAAACAGTGTTAGAAAATCAGGAGTTCCAGGTGCCGGGGCATACCTGACCCTGCGTGGTTTTACTTCTTTATACGGAACAAACAAACCGTTAATTATTGTAGACGGAATGATTTATGACGATGAAGATTATGGTTCTGGAATTATACAAAATAATGGTTCTTCACCACTGGAAAATTTAGATGTTAAAGATATTGAAAACATCACTGTCCTTAAAGACGATAGTGCCCTTTACGGAACGAAAGGGGCTAACGGAGTACTTATTATCAACACCACACGCCCAACAGAATTAACTACTAAAATTGATTTCACCATGTACGGAAGTGCGAACCAAACCCCGGAACAATTGCCAGTTATGGGTGCTGATGCCTATCGCACACATATTTCGCAATTAGAAACTTCCCGTGGACTTTCACAAGATCAGATCGCCGCTCTTCCCTACATGAATGATAATCCGTTAGTTCCGGGATATTATAGATATCATAATGAAACCAATTGGCAGGACAGGGTTTTCAAATCAAGTATAAGCCAAAACTATTTCCTTAAAATTCGCGGTGGTGATGATATTGCAAAATATGGTTTATCAGTAGGATATCTTAACAATGAAGGCATTGTTGAAAACACCAAATCAACTCGCTACAGTACTCGTTTAAATGCAGCTTTACGTTTAACAGAAAAATTCCACGTAGATGCCAATATGTCTTTTATCAATAATCTTCAGGATCAAAGGGATCAGGGGTTTGCTTATAAAACAAGTCCAATATATCTGGCTCTTACAAAATCACCATTTTTAACATCTAATGCCATTGGTAATGATGGAACTCTTTCGCCAAATCTGGCAGATACAGATGATTTTAATGTTAGTAATCCAAGAGCCATCATCGATAATGGAATTGGAACCAACAAAAACTACCGTTTCTTTGGAAATTTGAATTTTAAATATATCATTAATAATTCCTGGAATGTAAACACTCTTTTTGGGCTGACTTATAACAAGGAGCGTGAAACTTTCTTTATTCCGGATAAAGGAGTAGCCGACATTATTCTACCTACTGCCATAGGTAAAAACCGTTCTGGTAGCGAAGTACAAATTTTCAATAGTATTTATACGGACACTTATGCTAATTACTTTACCAAATTAAAGGACGATCATAAAGTCGATGTTCGTTTTGGTTTTAGAACCCAAAGCAATCATTCTGAAAGCGATTTAGGGTTAGGTTACAACTCTGCTACAGATGATTTTACCAGTGTCGGGGCCGGATCTAACTTACTGCGTCAGGTAGGCGGGGCTTTAGGAGAATGGAATTGGCTGAATATCTACGCCAGCGCTAATTACAATTATCATGATAAATATTTCCTGACTACCAGTTATGCTGTTGATGGTTCCAGCCGTTTTGGCGATGATCTGGATGGATCTGATAAATTCTCTTTAATGACTGCCTTAACAGGAGCATGGATGGTTTCTGCTGAAAATTTCATGAAAAATTCAACAGTTATTGACTATTTTAAATTAAGAGGGACCCTTAGCGAAAGCGGAAATGATGATATCGGAAACTTTACAGCTCAAAAATATTATGTTTCCCAAAACTTATTAGGTGTACAAGGCCTGGTAAGTGGCAATATTGGAAATCCAAACTTACAATGGGAAAGAGTTAAAAAAGTTAATTTCGGTGCTGACTTTGGGTTGTTAAACGAGCGTATTAATCTTTCTATGGATTTTTACGGCAAGAAAACAACTAATATGATTGTTTATGAATCTGTTAGCAATGTAAGTGGTTTTGATTATGTGGTTTCTAATAGTGCTCAGATGCGGACTTTCGGGACGGAAATGTCTTTGAATGCCCGTGTCCTGAGTTCGCCTGATTTTACTTTTGATTTTGGTTTGAATTTAGCTACTTATAAAAACGAAATACAAAACCTTCCAAACGGAGATATTCTTACTCAATTTGGCGGAGCAACTTACATTACATCAGTAGGTCATGATGCTAACTTATTCTATGGTTTAAAAACTAATGGTGTTTATTCTACAACTTCGGATGCTCAGGCAGACGGATTGTCCAGACGTTTGACGAATGGTCAACTGGTGCCTTTCACAGGTGGGGACATGCGTTTTACAGATACTAACGGAGATAAGGTTATTGATGATAATGACCGGATGGTTATCGGAAATCCAAACCCGGATTTTACCGGAAGTTTTACGGCTAATTTTACCTACAAACGTTTCAGTCTGCAAGGTCTGTTTAATTTCTCAGTAGGAAACGACCTTTATAACGGAGTACGCTACAATATGGAAAAAATGAGTGGCTACGAAAATCAAAGTGTCGCTGTAGAAAACCGCTGGAGAGCAGAGGGGCAACAAACTGATATGCCAAAGGCAGTATGGGGAGATCCGATGGGGAATGCCAGTTTTTCTGACCGATGGATTGAAGATGGTTCTTATTTAAGACTGAAAACTTTAGTACTGGGATATGATTTTAATGTTGCCAAAATGAATTATATCAAGGCTGTAAAAATTTATGCTACTGCCAATAACTTGTTTACCCTAACAGATTATCTGGGATATGACCCTGAATTTAGTGCTACCCCGTCCCTATTTGGTCAGGGAGCAGATATAGGATTAACTCCACAGTTCAGAACCTTTCAATTGGGATTGCGTTTAGGCCTTTAATTATTTTACACTATAGAAAAACTTACCGATGATAACAATGAGTACAACAACAAAAAATGGCATTTTATGGGTTTTTACCCTCCTATTTAGCCTCAGTTCCTGTTCAGACTATCTGGATGTACAACCTGAAGATAAACTTGTCGAAGAGCAAATGTATCGTAATTTATATGATGCAGATGCAGCCGTTTTTGGAGTTTATGGAAAATTCATGGCACTTGCAGAAAAAAATATTATTTTGAATGAAATGCGTGCCGATTTGATGACGACAACCCGAAATTCCAGTCCTTTCCTAAAAGAAATTTCAGAACACAATGTTTCAGCAAATAATCCTTATGCCAATCCTAAAGATTTTTATGTAGTGATTCAAAACTGCAATAATGTGCTTAAAAATTTCAATGTCATGCTTAAGGAAAAACGCTTTACCCAAGAACAATATGATCAGCGTTATTCGGATATTGGAGCGATTCGCAGTTGGGTTTACCTGCAATTAGGAATTCATTATGGAAGTGTTCCTTATATCACGGAACCTATTGAAACTTTAGAAGATGTCAGAAATATTTCGAAATATCCGAAATTACCATTCAATCAACTGCTGGATCAACTGGTTTTATTTACAGAGAATTTGCCCTATAATAAATTATACGATGCAACAAGTTCTTTAATGATTAATATAGATGGCTACAATACAGATAAATTCTTTATCAACAAAGAATGTCTCTTAGGTGATTTACAACTTTGGAAAGGAAATTATAACAAGGCTGCCATCCATTACAAAAACGTTATGGAAACATCAACTAATAGTGGTAACGATACCGATCGTTTTAATATGTACCGCATAAAATTTGCTGAGGTTGTTACTCATGACGACTTAGCAGTTGGCTATAGAAGAGATTTTACAGAAGATGCTGCATCTTTAGTCAATAGCAATACGCAAGGGTGGCGATCAATTTTTGCACGGGATAGAGATGTACTATGGAACACAGAATGGATCTGGTCTTTGCCTTTTGAAAATAATTTTGCTCCTAAAAACCCATTCATTACTTTGTTCTCTAACAAAAATGGGGACTATCTGGCGAAACCTTCGCAAAGCGCTATTGATTTATGGAATAGTCAAACACAAAGTAATAATATCCCTTACGATGCACGTGGATCTAAATTTTCCTATAACATCGTAAATGGTGACCCTGTTATTATGAAATATCTTTATAGCAGTGAATCTGTGCCTTCGACTGGAATTGCCAATACAAAAGGGCAGTGGTTTTTATACCGTGCGGCAAAATTACATCTGCGTTATGCAGAAGCAGCCAACAGAGACAACCAACAAAAAGTAGCTTATGCCATTTTAAATTACGGTATAAAAACGGCTTACACTCCACCAGCAAATCCGGCACTTACTGACGTTACGAATATTCAGCAAAGCAACGAGCCATTTCCTTATGATTTTGACGCTCGTATGGGAGATTATCCGTTTTTTAGAGCAAACTGGCACCGTGGCGCAGGAATTCGTGGCCGCGCCTATATGAAAGCCGCCGGAGTCATTGGAGATGATGTGATTACCACTGAAAATAATATTATTAATGAAGATGCATTAGAGCTGGCTTACGAAGGAAACCGCTGGGAAGATTTAGTTCGTGTAGCTTTACGCCGAAATGACCCTGCATTTTTAGCTGATAAAATTTATGAAAAACTTAGTAAAGATGGAAATGGCAAAGCAAGTGACGTACGTTCTAAACTAATGAATGTTAACAATTGGTATTTGCCTTTTTCCTGGTAACAAAAGAGAATTTAACTTTTTGTTACTAAAAAACCTTATCAGTAAATGAAATTACTGATAAGGTTTTTTTTATAAATAAGTTTTGATTTTAGAAAATTCCACAAACTTGAAATACTTTTGTAAAAGTAATATCAGAGGATTATGCTTGTCCAAACAGAATGAATACTTTACATCTTCTGTTTGGTTTCTTCCGTAACACAAATATTAATTCTTTAAAAAAACAAATACAACTTCATCGCATTTGCAATTAAGATTTATATATTTGCAACCTAGTTGCATTTTTAGCAATAAAAGATTTCCAAAAAATCAAGAATGAATAAAAAGAAAAATTTAATAATTAATCTTTTAATGTCTCTAACTGTATTGTTCGCAATGCTTTTTCAGACATTACATTCTTATGAGCATCTTTACAAGCAAATAACCGAGAAACATTGTGATCATAAATATACTGCTCACGAAAACCAAATAACACATAGTCACTACGCAGATAATAACTGTCCTGTTTGTCATTTTGCATTCAGTATTTTTATTTCAGATTCGTTTCATGCTTTATCATTCCATAAAACAACAGTTGTCACTTCCATTGTATTCATTTACAATAAAGTTACATCAGGCTTTTTTAAAGGTAGCCTCTTTGCCTTGAGGGCACCTCCTTCTCTATTTTAGTTTACTACATTTTTTATGTCGGATCATCTTTAGCTTTTAGGTATAAAAGTTAAGAATGCTGTATGCCATTATTCTTTATAATGAGTATCAAAGAGATAAATTATTATAAAGAATTTTTCAACTGATTTATCTTTTATCAAAAGATGTTTCCTTCAGGACTTTTGCTGTAAACTTTCAATTCAATTATCAAAAACTTCAACTAGTTGTTTCAATTTAACAACGTGTTTTAGTTTCTCATTTATTACGCACAGAAAATTAATCCCAAAAAATAAAAAAAAACTATGCTTATAGCAGAAAACCTAACAAAAAAATATGGCGATCACGTCGCTTTAAATGCACTTAACTTAACAATTAAAGAAGGCGAAATTTTTGCTCTTTTAGGACAAAATGGTGCCGGAAAAACCACTACTATCAACTTATTTTTGGGCTTTATACAACCAACTGACGGCAAAATAAAAATTAACAATATATCTGTTGTTACTGATGCAGATAAAACCAAAAAAGATGTGGCATACATTCCTGAAACGGTAATGTTATATCCAAACCTTACCGGACTTGAAAACCTGAAATTCTTTTCGTCTCTGGCAGGATTTAAATATTCAAAAGGAGAATTAACTTATTTTTTATCAAAAGCCGGTTTACAAACTACTGCTCATGATCAAAATTTAGGTGGATATTCTAAAGGAATGCGTCAAAAAGTAGGTATTGCCATTGCGATTGCAAAAAGAGCAAAATTGTTATTATTAGACGAACCTACGAGTGGTTTAGACCCAAAAGCATCAAACGAGTTCTCTCAAATCCTGAAAGAACTTTCGGCAGACGGAACCGCAATTTTAATGGCAACACACGATATTTTCAGAGCCCGTGAAGTCGCTACGCATATAGGAATCATGAAACAGGGAAATCTCGTTACAATCATTGAAGCTGAAAAAATATCAGCAAATGAACTTGAAGACCTCTATTTACAAACCGTTTAAAAAAGGAAGATTTCCATCAACATAAAATGAAACATCTATTTATAATTCTAACTTTTATCTTTAGTTCAGGGATTTTACAAGCTCAAAAAATTAACGGAAAAATTACAGACAGCAATACTAAAGAAGTTGTTGCGGGAGCCAATATCAAATTATTGAATACTGATCAGGCCACAAATTCAGACCAAAATGGTACTTTTTCACTTGAAGGAGAAGGAACACTGGAAATATCGTATACAGGTTATAAAACATTGCTAATTAAATCGTCAGCTGAATTTCTGACCATACAAATTGAACCTAATTTGAATGAATTGCAAACCGTTGAAATTATAGGTCGCTCAACCAGAAAATACAACAGCGACTATTCTTTTGCAGCAACAAAAACAGCGGCACTTAATAAGGATATTCCGCAATCCATTTCAACGGTAACCAAAGAATTAATTGCAGATAAAGCAGCATTTTATCTGGCCGATGCAGTAAAAATGACAAGTGGCGTAATACCGGCAAGTTATTACAATCAATATACCATTAGAGGAATCAGCCAAAACGAAGAAGGGCAAATTATAAACGGAATGCGTACGCGCCAATATTATTTTCTGCAGCCCCTAACGAGTAATATTGAACGTGTTGAAGTAATTAAAGGACCATCAAGTGCCACATTCTCCTCTGTAGATCCGGGCGGAAGCATCAATTTGGTCACCAAAAAACCTTTGGCAACAGATCATAAAGAGGTTAGTTTAAGTGCAGGAAGTTTTAGTACTTTTAGAGGAGCTCTTGATTTTACAGGACCTTTAAACGAATCTAAAACGTTATTATACCGGGTTAATGCGGCTTATCAGGAAGCAAAATCGTTTCGTGATTTAGTAAATAATAAATCATATTTAATCTCACCATCATTCAGTTATATTCCGAATGAAAAAACAGCAATTAATACGGAATTGATTTTAAGTGACATGACCGGAATCCTCGATCGGGGTCAACCTATATTTGGAGCTGTTGCAGGGCAAACAAGCTTAAATAAAACTCCAATAAGTCTGAATTTAGGTGCTCCAAGTGATTTCTTCAAATCGAAAGAAATGGTTTTCACAACGAATTTCTCTCATAAATTCACTTCAAAAATTGGTTTTAATACCTCGTACATGAAACAATCCTGGAGAGAAGACCTTCAGGAACACAGAACCACAAATGGGTTTGCTGTAGACATGAACAATCAGCCAGTCACAAGTCTGGCCATGATGCAGTTTGTACAACGCCAGCAATATTGGAACGTTGACAATTTAACGGCTTTTTTAAATTTTGATTTAAAAACCGGAAAACTGAATCATAAATTATTAACCGGTTACGATTTAAGCAGCTGGAATAAAACCAAAGGTGGCGGACAAAATGCAGCAAGAGGTTATTTATTGAATGACGGAACTGTTGCCAGCACTTTTGTTCCGGCAAACTCCGCTAATTATCAAACTATAACCGTTGACGGAGTGGTTTTACCAAGACCAAATGTAAATTATTTTAATTTAAACAACCCAACGTATACGATTACTAGTGCGAATGATTATACTTTGAATATTAGAAACCCTTTACCATCGGCATTAACGACTACAAACGCCATTTATATTCAGGATCAGATTCAGTGGGAAAAATTTACTTTTTTATTAGGATTGAGAAATGAATGGTTTGCCGATATTACTAATTATGAAACTAATAACGAATTGACCGTAAAAAAATCAGCTTTATTGCCTCGTGTTGGGGTTACTTATGAAGTAAATACTGAAATTAATGTTTACACCACTTACCTTGAAGGCTATCAGCCACAATCGAATACGGTTACTTTAATGCCTCAAACCGGAAGTTTACCTGCCGGAAGTTTGTTTGATCCGCTGGAAAGCAATTTGAAAGAAGTCGGTTTAAAAGCTACTTTTTTAAATAACACCATGAGTTTTAATGCAGCCGTTTACGAAATAAATCAACGTAATATCCTGATGAATGCTAATGATCCTGTAAATCCGGATTTATTGGTAACAAGAGGTGCTGAAAGAAGCCGTGGTTTCGAATGCGATTTGGCAGGATATATTACGTCAGACTGGCAAATCAATGCCTCTTACAGTTATATCGATGCTAAAATTACAAACGATCGCGATGTTTCATTAATTGGGGCAAGAAAACAAAACACACCAAAAAACAGCGCCAATTTATGGACCCGTTATAATTTTAAAGCAGATTCGGCTTTGAAAGATTTAGGAGTTGGTTTTGGCATGCAATATCAAAGCAGCAAAGTGCCTTGGTTTACAAGAGATTTCACGCTACCCGATTTTACTGTTTTTGATGCCGCTTTATATTACAAACCAGAAAAAAGCAATATCCAAATTGCTGTAAATGCAGGAAACTTATTCAACAAAACATACTGGTTAGGCGCTCAGAATTATTTAAGATTATTTCCCGGAGCACCAAGAAATGCAACGCTTACTGTAACTTATAAATTTTAATCTGTAACTATGTCATTATACGTAGAAAATTTAATAGCCCAACATTTTAGAAAATCTGTTTTTAAAAATTCGGCTGTTTATATCATCACTGTTTTTATTGGTATTTTATTGGTTTACGCTGCATTTTCAGGTTGGAAAAATTATACCAATCAAAATGAAACCAGCGAAAAATACCAACACGAATCCAGAGAAGACTGGTTGAAAAATCCGGATAAAAATCCGCACCGAATGGCACATTACGGAAATTTCGCTTTTCGCAAAAGTACCTCATTAAGCGTTTTTGAATTTGGAATGGAACCTTTTTTCGGAAATGCCATTTTTCTGGAAGCACACAAACAAAATACAGCCAATTTCTCTGAAGCCGGATTCTCTAACAGCATGCTTCGTTTTGGCGAAATTAGTATTGCAATGGTCTTGCAAATCTTATTGCCTTTACTGATCTTTTTCTTAGGATTCAACTCTGTTGCTTACGAAAGAGAAAACGGAACCCTGAAACTGCTTTTGAGTCAGGGAATCAGCTGGAAACAACTTCTGTTGGGCAAAACTTTAGGAATTGCCTCTGTCATCATGATGCTTTTTATTCCCACCATTATTGTTCTTGTTTTCGTTTGGTTGTTACTTCAAAATTTTACGATTTCGGCAGATGAAACGATTAAGATGGTCTTATTTGTTCTTTTCCATTTTATATATCTGATATTTTTCTGCGCAATTGCCGTTTTGATTTCAGCTTCAAGTAAAACATCAAAAAAAGCATTGGTCTCATTAATTGGGATTTGGCTGGTTTTCACCATTATTTTACCAAGAACCACTCAGGCAATTGGTTCCTATATTTATGAGGCCCCTTCGAAAATACAATTCAACAGCGATATCGAAAAAGATATTTTAAAACAAGGTGATAGTCATAACCCAAATGATCCGCATTACAAAGCGATAAAAGATTCATTGCTTCGAACATACAAAGTCGATTCTGTCCAAAAATTACCTTTCAATTATTCCGGTTTTATCATGACCGAAGGCGAAAAAATAAGTTCGAATATTTACAACAAACATCTTGAAAGCTTACTCGAAATTTATAAAAAACAGAATAGCTTTTCAAAAACAGTTTCTTTTGTAAATCCGTATATCGCCATGAAAAACTTGTCAATGGGATTATCGAATACAGATTATGATTCGTACATCGATTTTCAAAAACAAGCCGAAGCGTATCGTTACAGCATGGCGCAAAAAATGAATGCTTTACAAATTAAATACATAAGCAACAAAAAGCCGGGCCCAAACGATAAGCCACTTACCATCGGTAAAGAACACTGGGCTGACGTACAGGAATTTCATTATGAACCAAAAGGAATTATCAGTGTCCTGAAAAGCGAAATCGTTTCGATTATCTCAATTATTCTCTGGATTTGCTTGCTGTTTATCTTCATTAAAATAGCCGCTAAAAACCTAAAAGCCATTTAATATGTTAGCATTATTATTTAAAAATTTCATACGATCGAAAGGAACAAAAATCGGATTGCTTTTTTTGTTGCTTATCGGGTTCATCAGCCTTTTAATTGGTCATCAGTTTCAACAAAAACAAAGCCAAAATATAACGGAAGCAGCAACGTATCAAAAAGAACATATTGAGAGAAATGCTGCTTATCATTCAGACGAGATGGGACTTCTGCTCTATTACATCAAGTTTTCATTGGTCAATAAAACATTGCCCATAAACAGTCTGGCAATTGGGCAGCGCGATGTAAATCCGTCGATACAAAGTGTTACGATTCGCGGTCTGGAAGGACAGAAATACGATTCGGAACTCAATAATCCGAACAATTTGATGTTAGGAAATATCGATTTTAGTTTTGTTCTCATTTATCTTTTTCCGCTTCTGATTATTGCTTTTACGTATAACATTGTTTCTGAAGAAAAAGAAAGCGGTACCTGGAAAATTGTAGCAACACAAAGCGATAATACGTTTTTCTATATTCTGAAATTATTTTATATTCGAATTTTAAGTTTAATTGCATTACTAACACTTGTACTTTTTATTGCGATTCTCTATTTACAAATTCCATTAGACCAATCACTTTTTACCTTTTACATTTTAAGCGTTTTATACATTCTTTTCTGGTTTGCAGTTTGTTTTTATATTGTTTCACTTCAAAAGAATTCCAATTTCAACGCTGTGATTTTATTAACGATCTGGTTGTTTCTGATTATTATTCTTCCTGCAGCAATCAATACGTATATCGTTAATAAATATCCCGTTCCGGAAGCTTTAGAACTTACGTTGAAACAACGAAATGCCTATCATGAAAAATGGGATATGGATAAAAAAATAACAATGGATAAATTCTACCAGCATTATCCGCAATTTAAAAGTTATCCTTTGCCTGATAGCGAATTCAGCTGGCTTTGGTATTATGCGATGCAGCAAATGGGCGACGACGAATCAGCCGTTCAATCTAAAGAATTAGAAACAAAATTAAAGCAAAGAAACGAAGCGAGTCAAGCCATAGCGCAATTTATTCCGACTTTGCACACTCAAATTCAGCTCAACGAAATTGCCAAATCTGATTTAGGAAACCAGCTTTTATTCATGGAAAAAACAAAAGACTTTCATGAAAAATTGCGATTGTATTTTTATCCAAAAATCTTTGATAATGCCGATGTTAAAAAAGAAAACTGGTCTAAATTTAAAGTAGCAACTTTTAGCGATGCATCACCAATGAATTTTGCTAAAACCTTATTACCATTGTTCGCTTTCAATTTGTTACTGATAGGTTTAGGCTGGATGAATTTCAGAAAAAAACTAAACTAATTATTCAAAATATGGTTTAAATCCTCAAAAAGAAAGACTGCCATTGGGCAGTCTTTCTTTTTGAGAGTTCATTATAAAACTTATGCTCTAAACAATGCATATTTATTATAATCATATAAAACCTTGTCGTATGGCACAAATAAAGGTGCCATTTTCTCTGATGAAGCATCAAAGTCGATTCCATTGTGCTTCCTGAACAAATAAATTTCTTTTAAACAATTAGATAAACTCTGGTGGATTGAAGTCGTAAATGTTGGCAATTGTTTATCGCCAACCAATAAATCAATCTGGTAATTAGAGCTGCTTTTTGAAAGATTGTTGCCAATAATTCTTATTGTGAATGTTGTAGAAACCCCATTTTGTTTTCCCTGATACTGTACTACCATAGTATTAAATTTAATAATGTGGATAAATTAGATATAAATAACTTCAAACTTTTAATAATTGCTGAATTCTTGATTAAAGTTATAAAAAAAAAGGAAACCACAATAATAACTATATTAAATTATTATTTTTTTAGTAACTTTTATTTCGTCATTTTTAATTAAATTTGAAAAACTAATTATAAAAACCTCATATCATGGAAATTAACCCTTTTGCATTATTAGCTTCAGCTGCTGTCACACTAGTTGTTGGTTTCATCTGGTACAATCCAAAAGTTTTCGGGAATATCTGGATGAAAGAAAATAATTTAACTCAGGAAGAACTCCAAAAAGGAAACATGCTTAAGATTTTCGGGCTTACCTATATCTTTTCTCTAATGATAACGTTGATTGAAATGGGACTAACCATCCATCAATCCGGGGCCATTGGAATGATTGGGGGACCTCCGTTAATTGATAGTGCGAAGCCGTCATTTAATGCTTTCATGGCTGATTACGGAACGGTTTACAGGACTTTTAAGCATGGTGCGCTTCATGGATTCATGTCAGGTTTGTTTTTTGCTTTCCCAATCATAGGAATTACTGGATTATTCGAAAGAAAATCCTGGAAATATATTTTCGTTAATGCCGGATTCTGGATGGTAACCCTAACTTTAATGGGCGGAATTATTTGTCAATTTGCCTAAATTCATAAATGTAAAACCCGCTTGAAACTAAATCTCAAACGGGTTTTTCTTAATAATAACATAAAGAAAGCAGGTTATTATAAATATTATCTAATTTTGAAAAAATTAGCTTCCACATTTGAATACAACTTATTCTTTCGAAATATACAATAGCGTATCATTACTACCTTTAGAATGGAATACGCTAGCTACAGATAACATTTTTTTGACACGGGAATATCTCGAAGTTCTGGAAAATTCTTCTCCTATAAATATGATTTGCCATTTTATTGGATTTTTTGAAGAAGAGCAACTTTGCGGTATTATCGTAACTCAATTTTTATTTGCAGAAAAACTGCAATCTTTTGGAGAACGCGATAAGTGCTTAAAAACCTCTGTTCGAAATTTTGCTTTCAAAAATTTTGCATCGCACGTTTTGTTCATCGGTAACAATATGCTAACCGGGCAAAATGCATTTGCTTTTGATAAAAACGTAAAGCAGTCTAAAGCGATTAAAACACTCCATAAAGCAATCACCCAGCTAAAAAAACAGCTGAAAGCAAATGGAAAAAAAGTACATATAACCAGTATAAAAGATTTTACAGCGACAGAAATTAAACCACTACAAGCTGAATTTAAAAACAATTTTACATTTTCAACCCAGCCTAATATGGTTTTTGAAATCAATGAAAATTGGACATCAGAACAGGATTATGTTGATGCATTATCTAAAAAATATCGTGATCAATATAAACGTGCCAGGAAAAAAGCTAACGGAATCGAAAAACAAAAAATGTCTTTGTCTGACATTAAAAAGCATGAAGATATTATTTACGACTTATACTTTCATGTCGCTAAAAATGCTCCTTTCAATACTTTTTTCCTGGCCCGAAACCACTTTAGCTTTTTTAAAGAAATCATGAAAGATGACTTTTTGCTGTATGGTTATTTTTTAGACGGGGAACTTATAGGCTTCAATACTCTTATCAAAAATGGAAATGTAATGGATACCTATTTTCTTGGCTACGATGAAAGTATACAACGCGAGAAAATGCTATATCTAAACATGCTTTACGACATGATTGCCTATTCAATTAATCAGGGGTTCAAAGAGATTGTTTTTGCCAGAACCGCTCTTGAAATAAAAAGTTCCATAGGAGCAAAACCTGTAAAAATGTATGGCTTAATTACGCACAGCAATGCTCTGATCAATCATAACATTGGTAAATTATTTGATTATCTGGAACCTAAAACCGAATGGCAGGAACGAAACCCGTTTAAATAATGGTCATTTACGTAACTGCAATTTTCATCTGTTTATGTAAAATATGAATTTCCAATAATGTTTGGGCACCACAATATTCTCCGTCAATTTGAAAATTAACGGGATAATTTGTTTTGATTTCAGCTTTATCCGTCGAAATAATCACAATATCCTCTGAATCTATTGGCATATTCCCTGTAATAATTTTTCCCAGTAATAATATATCCAGGCTTTTTAAAATTACCAATTCGAATCTTCCATCGTTCATAGCCCCATTTGGATTAATAGTTACACCTGTTCCATATTTCTGAGAATTGGCAATTACGACTATTCTGGCAGTGTGCTCAACGGTTTTTTTATTTGCGGTAATCGTTGCTACAAAAGGTTCGTTTGAATCTGCCAGAGTTGTATAGGCTTGCAAAGCATAACCCCAAAATCCTCGCAAATTACTTTCTTCATAATTCTTAACCAGATCAGCATTGATTCCGATATCACTTAAGTGAATACTTTTTTTGCCGTTAATGCAAATCATATCCATTTCTATATAGTGATTCAAAAAAGCAATTTTTAAATTTTCTTCGACTGTGCCGGGCAAATTTAAATCTACTGATAATCCGTTCGCAGAACCTGCTGGCAAAATTCCAATAATAACATCGTGATTTTCCATGGCTTCGGCAACCATTTTTATGGTACCGTCACCACCGGCTACTACGATGCGTTCAGGAACATGTTGATTATAAAGTTTTTTTAACTCTGCTGAATCATTATTGCCAGTTGTTTCATATACATTCAAATTAAAATGATTATTATCCGCAAATTCCGTTACAGCTTCAATCAAATCTGATTTATCTAAATCCCCAGAAATTGGGTTTACCACGAAAATGATATTCTTTTTCAAAATTTTATCTTTAAAAATCGATTAAAATAATTAATTTACAGCTTCTATAAAAGTACACATTAATGAAACCAATTTTACAATTATATCGGGGTTATGCAAATGAACAGGAATTAATCGTAATGGGACATGTTTTCAGAACTGACAATGATTATGATTTTCAAAAGAAAAACTTTAAAAATGCTACTTCTATAGTCAATCTTTTTCAGATAAAAACCATTAAAAACTTTGATGTATACCTTAAGCTTGGCGACTTAGAAATTCACACCAAAACTCTGGATGATGGTTATTTTAAATTCTGTATTCCGCTTGAAATAGAGTTCAATTTTGGATGGATGCAATATGAAGTAAGTATTAAATACCTAAATGAAATTATTACATCAACCGGAAGTTTTATAAGGCCACATAAGGGCAACGTAGGCATCATTTCGGATATTGATGATACTTTTTTGATTTCACATACGCGAAATGTATTTAAAAAAATGTACATCCTTTTATTTAAAAATGTAAATGACAGAAAGGTTTTTAAAGATGTTGTCCCACATTATCAGGCCTTGAGCTCTGCCGGAAGAAACAACAAAGAGGAACAGAATGCTTTTTTTTATATTTCGAGCAGCGAATGGAACCTGTATCGTTTTATTGTAAAATTTACCAAAATCCATCAGTTGCCAAGAGCTGTTATTTTATTAAAAGATATTAAAACGGGTATTGCAGATTTTTTTATGAGCGGAAGAGGTAACCACAATCATAAGTTTGATAAAATAAAACATGTTTTGGAGTTTTATCCGAATCTTAAATATGTTTTATTAGGAGATGATTCACAACACGATCCATTTTTATACGAGCAAATCTGCAAAATATTCCCTGTTACCGTAAAAGCAGTTTATATCAGACAAACAGGCAAATATCCAAAAGAAAACACAAAGGCAATTTTAAAAAATCTGGAAAACCTGGAGGTTTCTGTTTGCTATTTTAAGGACAGTAGTGAAGCGATTATGCATTCTAAATCTATCGGCATTATTAAATAATTTTGAATCGATATATATCTGAAAATACATCCGAAGTTTTGAAACTTCTAAATTACTATTGTCCCAGCCCAGATTGCAGAGAAAAGCCCGGAGCAAAAACCCTGTATTTCCTGTTGTAAAAAAGCGACTGAAAGAAGCTCTTTTTACGACATTAGAAATACAGGTTTTTTTGTGAGGACTTGTAACGGAAAGCTGGAAATAGCTCCCGAAACTATTAAGCGCTAAAATTATCTATTTCTTCCTGAACAATTTCCCAATCCAATAATAATTGATCCAGGTCTTTTTTCTTTTTGTTATATGCTGTGAAAAAGGAAGCATCTTCGATATGTTTATCATAATTAGAGGCTAACAATTTATCATCGTGCTGAATGTCTCTTTCTAATTGCTTGATTTGACTTTCGACTTTGCTTAATTTGTTTTGTAACGCTTTTCCTTTTTTCTGATCTTCATATGAAGTTTTATTACTTTCTTTTGGAGCCGCAGCTTTGGCAACATCTTTTTTCTCGACCTCGCGCATGTTTTCAAGATTGCGTTGCTCTAAGAAATAGTTGATATCGCCTAAATATTCTTTTATTTTTTGATCTTTGAATTCATACACGATATTCGACATTCCCTGAAGGAAATCCCTGTCGTGCGAAACCAATAGTAAAGTCCCGCCAAATTTTTGAAGAGCGGCCTTCAAAACATTCTTAGATTTGATATCTAAGTGATTCGTTGGCTCATCCATCAGCAATACATTGATTGGCTGCAATAACAACTTACAAAGTGCTAAACGGTTACGTTCTCCTCCTGAAAGTACTTTTACTTTTTTCTCGACATCATCACCACGGAACAAAAAGGAACCTAACATGTCACGAACTTTAGAACGATTCGTATCCATTGCTGCATCTTCCATCGTTTGAAGCAATGTAATTTCGCCATCAAGATATTCAGCCTGATTTTGGGCAAAATAACCCAACTGTACGTTGTGTCCTAATTTGATATTTCCTTCGTATTCAAACTCATCTACTATAGCTTTAATAAAAGTTGATTTTCCCTGACCATTCTGTCCTACAAAAGCAATTTTACTTCCGCGTTCCACTAATAAATCAATATCTTTTAAAATAACCTTATCTCCGTAGGCTTTTGTAACATGTTCAGCTTCAACTACAACCCGGCCTGGTTCTTTTGAAACCGGAAAAGAAATATTCATTACAGAATTATCATCTTCATCAACTTCAATTCTCTCTACTTTATCTAATTTTTTAATCAACGATTGCGCCATTGAAGCTTTTGAAGCTTTTGCACGGAATTTCTCGATTAATTTCTCGGTTTCTTCAATTTTTTTAGCCTGGTTCTTTTGTGTAGCCAATTGCTTTTCGCGAATTTCATGGCGCAATTCTAAATATTGGGAATAGGGTTTATTGAAATCGTAAGCTTTCCCTAATGAAATTTCAATAGTGCGATTCGTAACATTATCTAAGAACATTTTATCGTGCGATACAATTACTACAACACCGGGGTAATTACGAAGGAAACTCTCCAGCCAAATGATACTCTCAATATCCAGGTGATTCGTTGGCTCATCCAGAAGCAAAACATCATTCGATTGTAATAGTAATTTTGCTAATTCGATACGCATTCTCCAGCCTCCTGAAAATGTCTCAGTCTGGTTATTGAAAACTTCTCTTTTAAAACCTAATCCTAAAAGAATTTTCTCAGTATCTCCCACATAATTATACCCTCCTAATAATTCAAAACGATGGGTATAATCAGATAAATCTTCAATAATCTGACTGTATTCTTCACTTTCATAATCGGTTCTGGTAACCAGTTGATGGTTAATTTGCTCTAATTTTTTTTCAACAATTTTAATATCCGTAAAAGCTTCATAAGCTTCTTCAAGAACGGTTCTTCCTTGCTCAAAATCGATATCCTGACGCAAAAAACCCATTTTGATTTCTTTTTCGGTGGCTATTTGACCGGAATCTGGTTTAAAATCTCCTGCCAGAATTTTTAGCATCGTAGATTTACCTGCACCATTTTTCCCAACAAGTCCAACTCTATCACCGGCACCTAAACGAAAAGTTACTTCTTCAAACAAATAAGAACCTCCGAAAGAAACCGATAAATTATGTATATTAAGCATGTAATGTTATTTTATAACTAATTGATTGTGTAAATTTACAATCCCAAATTGATGGAAAATAAATTTTTTGCAAATGTTAAAAAAAGGATTGAAATTAAATAGTATTTTAACAGGAAGTTGTCCTAAATGTCAAAATGAAAGCATGTATTCTGACAAAAACCCCCTGCATTTGACTAAAGTTCTAAAAATGAATGAAAAATGCAGTCATTGTGGATTAAAATACCAAATTGAACCTTCATTCTTTTATGGCGCAATGTATGTGAGCTATGGATTAAATGTTGCCTTAGGAGTTGCCACATTTATTATTTCATTTGTTTTTTTTAAAGCCTCTATCGGATATTCTTTCATATCCATAATTGTAATATTAGTCCTTTTGCTTCCATTCATCTTACGTTTATCAAGAAATATTTACATTAATATGTTTGTGTCTTATGATCCTAAGGCCGGTCAAAAGTAAGTGACTTTAAATATCTTTTATGAAATCTCCTGATATCAATTTCTGCACTTAAAGGGATTTCATTTTCAATTTTTTTGAATAACGCTTCTGCCATTGCCGGACCAAGCATTACACCACGTGTTCCTAAACCATTCAGGATATGTATTGACTTACGGTCATGATGCGTACCAATTAATGGTCTTCTGTCTTTAACTGTTGGCCTGACTCCTGCGAAATGCTTTATAATCTCGAAATCGCATATAATAATTTCCCTGATACGTTCCAGAAGTTCCTGCTTTCCCTCTTCTGTTGGCACATCTGTTTTGTCTTGCCAGTTGTATGTTGCACCTACTTTGAATAAATTATCCCCCAATGGCAATATAAAAACACTGGTATTAACAATAACATCTAAGTTCAGCTGAGGGGCTTTTATGATAAATAATTCACCTTTTGTACCATCTAAAGGTAAATAATTAAAAAAGGGATTTTTATGCAAACCAAAGCCTTCCGCAAAAATAATATGATGTGCCTTAATATTTTTATACTGTATTCCAAAATTCAAAAATTCAATAAGACGGTAATCAAAAAACTCCTCTAATAGTAAATTATTTTTCAATAAGTATTTTTTGTAGCTATCTAATAACAAAACAGTATCTACATATCCTGTATGTAAAACCTCTCCATAATTATATGGTGACTCAATTCCACTATATTTCTTGTAAACTAATTTTGTAGATAAAAAAGGGGCTAAGTTTTTTTTATCCGAAGCTGAGAACCAGTTATTCTGCTCTTCTATAGAGAAAAATTTTCTTAAAATTGGAAGTTTAAAATTAAATTTTTGACTGAGTTTAGATTGAATATTTTCATAAAAATAATTCATTATGTTGAGTTGTTCCTGAGCCTGCCATACTTCACTAAATCTTTTTAAAATCACAGGATTATACAGCCCACCTGCAATTCTTGATGAGTTTTGAGATTTATCATCAATCATTAAAATCGTTTTGTTGTGTTTTAAAGCTGTTTCTGCAAAAGAAATTCCTGCTAATCCAGATCCGACAATTATAAAATCAATCATGTATTAATGGTTTAAATGAAAAAACTCTTACTATAAATATAGTAAGAGTTTTTTTATGATGTAAATTTCAACTACTTAGTAGTTCCACATATCTTGTTCGAAATTACGAATCTTTTCTTTCACTCTCTCTGATTCCAACAATTGATTTTGTGCATTATCTTTCATGTATTCTTTAATCTCACGATCTCCGTACAAGTTTTCTTCTTTGTAAATAACAGCATTAAAACGTCTGGAATTCAAAATCTGATCGAATGAAATCGGCAATGCTGAATTATTGTCATTAAAAGCTTTTGCTTCATGCAAAACTTCTCTTGCATTTGGATAGAAAACCCAAAACAATTCAATATAATCCTTTTCGTCACTATTCATAGTGTAAACATCAGGAGTTACCGGACAAATACCAAGTAAACGATATTTCAATTCACTTTGGCGTTTATCAAAATACCAATATCCTTTAATTTTATACTCAGAAACATCCTGAGCAGTAAGATCTTGTTTCAATATATACTCAGATGGAACTGTTCTTGTTGCACCAACTGTTTCTTCAACATAAGTAACAACCTTTTTTTTACCAGTTCCGGTAACAACTTTTTTCTTCACAACATGTGTTTTATAGTCATCCGGATATTGGTTAATTAATTCTCTACCAGCATCTGTAGTATCAATACGGGATAATGAACCCTCGATATCTTTCATAGATTTTTTAGTATTGAAATAACTATCAGTATATACTTCTGTTATTTTCCCATTTTTAAGAGCTTTCGTTAAAACATCATATAAAGAACGTCTATTGGAACCTATGTTAGCTGTATCTATAGGAAAATATAATGGAAAGTTGATTTTTTCATTTAAATCAATAATTTCCCAAGTTGTTTTCCCCATTAATACATCTCTGTCATCTACGTAACCATAAGCCAATGGCTTATCATTATCTGAGATAAGTTGTGCCGGCGTCTTAAGACCTATCTGATCCGGAGTTTTCGCATTAAGCAAATTTGATTGCGCAAACGAAGAAAAACCTCCTGCGATAGAAACTATAGCTATTAAAAAATTTCTTACTTTCATCATGATATCATTATAAGATATTGAACGTAGTTTTACCTACTTTATTATTGTATTTCATAAATTACCGGAGCCGTTCTTGGTAGTAAATAACTTCCTGCTCCAACAAGTTTAGTTTTAATTTCAGAAATTGTAACCTGATCACCTCTTCCTGCTTTAGAAAGAACTGATTTACATTGTGCATTTAATCTGTTACCGTTCACTACAACTGTAGGCTGCCCGGCAATTTTTAAATTAAATCCAACAACATCCAAACCAACTTCAAAATCAAAATCAAGCAATTTAGCACCAATAGTAGCAATTTCTAAATTAGATTTAGGTCCTGTAACAACACCCATTTCACCTCTAATTGTTCCTGTTGGCCCTGGAATACCTTTAATTCTGAATGTTTTCTTATCTGTAACTTTTTCTCCGTTTGGCAATGTTCCTGTAACAGAAATTGTTGTTTCTGTACCTTGTCCCGGGCTCATGTTATATTTACCTGGTTTACCAGCTGAGTTTAAGCCTGGAGCACTTGCAACAATTTTGTTAGCATCAACACCAGCAAATGATACAGAGATTGGATTAACAACACCTCTATATACCACATTCATTTTATCAGCAGAAATAGTAGCAGAGTTTGGTCTTGGAACTACAACGTATTTTCCTTCAAATTTAAGTGGAATATTTTTCCCGTCTTCTAAGAAAGTAAATTGTCCATTGATGTTTTGTTCTCCAACACCTCCGGCTGTTAACGAAATAACTGCTTGTCCGTTTACAATTTGTCCAGGTCCCTGAAATGAAGTTGGTTTTGTATTCTCGTCATAACGTCCCAAAACTACTTTACCGGTAACTTTTTCTCCCTGGAAATAAGCATTTTTATCTAAAACAACAATTGCCTGATAATTACTGTAAGATGCAGCAGCTACAGCAGCTTTTCCTAAAGCACTATTGTAAACATCTGCTTCTACTTTTTTAACATCATTCTGCCATGCAGAAAGTTTAGCAGCTGATGCAATTGCTGGAAATCCTTTAAAGTGATATGCTAAGTATTTTTCTTTTATACCATCCTTGTTTTTTACTTCAGAAACATCAAATTTTTTCTCAATTTCAGAAATAATACCAGCATATTTTTTTTCTGTACCTAAAGCAGCTTTAATATCTGATTTATATTTCTCAATTTTAGAGATAATTTCATTACCTTTTTTAGTGTAACCGTCTCCTGTAAACCAGTCGTCGATATTATCTCCTCTGTCCATAGACTCATAAGGTAATTTACCCGTTTCTTTTTCAACTTCAAATCCTTTAATAGATTGAGCTTTTAAAGCACCGATATAATCATAAAACTCTTTTGAAATAGTTTCAATTTTATGAGCTGTTTCTGCAGCAATTGCGAATTCTCCTTTTGCTTCAGCAGCTTTTTGATCTAAAGACATCAATAAACTTGCATTTGTTTCAGTTGAACTAGTATTTGCACTTTCAAACTTTTCATTCATCAGACCAAAAGCAGATATAACTTCTTTTGATACATTCATTGCTAACATTGCGATGAAAACCAGATACATCAGGTTAATCATCTTCTGTCTAGGGGTTAATTTTCCTCCTGCCATTTTTTTTTAATTAGTTCTTATTAATAAATTTAATATATAGTTAAAAACTAATTATCCTTTGTTACTCATTGCAGAAAGCATTCCACCGTAAACATTGTTTAAAGAAGCAATATTTGCAGTCATAGATTGCATTTGTTCTTTTAATTTAGATGCGTTGTCAGCTATTTCATTATTTGCTTCAGTATTTCTTGAAGCACTTTCTAATTGTACTTTATACAAACTGTTTAATGATTCCATTTGTGCAGCAGCCATAGCTATTTCATCAGCATATTTCTTTTGTCCTGCAATAGAATCTACTGTTGGAGAAATTGCTTTTGCAGCTCCCTCGAAATTTTTAATACTGTTTCCTAAGCTTGACATTAACTCACTGTCAATTTTAGCTTCTTTAAGCATTATGTCTAATTTTTGAGATAATAAACCCTGAGCATCAGAAGGAGTTTCAGCTTTGTCAGTTTTTTTTCTAGCCTGACCATTTGCCAATTCTGGATAAACAAGAGTCCAGTCTAACTCTTCATCAACAGGTTCAAAAGCAGAAAGTGCAAAAATTAATGCCTCAGTTAACAATCCCACAGAAAGCATAACGGTACCAGTTAACGGTCCAATTTCAAAGTGAGTAATTTTGAATAACGCTCCAATAATTACCACTGCCGCTCCCATACCATAAGCGAAATTCATTGCTTTTTTACTTAATAATGCCATAATAATACTTGTTTTTAGGTTTTAATTTAGATTTAGGTTATTGATTTTAATTTTAATTTACTTTTTTTTATTTCCGGTTACCTGAGTACCCATATAATCCTGTACGGTTCTAAACCCAATATAACTTCTTGCTGAATCTGCATATTCATGATCACGGGTACTTACCTGTAAAAAGTAAGCCACATCTTTCCATGAACCACCACGAACAACTTTTCTTTGATTCTTTCCATCAATTACATTCGGATTCATAGTAGAAACATATTCGTAAGCATTTGGATTATAGGCAGAATCTGTCCACTCTGCAACATTCCCGGCCATATTATACAATCCGTAACCATTCACCTCATATGATTTAGCTTCTACAGTATATAAAGCTTCATCAGCGGCATAATCACCTCTGCTTGGTTTAAAGTTTGCCAGAAAACAGCCTCTGTCACTTTTTGTGTAAGGACCACCCCAAGGGTAAGTTGCAGATTCAAGACCCCCTCTTGCAGCATATTCCCATTCTGCTTCAGTTGGTAATCGAAATGCATTAACTAAATCACGTCCTTTTTTCTTAGATTTGATGTAACTGTTTTTATTTAAGGTTCTCCATGCACAAAATGCTTTAGCCTGTTTCCAGGTTGTACCAACTACTGGATAATCCCCATAAGCTTTATGCCAGAAATAATCATTATGCATTGGCTCATTATAAGAATAAGCAAAATCTTTAATCCAAACTGTAGTATCAGGATAAACATTTACCTGTTCTGTTTTAACAAAATCTTTTCTTTTACCTACTTTAGCTTTTGCAGCAGCCTGAATATCCATCCATGAGTAACGGAATTTCAATTTATTTACATCAATTGTTCTCAAACCGTTATAAGACTCTTCAATTGGCAAATACATAGAATCCATTACCTCAGCGTAATATTCATCCGGGTATGCTTTAGTATCTTTTATTAATTTAACTTTTTTGTTTAATTTTCTGCCTGCATAAGGATCATCTTTTGTTCCTACACTATAATAATTATCATACATATATTTATCATAAGCAGTCATTTTATCCGGTTCAGAATCATTAAATGCATAATCAGCAATACTACCAGCTTTTTTTCCTGTTCCGCCAGTTCCTTTTTGCCCAGTCTCATCTGCCAGAATAGCCAAACGAACTCTCATTGTTGAGTCTTTTACCCATTCCACAAACTGACGATACTCAGCATTGGTGATTTCTGTTTCGTCCATATAAAACGAACGAACTGTTACGGTTTTTGTCGGAGCATCTTCTACAGCAGCCAAATCAGCATCTGATTTACCCATAATAAATGATCCACCTGGAACCAAAGTCATACCATAAGGCTTTTCGGGATGCCATTTTCCTCCTTGCACACCTACTAATTCACCTTTATCACCTGATTTTCCACAGCTAATTACTAGTGTTAACATTGTCGCAAATGCAATAAACTTCTTCATATAAATTTGGGATTTCTATTCATTATTATAAGTCCGTAAACGTATTTATTATTTTTTAAAAAAACAATATTCTCTCTATATTTATTTTAACATTCAAAAATAATGTTAAAAAAATTAAAAAAAAAATATTTCATCGACTAAATGTCGAAAATAATCGACCAAAAGCATGTTTTTATAATTTTTGAAATATTATTCCTGCTAATAAAAATTAAACAAAACCATTATAAAATCATAAAATTAAGGTTTTTAACAAAAAATTTTAATTACAAAACGTTTTTTCGCTGCGCTTTCCACCATCTTTCCGGTAATTCCTGATTACAAGCGCATAAATATTCTTCATAAGAACACGATAATAACGTATTTCTTTTTAGTTTATTATTACCCTCTAAAACATATGGAATTTCAATCCACCATCTATCCGTTTTGTCACTTTTATAAAAAATCAACTCTTCATTTTCCAACGGTATAATATATTTTAAATAATTGGCCCTGCTGCCAAATGGATATTCTTTTGAGCGATAATGATAACCCTCAATAAAATACCATATTATCTGTGTAATTAAAACCGACTCTGAAGCTGTGCTATTATGATTAAAAATACCAAAAGCTGAAACCTTATCACTAATTCCGGCATATCTTGATAAAGAACAAATTTCTTTTCCATTAAAACCATTTGGCTCAAAAGAAACCATATTCCCGGAATCTGATGATTTGACTGAATTCAAATCAAAACTTACCAGGTCAGCATCTCTAAAAACAGGTTCTGCCAAAGCAATATTATTTGAGATTTCGCCTAAACGATATGCATCAAAAAATAATTTTTCGATTAAATCTATCTCTTCCTGTGAATTATAATAAGTCTGATAACCTATATTACAATAATTAAACAAATTATTTGGCTCATCAATAATGATTTTAGTAAGATAAGAACTCGATGAAACAATTTCATTTTCTTTTCCAAAATCAAATTTATTGTCAACTGAAACTAAATTTACCATTTGCTCTAAATCATCATAAGCGCGGTATAAAGCATAGGTTAAATCCTGTGAACCTCCAATAACTATCGGAATGACTTTATTTTTTATTAAAGTTGATGTCACTTTTTTAAGGGCAAAATAGGTATCTTCAACAGAATCTCCTGAAAGAATATCACCTAAATCAGCAATTGAAGCATCCCAATTACCAGGAAACATGCTGTAAAGTTTTTTACGAACTGCTGATAAATTTACTGCATTAATTATATTTATATTTCTGCGATCTTCCAGCACACCGACTATTGCAATGTTGATTTTACTAATATCCGGAAATTGATCCTGCGTATGAAAAACAACTTTACTGCCTAATTCCTGAGAAGAAAGTGAGTCAATAAATTGTAAAATAGTCTCATCAACTGGTTTTAGAAAATCAAATTCCATTCTTATTTCTTTTTAGCAACTGGTTTTTTTACAGCAGCTTTCTTAGCTGTCGTTGCTTTTTTTGCCGGTGTTTTTTTGGCTGGCGTTTTCTTGGCAATCATTTCCTGAACTTCAGCTAATGTCAATTTTGTAGCATCAACATCTTTGCTTAATTCTATTTTAATTTTACCTTTTGTAATTACCGAACGTCCCCATCGGGCTTTTTCAACCAAAATTCCTTCATCTTCCCAATTATGAAGTACCTTATCAATATTCTTTTGCAATTTATCCTCAATCAATTCTTCTACTTCTTTTTGAGATAAATTATCAAAATTGTACTTTTTGCTTACATTAATAAAGATACCATTCCATTTTATAAAAGGGCCAAAACGACCAACCCCCTTCTGCACTCCTTCTCCTTTATAAACCGCGATTGGCGCATCAGCAATTGCCTTTTCATCAATCAATTCACGGGCTCTTTCTTTGGTAACCGCCAGTGGATCTTCTCCTCTTGGCAAAGAAATAAACACACTTCCATGGCGAATATATGGTCCGTAGCGTCCGTTACTTACTTCAACTTCTTCATCTTTATATTCTCCTAAATTTTTAGGCAGCAAAAACAGGTTTAATGCTTCTTCAAGCGTAATATTTCCAATATTCTGTTCTGCCATTAAGCTGGCAAACTTTTTATCTTCGTCATCTGCTTCTCCAATTTGAGCCATTGGGCCAAACTTTCCTAAACGAACCGAAACCTGTCTTCCTTCAGCATCTTTCCCCAGGATTCTTTCCCCGCTTTCTCTTTCAGCATTGGCTTCAACATCTTTTACATTTGGGTGGAATTTATCATAAAACTCCTGCATCATGGTTGCCCAATCAATATTTCCTTCTGCAATTTCATCAAAATCCTGTTCTACTTTTGCAGTGAAATTATAATCCAGAATATTTCCGAAATTCTTAACCAGGAAATCTGTTACAATAGTTCCAATATCTGTTGGTACTAATTTACCTTTATCCGAACCTGTATTTTCTTTAAGCAACTTCTCTCCTACTTTACTAGCTTGCAAAATAAGTTGTGTATAATTACGTTCCTGACCTTCCAGAGTTCCTTTTTCAACATAATTTCTGTTGATGATAGTCGAAATAGTGGGTGCATATGTAGACGGACGTCCAATTCCTAGTTCTTCTAATTTTTTTACCAAAGACGCTTCAGTATAACGTGCTGGCGGTCTTGAATATCTTTCTGTAGCCGTAATATAATTATTAGCCAGCTTTTCGTTTACTTTCATTGCCGGCAGCATTCCTTCCTGTTCTTCCTCATCATCATCATGACCTTCAAGATAAACTTTCAGGAAACCTTCAAAAAGCAATACTTCTCCGGATGCTGTAAAGATCTCGCTGTGGTTATTTGCTTCAATTTTTACGTTGGTTCTTTCTAATTGCGCATCGCTCATTTGAGATGCCAGTGTTCTTTTCCAGATCAAATCATACAAACGGGCCTGGTCACGATCAATATTCACCGTATGGCGAGACATATCTGTCGGACGAATTGCTTCGTGCGCTTCCTGTGCCCCTTTACTTTTGTTGGTAAAAGTTCGGGGTTTCGAGAATTCTTTTCCATATGATTTTATAATTTCAGCTTCAGCAGCATCCATTGCATCTTTAGAAAGGTTTACACTATCTGTTCTCATATATGTTATAAGCCCGGCCTCGTATAAACGTTGTGCCAGCTGCATAGTGATTCCAACCGGTAAATACAATTTTCTTGCAGCTTCTTGTTGTAATGTTGAAGTTGTAAAAGGTGCTGTTGGTGATTTTTTGGTAGGTTTTGTTTCTAAATCAGAAACTTTATAGTTTGATCCAATGTTTTGTTTTAGAAAATCTTCGGCTTCTTTTTTAGTATTGAAATTTTTAGGCAATTTGGCTTTGAAAGCTTTTCCGGCTTCATTGACAAATTCTGCGACAACTGAATAACTTGCAACTGCATTAAAGTTCTGAATTTCACGTTCTCTTTCTACAATTAAACGAACAGAAACTGATTGCACACGTCCGGCAGAAAGTCCGCCTTTAATTTTTCTCCATAAAACCGGAGATAATTCATAACCCACCAAACGGTCTAAAACGCGACGTGCCTGTTGCGCATTTACTAAATTATAATCAATTTCTCTTGGATTCTCGATTGCTTTAAGAATTGCCGACTTGGTAATCTCGTGAAAAACAATTCTTTTGGTTTTTTTGCTATCCAGTTTTAATTCTTCCGCAAGATGCCATGAAATTGCTTCCCCTTCGCGGTCCTCATCACTTGCCAACCAAACCATTTCGGCATTTTTAGATAGTGCTTTTAATTTACTTACTAAGGCTTTTTTGTCTGGAGAAACTTCATATTTAGGTTTAAAACCATTCTCTACATCTACTCCGATTTCCTTTGATGGTAAGTCGGCTATGTGACCATAACTTGACTCTACCTGAAAATCGCTACCCAGAAATTTCTCTATCGTTTTCGCCTTTGCAGGTGATTCCACTATTACTAAATTCTTTGCCATTGATCTTTTTTTCTGCAACAAAAGTAGAAGTTTTTTTTAAATATCAACCCGGATAAGTGATTTTTGAATTATTTTGAAGTTATCATTCCAAAAATTACAGATTTATCTGTAAACAGATTGATAATATATATAGGTATAATTTTTAAAGGTTTAAGTCCGGGAAAAGCTCTTTTATTTTCAGATTGCCCTAGCCCGGATTACAGTGTAAAGCCCGGAGTAAAAAAAGTAAAAGTTTCCTGTTTTAAAAAAGCGACCAGCGGAAGCTCTTTTTAAAACATTGGAAACTTTTACTTTTTTTATGAGGACTTGAAACGGAAAGCCGGAAACAGCTTCTGATTTGATTAAAGATTAACGATTGCTGATTTTTGATTGAAAAACTAACGCATCACATATTTAAAGCTACGATTAGTGAAATCTTAAATCACTAATCAGCATTCTGCAATTCTTAATTTTTGTTAATTCTTTATCTGACATCTTGTCATCTTTATACCTTTTGCGTTATCTTTGCACTTTGAAATTACAAAATGGAAAAGATTATTGAAGAAAGCAAACAGGGCGAAAGTCTTGTTTTAGAAAATAAACCTGAGAATACCAAAAAGCTTTTTATAGAAAGTTACGGTTGTGCGATGAATTTTTCGGACAGTGAAATTGTAGCTTCGATTTTGTCCATTAATGGCTACAATACCACCCAAACACTTGAAGATGCCGATTTAGTATTAGTGAATACCTGCTCGATCCGGGATAAGGCAGAACAGACAATTCGTAAACGTCTGGAAAAATATAATGCGGTAAAGCGTATTAATCCAAAAATGAAAGTAGGCGTTTTGGGCTGTATGGCCGAGCGTTTAAAAAGTCAGTTTCTGGAGGAAGAAAAAATAGTCGATCTTGTGGTTGGACCTGATGCCTACAAAGATTTGCCGAATTTACTGGCAGAAGTTGAGGAAGGACGTGACGCCATTAATGTAATTTTATCGAAAGAGGAAACATACGGAGATATTTCGCCGGTTCGTTTGATGAGTAACGGGATTACAGCTTTGGTTTCGATTACCCGTGGATGTGATAATATGTGTACGTTTTGCGTTGTGCCTTTTACACGTGGACGTGAGCGTAGCCGTGAGCCGCAAAGTATCATGAAAGAAATTCAGGATTTGTGGGACAACGGTTTTAAGGAAATTACCCTTTTGGGTCAGAACGTTGACAGTTACCTTTGGTACGGCGGCGGTTTGAAAAAAGATTTTGAAAACGCTTCTGAAATGCAAAAAGCAACGGCAGTTGATTTTGATCAATTGTTGGAGATGGTGGCTGTTGGATTTCCTAAAATGCGTATTCGGTTTTCGACTTCTAATCCGCAGGATATGCACGAAAGTGTACTGCATGTTATTGCGAAACATCCGAATATTTGCAAACATATCCACTTACCGGTACAATCCGGAAGCAACAGAATTTTAAAAGAAATGAATCGTCTGCACACGCGTGAAGAATATATGACTCTGATTGATAAAATCAGGGCTATTATTCCGAATGCATCAATTTCGCAGGATATGATTGCCGGTTTCCCAACAGAAACGGAACAAGATCATCAAGATACGATGAGTTTAATGAAATATGTGAAATATAATTTTGGTTATATGTATTCCTATTCTGAACGTCCGGGAACTTTGGCAGGAAGAAAAATGGAAGATGATGTTCCGGAAGAAACAAAAGCCAGAAGATTACAGGAAATTGTCGATTTACAGCAAAAACATGCCTGGTTTAGAAGCGAGGAATTTATAGGACAAGTAGTTGAAGTTCTTATAGAGAAAGTTTCAAAAAAATCAATAGAGGAATTTTCCGGAAGAAACTCTCAGAGTATTACGGTAGTTTTTCCGAAAGAAGATTATAAGATTGGTGATTTTGTAAATGTCAAAATCACAAGCTGCACTAGCGGAACTCTTAAAGGAGAAGCGGTGGGCTATTCTGATATGAATTAAGTTTTTTTGCCACGAATTACACGAATTATCTCTAATTTTTTTCTTTAATTATTTAAGAATTAAACTAATTTTATAATTCAGACAATTTAAAACAAAATATGGAATTATATAGGAAAGAGGAATATTTTAAAATTATAGGTATTTGTATGGAAGTTCATAGAATACTTGGAGGAGGGCTTCTTGAAATTGTTTACAAAGATGCTTTAGAATATGAATTCAACAAACATAATATTCCATTTGAAAGAGAAAAAAAATATGATATTCAATATAAAGACATTATTTTAACACATAAATTTTATGCTGATTTTGTAGTTTATGATGAAATCATTTTGGAAATAAAAGCATCAAAGGATATCATTGACGAACATACCGCTCAAACAATAAATTATTTAAAACTAGCAGATAGTGGTTTAGGAATTATAGTCAATTTTAATAATAAATCACTACAGCATAAAAGAGTTGTTCATTAACCCAATTTCAAAAATTAGAGATAATTCGTGAAATTCGTGGCAAAAGATAAAGTAAATACATGGAAACAGTTCAAGCAATAAAACAACGATTTGAGATTATTGGAAATGATCCGAAATTAAATCGTGCCATTGAAAAAGCCATTCAGGTTGCTCCTACTGACATTTCAGTAATGGTAACCGGGGAAAGTGGTGTAGGTAAAGAGAATATTCCGAGAATCATTCATACGCTTTCGCACAGAAAGCATGGTAAATATATTGCTGTAAACTGTGGGGCCATTCCGGAAGGAACCATTGACAGTGAACTTTTTGGTCACGAAAAAGGTGCTTTTACAGGTGCAACAAGTACGCGTGAAGGTTATTTTGAAGTTGCCGATGGCGGAACTATTTTCTTAGATGAAGTGGGCGAATTGCCTTTAACAACTCAGGTTCGTTTGCTTCGTGTATTGGAAAATGGTGAGTTTATAAAAGTAGGTTCATCTCAGGTTCAAAAAACCAATGTGAGAATTGTAGCTGCAACAAACGTGAATTTATTTAATGCCATCGAAAAAGGAAAATTTCGTGAGGATTTATATTATCGTTTGACTACTGTTGAAATTACGTTACCGCCATTGCGTGAAAGAAATGAAGACATTCATTTGTTATTTAGAAAATTTGTTGCCGATTTTGCTCATAAATACAAAATGCCGCCATTGAAATTAGATGATGGGGCGGTTCAACTTTTGCAAAAATTCAGATGGAACGGAAACATTCGTCAGTTGCGAAATGTAGCGGAGCAAATTTCTGTTTTAGAAACTAGCCGGGACATTACACTGGCGACTTTACAATCGTATTTACCCACCGAAGGGACAAATTTGCCTTCTGTTATTAATGACAAAAAGAAAGACAGCGACTTCAGTACCGAAAGAGACATCTTGTACAAAGTTCTTTTTGATATGAAAAGTGATTTGAATGACTTAAAAAAACTTACTTTAGAATTGATGAAAAACGGCACAAAAGCGCAGGACATTAATCCTAATTTAATTCAGAAAATATATGGTTCACAGGAAAACGAAAGCGAAATAGATTTTGAAGAAGAACCAAGAACGGCCGTTATGACTCCTTCAACCCGTGAAGACAATTATCAGATACAGGATGACAACTATTTGTTTGCCGAAACTATTGAAGAGGAAGAAATTTTACGTTTGGAACAAAAAGAAATCGAGATGATAAAAAAATCATTAGAAAAAAATAAAGGGAAACGAAAAGCAGCTGCCGACGAATTAGGTATTTCTGAACGAACGTTATACCGAAAAATCAAACAATTCGATTTGTAAAAATAAATAAATTCAAATTCCAAAAAATAAATTCCAAATTCCAAATTACTATATTTGAAAAAAAATAAAATTGGATTTGGAATTTAGAAAATTGGAATTTACTATAGATTTTATGAAAAAATTATATATTTTATTAGCAATCATTTGCTTATTTACATTCAACAGCTGTTCGATTTACAACTTTACAGGTGCTTCGCCCATTGATGGAAAAACGTTTCAGGTTAACTTTTTTCAAAATAACGCTGATTTGATTGAACCAGGAATCGATAGAGAGTTTACACTGGCTTTGCAGGATTTAATCATGAATCAAACCAATTTAAACTTAGTCAGCACCAATGGTGATTTGTTTTATGAAGGCGAAATCACAGATTACAGAGTTACACCAATGACTGCAACTGCAGATCAGCAGGCTTCACAAAACCGTTTGACAATTCGTGTAATGGTTCGTTTTACCAATAAAAATAAAGAAACTGATGATTTTGAAAAAACATTCGAATTTTATCATGATTATCCTGCACAGCAACAATTGGTAGGCTCCGTATTAACTGAAGCTATCAGGGATATTTTTGAAAGAATCACACAGGATATTTTTAACGAGTCATTAGCCAAATGGTAATTTTTGGTTTAACTGTTAAATCGTTTATTCACTAAAGCGATAAAAATGATTTAACTAACAAAGTCTCCTATTAAACAAATAAACAATTAGACGATTAAACAAAAAAAATGAATGTAACTGATTATACCTACTTAATGAACAAGCCCGATGCTATTACAGAAAAGCAGGCGGAGGCATTAGGAAGTGTTTTGAATGAATTTCCATATTTTCAAAGTGCGCGTGCATTGCGATTAAAAGGGCTTTACAATCAAAACAGCTTTAAGTATAATTATGCCTTAAAAGTTACAGCCGCTCATACAACTGACCGGTCTGTTTTATTTGATTTTATTACCTCAGAAACTTTTACCTCTATTCAGGATGAATTTTACGATCGTAAAATTCGTGACCTTATGAATATTTCAGTGTATGGAAGCGAGATTGTTTCTTCTGAAGAATTCAAAAAAATTATCGAAGTCCGAATTGATCCTGTTGAGCAGTCCATTTTAGATTCTATAAAAGAAGCTACGGGCGTAGTTTACAACGAAACGATAAAAACGGAAGACCTGCCAATTGAACAATCTGCCCTAACTCCAAAAAAAGAAGCTGAAACTGTTATTTTTGACGAACCGGTTAAAATAGAGGATACACCTATTGAATCAAAATCTTTTTTAGTTGACGCACCTGTTTTTTATGAAGAGCCTGTAAAAATCGAAGAAGACTTAACTCATCAAATTATTGAACAGCCTCCTGTAATTGCTGAGCAAGAGAAAACATCAGTTGTATTTGAGGAGGTTGAAGAAACAACATTTCATCCGGTAGAGGAATCCAAAATAATCGTTATACCTGATACTACAGCAGTAGTGTGGGAAGAAATACAAAAAAGTATCGAAATTGAAATTGATCCTGTTATTGAAGAACCAACACTAACTTCTAAAGAAACTTCGACAATCGTTTTTGAAGAAATTCAAAAAACTAACGAAGTAGCCATTCATGTAATAGAAGAGTCTGATATAATTTCGATACCGGATACCACAGCAGTAGTTTGGGAAGAAGAAAAAAGCAGTGAATTGCCGATTGATGCTATTGAAGAGTCGAAGACAGTTTCGACAATCGAAACTTCAAACATTGTTTATGAAGAGCCAGAAACTGTTGAAGAGACACTTAAACTTGTTAATGAACCGGTAAAAAAAGCTGAAGAAAATCTTGAAATAGGGAGGCCTCTTGATTTTTCGGTTAATGAAACACACTCTTTTCAGGAATGGCTTCAATTAGCCAGAACAGAACCAATTGACAGAACAGTTGATGGTCCTGCAGAAAATGTAAAGGAAGCAGAGAAAATTCCTGAACCAATTATCGAAATTCCGGCCCGAACAGAAACAGTTGATGAAGAGAAAAAGAAAAAGGAAGAAATAATCGATAATTTCATTAAAACAAACCCGAAAATCCCACCAATTAAACAAACTCCAATAATTCCAACGGTACAATTCAACATTAATGAAGAAGAGAATTCTTATTTAATGACCGAAACATTAGCCAGGGTCTATTTGGAACAAAAAAAATATACAAAAGCGATTCAGGCATATGAAATATTAATTTTGAAATATCCAGAAAAAATTAGTTTCTTTGCAGACCGTATTTCGGATATAAAGATTTTACAACAAAATAACAATAATAATTAAACAATGAGCACATTTTCAATTTTTTTAGTTTTAATCACAATAGTTTGTTTTCTATTGATCATAGTAATCATGGTGCAAAACCCAAAAGGAGGTGGATTGTCTTCTACTATCAGCGGAACTCAAATGTTGGGCGGGGTACAAAAAACAACTGACTTCTTAGATAAAAGTACCTGGACACTTGCTACTATTCTGATTGCTTTAATCTTGCTTTCAAGCTTGAGTTTTACAGGATCTTTAAGTGATACCGACTCTAAAATTATTGAAAAAACGGAAACTCCGGCAGCTGCTACTCCAGCTACCCCGGCTCCACAAACTCCGGCTCCGGCAACTCCCGCAGCTAAATAATAGTTTAAATATATAAATGAAATGCCAGCCTGTCAAAGCTGGCATTTTTTTTAGGAAAAAATGTCAGTTAAAATAGCATGGCACAATTTCTGAAAGATAAATAGAACATTAAAAAACGTATAACTATAATAATATAAAATCATGGCCTTAAACATTAAACCGCTTTCAGATCGCGTACTTATTGAGCCTGTTGCAGCTGAAACCAAAACTGCCTCAGGGATTTTTATTCCGGATACTGCCAAAGAAAAACCCCAAAAAGGAACTGTAGTTGCAGTAGGAAACGGATCTAAAGATCACACTATGACCGTAAAAATTGGTGATACTGTCCTTTACGGTAAATATGCAGGAACAGAATTAAAACTGGAAGGAACTGATTATTTGATCATGCGTGAGGATGATATCCTTGCGATAATCTAAATCGCTTTATGCTATAAGCCATAAGCTATAAGCTTCCATAAAAGCGTATAACCTATTGGCTAAAGCTTAAAGCAAACTAAAAATGAGAAAATTTAAGAAACATTTGGCAGCTAAGTCATTCTTTTACTTTAGAAATCTATAAATCGACTTCTATTTTCCAAAGGAAGAATTATATGGATTAACAAGTCAAATTAGAAGGGCATCTTCATCAATCCCAACCAATATTAGCGAGGGATGTGGAAGAAATAGTGACAAAGAATTTAATCAATTTCTCAACATAGCTTTAGGTTCAGCAAATGAAACAGAATATCTTTTGATTTTAGCTAAAGATTTGCAATATCTAAATAAATGAAATTGCAGAGAATCAAATAGAAAAAATTAACAGTATAAAAAGCAAAATTTACAAATTAAAACAAATATTAATTCCGCAGTAGGAAAAGCCTAAAGCTTAATGCCTCCTGCCTAAAGCAAAAATAGAATGGCAAAAGATATAAAATTTGATATTGAAGCACGTGACGGATTAAAACGTGGTGTTGATGCATTAGCAAATGCTGTAAAAGTAACCCTTGGACCAAAAGGTCGTAACGTAATTATCGGAAAATCATTTGGTGGACCAACAGTTACTAAAGATGGTGTTTCTGTTGCAAAAGAAATCGAATTAAAAGACCCATTAGAAAACATGGGTGCTCAAATGGTGAAAGAAGTTGCTTCTAAAACCAATGATTTAGCGGGTGACGGAACTACAACTGCTACAGTTTTAGCTCAGGCAATCGTAAAAGAAGGCTTAAAAAACGTTGCTGCAGGTGCAAATCCAATGGATTTGAAACGTGGTATCGATAAAGCTGTTGAAGCTATCGTTGCTGACTTGGCAAAACAAGCTAAAGTAGTTGGAAGTGATTCTGATAAAATCAAACAAATTGCTTCTATCTCTGCAAATAACGACGAAGTGATTGGGGAACTAATCGCTACTGCTTTTGCAAAAGTGGGTAAAGAAGGTGTTATTACTGTTGAAGAGGCTAAAGGAACTGACACTTTTGTGGATGTTGTTGAAGGAATGCAATTTGACAGAGGATATCTTTCTCCTTACTTCGTAACAAACCCTGAGAAAATGGAAGTTGAACTTGACAGTCCATATATCTTATTATACGACAAAAAAGTATCTTCTTTAAAAGAATTACTACCGGTTTTAGAGCCAGTTGCCCAATCTGGAAAACCATTATTGATTATTGCTGAAGATGTTGACGGAGAAGCTTTATCAACTCTTGTAGTAAACAAATTAAGAGGTGCCCTTAAAATTGCAGCTGTGAAAGCTCCTGGTTTTGGAGACAGAAGAAAAGCAATGTTAGAAGATATCGCTATTTTAACTGGCGGAACTGTAATCTCTGAAGAGAGAGGTTATACTTTAGAAAACACTACTATCGAAATGTTAGGAACTGCAAAAAGAGTTTCTATCGATAAAGATAACACTACAATTGTAAGTGGTGCCGGTGAAGCTGATATCATCAAAAACAGAGTAAACCAAATTAAAGGTCAGATGGAAACTACTACATCTGATTATGATAAAGAAAAATTGCAGGAGCGTTTGGCTAAATTAGCCGGTGGTGTTGCTGTTCTTTATGTTGGTGCAGCTTCTGAAGTTGAGATGAAAGAGAAAAAAGACAGAGTTGACGATGCTTTACACGCAACCCGTGCTGCTGTTGAAGAAGGAATTGTTGCTGGTGGTGGTGTTGCTTTGTTAAGAGCAAAAGCTGCATTAGCCGATATTAAAGCTGACAATGCTGACGAAGCAACCGGAATTCAGATTGTAGCCCGTGCTATTGAATCTCCATTAAGAACTATTGTTGAAAATGCAGGTCTTGAAGGTTCTGTAGTTGTTGCTAAAGTAGGTGAAGGTTCTGGTGATTTTGGATACAATGCCAAAACTGACGAATATGTAGACATGCTTAAGGCTGGTATTATTGATCCTAAAAAAGTAACTCGTGTAGCGTTAGAAAATGCTGCGTCTGTTGCGGGAATGATCTTAACTACAGAATGTGCATTAATTGATATTAAAGAAGAAAGCGCTGGCGGTATGCCAATGGGTGGCGGTATGCCAGGAATGATGTAATCGTTCTTTACTTCTTACATTATAGACCGCCAGATAGAAAATTCTATCTGGCGGTTTTTTTTCTACAAATTTTCGCTAATTTTTTATTCGGAATCATTAAAATTAATTCGTGCTAATTCGTGCTAATTCGTGTCAAACTATTTTCTTAATTCGCAGCAAACTTTTCTTTAGTTTAACATACTCTTTTTCATTAAAGAATCGTTTATCAATACCTTTGCAGCTACATTAAAATTGCAAAATGAGAAAACTTACTATTCAACTTTTATCTGTTACTTTCTGCCTGCTTACATCATCTCTTTTACATTCTCAATCTGAGAAAAACGCTTACGTCGTTTTAGTTTCTATGGATGGGTTTCGTTGGGATTATGCCAAACATTTTAAACTTAAGAATATGAATCAAATTGCAAAAGAAGGTGTTCATGCCAGATCGATGCAGCCTTCTTATCCGAGCAAAACTTTCCCTAATCATTATTCTATAGTTACCGGCCTATATCCGGATCATCACGGCATTATCAATAACGTTTTTTATGATGCTGCTTTAAACGAATCTTTTGCTTTATCAACGAACGCTAAAAATGATTCGAGATTTTATGGTGGAAATCCGATTTGGAATGTGGCTGAGCAGCAAGGTGTAAAAACAGCTTCTTTTTTCTGGCCAGGATCTGATACCGATCAAAAAAGACCAACATATTACAAAAAATACGATGGTAAAATCCCATATGAAACCAGAATCGATACGGTCATAAAATGGCTGCAGCTTCCTGAAAAAGAACGTCCTCATTTAATTACTTTATATTTTGACGAACCTGATCATACGGGACATAATTTTGGCCCACTTTCTCCTGAAAATAAAAAAATGGTTCACAAAATGGATTCGGTTATGGGACACTTATCTGCTAAACTGAATCAGTTAGCCATCGGAAAACAAATTAACTTAATTATTGTTTCTGATCACGGAATGACAGATATCAGCAATGATAAAAAAGTAGCCATTTTAGATTATCTAAAACCAGAATGGCTAGGTTATAAGGCAGTCATTAACCCAATTATGAGTTTACAGTCAAAACCGGGATTTCAGGATTCTATTGCAAACGCCTTAAAAAAAGTGCCACACATTAAATTCTGGAGATCAAATGAAGTCCCAAAAAGATTGCATTACGGGAATAATCCGCGTGTGCATGATTTTGTTATTGAAGCCAAAAAAGGATATAGTTTAGTGAATAACAAAACGCAACATATAAAAGGCGGAACGCACGGTTATGACAACAAAGAAAAAGACATGCAGGCTATTTTTTATGCAAAAGGCCCTGCTTTTAAAGTTGATAAAGAAGTAAAATCGTTTCAAAACGTTTCCGTTTATCCATTAATTGCCCATATTCTAGGTTTACAAATTGACGAAGTAGATGGGAAATTGAGTGAAGTAGAAAATATGTTGAAAAATTAGCAATACACAAGCACTATAAAAGTTTTCGCCACGAATTACGAAAATTAACACTAATTAATTTCTACCTGATGCAGCTGAAAAATTTGTGGAATTTTTTGTGTAATTCGTGACGAACTTTTATTATTAAATTTGAGACCCTATTAAAAACCAGTTGAAACAGAAACTGATTTCCATTGTTCTAATTCTTTTTGAACGCTTTCAATCTTTTTATTAGCCATATCGTAAGCATCCTGACCTAAAAATAAATGCAATGCAGGATTTTCTTCCGTACTCATTTTGATTAAAGCATCAGCTAATTTTTCAGGATCACCAGGCTGATTTTGGTTTATATCTTCTTTATGGGCATTTTCAGATTGCCTCACTTCTTTATAAGCTGCAATTGGGCTCTGTGGCAATAATAAAGAACTCTCTTTTAAGAAATCGGTTCTGAAATAACCCGGATAAACAATTGTAGCATGAATCCCGAAAGGTTTTACTTCTGCTGCCAAAGATTCTGTTAAACCTGCAACGGCAAATTTTGTTGAGCAATAAACTCCCCAACCCGGAAATTCTCCATAATAACCTCCAACAGAAGAAATATTGAATATGTGCCCAGATTTGTTAGCTCGCATATAAGGCATCGTATTTCTGATCACATTCAATAATCCAAAAACATTTACCTCATAATTTTTTCTGGATTCGGCATCTGTTAATTCTTCTAATGCCCCTAATAAACCATAACCTGCATTATTGACCAAAACATCAATGGTCTTAAAATGACTTACTGTTACTTCTATTGCATTTTTTACGCTTTTTTCGTCTACTAAATCCATTTCTAATGGAAGGAAGTTTTCAGACGGATTACCCAATGCTTTAATTAAGGCTTCTTCGCTTCTTGATGTTGCCGCTACTTTTTTACCTTCTGCCAATAATTTTTTTGTTAATTCTAATCCAAGTCCTTTTGAAGCACCTGTGATCAGCCAAACTTTGTTGTTTTCCATGATTCTAAATTTTTACATTTAATATGGTACAAAGGTATCGGCGAAGTAATTCTGAAAATTAAAGCAATCAAACAAAAAGTTACAAAAATCAAACAATTTCAGTTACACGATACGTTTTAGGTGAAACCTGAACATTTTTCTTAAAGAAATTGATGAAATGAGACAATTCGTCGAAACCTAAACACCATGCAATTTCATTAATATTCCATGTAGTTTGCTTGAGCAGAATCATGGCTTCCTGAACAATCCTTTCGGATATAATTTGTGAAGTCGTTTTTCCGGTGGTGTCTTTTAAAGCTTTATTTAAATGATTTACATGCACATTTAGCTGACTTGCAAATTCAGACGGTGAACGAAAATTAATTTGCTGTGATATCGATTCAATCGGAAACTGTCTTTCCAGTAATTCCAGGAACAAAGATGAAACCCTAATGGTAGCGTTTGATTTACTGTATAATGAAGCAGTGATCGTTTGTGCTTTTAACGCTAAGTGAATAATCTCAAAAACAAGGTTCCGGAGTACATCATATTTAAAAGTGTAATCAGAATTGATTTCGTCTAACATTCTTAAATAAACGGTTTTCAAAGATTCGGCCAATTCTTTTGAAACAGGCACAATCGGATTTCCTCCGGGTTGAAATAAGGGATACTCTTTTAAATTTCCAAACTGATTAAAAAAAGCATCTGTAAAAATGCAGAAAAATCCGGTCTGATTTTCATCAATATGTTCCCAGCTATAAGGAATTTGTGGGTTTGCAAAAAACAAAGCCTGATCTTCGATATTGACGGTTTTATCAGCGTAATGCACTTTATTTTTACCAATGATTAAGCTTATTTTATAAAAGTCCTTTCGGGTATAAGGTAATGGATTACAAGTACTTCCAACATAATCATCGAGTTTAAAAACATTAAAATGTCCGATCTCTTTTTTAAGATTTTCGGGCATTCCTTTTATTTTTATCGTGTAAAAATCTTCTAGGGTTTCTGTTAGTTTCATTTTGCAAAGTTATAAAAATCAAATAATTTTAATTGCAAAATTTATCCATTCGATACTACTATTGATTATCTTAATCCTAACGTAAACGAAAATTCATGAATCACTGTACCTAAAATCAACAACCCTTTTCTTTAAAACAACAACTTGTGCCTCTATAACTGTTCCAGTACGAGCATTAAGCACAAAATAATAAAATAGATCATATTCTTTATTCTAACGGAACACAAATGTATCCCAGATGATTAACATATTTTACAATATTTTCAGGCTTCAGTTCCACACCTTCAATTCTTAATATCTTATCGCAATCTTCTAAATCAAAATTGATTTTATAATCCGGAAATTGAGCCTGAATAACATTTATGACATAATCCTTATCACATTCTTTCTGAACATTAGTTTTAAAAACTTCAACTGTCATACTATTAATTTTAAGTTAAACTTAAGAACTATTATTTTCGATTAAAAAGATTGTACGAAATTCCAAATCTCAAATACCCCTGCGCATCCTCCTTATGGTCATACACATACTTGTTGGTCCGTTCTCCCCTTTCGGTAATACGTGTGCTTAAAACATGATTCACGCCACCTTTTACAAATGCAATTATTTTTGGCGTAAAACTATACTCGTAAGTAATACCGGATTTCAATTCCAGCTGATTCAGTTCGTAAATGCCTTTTAAGGTTGCCGAATCTAAATTGAGATAAAAACTCTCTGAGTTTAATTCTGTTCCAAAAGAGATTCTTCCGTTTTCTAACAATTCCCTTCTAAATAAAAGGCGCTGCGGTAAAATAAAATCCATATCCCATTTTGAATCTTTAAATTTATGGTTCAGCGTAAAAACAGGGGTTACCGGAACAATCGATGACGGATCTAACAATCCCAGAGCACCAACTGTAATGGTAGTATTTGGTGTTCTTTTTAGCACAATTACTGCCGACACAAGTCCTTTTAATCGCTGTAAATCATCTTCATTTCCATCAACACTTACTGTAGCGTTGTAAATCACCGGTTTTTTAAAAAGAGTTGACATATACGTTGCGCTTACAGCCCCCGCCCAATAATGAAAATCTTCAGTTCCTCTGGTATAGGTTTGCGTGCTGTTATAATTGTAAATATCTCCAAAACTATAACTCTCATACTTATAGCGCAGTGAACTTGTCACTACCAGTTTTTTTGATTTTGAAGCGTAAAAAGGCATATTAAAAGCGGCTTTCAATCGGCTGTGGCTTTCAATTCGGCCTCTTTCAAATTTATTCCCAAATAATTCCGAATCATAATTGGATGGTCCTAATGCTTCATATTGCACATCAAAAGTTCTGGTTGTTGGGAATTTGTCGACCATGGCTTTCCCAAAGGTTTTAACAGCTGGCTCTTTTTCCTGGGCTATGTTCTGCAAAGAGGTAAATACAACGATTAACGAAATGATTTTTGATTTCATAAACTGGTATACGTTTTTTAATAGTGATTAAAACCCGGCTCAAAAGTAACTTACAAGTTCTTATTATAATAGTAATTTTATACCAGTGGCGTATGATTTATACGAATGGCGTTTGTATAATTTTTATGCTCCAAATAACTATAAACTATAATATTAGCCTAATTTTGCCGTTATGAAGATTCTCAAAATTTATCAAAACTTTTTCCTCAGGAACCTCATCGTTAATGCCATTGTATATCTGGTTATTTTGGCCTGTGTTTATGACGAAGTAAAACTTGACGGACACACATGGACGTATATCCTCAAAAAAATAGCCGTTGGCTATTTTCCTTGTATTATCTGGATCACGGTTTTTAATATGTACATCATCAGGCCGTTTTTATTCAAGAAAAAGTTTAAGCTGTTTTTTCTGCTTCTTATCGTTTACTGGACTGCTTTTTACTATTTCATGAATTGGTTTTTCCCTTTGGTTGGATTAGGAAATCTCAAAACGCTCCAAATATTATCGCTTATCATTAACGGAATGTTTTTCTATTTTATTCATATTGTCATTACCAAAAAAGTGATGCAGACGGATAAGGACATCATGAATTTCAAGTCGGAGCTTTCATTTTTAAAACAGCAGCTGAATCCGCATTTTTTACTGAATGCGATGAACAATCTTTACGGAGAGTCTCTTTCAGAACCGGATAAAGTTCCGGACAGAATTCTAAATCTTTCAGACATGCTGCGTTACCAGATTGAAGCCACCAAAAAAGATTATGTTTTGGTAGAAGAAGAAATTGCTTTCATAAAGAAATATATTGAATATTATACGTTTAGAAATGAACGCCTTGCGGTGAACCAAAATTTTGAAGGTGCTTTTGATGAAATCGAGATTCCGCCTTTGTTCTTTTTACCTTTGGTAGAAAATGCAGTGAAATTTTCTGCCGAAACCGCTGAACCTTTTATTATACTGGATTTAAAAGTAAAATGCCGAAATTTGACTTTTACCCTAAAAAACAATTATCTGGAATCCGGATCAAGGCTTTCGAGTACCGGAATTGGAATTGAAAACCTAAAAAGACGTCTGGAAGTTTACGGTTTAAAACACGATTTGAGTTGTAAAAAAGAGAAAAATATGTTTGTTGTAAAATTAAGTATATGGCACTTACCTACCGCTGTCTTATCATAGACGACGAATCGCCGGCACATAAAGCGCTTGCTTCGCATATCTCGAAATTTGAAGAACTGGAACATTCCGGAAGCGCCTTTAGTGGCATGGAAGCTGTAAAAATGCTCAATGAGAACTGCTATGATATTATTTTTCTGGATATTAATATGCCCGTAATTTCAGGTGTCGAATTAATGGAACTCCAACCCAACCGTCCACTCACGATTGTCACCACGGCTTATTCTGATTATGCCCTTTCGGCTTACCAAAACGATGCGATTGACTATTTGATGAAACCCATTTCGTTCGAAAAATTTGCCAAAGCCATAGAAAAAGCCAAAACCTATTTCTCCGGAAACAACCTGAAGAAGGAAACCAACACCAACACAAAAGTCTTCTCCTACCGCGCAAACGGACAAATGGCCGATATGCCACTCCATGATATTATCTATATCGAAAGCCTGGGTAATTACATGAAACTCTACAGTACCAAACTCAAATCGCCTGTTATTATTTACGGTTCGCTTTCGAGTATCACCTCAGAAATTAACTGCAGCAGCTTTATACAAGTGCATCGTTCTTTTATTGTAAACGTTGCTAAAATTACTGCTGTAACTTTTAAAAATCTTACTATGTCAAATGGGGAGGTTGTCCCTATAGGAAGGAAATATCAGATTTTATTGGATAGTTTTTTTAAGTAGAATTCTGTTAGTATGATATATAAAAATCTCAACTTTAAATGGTTGGGATTTTTTTATTTTGCTTTTTTGTAATAAAAACCCGTATAAACACTTAGTGTCGTTTCTTAAATAATTGTTAATATTGTCAAACCATTTAAAAATAATCTTATTGAAAAGGCAGTATAAAAAATCAGTCTTTTATAAATATAAATACGCTCCAATTCACCCAGCAGTAGATTAAAATTAGTAAAAAAAGAACCTTACAATAATTTTAAAAACATGATACTATGGCAATTGATTTTTCTATTACAAGTGCTGTAACTCCTAATGGAAGGACAGTTTTTAATGCTCAACGCATTAATTCAACTGAAACAAAATTTACTATTGGCAGTAAAACCAGATATGATGGAAATGTTGGATTATTCAACACCTCAGTTACTGCCGGAATAATTTACAAACCAGAAGATTATACTACAGAATATGGCTTTTGGGCTTATTTTATTTATCCTACAGCTTTGGCAGAAAGTTCAGGCTCTTTCAAATGTTTAAATACGTATGACAGAGCACAGTTTACTTTTAGTTTTATGCAGTATGCAGCACATGTCCCAAATGGTGATTTTGTAAAATTTTTCAAAAAGCTTTTACAATTACCCAATGCATCCGAATACTTCCCAAAATTAGTTTTATCGAATAACAGGATTTTTTATAAATCTTCCAATGGGATACTTTCCCCTTTAGAGAATGATTCCAGTTCACAGGCTCTGATGGATTATCTCAACCCCACACTAAATGATATAGAAAATCAAGAATTAATATGTGCTGCAAGATTTGTTCACTGGGCTACAAATGATGCCAATCACAGAAAAACACAAGTTGCAACCGCAATTGAGATGTACAAAGAAAACATGAAATCCTATCATAAACGATATGGATTAAATAATGTACCGGCAAATGTATGCCAAATGGTTTGTGATATTCGACACCAGGGAAGAGCTAAAAGTGACCGTATTGCACTAGCTCTTAACACCAATGGTAATTATGACAAAGCCTTTTCTAACTTATGTACAATAGGCAACACAAATTATCAAACCAGAATAAATACTGTACGAAGTACAATAAAAAAGCTAACCGATTTAGGTAAGTTTTCTATGAAGTATGATGCTGGCAGCGGTGAATTTGTAAAGATTTAGGAATGAATAAACCCTCGTAAGCCGAAAAGAGGGAAAGAAAGCAATTAAATTATAGAAAAATATTAAAGTTCAATAATTAAAAAAAAAAACAAGGTCAGTTTTTATTCATAAACTATTAATAAAAAATCAAAGAGATTGAAATCAACTCAAAAAAACAAATAAATCATGAAATACAATATCAAATCAGGTGATACCCTTTCAAAAATCGCACAGAAAAATAAGATCAGTCTTAAACTTCTATTGAGTGTTAACCCACAAATAAAGAATATAGATTTTATACATATAGGACAAATTATAGTGATACCTAATATTCAGGATGTGCCCGCTGGTGCTGAATTCAATTTCAGCAAAGGAGTCGAAGCTATTTTAAGCAGAGCAAAATCAGCTATTAACCATGGAATTAATTATAAGTTAGGTGAAGGAGGTAATCATCCCGAAGATAATTTACCGACACGTAATAAACTTTGCGATTGCAGCGGGTTTGTATGTTGGGTATTGGGCTTAAACAGAAAAACCACCATTCCATTTTATGCAAAGCATGGTGGATGGATTTATACGGACTCAATGGAGGATGACATAAACAGCACTAGCGGAATATTTGAACGCCTTACCAGTCCAGAACCCGGATGCATAGTGGTTTATGGAAATGGTCCAAAAATAGGTCATGTAGGTATTGTTAGCGAAGTGCATAATGGAGTAATGAGCAAAGTTATTCATTGCAGTTCTGGAAACCAATCGAAACTTGGCTATTCCATAGAAGAAACAGCACCAAATGTATTCAATAGAGCCGATGCTCTTTGGGGCAGATTTGTAGGCTAAACAGATGAAAAAAAATACAGAAAAGCTAAAAACTAAGAAATTTGATCAAATTTTAAATTTTATAAATTATGAAAACTTATAATACTAATAATTGCGATGATATAAGAATCCATTTTGATTTGTCAAACAATTTGGGTTTTATACCATTATACACAAAAGTATTCCTAGATTTACAAAATGGAATAAATCCCCAGGCTTCAATATTTACAACACCGATGCATCTCACTGATGCATCTATTCCTTTAACTCAATGGTTCAAACATAACGAGGGTCTTTTAATCTTTGAAACTTATATTAGTTACAAATCATTAAATACACTTTCAGGTGATGTAATTATGGAAAAGGCAAAAAAATTGATTTTCACATATTACTTAGAAGATTCCAATGGGGGAAGTCAATCATTTACAACATATGATTTTGGACCGGCTATTATTAAAAGTAAAGAACTTATTTATTTTAAAGCTTTAATTGACTTAATATGAAAAAAACATTTACTCTACTCTTTTTCGTACTTATCCAAATTTGTTTCTCTCAAAACACTGCCAAATCAGTTGACTTAAAAAGTGTTCAAATCCTGAACTCTACAGCTTTATCACTACTTGATAATACTGCTGCAATAATTACTTCAAATACCGACTGTAAAGATTTCAATATAAATACTGAAAATTTATCAAATATCTCACTTGACTTTAGCCTAAATAAAGGAAAACTTAATGGTTTGGAATATTACGGTCTTGGAAAAAACATTAATGATCTTAAACAAGCTACCATAAACAAACTTTTAAGACCTAATGTTTCAGCTGTAGTAAATCAAACTGACAGTACAACAAATTTAGCAGCAGGATTTAATGTGAATATTTTAACAGTTTTTCGATCAAAGCCAGAAAACATAAAAGCAGCTTACCTATCAATTAGAAAAACAACTGAACAATTGGAAGCCGAAGCAAAATCAATAATGGCAAAAAAATTTCCAAATTTAAATCAATCTTCCTTAGAATATGATAGTCAATACATTAAAGTATTAGACTCTTTACCAACTGAATCGAAAAAAAATGCAGATGATTTCGCCGAAATATTAAAAAAGCCATTATTAACACTTGATTTTGCAGCGGCCTACAGCACTTTATATTCGGACAATACTCATGGAAACAACCAACAGGATAGAGTTGGTGTTTGGAGTACTCTTACTTTTTCTCCAAAAGTGGAAAATAATTATCTTAATCTTTATGGCTTTATCAGATACATAAAAGACAATTCTGTTTACAACAATTTAACTTCAAGTTTTTCAGATCAAATTGAATATTTTGATTATGGCTGTAAAATACAAATCGACATCGATGCTATTTCATTTGGTTATGAATATATCAAAAGAAATGGTAATGGAAAAGACTATAGATCTGTTGGAATAGTACAATATAAGATTAACTCTAATTATTATCTAACAGGTGGTTTTGGAAAAAATTTCACTTCAAATTCATCAAAAGATTTAGTTTCGCTTTTAGGAATAAGATGGGGAATTAACAAAAAAGACAGTAAAGGGTGGGAAGCTCAATAATAGATAAACCTAAACCATTACAACTATCAATTTATAATCAACTACAACTATTATGACAACTAAAATAGGAATATACATTACAGGTCTCGGGCAATCTATTGATAATGAAACCGTAGAAAAATATAGCGAAAGGCTTAAAAATGAATTGAGCTTTAAGACAACTGGCTTTGAATATTTAATTGAGACAAAAAAAATATTATATCGCCCTGAAAAAGAAAGCACAGTAGTTAGTATCGTTAAAAAAGATAAAAAAACAAATACAGAAGAAACCATTTATAAGATATTTGATTTTCAGTATCATAAAATATTAACAGATAAATTTAATCAATATAATATTCTTTTTAAAACTCTAATTCTTTCTGTACTGGTGATAAAAAAAATACCGCAGATTATACTAAGAATGGTTAATAGTAATGGATTTGACAGGCCTTATCAAACTTTTTATGCATTCTTTATCATTTTTCTAATATCCTTATCTGTTCTTTTTTTAGTTCCTTCAGCAGTTAGTATATTAACTGTTGAAAAAAAGGAAAATATCCACAAAACAATATCACACAATAAAACAATATCACACAATAAAACAGCAACAACCAATAAAACAACATTACCCAACAAGCCAATAGCAAAAGAATCTTTTAAAGATTTTATAGATCGTTACTCTAAAATAATATCTGAAAATATAAATCATTATATCGAAAACATTAGAGCATTGGGAGAAATCACATTACCAATTACCACGCTGCTTTTGGTTCTCATACCCCAGTCCAAAACCATAATTACTTCTTTATCTACCGAATTTGCTTGTGTCGATGCCTACATTAATAATGGCGAACAAAGTCAAATTTTATTGGGAAACCTTGATCTTTTAATAGAATACATTGCCGAAAATGAGACTAATCCAGAAATACATTTTCACACTTATAGCTTTGGGAGCATTCTGGCTATAGATGCTCTCTTTCCAATAGCCGAAATACCTCCTTCTGATAATATCCAAAACTTAACTAAACTACTCATAACTACAGGAAATCCTTTTGAATTTATTAATGCTTATTATCCATCTTTTTATAATAGAAGATGTGAAATAATGAAAGACTCTCTAAAATGGATAAATATATATTCCGTATCCGATGTTTTTGCAACAAACTATAGATGTGATGATAACCGAGGTGAAGCAGAATTTGGTATCAAAAATGTTTACCTCTTGCCTGAAAACATCAATTATGAAATTACGTCCGACAAAGCAATGAATCCCATTACTTTTTTATCATTAAGTATCGTAAAAATGCATAAATGTTATTGGGATCCAACTACAATAGGACAAAGTTGTATGAAAGTATTACTACCTCCAATGATAAAAAACAAATATATATCTGTGTAATTATCCTTTTTAAGCCTAAAACAATAACATTGAAGTGATTTAAACTTATTTGTATATTAAAAAGGGTTGACGAAATTTGTGTTGCAAAACATACTCATTCTGCAAATCTAAAGGCTCTACGAAGTGTTCATCAAAAACCGCTACGCGAATGTCTCCGACTTCGCGTATTTTTTTGTAATATCGTTATAAATCATAAACCTGATAAAAGTCTCCTGACTTTAAATCATTTGCTATTAAAATGGTAACACAGTAAATAAAATACTAAACTAGATTTGTTCTATCACAAAAAAATCTTTTCATACATTTACAACTTAACTTTAGTGAAAATTTTATGACCAAAACCTACATTTTACTTCTTCTTACTGGCACTTTATTTTCTTGTGCACAACAAACTGAAAAAATAAATATCAAAGGAACCAAAGTCTTCATCGAAGTTCCTGGTGGTTTTAAATTATCAAAAAGTTTTATTGGTCTTGAAAAAGGCAGTACCGCCATGATCCAGATATCAGACATGGTTGGTGGTAGTTTTTATAGTAATGCTGCCACTTTTTCAAAAAGAGCTTTTGAGGATAGAGGAATAAAAGTATTTGATTACCAAGAATTAAAAATAGACGGGTATCCTGCTAAATATGCTTATGTACAGGGTCAGCCAGGTCAAAAAATGATATCGCTTGTTTTTGGAGATTCAACATTTTGCGATATGGCTATGGCAGTTTTACCCGCAAACGACGAAGCTGTGATCGAACAAGTCAAAAAAGCACTTTTAGCTATTCAATACAAAAAACAAATGAAAGTTGATTATTTGGACTTAGCGTATTTTAAAGTCGAAAAAAATAAATCTGTATTTAAATTTGCTAAAGCCTCTGCAAATATGTTTCTCTATTCAAAAGGTGGTGTTGTAAAAGATTCCTATAAAGAAGAGTCTATGATTATGATTACCCCTCTTCCTTCAGACAATACTACTTTAACAAAAGATAAAATAGCAGAAAGTCTTATTACTGGTTTAACTCAGAACGGTTTTGTAGTAATCGAGCAAAAAAACATTCAAACTTCCCCGGTAAATGGTTTTGATGCTTATGAAATTGAAGTATCTGGTTTTATGAAAGGCCAGAAAGCACTGCTTTATCTCCTTGTACTTACCCAAAATAATCAGGCTATTGGCATAGAGGGCATAGCCTATTCAAACTTTGAGCAAGACTTGATTGAATTTAAAGAAATGGCACATCATGTTGTCTTTAAATAAATGATAAAAAAATGCAAAGTTAAAAAGTAATCAGAATTTTAAATTAACCCATAGCCTAAATCCAACGCAACCAATTTCATACCCTATCATCTATTAAAGAAAAAATAGTTATGAAAAAAATAGTTATAATCTTCATTCTGGCAATTGGCTTTATTTCCTGTAGTGCTGATGGCCAAAACGAAATTACGAATTCTGATTTAACCGGAAAATGGAATTGGGTAAGCACAGATGGCGGAATTGCAGCCAATATTCATAAAACACCCGCTTCTACCGGAAATACTTTGCAATTGAGTTTAATGAAAAATTATACATACTCCATAACTCAAAATGGAAATGAAGTTACAACCGGCAAATATGAATTAGTGTTTAAAAAATCTATTTATTCCGGAGAAATGGAAAGATTCATACAATGCACTGAAACTGAAAATGTACAATCCAAAAGCATTGTAATCAACGGAATAATTAAGGTTTACGAGACAAATAACATGAGTATTTCTGACAACAACCCTGATGGAATTGGAAGTAAATTTGTAAAAGATGAATAAATTTTACCTACAGCTATAAGTGAAGTGATTCATCGAAACCGCCGGTAAACTTCTCCTGACTTTGCGTAATTTTTTATTTTCTTCCTGTAAAAATTTTCTTTATTTAGGTTCAAGCAATATTCTCCAACCCATCCGGAAATGGCCTGTAAGCATAATAATGCAGGACTTCTTCAATTGCTATTTTTAACGCTTCATTTATAGGCAGTACGCTAACTCCCATTCGAAGATCAATTTGAGCAAGACGCATGTAATAATCAGTAAAAACAGGTACTTGTTGTCTGTTATTAATGGCTTGTTCAGCTTTTATAAAATTTTCCTGTTGTTCTTCCTTTATGATTTTGCAGGTCGCCAATCGTAGTTTTCCGTATTTGTCGTTTGTTGCACCGTAACCAAAAAGGCGGCAAATTAATCCGCGATAACGGTAATTGCTGCAACTTCCTTTACGATTTTCCAAAACAGAAAGCGGACGGTATAAAAAACAGTTTTTTGTCGAAATATTGCTTAATTGGGCTAAGGTTTCTTCTGCTTTGCCATTCAAAAACAAATGGAATGCCCAAGGTAAGAATTCTAAAGGCGAAACATCGATATTGGGCGTCGAACAGCATTTGCCACAACCTGCATTACAAAACAAATGTGTCTCTGTTTTAAAAGCTGCAATTTCAATTTCGAGGCGGTCAAACAATGCTTCAACCAGCCGAACCTTATGTTCTATTGCCATTCTTTTTTTGGTAAGGTAGGCTAATAGAAATGGCCGATCCCAGAATCGTGCTTTTATTGTGAATAGTTTGGCATCAGGGAAAAACCAAATTCAAATCTCTAAAAAAAACAATAAAATCCCGATCGTGAGAATTTTCAATCCATGCCCATAACGATGAAACAAACGCTATGAATATTGAAACAACACTATTTATTAGCCACAAATTACACGAATTGGCACTAATTAACTGGTAAAAATTTGTGGCTAAATTTTTTTAGAAGCAAAAGAAAAGTGCATAACTTTAAACTATAGCTGAGACCAATAAAGGCTGAAAAACTTTCTTAAAAAATTAAACAAAACTGAAACAGAACCTGTTAAAAGTAAAATTTCAAGAGGTTTTTTTATGGGAAAACCGTTATATTTTTCTTGTTTGTAATCCATAAATCAAAGGATCTTTCTATAAAAAACTTCTACTGCTTTAAGAATTCTAATAAAAAAGCTACAAATGTCTCCTGCCTTTTGCACTTTTTTAATGTTCTTATAAATCGTTATCCTTTAAAAGGCTTCAATTTAAAGTATCGTTTATAAATTTGAAAAAAAGTTAAGAAATAAAAACGCCAATTATTAGTTGATTTTTATAGATTTGCAAAGTCCGTATATTATAAAAATTACTGGAAAACAATTATAAAATCCCAAAGACAATGAAATCTATTACTTCAACATTTTTATTTTTCATGTTTGCTTGTTCCACTTCTTACTCACAATTGAGTTCAGATCAAATATTTGAAAGTTTTAAACAAGGAGAACGTACCAACTGTTCATCCATTGCTTTTATTAAGGCTTCATTGAATGTTTATGGATTAGACAATCTTTTTGTAACTGAAGAAATAAATGGCAATTTATATAAAATAACATTGAAAAATAATGCCTCATTTAATTTAAAAAAAGATGAAATAGATAAAGCCAGATTTTCTGCTGATTTTGTATACATCAAAGATAATTGTGAGAGCGAAAGAATAACAGAATACGCTATATTGACGTACGCAGTAATGGCAAAATACAGACAAATTATTGACAGGGAGGAAACTTTTGAAAAAGCATTAGCGGATTTAGAAGATGGCGGAGTATACACCCCAACAATTTATAAATATTTAGGATTCGAAAAAGGCAAACAAATTTTAAAGTTAAAGAGACAGGAAGGAAATGAATTTTGTGGGGTTGTCGCCTGGTCAGCAGAGCATGCCGTCTTTGTTTGTGAAGATTTTATGGACTATTATGGCAACAAAAAAAGTCTATGGCTTAAATATCCCGGACGTTTTAGAATAATTAAGTCATAAACAATCCAAACCGCTTAAAAAGCTTCGCCAATAAAAAACATTTGCCAAAACAATAACTAAACTTTAATAGCTATACCACCCTAAAATTAAATTTCGGGTGGTATTTTTGTGTTTTAGAAATCCCAAATAAATTAAAGAACACGAAATCAATATGACACGAGAACATCATATTCCCTTTAATAAGGAATTCTTACTCGAACAACAAATCGCTCCTTTTGCAGAAGACCAACAAAAGGTTGATGATTTTAAAAGATTATTCGATATTATTGAACATTATTATCATTATGAAGCTTTTAATCTTAACCGCAACCTGAAACAAAACTATGCTTCGTTTGATCCTGATTTAAGTCCGGAAGAAAGGAAAAGTTTTAGGGGCAAAAGTGATTTTTTAACTTTCAGAGAAACACTTCATAAAGTTTTGGAGTATGGGAATTATCGCCGTGTGGATGAGGAAACTTTAGAAAAAGCTTTTAGAAATTCAGATCTGATAGGTTTAAATCTTTCCATAGATTTCAATGCTTTTAAAAACTATGAATTATATGTTCGCGGTCATCATAAAGCAAAAGAAAAAGTAAGTAAATATTTTTTTTGGAAGAAGGAAATTGAGATCGACTATTATGATCGCGTCATGATTTACCTGAATTATAATGAAGCCGGTTATCTGAAAGAAAAGAAAGTCAAATTAGGAAAAATGCCTGTTGAACCGGGAACTGTCATTTTAAAAATATTTAAACGTGTTCCTAAAAACGATCTCGAAACGATATTCCCAAATGCAATTCCGAGAATGTCTACAACAGATAAACTATTGTTTTGGGTTCCGGGAATTTTTGGAGGGGTCTCATTACTTAGCACACAGGTAATTCCTGCCTTAATTGCCATGTATGCTGCCTATCAATCAGGTGAAACTATCGACTTATTAAACAGCAAAACCTCTCTTAATCAGGGTTTGATTGCTTTGGGAATATTAGCTGCTTATCTTTTTCGGCAATACAGTGCTTTTGTGAATAAGAAAATCAAATATTCAAAAATGCTTTCGGACAGCCTGTACTTTAAGAATCTGGGAAACAACAGCGGTGCGTTCTATTCTTTACTGAATTCATCCGAAGAAGAAATCCTGAAAGAAACCATTCTGGCATATTCCTTTTTACATAAAAGCCCAAATCCTTTAATGGCTTCAGAACTGGATAATCAAATTGAAACGTGGTTTAAAACAGTCCTGCATACTGATCTTGATTTTGATGTAACTGATGCTTTACTGAAATTAAAAAACATTGGTCTTGGTATAGAAACGAATGGAAAATGGGAAGTTATTCCGTTAGAAAAAGCACTTATTCAAATTGATCAATTATGGGATAGTGTTTTTGATTATAATCAGGGATAGTTTGAATCTGTACAAGTAATTTCTCCTTGTCACAAAACGCTGCTTACCACCAAAAATATCTCCTGATTTTGCCTTTTTGGGCGATTTCTAACTTTACCAAATCAATTTGGTTTTGTTTCTCATTTTAAACTCTTCAAAATTTCTCTCACGTACTGAAACTAAAGAGATTTTGGGCTTAAAATTTTCTCACTAATATTTTTTTCATGCTTTTTATCGGTTTATTTTGCAGTTTATCGATTTAATTCGTAATATTGATCTGACTAAAACAAAACAATCCTTTTAACATAAATATTAATTAAAACTTAACAAACTCTGTTTTTAAGCCTAAAAATACAATCTCAATTTTAATAGTTAACAGTTACTTTTTTAAAACCAATTAACAGTCATAGCTGTTATTTCTTAAAAAAACCTAGCCTGCTTATGTTAAAAAAAATACTCCTTAGCTTGTGGATTTCGTTTCTCTTAGGCATCATATTTGTCTTGTTTTGGCAAAATGAATTCCAGTATAGTTTACCAACCCCGATCCCTGAAAATCATCATGATATTGCGACAGGAACCCGAATTAATTTAGGAAAAGATGTTGTATCAGCATTAAACAAACCTACATTTATTCATTTCTTTAATCCCGACTGCCCTTGTTCTCGCTTTAATGTTCCTCATGTAAGCGGATTAATAAAAAAATATGGCGACAAAATCAATTTCAAGGTCGTTGTACTTAATAAAAATAAGGATTTTACCACAGAAGAAATTCAAAATAAATTCAATGCAAAAGTCCCAGTATTTTTTAATGGGGACATAGCCGCAGAATGTGGTGTATTTTCTACTCCTCAGGCTGTACTTCTTGACGCATCACAAAATTTATATTATCGCGGTAATTATAACAAAACCAGATATTGTACCAATGCTGACAGCAATTATGCACAGATGGCAATTGACTCATTGCTTCATCAAAACAACAAGCCTTCATTTGATGCCCTGGCCCTGAAAGCTTATGGCTGTTCATTACCTAAATGTACTAAATAAACCTAAATCTAACCTTTTATTACCATCATTATGAAAACAAAAGCGAGTTTAAACGAACAGGATTATCTACACAATTTCATGTCGACAATGACACAAAAATCAGATACGATTGTTAATTATGTCCTTGTTGTCTATTTTCTTCTCGGAATAGCATTAGCTTTTAAATACGATACCTGGGAAATTGGAGCCGGAGTTGGGGGCCTCAATCTTATTATCTATTATTCAGCTAAATATTTCCTTAAAAACTCTAAATTTTATCAATATGTGCTTTCTGTAGTACTCGCTATCTTTATGGCACAATATATCTATCAGATGCATGGTTTATTCGAAATGCATTTTACGGTATTTATTGCCAGTACAATTTTGATTATTTATCAAAACTGGAAATTACAAATTCCGCTTACTCTTTTGGTAGTGATTCACCACGTAGGACTGGCTTATGTACAAAACTTTGTTTTTACTAATCCAAAAGGGCTGCAAATATACTTTTCGCAGGTAAATTTTGATTTGGAAACCCTAATTATACATATTGTACTGGCTGCCATCGTATTTTTTATGAATGGTTACTGGTCTTATTATTTTAAGAAACATAGTGAAAATCATATTTCTAAAATTTCCGGAGAATATGAATTAGAGAACATCAAACTGGCATCAGCCAAATACAGTTCAGCATCAGCAACGAAAGAGTATAATGATTTTATTTATAAAACTACTTATGATATTAAATCTCCGGTTAACTCGATGCTAACCCTTATTGATGCTTCAAAAGGAAGAACGGATAATGAAGAACTGATTAGCTATTTTGATTTAATGAAAGAAAACATCAAAAAAATTGATGTATTAGTAAATCAAATTCACAGTAAATCAGCGAATTAAATTGTAAAAAATTAACTAAAAAATTAAATCAGGCCAAAAACAGGCATGAGTTAATATAATTTAGTATATCCTAATTACAAAAAAAAAACTATATCTAATTAATCTTAAATAAATATTTATGGACACAAGAACTAATCGCCCGACTCCATCTGACAGAGAAGTTGATTGGAACAAAACTAAGGTGCTGTTAAGTAAAACTGATACCAAGGGAACGATTTTATATGCCAACGAAGATTTTATTGACGTTTCGGGTTATGATGAATTTGAGTTAATTGGTCAGCCTCATAATATTGTACGTCACCCGGATATGCCTAAAGTAATTTTTAAATTTTTGTGGGATAGCATTAAAGCGGGCAAAAACATTCATGCTATTATAAAAAATATGTCTAAAACGGGCAGATACTATTGGGTCATAACTGATTTTAAAATTATTGCCGATTCTGATGGGGTAATTGCAGGATTTTTTGGTACCCGAAAATCAGTTTCTGAAGATATTATAGTAAAGTTTATAGAACCTCTTTATAAAAAGCTATTGCATATAGAAGAGGCAAGCGGGATCAAAGCATCTGAAGAATATTTAATTGGTTTTCTAGAAGAGCGAAACAAAACCTATATGGAATATATTGATCATCTGGTAGCAACAGGGAAAGATGATAAGGAAAAAATTAAAAAAGGCCTTTTTAATGGATTATTTGAAAAAAAGCCTCTTCCTAAAAAATAAATTCAGACATAAGTAAGTCGAAAGTTTAAAAGTCGTAAAGTCAAAAGAAGCAACACTGTGAATAACTATTAAAAATCAATACCTTACATCATTTTGTTTAATTTTAAAACACGACATTATACTATGTTTGTTACTTACTTCCTAAATAAAATAAATAAATTGCTTACTAATTATTAAAACAAAAAAGAGAACCACAAGTCCTCTTTTTTGTTCCTTTTTATTCCTTTTGCCATTATTCGGCTTCTACTTCAATAAAATCTTCTACTGTTTCTCCCACAGCTACCAATTCAGGTTTAGATCCTTTAAGAGCATTGAATTTTTCCAATTGTGCCAAATCTTCTTCTTCTCCGCTGAAATACGGAAAAACATCCATAATTGGTGATTCTGAAATTGCCGGAATAGTATAGTCACCCATAGTGTTTTTCATTACGCTCACAGTATTATCATAAGCTTCTTTTACATCATTGGCCTGAACTAACAAATACATGTTTGTTTTGCGCTCTTTACCGCTTTCCTCGTCAAAAGCCACTAAAGAAACTTTCGATTTAAACCAGCGATCTGCATTCTCGAAAGGATGAATTTCAGCATAATTCGCTACTTTTATATTGGTAATTTTAAATTCTTCGCTTACGTAAGCAGCCATCTCTTCATTAATTCTGCTTTCTGCTTCTGTATAAGATATCGCATCAACCAAATAAGGCTCTGTCGTTACCTTTTGTGATCCAATATCATCCGTTTTTCTGTATTTTACCTTGCATTCGTACCAAATTGTGCTCATCTCTAATTTTTTTAAGGATGCCAAAGATAGATTTTAAAGAAAACAAAAACTGCCTATTCTGAAAATAGATATTCACAATTTTAGAATAGGAATTGGTCTTGAAATTTGCTGCAAACTGAGAAATATTTAATAGCTTTGATACAATTTCTAAATCCTGAACAATGAGAACATTAGACCAATGGTTTGAAGAATACGCAGTTAGCCATCAAAACCCAAAGAACAAAGCCATCCATTATATATGTGTTCCGGCGATTTATTTCTCGATAGTTGGTTTATTAATGAGTATTCCAAGTGGTTTTATTGCCCGTACTTTACAGCTCAATGCTCCCTTAATCGAAAATTGGGCTGCTGTGGTATTGCTTTTTGTGCTTATTTTCTACATCCGGTTATCGGTTGCCATGGCTGTCAAGATTGCGATTTTTTCTGCCCTTTGTTTGGTTGCAAATTATTATATCGGACAAGTTTTGCCTTTGTGGATGTTCTCAATCGGCGTGTTTATTATTGCCTGGATTGGACAATTCTACGGGCATAATATTGAAGGCAAAAAACCCTCTTTTCTTAAAGATATTCAGTTTTTAATGATTGGTCCGGCATGGGTAGTGGAGAATTTGTTTTCTAAGAAATAGGGGTTCAATACTAAATTGAGTCAGCTTTAACAATACTATTATGAAAATAAACAACCAGGAAGTTAAAATTGAGAGTTATGATATTTTTACCTATCGAAGAATCCGGCGCACTATTGGCTATTTAGGAATCAGTCTGCCCCTACTTTTGATCGCTTTGTCTTTTATTTCTTTTTTTCGGACTCCGGTCCAGCCTTCAATAAGTCATTATTACTATACCAATCTTAGGGAAATTTTTACAGGGTCTTTATGCGCAGTGGGTTTATTTTTGATTTGCTATAAGGGTCATGGCAGTATTTCTGTGTGGAAAAACGACAACCTCCTGACCAATATTGCCGGAATTATGGCTCTGGGTGTAGCATTAATTCCAACAAATTCTGCTGCTGTACCTCATAAAATTTATACCCTGATTCCGTACTCAGAAAAATGGATTGGCTGGTTTCATTATGGGTTTGCTGCTTTGTTATTTTTAATATTTGCATTATTAGCTATTAACGTTTTTACGATTCGCCGGGAAAACGAAACCCGGGCACCAAAAAGTGTCCTGAACGAAAACAACATTTACAGATGCTGCGGTTATTTGATATTGACTTTTATTATTATGGTACCAGTAGCCGAACGATTCAATCTGTTTCCTTATTCGACTTTGGTTTTTGAAGCGCTTTCCCTTTTTGCTTTTGGGACTGCCTGGTTAATCAAAGGACGTGCCTTAGGGGATAAAGGAATTATTGGACAGAAACTGTATCAGGAAGACAATCCTGTTGACACCGAAAAGGTTTTTGAGGAATAGAAATGAAAAAACAATCAAAATCTAAAGTAGGTATATGAGTTGTGGATATTGTATTATTTAATTCTGCCTAAAAAATTAATACTATTATTTGCCACTAATTAATTTGTGAAAATTCGGGTACTTTGTGGCTAATATTTTTTTAGAAGCTAAATGCACTCAAATACATAGTTGCAAACTATATCAGACTAATAAAAAGGGCAAAAAAGATAAATTCTTCTTTGCCCTTTAAATTGTTGATATTTTTTTTGTTTTCTTTAAAAATACTGGTTACAAAATTTATGTACAAAAACTATTTACTGTACTAAAAATTTTATTGTTTTTGTGCCTTCTTCAGATTGAAGCTTACCAATATAAATACCTTTAATTTTTGGTGACTCTATACTTGAATCATCATTAATAATTGATGACTTAAGCACTTGTTTTCCGGTTAAATCATAGATTGTGATTTTACTGTTTTCGGGAGCATTTTCTATCTTAATAAAACCATTTTTCACTACCCATTTTAATTGATTTTTTGAAAAATCATCTGTCGATAAGCTGGAAGCAGGAAGGGCTATTCCGTGAATTTTAACATCTGCGAGGCATATTGTTTTTCCTGTAGATGCTGAGCTATACCAAGGATATACACGTAGTTTTAAGGTTGTCCCATAAGGAATTTTAAGAACAGGAATTTTTGAAACAGCATACATCGTATTTGATGCCATACTTGTAAACTCTCCTGCTACTGATGTAGTGGCAAAATCATCGGTAGAATAAGAAATACGGCATCTCATACCACTTCCGCCTGCTCCGCCAACATACATGCTTATTAAATCAATATTTAATTCTGTTCCCTGAGCTGCGGAAATTCCAAACTGGATATAACGTGTTGATACTTCGTCAATCTCTCCTGCAGGCCAGGCACCGCCATCAATTAGGTTTCTTTGTGTTTTTCTTGTGGTATAAGCATTACTATCTGCAGGCCATATAGTAGTGCTGTTTGGTACAGCATATGATTGTACGTTCATCCCTGAATGAGTTTGATCAACAGCAGTCGCGGGTCCCTGCAAAACATAACTGTCATTGGTAGTCAATCCCCAAATAAGATTAACTTCAGTCCCTCCTGTCAATGTAATAAAATTAGCTGTCAGCGGAACCGTTTTTGTTACGGTTCCGTTAGTTACGGTAAGTGTACCGCTTTTATTTCCTCCAACCGACTGAGTTGTTGAGATATAAAATTTTGTAAATGCAAGATTACCACCTGTATAATTCATATTAATAGAAGAACCAAAAGTGTCCGTTTTATTTACGGCAATCAAAAAACCATCACTCACAGACAGGCTAAATGCTCCGGCAGCCGGAACAAGATCAAAACCGGTAATGGTTACTTCTTTTGTAAGCGTCTGACCGGTATAGGCATCTCCAAAATCACAAGCCGTTGGATTAATCAGAACATCCGTTGATGTATTAATATAAGATGCTAAAATATTTTGTTTTACCATTTCCTGCGCACATAATCTGGCTGTTAATGTCCCTAATAATGCCGTAGGGTGTGTAGAATCTGCTGAAACGTAAAGTTGAGCTGTACTGGCAGCATCGCCATAAGATTCAATTAGATCTTTTGTTAAGGTTGTTAAGTCGATAAGCTGCACTCCTTTTTCTACTGCAACTTCATTCATTGCATAAGCATAATCATAAGTATGATCTGTTGCCGGAAGACCAAAATCAGGGCCTAAATCATGCATGCCTTTACGTGTAATAGCACCACCGCTAAAATATTTTCGACATAATGGGGTGGCTAAAATTGGTGTAGCTCCCAAAGCACGTGTCTCATCAATATATTTTCTAAGATAATCTTTATAAGTTGTTTGTGGATTGGTACCTCTATAGTCCGTTCCGTTGATTGGATTTTGGGGATCTGTCCCACCATCAAGACCTCCGTTTTTCTCATCGTTATGAGCAAACTGAATGATGACATAGTCACCAGCTTTTATCTGTTGCTTTACGGTTGTCCAATAAGGTGCTTCCATATAAAAACTTTTACTGCTTGCACCATTTTTTGCACGATTATTAACCGTGACTCCTGTTGAAAAAAACTGTTGAAACATCATACCCCAACCTCGTATATCCGAAGTATTTTCGTCATAAGTAGCCATTGTAGAATCGCCAATGGTATGAAGGGTAATTTGTGCCTTTGCAGACATGATGCTGCAAAAAACTAAAGCAGCAACAAATAATTTTGATAATAGTGATTTCATTTTTTTTATTTTATGTAATTAGGGGGTATATGAAAAACATATACTTCGTGGTATTCATTTAAGAGAATAAAATTTGTAATCTTACTTTTTATAAACCTTAACAGCTCCTTGTTTACCATTAATTTTATATCGAACAATATAGATGCCCGATTTCAGACTATTCAAATTTATTTCTGTAGCAGCCTTGGTTTGATACACGCGCTGTCCGGTAATGGAGTAAACATCAAGGTTTTCAGGTACGCCATTTATTCTCAACATGCCATCTTCTAAAAATATTTTTTCATCTATCCCTAAAGTACCGGAATTTACAGTAATAGAACCCGCACCTGTAAGTAAACCAGGATGAGTAGTGGCATTGTATGTTCCATTTTCCAGCTGGGTTCCGTTCAAAGTAAATTGTTTAACCGTAACAGCAGTATTTAATACCGCTGAAGCTGACCCGGCTATATTCATATTTAAAGCATTCCCGGCACATTTTTCATGATTAAAAATAGCTTTATTGTTAAACGCCAGGCTAATTGTCCCTTTTCCAAAAGCATTTTCTACAGCTCCATTAATTGCTGATGAGCCTCCGGCATTAGCAGCAGCGATAGTTAAATCCCAGGTTCCTGTAAAATTGCTATTATCCCCTCCCAGTTTTGCAGTTGCTGTATTGGCGAAATCCCTGATGTTTCGCACTATTACTTTGTATGCACCGGAAAAAGTACCCGGCAAATCCATAACACTACCGGCAACATTATTACTGCTCATGGTAAGAGAAACATCACCCTCTAAAATAATTGGGGCATTTAAATAGAAGCCTGTACCACTTGTTGCATACGTAATAATAGTTCCCTGGGACATTCTGACAGGACCTAAACATTTTGAGTCTTTTGTTTGTCTTAAACGAATAGTTCCACCAGTTTTCACATACATATCACCTTCAAATTGCGAAAGTGCTGATTCAATTGTTATGCCGCTGTTAACATTCACTTTTTCTCCTGCCTGTGGCAACAAAGCCGGAGAATATTTTGTTACATCATCCCAAAGTCCGCCCAGAAAAGCAAATTCGCCTGGCCTTCCGATAATTATTTTGCCTGAACCGCTAATTGTAGTTGCATTAGTAGTTGCATCATATACACCAATAGGCTGTAAAACACCGTCAATATACCATTCATTAATTGTTATGTCCTGATTAAGTGCTATTGATGCGGTTCCTTCAGTATAAAGTGCCGTCTTAACATCAACAGCATTACTAACATCTACGGTTAACTTTCCATTAGTTTTTACAGTTACTTTTGGTGATTTACCTAATGAGTTTCCAACTTTAGCTTGTAAATCACCTGCCTCAATAACTAAATTACCGGTATAACCTGAATTATTGTTGTTAAACTGACATATACCTGCGCCAGTTTTAGTTATTTGGTGTACTCCACTAAGGGTTGCAGTGATATTCAGATTTCCGGAAACATTGATATTTAATGCTCCTTTAGTTTTAATATTTCCTGATAATGACGCACTAGCTGAAGAAGAAACAGTTGATTGATTAAGTGTAAGCAAAGTGGCTGAACTATTTGCAGAAACATCAATGGTTGCACCATTTACTAAATTTAAATCTGCGGCAAAATTTCCGCCATTTGCATCTATTGTCAAACTGCCATCAACATTTGCGGCTTCTGAAGCTGCCGGCAAACCATCAGGATTCCAGTTATTAGCTTCCAGCCATCCCGTATTGGCGGCACCTCCATCCCAATTATACACTGTTACAGTTGGTGCTATAGCTGTAGGATCCCAATTGTCGGATCCAGCCAATACTACTTGTGGCTCATATAAATTAGCTTCATTTTGATCCACCATTGCCCTAAGGCCTGCCCAATTTGCCCTTCCACTCATATCTGCACCTTGTCCCGTATTCATCCATTCGTATAAATGAAGTCTTGTATCAGTATCAGAATAGCCCATATTCCATTTATCACCCCAGCCTAAAGGATCGATTTCTGCAGGCATTGTACAATAAAGCCATGCTACCTTTGGATATTGATGCCATGGACGACCAAATTTTATTAGCGCACCATCATCACCATTTCTAGGGCTGTTGGGCTGATACGTTAAATTACACTTATAGAATACAAAGCCATAAGTTTGTGTCGCTTCGGTTGAAGGTGCTGTTATCCATGCCCCTCCGTAACTCCTAATTTCGCATTCATTAAACACACCTACTCCACGACCATAGATATAGTCAGTACGGCCTAAAATCATACAGGATTTAAAATAAGCACGTGAGGTTTCCGCCATCCAAAAATAAATGGTATCCTGATAGGCAAGTATGTCACAATTGATAAATACATTTCGGTCTGCCTGAAGTGTAATGGCCTGTGCCTGACCCACTGGTCCGGCAGTATTTCGAATAGTTATATTTTCTGCCCTAAAATCATTTGCCATGATCGTAAGGGTTGCAGCAGTTCTTACTAAATTAGTATTACTGGCCCAAAGTGCCACCTTATTATCCGGACATAAACCATCACCGCCATCATTACAGTTATAAATATCATAAGAAATAATAGTTTCTTCCCTGCTCTCACCAATCAGGGTAATATTGGTTTTATTGGCAGGAATAATTAATTTTTCCTGGTCATATAAACCCCGCTTTACATAAATAATAGTAGGCGTCCCTGCCGGTACTGCATCAAAAGCTGCCTGTATAGAGGTAAAATCCCCAGTTCCATTGATATCTACAACAATGTCCGGATTAAAATTCTGGGCAGCAGATTGATTAAAAAATAATAGTCCCACAATTAAGAGGACAAAAAAGTCGATTTTTTTCATAAAAATTTTGGTTAGTTAGTAATTGGTTTTTTGTTAATATCATAGTTATTGTTTTTTAATATCCGGGTTAAATGGAGGTTTTTATTTTTTATCCTGACTAAACTTTGATAATATAGATTTAATCATTATTAGGCGAAAAAAAGTAAATATTTCATTTCATTGAAAAATAAATTATCAATACAGTTTTTTTAATGCCAATTTTTTGATAATAATTATATCTTGTGTCAAAAATATTTTAATAAAACAATAATGACTTTCAATTTTTGGTCATTTGCTTCTAATTTTTGGTCACTATGGTTATTTACCGGGGATTACGATTGACAAATACTGTTTTTAGATTTATTTTTATTGCACATAAAGCATAAAAAGGTCTCTGTAATGAAGAAAATACAATTATTAAAAAAATTAAAAACCAGAATTACTAATGAAAAAACTTCTGTTGGCTAAATTTTTAATGGCGCTTTTATTTATTACTTCCATAAATGGATTAACAGCACAGATAAAATGTAAAATAGAAAATTACTCTACAGAAGATGGGCTTTCCCATGACGCCATTAGAGGTATAATAAAAGACAAAGAAGGTTTTATGTGGTTTGCCACATGGGATGGCATTAATAGGTTTGACGGAAAAAATTTCATTACTTATAAAGCAACTGCCGGAAATAATAGCAACCTGAGTAACAACCGCATCGACTTAATTAAGGAAGATGCCTCCGGATATATATGGATTAAAGTCTATGATAACCAGATTTACAGATTCGACAAGAGTACCGAATCATTTCTTTCTGTTGCCAGCATTTTAGGAACCAATAAAATTGTATTTGATAAGATCATCCCTACTGATAACGGTAATGTTTGGCTGACAACTATTGATAAAGGCATTTTTCTAGCAGAAAAAAAGCCTGATGGCCAAATTAAAATCAGTCACTTCAAACAAAATTTAAAGACTAATTTCTCTATAGCTTCAAATAACTTAAATTTTGTAATTAAAGAGCAGGATAATTCTGTTTGGGTGGGTTCTGATAAAGGATTAGATAATATTTATAAATCTAAATATCAGGGATATCAAAGCAAAAATATAGTAAAAAACAGCAATCTAAAATGTCTTCTTATACAAGACGATAATGTCTGGACTGGTACTAGTGAAGGGGAGTTAATTTGTTACGATAAAATTCATAAAAAGTATTGGAAAACTACTGTCGCTAAAAAGGCCCTAAACGCAATAATAAAATCTAAAAATGAAAATTTATTATTTATTACCACTTCTGCAGGAGAGCTGATATCTTTTAATACAATAACTTTAAAAACAGAGTCGACACTTAAAGTTTCTGATTCCCCGGTATACAAAATTTATCAGGACAGACAGGGTTTATTGTGGATTGAACCTGATAAACACGGGGTTTTAATGGTAAATCCAAAAGAAAAAAGTATTCAATTTTTTTCCCAACAAAATGATGCCACTTTTTTACAGCTAAAACATAGTTTTGGTTTTTTTGAAGATAATTTTGATAGGGTTTGGGTAAAATTAAAAGGTGGTGGTTTTAGCTATTACAACCCAAAAACCAATACATTCGATTTCTTTTTTAATAAACCGGGAGACGAAAATCAGAAATTTTCAAATATTATTTCCAGTATGTATTTTGATCCTTCGGGAATTCTCTGGATTAGCACTAACGACAGAGGTATTAATAAAATCATTTTTCAAAAAAATATTTTTCAACAGCAGCTTTTAGTCCAAGACACTAAAAATAAATCTGAAAATGAAATCAGGGCTGTTTTTACAGATAAAGCGAATAGATTATGGCTTGCTTCAAAAGCAGGGAAATTAAAAGTTTACCAGAATAATCAGGAATTAAAAAACCTGTTTGTAAATTATAAAATGGATGAAATTGGTATTGTATACTCCATCACTGGAGATGCAAAAGGGAATATCTGGTTAGGTACAAAAGGAAATGGCCTGTACAAGGCAACTCCAGTCAATGTCCAAAATTCACAATACATATTAAAGCAATTTAAAACAGACAAAAACGACCCTAAAAGCATAAGCAGTAACATAATCTATTCTGTTTTAGAAGACAGAAAAGGACATATTTGGATAGGCACCTATGATAATGGAATAAATTTGCTGGAAGAAAATAATGGCGAATTTAATTTTATCCATCAATTTAAAAATTACCCGATTACAGAGTCCGGCAAAGTAAGATATTTAGCGGAAGGCTATAAAGGTCAAATCTGGGTTGCAACAACTAATGGATTAGTAACTTTTAATCCCGACAATTACAATCCGGATAAATTAAAATTTTCAAGATATGAAATGATTTCCAGTGACAAATTCAGCCTGGGCAGTAATGATGTGTTATTCCTTTATAAGGATTCAGATGATAAAATGTGGCTTTCGACGGCCGGAGGCGGGCTCAATCTGGCTATTGAAACAAAAGGGAATCATTTAAAATTTAAAAACTTTACAAAAGACAATGGTTTGCCTAGTGATTTTATCCTGAGCATGGCAGAGGATGATGAAAAAAATTTATGGTTAGCGACTGAAAATGGTATTTCAAAATTTAATTTGCTTAATCATACCTTTAGAAATTATGATTCCTATGATGGTTTGCTTAAAACTGTCTTTTCTGAATCAGCAAGTTTGAAATTATTAAATGGCAATTTAATTTTTGGCTGCAGAAATGGTTACTTAACCTTCAGCCCAAAGAAAATAGAGAACCAAAAAAATGCTGCAAGAATGGTTTTTACTAATTTTGAAATTAACAATAAAAGTTCAAATGTAAAATCTGTAGAATTTCCTTTGGAGGTGGCTATAAATTACAATAACGATATTCAGTTAAAGTATACGGATAACACGATTAGTATTTACTACACGGTTTTAGATTACAGATCAAATAACAAACAATTGTATGCTTACCGATTAAAAGGCCTTGATGACACATGGCATCCCGTAAAAAACCAGAAAAAAGCAACCTTTACAAACTTACCACCCGGAGATTACCAGTTTGAAGTGAAATGTCTCAACACGGAATTATATAGCAATATCCCTCAAAAAAAATTATCGTTTACTATTACCCCTCCGTTCTGGAAAACCAATCTGGCCTATTTTTTATATGCAATTATCTTTCTTGTTGTACTCGAAATCTCAAGAAGAATAGCTTATTCCATGATTCGGCTACGAAACAAAGTGGTGATAGAACAAAAAATGACAGAGCTAAAGCTGAATTTTTTCACCAATATTTCGCACGAATTAAGGACTCCCCTAACCTTGATTGTGAACCCAATAAATGAAATTGCCAAAAACGAAAAATTAAGTCCGTTAGGTAGTGAATATATAGAGACCGTGAGAAAAAACGCTAACCGGCTAGTCCGATTTGTGAATCAGTTACTTGATTTTAGAAAAGTCCAAAGCGGAAAGGAAGAACTCCATATTGAACCTCTAGAACTGGTCTCTTTTGTAAATGAGATAAATACTTTGTTTTCTCAGGCCGCGCATGAAAAAAATATAAAAATTAAAACACAATCCAATTCTGAAACCCTTACTGTAAACCTGGACAAAGAAAAAATGGATATTACAATCTATAATTTGTTGTCCAACGCCATCAAATTCTCTCCTAATGATAGTGTTATCACAATTGAACTAAAAGTAGAAAATGATAATTTTTTAAAAATTAATGTTACCGATCAGGGTCCCGGAGTAGATGAAAACAAACTTGAAGATATATTCAGGCTTTATTATGAAACAGACACCGGCAAAAATAAAATTGCAGGAACCGGAATTGGCCTGGCACTTTGCAAAGAATATGTGCAATTACACCAGGGCACTATCTATGCCGTAAATAACGACAACGGCGGTCTTACCGTTTCCATCGAAATAGATTTAAATAACGAAATTTTTCTAAACAGCAGCTATAAGTTGAACCTGGCAGGAGAAAATTTAAAAAAACATGATATTCCTAACAATGAAAATAACGAGAATCAAGTTGCTCAAAATAATTACAATACTCACTTTCCTGAGGTTCTTATCGTAGAAGATAATCATGAATTAAGGGCATTCCTAAAAAGTCAGCTGCAGCAATTTTACCGCATATTAGAAGCCGAAAACGGAAAGGAAGGTTTAGTAACAGCCACAAATAAACTTCCGGATTTAATTATAAGCGACATTATGATGCCACAAATGGATGGTATTGAATTACTTGATGCACTAAAAAATGCAACAGCAACCAGCCATATTCCGGTAATTTTATTAACTGCAAAATCGTCTGTAGAAAGTCAAATTGAAGGTTTAAATTATGGGGCCGATTATTATATTACAAAACCTTTCGATACCGATTTTCTAATGGCTTGTATTGAAAATTTAATTCAGCATAGAAAGAAAATATTTGAGCACTTACAAACTAATGTAAAAACAATTGCACTAGAACCATGCGAAATAGTCATTACTACTAAAGATGAACAGTTCTTAAAGGACATTATAGCTATTGTAGAAAATGGCTTAACCAATCCAAAATTCAACATCGATGTTATTGCAAAGACACTGAATATGTCAAGGGTTACCTTTAACAGGAAATTCAAAAGCCTTACCAACATGACACCTGTAGAATTTGTCAGCAATATGCGGATAAAAAGAGCCAGACAATTTCTGGATGCAGGTGAAACAGATATTGCAGATATTGCCTATAAAGTTGGATTTAATGGTGCCGGATATTTCAGTACATGCTTTAAAGAATTATACAAAATATCTCCTTCTGATTATTTAAAACAAAAAAAGTGTAAATGAGGTAAAACAAGTCAATTGATTCTGATCTGAAACAGACCTGATATCCATCCAACGGGTTTATTATTTTAAAACTATACCTAAATCCTTTTTAAACTTAACACACAATTTATGTTTAAGTAAACTTGTGATTGTATCCTTGTGAGTTAAAAAACAAGCAAATGTTTAGAGGGTTATTTGTAGTATGGTTTATTACAGCACAGTCGTTTGGACAACAAATAAAGTTCGAGAATTTCACCACAAATCAGGGATTATCGAATAATTCTGTTATTGATATTGAAAATGACAAAGACGGGGGGCTCTGGATTGCGACTTGGGATGGATTGAATTATTATGATGGCTGCAATTTTAAAATTTTCAAACATAATTTTAATAATCCTAAAACAATTTCCAGTAACTATATCACCAAACTAACGAAGGATAAGGCTGGCTTTATCTGGCTTATTACTAAAGAAGGTGATGTAAACAGATATATTGGAAATGGTGAATTTGTAAAATATAAGTTCAAAGGCATTCCAAAAAACATACAGCTTTCTCAAAAAGGAAATAGTATAGTACAAACTAATACTGCTTACTATGAATTTAAAAAAGGAGCTTTTACTGCGATACCTTATAATTCCATAAAAAATATAGATGCTCACAGTCTAAAAAGTATTTTGTTAAAAAAATATCCTACACTTATTATCAATGACGTTTTAAAAGATAAATCAGGAAATATTTGGTATGCTACCCGACAAAACGGACTGTATATCATTGCTAATGATGCTAATAAAAATATTAAACATTTTACTGCTGATTTATATTTGCCCTACTCATTTAACAGTAACGAGATAGAAACGCTGCACGAAGATGCTTTTGGGAACATTTGGTTAGGGCAAAAAGATGGCGGTTTGAGTATGGCTTATGCAGGCTCAGAAAGAATTAACACAATAGTACCCCATCCTGTAAAACAGCCTGATTTACCAACGGAAACTATAAGAGCCATTACTAAAGATATAAATGGAAAAACCTGGTTGGGTTATTATGCAAATGGACTTTATTATTACAATGAAAAAAGGCTTTCTTACGAAAAATATGTAATTACAGAAGCGGTTTCAAATCCGGATTGGGAAAGAGTTAGAAGTTTATTTACAGCGAGTGACGGTACAGTCTGGGCAGGAACTTATAAAGGAATTATACGTATTTCCGGTACTAAATACACTTGTTATGAAGCTAAAAACATCGAAGAACTGCCCAATAACAGGTCGTATTCTATTTATGAGGATGAAAAAAAACAGCTTTGGATAGGGTGCTGGGGAGGTGTGGCTAAATTTAATTTGGGAACCGGAAAATTTGAGAGCTTTAAAGGGCAAAAAGCGCTGGATAAATACCATATCAGGTGTGTCAAAAAAAACAAACAGAATTTAATTTTAGCCACCGAAAATAATGGTGTCATCGTCCTGAATTTAGATACAGGGAAGATAGACCAAATTTCAACCCGGCAAGATATTTTAGGCAACAGTATTTATTCTGTCCTGATAGACCAGACTACTGATAATTATTGGATTGCTTCCTTAGGCGGTGTCAGTATTTTTAATAAAGAAAAGGGTCTGATTAAGAATATTACTGAGGCGGATGGTCTTGCAAGTCACATGGTGCATGGCCTGATCGATAACGGAGATAAGGTTTGGATTAGCACCACTAAGGGAATTGCGTCTATTGCTAAAAATAATTTTAAAATCACATCTTATAACCCAAATCATGGATGGCAGGCAGCGGAATTTTCAGAAGGAGCCTATTATCAGGATTCAAAAGGCAATTTATTTTTTGGTGGTGTAAACGGACTTAATTATTTCAATCCTCATACAATTCATTCGGCTGATTTCAATGCAAAAATCAAATTGAGAGTAGATGGAAATGAAAATTATTTATCTGAAATCGAAAAGAGCTTTAGTAATAATGAATTAGAAATTGAAATAACACCAATTGTTTTTCCTAAAGAAAATAAAGCTGCCATTTATTATAAATTAGACGGAAGGGATAAAAACTGGACTTTATTACAAGGTTCTCAAAAAATAGAATATACCAGTTTATCTTCCGGAGATTACCATTTTTTGATAAAGCAAGGAGAAAAAGGTGTTGTTCAACCAGTATTTTTTACCCTTCATATCAGTAAAGCATTTTATGAAACCATTCTGTTTTATATTTTATTATCGGGTTGTATACTAATTAGTTGTCTCCTGCTCATTTATTTTAAAGATAAAACTGCTGCGGCACAACAAAAGTACCTGGTGGCAAAAATAAGGGCGCGTACCGCAGTTATTGAAAACCAGAAAAAAGATTTACAGGCAATTAATAAAAAACTGGATGAAAAGAACAAAAAAATATCTGAGCAGAAAGAAAAGCTCTTAAGGCTGCACAGCAATCTTAAAAACGAAAATTTTGAAATAGAGAAATTTAAAACCTTTATGCTGGCAGAATTTCAGGATCCAATAGCGAAGATAATTAAGATCTCAGGTACGCAAAAAAAAGACAGCGAAGCACAACGTGATTTACTTTTACAATCAGGTAAACTGGCTGACCTGATTTCGGGATGGAATTATTTGAGTTATGTTAAGGACATTGGTCCCATAAAGAAATCAGCAATTAATTTGTTCCCAGTTTTAAAGAACAGTATTGAGAAACTAAAAAAAGAGCTGCAGCGTAATCAGGTTAACTTAAATTGTGAAATAGATAATAGGGCTTATTTTGTTGCCATAGATGTATTACGATTAAAGCTATTATTGCAGTATTTTTTTAATGATATCAGTAAATATTCTGAAACAGGCTGTACTTTAAATATTGAAATTGGGTATGAAAATAACTTTTTAAAAGTTACCGTAGTTTCTGATAGTATAATCTTAAAAAATAATTGGTACAATATTTTGCATTATAGTCCTTATTTTAAAGCTTTACATCTATTATTGGAAGATTTGAACGGTGAGTTTTTCGATAATTCAGAAGAGCAATTTAAAAGTACTTTACAAATTCCATTAGAATTTGCCACCGAAAATTTTAAAATTAAAGAAACAATTTCCTGGAAACATTTCAACGAACCAGAGCCCTCTGCAGATAAAGAATTGTTTTTAGTTTTCAGTGACCAATCTGATTATACGGCAGCAAATCAGGTTTTGGAGAGTCGTAATTATCATTTGCTTTTTGAAGATTCAGTAGCTAATTTAAACTCTGCTGTAAAACAAATACACTTTTCTGCTTTGGTATTTTACCAGGCCACATTCTCAAAAGAGCTGGTTCATTTTTTAGAGTCCAATAAAAAAATGTCAGGTCTTAAAATGCCCATGATTTATATATCAGAAGATATAAACTATGAACTGCATGAACAATTATTAGAGCTAGGCATCGATACGCTCATTCAGTTACCTGCCAGCGCCTCATTTATCATCAAAAAGATCACTTCTTTAATTGATAAAAACAAAGAGGCACAGCAGGAAAATAAAATGCAGCAAAAAATATTTGAAATTTTAACCGAAGATGATCCCCTGACAACTAACAATGATAAGCTGGTAAAAAAAGCATTAGAACTAATAAAAACAGAGTTGCAGGATCCTTCTTTTAATGTAGAAACACTTGTAGAAAATTTAGGGATTTCGAGAGTAAAATGTTATCGCATATTTAAAGAAGCATTGAATCAATCCCCTTCTGATGTGATTACCTCTTTTAGATTACAAAAAGCAGAAATACTATTAAAAACCAAAAAATTAAATATTTCTGAGATCAGTTTTGAGTGTGGCTATAACGATCCGAAGTATTTTGGACGTTCTTTCAAAAAATATTTCGGAAAAAGTCCTAAAGAGTACAAAGTATTGTCTTAGAAGTTCTGTTAGCTCTGTGTTTACACAAAGTTACTTCAATGTTAGCGAACAAAACAACCCTTTTTTGCCGTTAATTTTATCCCAATTTGAATCTAAAATCCTCTTTTATGAATCAAAATTACCCCATTTAGCAAGTCGCATAAAATACTTTTGGCAAAACAAAAAAGAGTATTTAAATGAAAAAATTTTATGTGATTTTAATTCTTGCCTTAGGATGTATGTCATCTTATGCGCAGGTAACAGTATCAGGAGTAGTGTTTTCTGATGTAGAAAAAATACCCGTACCAGGAGTCTCTGTCTATATTAAAGGAGAGCCAAAAGGAGCTGTTACAACAGATTTTGATGGGAATTTTAAAATTAAGGCATCAACAAATGAAGGTGTTTTAGTTTTTTCGTATGTAGGATTTCAAACAAAAGAAGCTCCGTTTTCAGGGAGTCAAAAATTGACTGTTTCTTTAACTGAAGAGATTAGTACTTTAAATGAGGTAGTAGTCGTAGGTTATGGTTCTCAAAAAAGATCAGATGTAACCGGTGCAATCTCTTCTGTAAAAAGTGAAGATTTTAATAAAGGAGTGGTAGCAAATGCCGGACAGCTTATTCAGGGTAAAGTTGCCGGAGTTAACGTAACTGCCGCAAGTGGTGAACCGGGTGCCGCACAAGATATCATTATTCGTGGAGCCGGAAGTTTGCGTTCTGGGACAACACCTCTTTATGTAGTGGATGGATTTGCTTTAGACAATTCTGGCACTGGTGTTGCTTCAAACCCGTTGAATTTTATCAATCCACAGGATATTGAAAGTATTGATGTACTTAAGGATGCATCTGCTTCTGCAATTTACGGTTCAAGAGCTGCTAATGGAGTAATTGTAATTACCACTAAAAAAGGATCAAAAGGCAGAACGCAAATAAACCTTTCAATGACTACCGGATTTTCAACATTAGCTAATAAAGTCGATGTTTTTAGTGCAGATGAATTTAGAAAACAAGTTGTTGCTGTAAATGGGACTTTGCAAGATGGCGGAGCAAATACGGACTGGCAGGATCAATTAACAAGAACCGGTGTTTCTCAAAATGTTAATTTATCAATGAGTGGAGGAACAGATAAATCAACGTATGCAGCATCTTTAGGGGTAGATAATCAGGAAGGTGTATTAAGAAATAGTGATTTAAAACGCTACTCAGGACGTTTGAATTTAAACCAAAAAGCATTTGACGATAAGTTTAATATTGCTTTTAACCTGACTGGAACAAAACTTGACAATGCAAGACCCGATTCGAGAACTATAGTAGGCAATATGCTGACAATGAACCCTACTGATGCGGTTTATATTAATGGAGAACCTAATGCTAATTTAAGTAATGATGCTGTAAATCCTTTAATTAATGAAAGAATTTATTCTGATGAAACGAACAACAGTCGTATTTTAGCGAATATTGCCCCATCTTATGAGTTTATAAAAGGATTAACCTATAAATTTAATCTTGGCGTTGATTACTCAATGACTGAAAGAGACATACAAGTTTTGCCATACAGAACGGCTACTAACACAACTTTAGGGTCTTTAAACAATATTATTACTACCAATAATAATGTTTTATATGAAAATACACTTACGTATAATTTTAATAAAGGGGCTCATAATTTTACCGTTTTAGCCGGTCAGTCTTACCAGAAAATTCAAGTTTATCAAAAGAATTATAATTTGTCTGGATTCCCGGATAATGGAATTGAACCTAAAAATCAAATAGGAACAGCAAGCGAGCGCACAACTCAGTTTTCGTCTGCAGTAGAAAATGAACTTCAGTCTTTCTTTGGAAGATTAAATTATGGATACGATAATAAATATTTACTTACAGCAACTATACGTGCTGATGGTTCTTCCAAATTTGGTGAAAATAACAGATACGGCTACTTTCCATCTGTTGCATTGGGATGGAATATTACCAAAGAAGATTTTTTAAAAGAATCTGAAGTTTTTAACAATCTTAAGCTAAGAGCAAGCTGGGGACAGACTGGGTCCCAAGAGATTCCTGCTAAAATTACCAAAGCAAGTTATAAAGAAAGTAACGGCGGATATGATACTTATCCATTAGATCCGTCAGCTATAGATTTAGGCGGGTATCCGTATGGTACAATCTATTCACGTTTGGCTAGTCCGGATATTCAATGGGAGGTTTCAACACAGACAAATATAGGTTTAGATTTTAGTTTATTTAATAATAGAATATCAGGTACTGTTGATTATTTTAACAAAGTTTCAAGTAAAATGTTACTGCAAATAGCACCTACAGACCCTATTCAGCCTGTGCCGTTGTATTATACAAATATTCCTGAAATGGAGATAAAAAATAACGGTATTGAGGTAGCTTTAGATTATAGCAGCGACAAAAGCCGTGATTTCTCTTATAGCATTGGCGGAAATATATCTTTTACAAATAATGAAGTAGTAAAATCACCATATACAATATTGACAACCGGTGCAGCGCAGGGTGGCGGACAATCCGGAGCAACAATTAATGGAATTATTAACGGGCAGCCTATGGGTTCTTTTTATATGCTTGACTTCATAGGAATTGGTGCTGATGGTTTAAACCAATTTGCAGATACAAATCAAGATGGTCAGATTCTTGACAATGACCGTATCATTGCAGGCAGTGCATTACCGGATTATATATATGCCTTTTATCTGAATTTGAAATATAAGAATTTTGACCTGGGGGCTAATTTTAATGGTGCCGGAGGAAATAAAATCTACAACCACGTTGCAATGTCTTCATTCAACAGAGGAAGTCTGGCAAATTCATTTAACACCACTGACAGAGCTTCAGAATATTTAAACGAAGCAGCTACAAATTCAAACACCGTTTCTACCAGGTATTTAGAAGACGGCAGTTTCTTAAGATTAAATAATGCAACCCTTGGATATAATCTAAGCCCAAAAATGATTGGACTTGATAATATAATGGATAATTTACGTCTAACGATTACAGGACAAAACTTATTTGTGATCACTAAATACAGTGGTTATGATCCTGAAATAAATACAGGAACTTCAGTTGGCGAAGTTCAGGCTTTTGGAATTGATTATTTCAGTTATCCAAAAAGCAGAACCGTTTTATTTGGTTTAAACGTTGCATTTTAATAAAAAACAATATAACATGAAAAATAAAATAATACTAGGAGCTCTCGCATTCAGTTTGCTATTTAATTGGAGTTGTACCGACCTGGAAGAAAAAATATTAGATGAATCCTTAACTGGAATAGGACAGGCAGATGCGATTAACGGAGCAATTGCTCCAGCATATGGTCAGTTAAAAGCAACATGGATTCATACTAACAATTTTGGTCTGCAGTTAATTGCCAGCGATGAAGGTATTTTGCCTTACAGAGGAGGAACTGACTGGTATGACGGAGGTAAATATTTAGCAGTTCATGCACATACCATTACACCTACAAATGATTTGGTTACAACTACCTGGAATGAAGTGACTATAAATCTTTCCAGAACATTAACTGCTATTGGAGTGTTAACCCCTCTGGCTGAAGGCGGAAATACTGAAGCGCAGGGAGCACTTTACGAAATGAAAGCCCTTAGAGCTTATTTGCATATGATGACATTAGACAGCTGGGGAATTGTGTTTAAAAAAGAATCATCGAAGATAGACTCGGAAATAATTCGCGGACAAGAGGCTGTTTCTTACATCGAAAGTGAGTTATTGTCTGTAGCTGATGTAATTAATACAAACAAAGGACCGGGTAGAATGACGCAGGCTGCAGTCTGGGGACTTCTTTCAAGATTGTATCTAAATGCTGCCGTTTATCGTGATCCTTATGGCACACCTCAATTTGCTACTGCTGATATGGATAAGGTCATTAAGTATGCTGACAACATTATAAACTCAGGCAAATTCAGCTTATCTCCTGAATATTTTGATTTATTTGATGATAACAATAACTCCAATAAAGAATTAATTTTTGCATTGGATCAACGAGGTGTTTTAAAAGATGAACATAACCGTTGGGCCTATTGGTCAATTCCGGGATCCATGTTTCCAAGACCGGAATCAATCAATGCAGATGGCACTGATGGCCCAGCCATTACATCCGATTTTTATCAGACGTGGGTAGATGCTTATGGTAGTGTAGATCCTGCGGATGCTGATTCCAGATTTTACAAAGATAATGCTAAGGTTCCTGCACATTTGAAAGATTTGACAGGATTGTCACCGCTAAATGATCAGGATCATTACTATTGCGTAAAAGCAGAGGAATTTGAAATTGACAGAGGAATTATGAGAGGTATTCCATGGGCCGCCAGAAAAGATGCTAATGGAGCTTTCTTTAAATGTGATGGTGGTTACAGAATCTATCCTGTTAAGCAGATAAAAGGAAATGGAGTGGATAAAAATGTAGACTATGTAAATCTTACTCTAAAAGTAGATTTTACCAACGAAGGCAGTTTCCATAAATCTGGATATAGAGTGTCTAAATACCAGTTCAGTCATACTTCTCCAGACGGAAATTATTACAGTAGTGTAGATATGGTATTGCTTAGATATGCTGAAATTTTTATGATGCGTGCTGAAGCTAAACTAAGAAAAGGGGATAATACAGGTGCCTTAGCCGATATGAATACAGTAAGAACTTCGAGAACCGCCCGTACTCCAATTCCTGCTGCGCTTCCTACTATAAATCTAGATATTTTATACAGAGAATATGGGTTTGAATTTTACTGGGAAGGTTTAAGAAGAACCAATCAAATTCGTTTTGGACATTATGAAGATGCCTGGACAGCAAAATCAGATACGGATGTAGACCACAGGCTTTTTCCGATTCCTCAAAAAGCAATCGATGGCGCATCTAATACTCCCGGATATCTGGTACAAAATCAAGGATATTAAATTCAGGTAAATTATATATTTAATTTGAAGGCTATTAGTTTTCTTTTAATAAGACACTAATCAGCCTTCCTATTTTTAATTGCAAAAAAATGAAAACACAAGTGCTGCAAAAAATGATATTAAAGGTATTTATTTTCACAATCCCGATCCATTTCGCTCTTGGTCAAACTAAAGATACTGCTGTCAAAAAACACCCCAACGCGCTAAATTTTATCGTAATGGGAGATTGGGGCAGATTTGGAGAAGATCACCAAATTCCTGTAGCCAGGCAAATGGGACTTACCGCAACGGCTATTAATCGGGATTTTATAATTTCTACCGGTGATAACTTCTATCCGGTAGGCGTAGCAAGTGAATATGACCCGCAGTGGAAATCTTCTTTTGAGGATATTTATACTGATTTTTCACTCCACTGGAACTGGTATCCAATTTTAGGGAACCATGATTATGCCGGTAATCCGGATGCACAGCTTGCCTATTCAAAAATAAGCCGCCGCTGGAATATGCCTGCCCGATATTACAGCAAGACATTTAATATAAACGGAGATGCAAACCAACAGGTATTAATCGCTTTTATAGATACCAATCCGCTAATTCCTGAATTTTATAAAAATGATGTGTATAGCAAAAATGTCATCTCACAGGATACCACGGCACAAAAAAAATGGCTTGTTAAAACCTTGTCAGATGCGCCTAAAAGCGTGAAGTGGAAACTGGTCGTGGGGCACCACCCTCTGTTTACGGCAACTTTAAAAAGAAGAGAAAGTTATGATACCAAAGCAGTACGAAAATCATTAAAATCACTTTTTGATAAATATGAAGTAGATGCTTACATCGCCGGACATGATCATGATTTACAGCATTTACTGCCAGAAGGAAAAACACATTATTTTGTTTCTGGATCAGCTTCTGAAGCTACCGCAATTGACACTTTACCTTTTAGCAAACTGGCTTCGTCAGAATATGGCTTCATGGTGTTTTCAGTTTTAGCCAATACATTGTATGTACAAGCTGTTAATGAAAAAGGAGAAGTCATCTACAGTACTGAAATAAAAAAATAAAATGCATCCAAGAGAATCTGTTCGCGTTTATTGACTCAATTCTTTTATTAATAATCCATAAAAAATGCCAGCCGTAAGTCAGATTAATGAAAGATGCTGGTATTCATTTGTTTTGTGTTGTTTGTTAGTTTTTTACGCTGCAGGCTTATTTGTAGCTTGCAGTTGTAAAAAGAGATATCCCAATAGTAATAAATAAAATTCTTTGCTAAGTTACCTACGGCTTGCAAATGAATAAATTTCCATTTTCGATGAAAAAAATAATATCCCTTTTTTGCCTCCAATTTTTCCTGTTTGCACAAGCACAGGAATACAGTTCTTCAAATATTCATTCCCATAATGATTATGCCGGTACGCTTCCTTTTTATGGAGCCTATTCTAATGAGGCCGGCGTTATCGAAGCTGATGTTTTTTTAGTAAACAATGAGTTGTTTGTGGCGCATACTTCAACAGAAATTGCACAGCACAACACGCTTAAGAGCTTGTATCTTGATCCACTTTCTTCAAAACTCAAAAATTTAGGTGGTAAAGCATATCCAGGTGATAAACCTTTAATTTTAATGATTGATATCAAGTCGGATGCAGAATCAACTTTAAAACTAATTGTACAGCAATTACAAGCATTTCCACAAATCACTTCTAATAAAAATATTAAAGTTGTAATTTCAGGCAACAGGCCTTTGCCGGCACGTTGGGCGACATTTCCTGAATTCATTTATTTTGACGGAAGGCTTACTGAAAATTATTCGCCTGAACAGTTATCCCGGATTGAAATGATTAGTGCGGATTTAAAAGAACTTACCATATGGAATGGTAAAGGTGTTTTGACGCAAGCTGATTTAGAAAAAATTCAATCGACAATTAAAAAAGTACACGATCAACATAAAAAAATTAGATTCTGGGCTACACAGGATAATGTTAATACCTGGATGACATTGATGAATTTAAAAGTTGATTTTATTGGCACTGATAATGTACCAGCACTAACAGAATTCATTAAAAACATAAAAACAACATTCTATCAAAACACAGAATTTTATCCGGCATACGTTCCTAAAAATTCGGAGACTACCTTCAAGAAGAAGCGTCCGAAGAATATCATATTTCTTATTGGTGACGGAATGGGCTTAACCCAAATTTATGCAGGTTACACGGCCAACAAAGGACAATTAAACCTTTTTAATATTCCAACACAGGGACTTTCTATAACCAAATCTTCTGACAGCTATATTACTGATTCTGCTGCCGGAGCAACAGCTATGGCCACGGGGCATAAAACCAATAACCGATTTATTAGTGTCGATGAAAACGGAAAAACCTTAGAATTAATTACACAGCAGTTAGCAAAGAGAAATTTTAAAACAGCCATAATCTCTGCAGGAAATATTACTGATGCCACCCCCGCAGCCTTTTATGCGCATCAGCCTGAAAGAAGTTACAGCGAACCAATAGCTTATGATTTTTTAAGCAATCCGTCAGATATCTTAATCGGTGGCGGGATAAAAGAATTTAAAGAGAGAAAAGACGGAAAAGACTTGTCTCAATTGCTGATTGAAAAAGGATATTCTCTTTCGGATAAATTCAGCAGTCTGGATACCATTAAAAATTCTAAAATTGTAGTTTTAGATGACTCGGCAGTAGTTTCCATAAAAGACGGAAGAGGAGATTTTTTAGCCCAATCTTTAGCGAAAGCCACAAATACTTTTTCTAAAACAAAAAACCCTTTTTTTATTATGGCCGAAGGTGCACAGATTGATCATGGCGGACATAGAAATGATTTAGAATATGTGGTTCGCGAAATGCTTGATTTTGACAAATTGGTAGGACAGGCAATGGAATTTGTAGATAAAAATCCTGAAACACTTTTAATTGTAACAGCTGACCATGAAACAGGCGGATTATCATTAATTGATGGCAGTATAACCAAAGGATATGTACAGGGAAGTTTTAGTACTAACGACCATACAGCAGTTCCGGTTCCTGTTTTTGCTTATGGGCCAGGTGCTCATGATTTTACAGGAGTCTATCAAAACACAGAAATTTATACTAAAATAATAGAAGTTCTCTTTTCAAAATAATGATGTTTTGAATCATTAAAACCCACTTTCAATCTATGCTATTGATGAATTCGAACCGGTAAAACTCAATAAACATTAGGGGTTGTTAATCAAAAACATACAATATTTTTACCAGAAAAGCCTCTAAAATCAACAATTTTAGAGGCTTTTTCTTGTGAACTCCTTGTTACAAACAAAGGATAAACAATAAAATTCAATGGTAAAAAATACGAAACACTGCTTGTTTGACATCAAACAGTTAACGAAAACCGTAATAAAAATAACTCTATGGCAGATTAACCATTCTTAAACAGCAACCCAGCCATAGAGTATTGTATATATCAGCAAATTACTTGCAATTATAATTACCAACAAAAGCATAGAATTGATTAAAAATACTATACTATCACATAAATAAACAACTATGCCAAATCAAAACGATCAAGGTTCATTACTTTAGTCCAGGCTGCAACAAAATCGGTTACAAATTTCTCTTCTGCATCTGCACTACCATAGACTTCAACTATAGCCCTAAGTTCAGAATTAGAACCAAATACCAAATCCGCACGGGTACCAGTCCATTTGATCTCTCCCGTACTACGATCATGTCCATTATATTCTTCCTTATCTTCAGAAACAGTTTTCCAGGCTACATTCATATCAAGAAGATTTACAAAAAAATCATTGCTTAATACTTCAGGGCGATTTGTAAATACCCCTTTTCGTGAACCGTCAAAATTAGCGTCCAATACACGCATACCTCCTAAAAGGACTGTTAGTTCAGGTGCTGTAAGAGTTAATAATTGTGCTTTATCAATCAAAAGGGCCTCAGTAGCTACAGAATACTTGGCTTTTTTGTAATTTCTAAAACCATCTGCAATAGGCTCCAGGAATGAAAAAGATTCAATATCAGTTTTTTCCTGCAATGCATCTGTTCGACCCGGTGCAAAAGGAACTGTTATATCTATACCTCCGTCTTTTGCAGCTTTTTCAATTCCTGCTCCCCCAGCTAACACAATTATATCGGCAAGAGAAACTTTTTTATTGTCCGATTGTACTTTATTAAATTCATTTTGAATATTTTCAAACACTCCTAATACTTTTTGCAGCTGTGCAGGATTATTTGCCTCCCAGTCTTTTTGAGGAGCTAATCTGATACGGGCACCATTGGCACCGCCACGCTTATCAGAACCACGAAATGTAGAAGCTGATGCCCATGCTGTTGAGACAAGTTCAGAAACCTTTAATCCAGATGAAAGAATTTTTACTTTTAAAGATGCAACATCACTCTGATCTATTAGCTTATGATCTACTGCCGGAATTGGATCCTGCCAAAGCAGTTCTTCCGAAGGTACATCTGCTCCCAGATACAAGGCACGTGGTCCCATATCACGATGCGTCAATTTAAACCACGCTCTGGCAAATGCATCAGCAAACTGATCCGGGTTTTCAAGAAAACGACGTGATATTTTCTCGTATTCAGGATCTAATCTTAATGACAGATCAGTAGTAAGCATTGTTGGAAGATGTTTCTTTGTGGCATCAAAAGCATCCGGAATAATAGCTTCAGCATTTTTTGCTGTCCATTGATGTGCGCCTGCCGGGCTTTTAGAAAGTTCCCATTCAAAAGCGAAAAGATTTTCAAAAAAATTATTGCTCCATTGCGTAGGTGTTTTTGTCCAGATAACTTCAAGACCACTGGTAATAGTATCTGCGCCTTTTCCTGAACCAAATTTATTATGCCATCCGAAACCCTGCATTTCAAGACCTTCACCTTCAGGTTCTACACCAACATTGTCTGATGAAGCTGCACCGTGTGTTTTACCAAAAGTATGCCCACCTGCAATAAGTGCGACAGTTTCTTCATCATTCATTGCCATACGGCCAAAGGTGTCACGAATATCTTTAGCTGCAGCAATAGGGTCTGGATTACCGTCCGGCCCTTCGGGATTAACATAGATCAATCCCATCTGAACGGCAGCAAGTGGTTTTTCCAGATCACGTGTATGAATATCACCGTCTGCATTATCATCAGAGGAAACTACTGCATGTTTTGCTACACCTTCAGAACCTTGGGCATACCTGTCGTCTCCACCAAGCCATACTTTTTCTGATCCCCAATATATATCCTGTTCAGGCTCCCAGACATCTGCACGCCCTCCTGCAAATCCAAATGTTTTAAAACCCATAGATTCTAGCGCAACATTCCCGGTAAGTATCATTAAATCAGCCCATGAAATTTTTCTTCCATATTTTTGTTTGATGGGCCAAAGCAGCCTGCGGGCCTTATCAAGGCTAACATTGTCCGGCCAGCTGTTAAGGGGGGCAAAACGCTGTTGTCCTGCACCAGCTCCGCCACGTCCATCCCCCACGCGATACGTTCCGGCACTGTGCCACGCCATACGTATAAAAAGACCTCCATAGTGTCCAAAATCAGCCGGCCACCAGTCCTGTGAATCAGTCATAAGAGCATGGAGATCTTTTTTTACAAGTTCCAGATCTAAGCTTTTAAAGGCTTCGGCATAGTCAAAATTTTCCCCCATAGGATTTGATAAAGAGGAATGCTGACGAAGTATGCCTACCTTTAACTGGTTAGGCCACCAATCCTGATTTTTTGTTCCTGAATTTACTGCAGTAGCCTGCTTTTTACTTCCGTTATGGAATGGACATTTACTGATGTCATTAGAATTGTTTTCCATTTTTCTTTTGAATTTATTATTAATAACTAAATTTTTATAAAATATTTACAGCTTAAAATCAAAAATAATAGTACCTGATGAAGTACTTATCAGCATATAAAGAGCCAACATTATAGATTTGTAATCTACATAAAATAAAGTCATTACAAAAGTATCTATAACTGCATGTCAAAATCAAACTGATATTTTCTATGACCCTATAGTTAAAAGCTAACATCATGTATTTATGCCATTACAAAACGATTAAAAAACATATTATAATCATCCTGAAAAATGGATATGGTAATTTACGTTTTTTTTCTTACATACACTTATGGCAGCTTTAAGCTTTTCCAATTGTTCGTCAGTATGTAATAATTGCCAGGAAAGACAAAATGTAATTCCTTGTAATTAACTGAACCCCTATGCAATTTCAGTTCATAGATTTGGCAGACTGATAGTCTGCAAGATTGTAACAGTATTGATTAGCCACGAATTAGCACGAATTAATTTGTGAAAATTTGTGTAATTTGTGGCTAATAATTTTTTAGAAGCTAAAGCAAAATCCACTAAAACACATAGCTGTAAACCCTAGGCTGAGACCAATAAAAAAGCAAATATATTGTCCTGTTTAAACAATTATAAAAGTGTACTACTTTATTGGCAATACGCAGATATCTTTCTTGGTAAGAACCTTATCCGGAATATTATCGAGAATACATTTTTTTAAAGCCTTTATTAAATTCTTTTTTACATAATTACTGTAGCAGACCAGACCTATCTCGCGCACAGGATAGGGGGCTGAAAAGTTGTTTAGTTTCTTTTTTTGCTTATCATTAAGTGTAAGAAGTGAGAGTTCTGGCAATATTGTTGAACCCAAATTCAGGTCTACCATCTGCTTTAGGGTTTCGATACTGCCTGACTGATATTCGATTCTTAAATCTTTAGAATCCTTAACTCTTAATTCGCAGAGATTAAGAACCTGATCCCTTAGACAGTGTCCCTCTTCCAAAAGCAAAAGCTTATTAAAGTTAATATCCTCGGGAAGGATAAATTTCTTTTTTTTGTCACAATTTACATTGAGTTCACCATAATGAAAGAATTCCTCAAAAAAAAGTGTGTCTTCTATCAGTTCCTTATCCTGCAAAGGCAGTGCCAATATTGCCACATCAATAAATCCTTCTTTTAATTTTTGCTTTATTTTCTCTGTAGTCATTTCATTGATGATGACTTTAATATCCTTATAAGTATCTGTAAAATCAGATATAAAGAGAGGTAAAAGATAAGGTGCCAATGATGGAATAATCCCTATTCTGATGTCGCCTTTTATCTCGCCGCTGTCTTCTGTTACTATTTCTTTGATCCTGTTGGTTTCCCTAAGGGCAATTTTTGCCTGCGCCACTATTTTTTTCCCAACATCAGTTGGAACCACGGGATGTTTGCTTCTGTCAAATAAGATAACATTTAATTCCTCTTCCAGCTTTTTTATCATGCCACTCAATGTGGCCTGGGTAATATAGCATGCCTCAGACGCTTTTAAAAAATGGCGGTATTTATCCACTGCAACTATATATTCCAGCTGTTGTATATTCATACGGTTAGTTTTTACCTATATCGTGTTAGTTAATATCAGTTTGTATCTAGTAAAGCACAAATATATATTTGCCTTCTTAAATAAATAACATTATGAGATTTAAAAACATTATGGCTGTATTGCTGATAACTATGACAGCAGCTGCGCAACAAAAACAAATCACAACTAATACGGGAACACCTATTGGTGACAACCAAAACTCGAAAACCATAGGTCAGAATGGCCAGGTCCTTCTTGAAGACATACATCTCATTGAAAAACTAGCGGCATTTGACCGCGAGCGTATCCCTGAAAGGGTTGTCCATGCTCGTGGCACGGGTGCTTATGGCGAGTTTGTATCAACAGGGGATTTTACAAAATTCACCAAAGCTTCTGTGTTCCAAAGAGGAAAAACCACTCCGGTTTTTGTACGGTTCTCAACAGTAGTACATGGTAATGGCTCTCCGGAAACACTAAGAGATCCGAGGGGATTTGCTGTAAAATTCTATACCGATCAGGGAAATTATGACCTTGTTGGAAACAATCTTCCTGTATTTTTTATTCGAGATGTAATGAAATTCCCTGATATGGTGCATGCATTTAAGCCCTCACCAATAAATAATAAACAGGATGCAAACAGAGTTTTTGACTTTTTTAGCAATATTCCAGAGAGCACACATATGCTAACCCGAGTTTATTCGGACTATGGCATTCCCGCAAGTTACAGGGAAATGGATGGTTCAGGAGTACATGCCTATAAATGGATAAATGACTCTGGTGATGTTGTTTATGTAAAATATACATGGAAATCTCTTCAGGGAGTAAGAAATTTAACAGCGGCACAGGCAACTGAACTACAGGGAAAAGATTTCCAGCATGCTACTGTTGACTTATATGATAACATCAGAAAAGGTAATTTTCCTCAATGGGAACTTTATGTGCAAATCCTGAATGTTTCCGATTTTGACAAACTGGATATAAATCCTTTAGATCCTACAAAAATATGGCCGGCAGATAGTATTCCTTTACAACTGATAGGAAAGATGACCTTAAATAAAATACCGAATAATTTCTTTCAGGAAGTTGAACAGTCTGCATTTTCTCCCGGTACGCTTGTTCCTGGCATAGAACCATCAGAAGATAAATTACTGCAGGGTCGTTTGTTTTCTTATTTTGATACACAACGGTACAGAATTGGGGCTAATTTTCAACAATTGCCGGTCAATATGCCAAAAATAACCGTTACAACAAATAATCAGGATGGTGCTTTTGCGGCAAGAAAAACCAATGGAGATATAAATTACCAGCCAAGTGCCACACAGAATGGTTTCACAGACAATGCTGATTATAAATATTCGAAATCTGCTTTTGTCAATACAGCCACCGTACAGCAAAAAATAAGCAAACCAAATGATTTTAAGCAAGCTGGTGAATTTTATCGCACATTAAGCGAAAAAGAAAAACAAAATTTAATTCTCAACCTCAGCGGTGACCTCAAGAACGTAACAAATAAAGATGTGGTGCGAAAAATGATTGGTTATTTCTATCTGGCCGACAGCGATTACGGAAAGCGTTTGGCAAAAGAGCTTTCTATAACAAGAGAGGAAGTTGAAAAGATGTTTTCTCTAAGACAATAACTTATTTCCCTGAACCAATGATTAATAACAACCTTTTAATATCGCTGCTATTTCTACTGCTCTCGCATCTGGTTTCAGCTCAGGAAAGTATTTTTTCAGCCGCACGCACTAACAATGTAGTACAGCTAAATAAGATTCTGGTTGAAACCAACCAGGTAGATACAAAAGATGAACGTGGCAGTACTGCCCTGATAATAGCATGTTACAATGATAATTATGAAGCCGCATTATTATTGCTAAAACATAATGCAAATCCAGATGTAAGGGATAAAATGGGTAATACCGCTCTTATGGGTGCCAGTTTTAAAAAACTCGACAGGATTGCGCAACTATTACTGGATAATAATACTAATATTGACCAAATTAATTTTAATGGTGCAACTGCATTAATTTTTGCAGCAACCTTCGGTGCAGATAACATTGTAAAGATTTTATGCGAGAAAGGAGCTGATAACACCCTAAGGGATATGTATAATAAAACTGCCCTTGACTATGCCCTCATTCAGGAAAATGAAACTATTGTGAGATTGTTAAAATAAAACGGGACTTCTGCTTAAGAGGCTGTTCAAAAAAATCCAAAGTACCTGTCTGAGGATCGCATATTTGCAAAAATTGTCCGATTAGGTACCCGAATTAAAAAGAGACTGTCTATACTTTTTAGACAGTCTCTTTTGTTTAACTGCGTTGCAAACGCTACGTTTTGTCTTTTAAATTTAAGTAGGTACTACTCATCACAGTGGAGCGGGCGTATAAATAGATTTTAAGAAACACTTTGGTATTTAAAAAAAACTAGGGCGCCCTTCAGTTTTAATAGCCTGAACCGAAGAACCCCAGAGATTCCAATGAAACGACCTCTACAAAAGCTCAATAAAACGAATGGGATTGTCTATTGAAATAGTATCTTACAAATTCGAAAAAAACATTTGATTACGCGGAATTCCTGTGATATGTTGTACTATTAAATATACACCTTATCTTACCTCAATATAATTATTTTGCTACATTTGAAAAGAAATAAACGACGGTTTTTCACAGACTGACGTTGGGAGAAATTGTAAAATACAATACTTGAAAAAATGAGATGAACCTAATAACACTAAATATTTAAAAATGAAAAATTCAATATTATTACTTATTTGTTTTTTTTTATCATTTTTATCTTTTTCACAAATAGGGATAAATAATGTCGACCCAAAAGCAACTCTTGATGTAACCGGCACACCAACTGTAATTACGGTTCCGGATGGAGTAATACCTCCTAGAATTACAAGAGCTGAACTTATTAATAAAACAGCCTATTCTACGGATCAACTTGGAGCTATACTGTTTGTAACAGATTTAAGTGGTACTGTAAATACTGCAACAGCAAATATTACAGAGGTAGGTTATTATTATTTTGATGGTTCAAATTGGCAAAAAATTGCAGGTCCGAAAATTGCGGAATATGGTCAAATAATCCAGGCTCTTTGGAGTTCTGATTTTAACGGTTATGTAAAATTAGATGGTAGGGCAAAAACAAGTTTAACTGCCAACCAACAAGCCCAAGCCACTGCTTTGGGTATTGGGGCTAATTTGCCACTGGCTGACAATACACCTGAATATCTATACGCTAAGTTATCTTCAACAATAGCTAATGTCGTTCAAACATTAACAAATTTTACGGCTGTTGCTGGAAACATGACGATAAACTCGGGCGTAGTTACACTAAAAGCCAATAAAATTTACGATGTTGAGTGCATTATAGGTGCAGTTGGAACTCCCGGATATTCAGCATATGCTTTTTATGAATTGCAAAATGCTACAACTGGCGTAATTTTACCGTCTGCAAATAGCGGTTTTTTTGGAGATTCCCGCACTATTAGTTATGGGGACATTGGGGATGTAGCCACGAAAGCCTTAATAAAACCAACAGTTGACACGGATATAAGAGTAACAATTACTTCCTGTTCGACATCTGGTAATATTGATTCAGTTAAATCTTTTTTAAAAATTGTACAAATTGACTCTTTCGGTCAAAGCATTGGCACTACAAGTACCAATACATTCATTTATTTAGGAAATTAATATAAAAAATAGTAAAAGTAAACATACTTTCAGTTTTATGAAAGTTTTGTCAAATATTGAAATTTAAAGCTATAGATTCTTTAGGATTTATAAAAATAAAAAAAGGCTGCCTAAAAAAACAGGCAACCTTTTCCCGGGATTTGGGGGCACTCGGGTATAAATAATTTAATTATTAAAAATAAGTTGTTAGTCTAAAATTACTTGATGCACTTGTAAAAGTATATATCGTGTTAGAGAAAGTAACTTTAAAGTTTTCACGTTTTACATACAAACCCTTAGGGTTTAGAAGTTCGGCATCAATTTTTGCTAATACAGCTGGTGTGCTACCTGATGCCCATCCAAGATCTTTAAGAATGATTGTTTTATTTTCAGCATCTTCTACAATTTGTACATCATGAAATTCACTTGCTTTGCCACCTTCAAAATAATATCCTATGTAACTCCCATAATCAGTAGTATTAAAATTAAGTTGAACTTCACTAAGAGTAACTCCAGATGGTAGTGTAGCATTTATTTCTGCTAATAAAGTTTTGGCGAATTGTGAATTTGTAGGGGCATTTGTTAAATACGGAGTCAAATAAGAAAAACCTGTTGCCGGATTTCCTTCTAAAAGAATTTTATAGTCATCAGTTAAAACCAAGGGGGTATTAGTATATTTAATAGAAGCTGTTACACCCCCTGTACCAGTGGCAATAAAATCTCCGGTTAAATCATCATAAGTAAATTCAGATAAACTTTGTGTACCCACTTTTACAGCAGGCTTAACGATAATACCAGTGGGTGTGTAGGCGATTGCCATTTTGTATGATACGTTTGTTCCTGGCTCAATAGAACTTGCCACTGCATAACGGGAAGGAGCTGTAAAAATAAAATCAAATTGACTGATTTTTGCCCCGTCATTTGTTTCTAATAATCTAAATAAGGGTCTTGTAGAAGCTCCTATTAGATTAGTAATCATTACTCTGTTTTTAGCTAAATCTGTCCAGTCTGAGGCAGTTGCTTTTACAAAACGGAGTTCTTCAAAACTTCGATTTGTCCTAAAAATGATTTGTCCGTTATCTTGTCCATAATACAAAAACTGAAAGTCACCTTTGTACCCCTTGCCTTTTAGCTCATTGGTTGGGTAATCATTTGAATCAGACAATAGGTGTATTTTATTTTTTGTTGTAAATAAAAGACTTACGGTATTGCTTATAGTAATACTATATTCACTAGAGTGTACAGCCGTATCATCATCGAAATCGGACGCCATATCAACTGTCCCATTTTTAAATTTAAATATGTGGGTGAATCCTCCCAGTTGTGTAGCGTCTGTAAAGTAGATTGCTTTCCAACCAAATTCAGAAGACTCAAGTATATCACTTAACTCCTTTTTCTGTGCATTTAATCGCTCTGTAGGTGTAGCGTTGAATGGAGAATCTAAGGTTTCCTTGTTATCACAAGAAACCAATTGGATTGCTACAACAGCAACCAAAAGATAATTAATTATAGGTTTTAATTTCATAGTATTTTTTTATATAAATTAATTTATAACAGCATTAGTGTTTTTTTCTGCTGCGTCTCTTAATTGATAAAAATCAATCCCAAAAGCAACTTTAAAATATTTCACAACTACAGCTTCCTTAGCTTTAATGTTTGCTACAGCATTTTTATTAGTTATACCCTCCAGAATTGCTTCATATTCCGCTTTAGAGTTTACTAATAACCATGATGCCATTTCAGCAAAATCTTCATTTATATTAGATTTTGCGTAAGAAGTTATGAATCCTTGTTCTAATGCATCTTTATCCGTTGTATTAAACCAGGCTGCACTATAACCGGATGGTGTAATCTTTGACCATGTTTTTTCATCAAATGGCTTATTCTGATTTAGAATATGAATGTATTCGTGTTGAATTGTATGTACAAAACGTTTCACATTTTCACGTTCATTTGTATTTAAATTATCTGTTTCAAATAAGGTTATCCTTTGTCCGGCTTCAGCTAAACCTAATGTAATAAGACCTGTTGAATTTAGATTAACTCCTCCTACAAGTACAAACTCTCTGGGAGCAATTTTTTTTACAAAATCAGGCCCGGCAATTTCTTTATAGGTATCCAGCCATATTTTTTGTACAACTTCGAGAGCTGGTTGTACATTTGATTGCAACGGAGGAAATAAATATCGATTGTTATCTACCACATTTCGATTCCATTTATATTGGATGTTGATGTTATATGGATTTAAATAATTAGTGTCAATCCAATTATCCAAAGCCGTTTTTGATGGAGCAGACACGTCAAGAATACTTTCTTTAAGTGAATCATCACTTGAACAGCCTCCCAGAAATAAAACTAAGGAGAGTACGACTGCTTTTTTATATAGATTTAATGTTTTCATTTTGTTTTAGGTATTAACGTGGATTTTTCTCTATTCCGGTGCTTGTTACATATAGTGGTAATTGAATCGCTTTGCGAAGATCCTCTTTTGTTAAAACATTATCCGGTTGGTTATATCTTTTATGCGTAACCTTTAAAGCAAAACGCTTGATATCAAACCATCTTAACCCTTCGTGAATAAATTCGATTCTTCTTAACTCTGCAACTGCTTTAATATAAGAGGTTTGAACAGGGGTTAAACTATAAAAAGGGGTGTATTCATCATCAATCACCGGGTATTTAGCAACTATTTTTGCCTCAGTAACTTTATCTGTGGCTGCTGAGTAATCTTTTGTACGTGTAGACAGAAAATACGCTATCTCAGTGTTTGCTAAACTCAATTCGTTTTTCATGATATGAGCTTCTATTTTATTTAAAAATAATTCTTCATTACTAAACAGCACATTTGCTACATGAGCCTGACCCGTGCCTGCATTGACATTAGTAACTTTAAAATATTCTACAAATTTTGCTAAAATTATACTTGAACCATTTTGAGAATAAGTACTGTAAATCCAATCCTTATTAAACAAATTTGTAGTTTTTCCAAAAACTTTATCGCTATCAGCACTTGTTAAACTGAATCTATTAAGACCAATAGTTCTATTATAACGAGATACAGTTGTGGCAACTAGCAAATTTGTGCTTTCTGAAGTTTCTGAATAAATATTAAATTGAGTTGAAGTATCTAAATTATTGTAATCGAAATAGTTTCTTAACTTGCCTATTGGCTCACTGCTTAAATCATTTGTATATTGAAGAGCTTTATCCCAATCTCCCTTAATGAGATAGAAACGACTTGCAAAAGCGTTTGCTGCAGCTTTATTAAAGTGCAATTTTGGCTGGACGTAATCATCTCCAACATTTTTCAGCCCCTCTTCTATATCTTTTTCAAGATAAGCAAAAACTTCAGCTACCGTATTTCTACTGTATTTTTTCAGTAGTTCAGTTTCTGGTTCCAGAACATAAGGAATACCTAAATCTGTAGCAGCTGTAGCAGGGTTATATCTTTGTGAAAAAATAGAAACAAGCATAAAATGTGAGTAAGCTCTTGCTAATAAAGCCTCTCCCTTTTGTGGATTTAAACTAGCAGGATTCCCTAATTTAGCAATAGCATCAAGTGCCTGATTGGCATGAGCAATTGCTTTATAACATGCGTCCCAATAAAATGATGGCGAGTCTTGCTCTATGTCATCTTGCATTTCCCAATTATAATTCTGACTGTTTTTTATTGTTGTTGCCAGGAGATTCTGACTGTCATGTACATTATCAGTCATGGTTTCTGTCATTTCCATATAGCTTGCTAAAGGATACGCATTAACTAATATTTCTGATATTTTTTCGGGTGTATCTAATTGTGTTCTATTATCTGGAATTTCAGAAAGAAAATCATCACAACTAATACTGAGCCCTAGTAGTACTAAAAGCGAAAGGATTATTTTTATTTTTCTCATGTCTTTAATTAAAATGTTGTGTTAATAGAGAATGTATATTGGCTGGTGATTGGTTGAGAAACTCCTCCGGATCTATAAAATTCAGGATCTTGACCGTTAAGTTTTTTATCAGAATAAATTAGCAACGGATTAGCGGTTGATCCTTTTAAAGAAAAAGCATCAACACCTAATTTTTTCTTTAAGGTTTTAGGGAATTCATAGCTTAATGAAACATTTTTCAATCTTACAAATGAACCATCAGCTACACGTTGATCAGAAAAGTTGTATGCGTTATATGCTTTTGATAAATTTCCAGACTGTGAATTAGCAATTACAGGGATATTAGTGAATGCCTCGTCCCCAGGATTAATCCATCTGTTTGTAAACTCTTTGGTAAAAACTGTTAAATCATCGTATCTGGCAGAATAAATCGGATTTAAGCGAACTTTATTTCCACCTGCAGCAACGATAAATATATTTAATGACCAATTATCATAAGTGAAGGTGTTAGAAATACCTGCTGATTTGTTAGGTTCTATTGAGCCCTCGTATTTCAAATATTTAGTTACATTTTCTGAATCTTCAAAATTTGCACCCGTAACATTATCCATTTGACCATCTGCCATTATAAAAGTTGGCAAACCTTGATTGTTTAAGCCTGTAAATTGATAAGAATACAATGCATTTCTTGGATTCCCAAGAGCGTTCCCTCCTGTACCATCAACTAAACCTAAAACAGAAGGTTTGTTTTGTAGCTTGGTAATTTTTTGATCATATACAGAAAAATTAAATGATGTAGTCCATTTTAATCTCGTTTCTTTTAGGTTTCTGGTAACAAGAGACACCTCAATCCCTTTTGTTTCCATATCTGCATTGTTTCCTAGTTTTAATTTCTGTCCTCCGATTCCTGAAGTAGTAACATAATCAACTAAGTCAAACGCTTTACGACTGTATATATCAGTAGTAAATTGAACTCTGTTAAATAAGCCTAAATCTAAACCGATATTAGTCTCAAACTGTTTTTCCCATGTTAAATCAGTATTTTGAAGATCAGCGATATTCAGTCCCGTTTCCCTGTCCCCTAAGCTAAGGTGACTAGTAATGAAATTCTTATAAATAGGTAATGAGTTAGTCGCAGGACCAGCAGTTGCAGTTAAACCATAAGAACCTCTTAAACTTAAGTTATTAATCGCAGTAGTAACATTTTCCATGAAGTCTTCCTCCATAATATTCCATTTACCACTAAAAGTATAAGTAGGCAGCCATCTGGATGAATTGCTGCTTCCTTGCCTGTTGGATCCGTCATAGCGGCCAGTTATCGAACCCGTATAACGTCTGTCATATGTATATCCTACTTTTCCAAAGAAGCCAACAGTTCTTTCTCTTTCTTCATTAAAACCATAATAAGATTCTCCACCATTAATTAATTTTTCTAATATTCTAGGATCTGTAAAAGCGGTGAAACCTTTGTCATATTGTAAACCATAAGCGGTGAAATTATTACCATTTCTGTTAACCGATCTTATTTCCTGACCAAATAAACCTTCAAATTCATGGGTGTTGTTAAAAACATTTTTATAGTTAAAACTATTTCTAATGTTGTAAGAAGTCAATTCATTAGAAAATTTTCTTAATATACCACCATTAGGCAGTACAGATATTTTTGGGGCAGTTAAGTCATCAGGGTTTTGATACAAAAATATATTTGCATTTCTAACAATTGTTGACTCCTGGGCGTTATAAGCCCCTACAATATTAGATTTTTCTAAAATATTGTGCTCTCTGGTTGTATTTGCATAACGGGCATTTGCTGTAAAGTTATAGGTCAGTTTTGGAGTAATATCGTATGCTAAATCTGCCTGAAAGCGGATGTCTTTAACTTTAATATCCATATAGTTGTTTTTTAACTCTTCAACTATATTTATTGGGGCCCAATTGTTTCTATAGTACTCATAATTTCCATTATCATCATAAGGCCTTAATGTTCTATTGGTATTTAATGCATAGTTAAAAGGGTTAATATCAAAATCTCTTGATGTACTTCTTCCGTTTACACCATCTTTACTACTGCTATAAGTACCAGGAGCTGATTGATCTCTAACAGATGCTTGTGTGGATAATGTAAGGTTCAACTTGTCGTTGACGTAAAAAGTATTCTTGATGTTTGATGTTAATTGGTTTACTTTATCAGCAACAGTCCATCCCGGATCATGGTAAAAGCCGAGAGAGGCAAAATAAGTATTGTTTTTACCACCACCAGAAAAACTTAACGAATGATTTTGAGTTATAGACGGTCTGAATAATGTTTTAAACCAATTGGTATTGGCTAATTCATACTTTCTTAAGAAAGCATTTCTGCTTTGCTCGTCATTTTTGACACCAAAAGTTCCGCCAGTTGTATTGTACGTATTAATTTCATTTGCAAGGATGTTATAAACCCCTCCGTAACGACCTTGAGCGGTATCAGGTAATCCAAGAAACCCTTTTCCCTCAATTTCTTTAAGAATACCCATTGTTTCCTGAGAGTTCAAAATATTATATTGATTATAGCTTGGTACTACACGCGCTGTTTGTTCTAGCGAATACGTAATATTTAATGGCGATTCACGCTTTCCCTGCTTAGTAGTCACAACTACAACACCATTTAATGATCTTGAGCCATAAATAGAAGTTGCTGAAGCATCTTTTAATATTTCTATACTTAAAACATCATTAGGATTCAGTCCTGCAATAGAAGAAGTTAATACAGTTTCTGAGTTTCCTGACACTAAATCGGCAAAAGAAAAATGTACGATATCTTCTTGCACAATACCGTCAATTACCCAAAGAGGTTTAGTATCTCCAAAAACAGAAGAGGAACCACGCACGATAATTCTTGGAGCTGCTCCAAAAGTTCCGGTTACGTTTTGTACTGTTACACCAGCAGCTTTTCCTTCAATCATTCTACTAATATCAACGACACCTTCTATCAGTAAATCCTTTCCAGAAATTGCACTTACAGCCCCTGTAAAGGTTCGTTTAGATATTTTTTCATATCCTGTAGTAACTATTACTTCATTTAAATTTTGTCCAATTTCAGAAAGGATTATCGTCATTGAAGTTTCTTGAATTTCAACTTCCTTAGTCTCCATACCAATGTAAGAAACTACTAATATCGAAGTATTTCCGGGCATATCAATAGTAAAAGTACCATCAAAATCTGTCAGCACGACAGCTTTTGTTCCTTTTGCTAATACATTTGCGCCATATAAAGGATTTCCTCTCTCGTCAAGGACTTTTCCTTTTACAATCGGAGTAAAAGATGTACGGTTTAATGCATCTGATGCATGTATAGCTTTTGTAGCATTAACCTGTACTTGTGAAGTGTTATTTTGCAATATGATTTGATTGCTTACTTCAGAAAAAGTAATATTAAGTGGCTGTAGAATATTACTAAGTACAGACGATAATAATTCGTTATTTGCCTTGTAGCTTATTTTTTTGTTTAATTGACTTATTCTTGAGTTATAAGAGAATTTTACTTTCGCTGTCTTCTCAAGCTTTACCAGAGCATTGTATAAAGTCAGGTTTTCGATATTAAGTGTGACTTTTGTTTCTAGTTTTTTTTGACCATTAACACTATTTGCCAACGTTACGGTAGAAAACACAAAGGCCAGTAAGAGTTGGAACAGGGTTATTTTCATGATTCGAAAGAGTAATAGTTGTTTAACTACAGATTTTTTCATATTTTTGATTTGTTTTGATGAGTACTTTTTATCGGGTATTACAGGAACAACACAAATTGTTTTTTTGCAGAAAACAATTTGATTTCATTTAAGCGTCGATTATGATACACCATTTTCGGCGTTTTTTATTTTTTCAAGTTTTTTTTACATAGGCGTTTTAAGGTTAATTACAACCATCAGAATTTATGATGATTTGGTTTCCACTCATTTCATAACTAGTATTGTTTCCTAATGCTTTGCATATAATTTTTAGTTTTTCAGGCAGAGGCTGATCGCTTAACGAACTGGTTAAGTAACACTCTTTTAGTTTCTCTTTTGAGAAATCAATATTGACTACGTAAGCTTGTTCAATGGCTTTAAATATTTGACTTACTGGAGTATCAGCAAAATCAAAAGAAATTTGTTCAATATTGCTTAACGAATGAATTAAAATTTCGTCTTTTGTTATATCAGTTATTTTTTTGAATTTTAAATTTTTACGTGTAAAACGAATGGCTTCATTGGGCAATAAAGTGATCTCTTCATTTTTATCAATGTTCAGTATCTTTTGGTTATACTTAATTTTAACTTTTCCTGTTCTTACAAGTACTTCAATATTTGGCTTGGCAGCATAAGCACTTATTTTAAAACTAGTACCAACAACTCTCGTAACAATTTCATTTGCATAGACAAAAAAAGGTTTTTCAGGATTTTTACTGATTTCAAAAAAACCTTCACCAGAGATATAAACCCTTCTTTCTGTTCCAGCAAAACTGTTAGGATAACTTAATTTACTTTGGGGTTGTAACAGGACAGAACTTCCATCTGATAAGGTTATAATTTGAGGTTTGTCAGAATTATTGATTTGTTCTACCAAACCCTCATTATTTCCATCTACAAGTTCTTTATATATCTCTTTTGAGATATTATTACTGGTAAATAAATAATTATAGCTCCAGGGAAAGAGTATTCCAAACAATAAAACTGCCGCCACAGATCTTAGCCATTTCTTATTCCATAATTTTACTGTTTGTTTATTTGAAATAGTAGTTTCTTTTTGCTCAATTTTATTCCAGGTAGAAATTAATGCAGCCTGTACCGCTGAAGCACTGAAAGAATTGCCAGGTACTTTCATGGCTAAAATCCATAGTCGTGCTTCTTCTACTAATCTTGCACGTTTAGTATCTTCTAACGTCCATTCTTCCCAGTTATCCCTATCAATATTTAATCGTATCCACTCTCGAAAAGAGATGTCTGATAAAAAATCTTCAATTTCTGTATATTGGTTGCGTTTTTGCATTTGAAAATAAGTTTACAAACACATAAAGGATCATTTCTTTAATAACTACTCAGTTAAAATGCATTTTTTTATGATAAAGTTATAATATGCGACATTACCGCATTAAAAATAAGAAAATACTTAAAAGTTCATTTTTTCTTAAATTGAGTAATGCGCGGTGTAATAAATTGTTTGCAGATTGGCAATTAACTTCTAGTATGTCAGCCATTTGACCAACACTAAGACCTTGATAATACCTTAAGTAAAGCGCCTCTTTTTGTCTTGAAGGCAGGAGATTAATGAGTTTGTTTAATTGCATTACTTTGTGAGCAGTAATTTCATCAGAAATGAGTTGGTGTTCAATCGAAAATTCAAATAAAAAATTAGTAGCATCTGCTGGTGCTATTTTATTGAAAATACGATCTTTCGCCTGAAGTCTGGAAAACCTTTTACGAACACTTGATAAAAGATAGGCTTTTACATTGTCATTATCATTTAACGAATGTTTGTATATCCAAATATCAGTAAAAACATCCTGAACACAATCTTGAATTTTTTCCGGATGATTTGAAAAAGAATTTCCGTAACGCACTAAATGCTCATAATGCTTTTTGAAAAGTACCGAAAAAGCTTTCTCATCTCCTGTTTTTAATTTACTCCAAAGTAAAGAGTCACCTGTTAGGTTAGTGGTATTTTTTTTTTGTTCCATTTATTTAAAACTTATATTGATTTGCAAATTCTAATAGTATTAACCTTTAATTTTTATATCAATATCAACTATCAACAAAAACAGAAAAAAGCAGAATTAGTAGATTTTTATATTACAAGAGAGATATAAAAACAGAAGAAAAACTCATGAATTTCTAATTTAAAGTCCAAACCACCAGTCCTTTTTTACTAATAAAAAAATTTTATCAGTTTATTGTCTCAATAAAAATTATAAGTTTTAAAAAAGCGACAAGAGTCAAACGTCATTTATAATTTTTACATATTATTTGCATTCTACACAAAGATTTAACAGCATCATATGATAATTCACAAATCTGTCCATCAAGAAACAGAAAGATGAAATGCAAAAATACCTATTAAGAAAAAAACAAAGCGCCCAGAAATGTATCGTATATTAGGCTTAAATGTGTTTATTTTTAAATTTAAATAACACTGCCAGAAGGGGTATTGTAATTATATGTAATATTTTAAAGGAATTATCCTATATTAAAAATGTCATTTGCAACCCCTGACAAGAACAACATCCTTTTGTTATTCTTTAGCAATAAAAAGATAAAAGAAGATAGCAGGTGGCTTAATAAACAAAGTGAATTGACAAAATAAATATTAAAATTAATTTGTAATGTAAAATTATTAAAAGAATAAAACTATATTATTACCTGGTTCCCAATCGGAGAATTGGAAAAGGGAATTGCTGAAGTTTTTGCTAAACACAGCCCTGATATAACGTGAGTTCGATATAAAAATATTAAAAAAATAGAGATGATTCATGTAAAAGAAAAACACTTGATTTTAAAAAAATGCAATGAGAATTAAAAATATACCCGATCCAAATCTCGTATTTAAAACTCGCACCACCGGTGTGTCTCGTCCTAAAATAAGTTTACATATTTATATTTAATCCTAACATAGATTTATTTAAGTTCTATCAACTTTGTGAAAGATACATATTGGCATTTCTATAAATAACAACATTCACTATTGCTATTTAATTTCGGGGCCTGACTTTTTAAATTTAGGAATAAATACAGTCCCATCCTCTATTTCATCAGTAGCATTCAATAATAATGTATCTCCTGGTTTCAAATCTCCAAATATTTCTAATTTATCTCCGGTGTTGATTCCATTTCTAACGTTAACAGATTGTGTCATCTTATTGCTGAGACGAATTACAAATTTTTTTTCTAGTGTTGTACAAATGGCTGAAGGAGCTACCACAAAAGAACTGCCTGTCCTTTCAAGTTTTAAAACAGCATTGGCATACATTCCTGATTTTAATTCCTGATTTTTATTATCAAAAATAAATTCCCATATTTCAGTTCGATTGCCTTTATTTATAGCTCCCGCTTTCCTGCTCAATTTAGCATAATACTTTTTATCCGGTTGGGCATCAACTGTAAAACCAACAGAAGACGAATCGGAAACAGCAGTACTAAAAGCTTCCTGAACAGGTACTCTTAGCCGAAGCAATGAAGTATTTTCTATTATAAAAATTGGTAATGCGTTTGCTGCCCCAACCAATGTGCCTGTATCTGCATTTCTTTGAACAATAACTCCTGCAAATGGTGATCGTATTGTTAAATAATCTTTTAAGCTGGACATGACATTCATTTTTGATTTTGCAGCTTCTTCAGCCGCCTTATCTGCCAGCATTTGATTCCTGCTTTTTTCCAACTCTCCCATAGCCACTGTACCGCTTACTTTAGCAGCATTTTCTATTCTTTTAAATGCATCCAGACTTGATAAATATCTGGAATGAGCAAACCGAACATCTGCGTTTGCCTGTGACAAATTAGATGACATTTCCGGAGCCTCTATCACTGCTAAAACCTGACCTTTAATAACTCTGTCACCAATATCAGCTTTAATAAGTTTTATGTAGCCGCTTACTTTAGCAAACATCTCAGCACGCTCCAAGGCTATTAATTCAGAGGGGAATGAAAAAGTTTTACTAACTTCCTGTTTTTCCAGAATAAATACTTCAGTCGAATCAATTTTTGCTCCGGTTTTTTCTTCGAGGGCTTTTTTCTCTTTTGATGTACAGGATACTAGCATAATGCTTAACAATACCAAAGTACATGCAATATGATTTATTTTGTTTTTCATTGCTTTTAAATGCTTATTTTTTTACTTTATGTTGTCTGACTCTATAACTTAATAAAATTTTATTATTCGTTGCTATCATAATATTTACTGTTTATATCGTCAGGATCCAACGAATTATTTTGGTATATTTTATTTGATTGAACCTTCTGATAGATTAACGGCAAAAACAACAATGTACTGATAGCTGAAAATAGTAATCCTCCGATTACTGCAATACCCAATGGAGCTGTTTGACTGCCGTTTTCACCAAATCCAATTGCCATAGGAATCATACCTGCTATCATGGCAAGTGTGGTCATTGCAATTGGTCTTAATCGATTACTGGCACCAATTGAAAACGAAAATTCATTGTTTTGTCTTTGATATTCCTGTGCGTTGGTAATAAACAAAATTGCATTTGCAACTGCTACCCCCACAACCATTATAATCCCCATATAAGATTCTATGTTTAATGTTTTTCCGGTAATAAAGAGCAATAATAAAGAGCCCGAGATTACTGCCGGCAGTATAGAAAGCACAACAAGAGAAAGCCTAAATGACTGAAAACTGATAGACAATAACATAAATATTACAACAACAGCAATTAGCAATCCTGACTCTAGTTCCTTCATTGTCTGGCTTAATAAATCAGCTTGTCCTCTTAAATTAATCTTAACTCCTTTGGGAAGCTCTCCCAATGATTCAATAGTTTTATTGACTTCTTTTACCGCACTTCCTAAATCTTTATCATGAATATTGGCCGTTATCGTTATATAACGCTGTTGGTTTATACGGTCATACTCACCTAAACTATTGGTTTTTTTCCATGTGGAGACATCTCTCAAATAAACAGGATTGCCTGCCGTTTTTGTTAAAGGGATAATTTCTAAAGCTTCCGGAGTATTCATTTTATATTGCGGAAACTCTACCTGCACCTGGTAAGCAGTCCCTGTACTCTTATCCAGCCAGTAATTGGGCTGCGTAAATCGGCTCGATGAAGTCGCCGCAATGGTTGATCTGCTAATCTGGTCAACGGTTAATCCCAATTGCCCCGCCTTGATACGATCAATATTTATTTTGATATTGGGATAATCCAATGGAGTTGCAATCTGTACATCTCGCAAATAGGAAATTTTCGCCAATTTTTTTGTTAGGTTCTCAGCAATTTTTCGTGATTCTGAAATATTTTTACCCAAGACAGCAATTTCAATAGGATTAGTAGATCCCAGATTAATAACTTGTTCGGTCATATCACCCGGCTCGAAAGAAATTTGTGCATTTGGCATATCAGCTGCTACCTCTTTACGCATCTTTTCTTTAAATTCTTCTATTGTCTGATCTGAATTCTTTTTTAAATTTATTTTTACAATAGATTCATTAGGTCCTCCGGTCCAGAGATGAATATAGTTAACCGGAAAACTTGGGGGCTGAGTACCAACGAATGCTGAAGTTATTTCTACATTTCCATTGCTGGCTTTATCTGCAATAGCTAATAGTTTTCGAGTGGCTTTTTCTGTTCTCTCTACTCGTGTACCTGTAGGCAAACGTAACCTGACCTGAGCCTGTCCCGCTTCTACTTTCGGAAAAATATCTGTGCCATTTATAAAAAACAGACCAAGAAGACATAAAATGGAAGTTAAAATAAAAACAGGGGTAACCCGCTTTGATTTCTTAGAAAACTCTTCAATCCATTTTTTATATTTTCTCTTAAACGTTTCAAATCGATTATTATCCTGGTGTTGTAATTTATCCTTCATAAGCCAATTAGCAAAAACGGGCACGAAAGTTTGTGACAAAATAAAAGAAGCAATCATTGCAAATCCTACAGCCAGAGACAGCGGCAAAAACATTGATCCAGGAATGCCGGACATGAATATTGCAGGTACAAAAACGGCTAAAATACAAAGCAGGATCATTAATTTTGGAAAAGCTATTTCTAAACAGGCATCAAGTATAGCTCTGGATTTTATTTTCCCCATCTCCAGATGACTATGTATATTTTCAATTGTTACTGTAGCTTCGTCAACCAGAATACCAATAGCCAAAGCCAAACCTCCCAAAGTCATTGTATTGATGGTTTGTCCAAAGGCATTCAGACAAACGACTGAAACAAGCAAAGATAAAGGAATAGTAAGAATTACAATAATAGAACCTCTTTTGTCCCCTAAAAATAAAAAAACCATCAAACCTGTAAGTATGGCACCAAGGCCACCTTCAAAAATCAGGTTCTCCAATGAATTAATTACATAGCCTGATTGGTCAAACTCGTAAGAGACAACAATATCATCAGGAACTGCTGCCTGCATATCTGGCAAGGCGGCCTTTACCCTCTGCACCACATCCCAGGTAGAAGCATCAGAACGTTTGGTTACCGGAATATAAACCGATCTTTTTCCGTTAATTAAGGCATAACCGGTAGTAACATCAGATCCCAATTCAACATTTGCTACATCTTTAATATAAATTGAAGGGCCTGGACCAAGCTGAAGAGGAATATTTTCCAATTCTTTTATATTATCAACAACTGTGTTTGATTCTGTAATTAAAGTTTGCTCACCAACTCTAATATTACCAGCCGGTGTAATTGTATTTGCCTTTGCCAAGGCTTGTACAATCTCATCAGGGTTTAAATCATAGTCTCTTATCTTATCTGGATTTAATTTGATAATTACCGTTTTTTGATTACCTCCTAATGGCGGTGGCGCTGACACGCCCGGCAAAGTGCCAAACATAGGGCGTACTTTAAATAGGGCCAAATCCTGAATTTCCCCCAGTGTTTTAGTTTTTGAACTAAAGACTAATTGACCTACTGCAATACTGCCAGCATCAAAACGTGTGACAAAAGGCGGAACTGTCCCTGGAGGCATAAAGGCCCGTGAGCGATTAACGTATCCTACGACTTCTCCCATTGCCTGACTCATATCTGTTCCCTCCTGAAAAACAATTTTTATCAAAGCAGCACCTTGTATCGATTTTGATTCTACAACTTTTACTCCTGTTACATATAAAAAATGGTACTCATAATAGGATGTAATAAAACCCTCTATTTGTTGGGGTGATAATCCTCCATAAGGCTGGGCTATATAAATAGTAGGCAGGCCCATTTTTGGAAAAATGTCAATTTTCATTTTTTTTATGGCAATCGCTGAGAAAAAAGCAATGCACAAAACAGAAACAATAACTGTAATTGGTTTTTGTAAGGCTCCCTTAATAATATTCATAGCCGTTGTTAATTAATCTGGTTTAAAAATAAATTAAGATCTCCTTTAATAGCGGCTTTGTAAAGTATCGTTTTCCATACCGCCATATAGGCTGTTTTATTATCCGTCTGCGCTTTTAAAAGATTGTATTGCGCTTGTATTAAATCGGCATGATCTGTTAAACCAGAATTGTACCTTGATTGTACTGCCTTATACGCGTAATTAGCTGACTCAATTAGTAATGGTCCTTCTTTTGCAATCTTTAGCGCATATTTTAATGTCATATCAGCATTTAGTAACTGTTTATCAAGCTTTAAAATCAATTCATTTACCTTTTCCTGATCTGCTTTTATTATTAAATCCTGATATTGCAATTCTGATCTTATTTTAAAAGACTGCAAAATAGGTATGCTTAGCTGTAAACCGACACCATAATTAAAACGCTGCAAGCCCATCCCTTCTAATGAATTTACATTACCCTCATAAGATATTCCAGAGCCTCTGGCAAAAGTCGTAGCCCAGACTCCTAGAGTAGGCAAAGTCGTTTTTACAATAGATTTACGTTTGGCTAAGTCCAATTCGATTGAAGTATTATATAATGATAATAATGGGTTTTTACTTGTACTGCCAAAATCAGTTGTATCTGGCAGTCTTGTAAAATAGAATTCACTTTTTATTGACAGACTGTCTTTTGACGCTAAAAGCTCTGCCAGATTAATCATTGCTGCTTCCTTATTTTTCTTTGCATTGAGCAAATCTATTTTGGCTTTTGACACTTCTGATGAAAATAGCGCACTATCAGCACCTGGCTTAATACCATTATTAACTAAAGTTTTTGCCGTTTCATAATTAATGGAAGTTCTTGCTATATTTTCCTGATATACTTTTATAAGTTCGTCATAAATAAGCGCATCTAAATAAGTCGTAATTACTTTAACTTTATGCTGCAGTAATTCATTAGAGGCATCAGCTATAGCATACTTAACTCCAGTCTGTGAATAAGCCACTTCAGCTTCCCTTTGTCCAAATGTTACAGGCTTCCAGTTTAAAAGTAAACTCCCGGCACTTCCAAATACACCCTCATACTCATTACCGGAGGAAGGTGGTCCGCTGATAGGAACCAAAAACTGAGGATTTGCCATTCCTGTAATGTTATTATAAGTAGCATAATTCACTTGATATGCTGCATCCAGAGATGGAATAAGAGTGCTTTTACTCATCTCAACTCTTTTTTGAGCTGCATCGATAGAAAGTTTTTTTGATTTGAGCAGGGGATAATTGCTTTCTGCCGTCTCTAATAATTCATAAAGTGTTTTTTGCGAATGATTCTGTGAGATACAGTTTATAGAACTAAAAATCGACAATAAGACAAAGAAGTATTTTATCATATAAGTACCTTTTTTTTGAAAATCTACATTGTCAAGCATCTGTAGGTTATCAATCAAAGGTACAAAAGCCCCATACCTGAATATGGTACATTTGAAAATACTATGGTATGAAAACAATTTACATGTTACGGAACTTTAAGGGAGTAAATCCAGTATTACGCTTAAAATATTTAACAAAATGGGAGGGATCTTTAAAATCTAATGTAAAGGAAATCTCTGAAACCGTTACGTCTGTATAAATTAACAATCGTTTGGCCTCACTTATAATAAACTCTGAAAGTACATCCGCACAAGATTGATTAACTGCTTTTCGGCATAATGCGTTAAGATTTTGAGGTGTTGTATGAAGCAATTCAGCGTAATATGCAACACTGTTTTTTATAGTACCGCTTTGAGTCAGCAAATCCTTAAAAGCATAAAAAGTATTTTTTTTTACAACAATTTCATTTCTAAAATGTTTTGCTTCCTGTAATATTTTTGATAATAAAGCTTTAAGTAATCCTTCAACTATGGCTGAACTATAAATTTCATCAGAACTATTTTCCTTAATCAGTAATTCAAAAAGCTGATTTAAAGTAACAGTATCTTTTACCTGCAAACTGGATAAACTGCTAAGTGCCGCCAATAATGATTTCAATTCAATATCCAGACTTCTTTCTACAAATTCTGTTTTTAAAATTAATACAAAACCCTCAGGAAGACTCAGTAAATCCCAATGATGTACCTGTTCCTTACGAACACAAAAAATAACAGGAGGTGAAACTTCATATTTATAGTTATCAATAAAATGAGCACCACTTCCTTCAGATAAATAGATAATTTCAAAATAGCTGTTATGCTTATGGGGTTCTGTTTTTTTAATTTCCTTTCTAAAAGTGGCAATTTTTATAAATTTACCTTCAGTATTTTTATCCTTTATTTGAAATTTAGAAGCCATATAATATATCGTGGATTATCAAGTACTATTGAAATCATAAAAATAGAAAATCTAAGTGTTTTTTATTTGGTATAAATAATATTTTGTAAAGAAAACAAAATACCTACCCGTACTATTTATAAATTTCATAATTATGTCCTATTAATATTCAATAAAGAAGTCAAAAGTTCCAGCAGCTTATGTTGGAAATTGGGATGGGAGTTTCGCCGAAGGAAAATTTAAAACAATTTGATAGTTTTAGTGTTTTTTAGAGAATTCGTTTATTCGCATCTAACATAGAGGTGGTTTTAAATGTAGTTAATTGTTTGTCAGCTATTAATTCACATAAACCATCTCTATTTTTCAAACATTTTTTATACCGAACTCACGTTAATTATATATATCTACTGAGATTACATAGCCTTAGACTGAATATTGCTGCAAAAAGCATTCTAAAAATAAGTTTTTTAATTCGTGATGATGGACAATTGGTGTTTTTTCAATATCGACGATGAGGTTATTTGAAAAATTTTTTTGATGCCATAATGCAATAAAATCCTTGTTTTTTGAAATGATATGTACAGGGGTTTTGAACGAGTTTTGATCGGTTGTTATCATCGGCGGCTGGTGATCTCCGAAAATGACAAAAATAGTATCTTCCGACTCGTTTACAATTAAGTTTTCAATGGTCTTTAATTGATATTTAATGGCCTCAAAGTAATTCTCTTTGTTATTATTTTTTGGATCTGTTGGTCTGTAATCCTCTAAAGAAGTGGTATTACAGTCTTCCCATTGATCCAGGATTACGGTGGGGGTATAAAAATCGTAATGGGAATTGAGAGTTTCTACAAAAAAAGCGATGGGCTTACCCTGGTTCTTTTCTTTCATGATTTGAATTGACCGATTGAGAAAGTATTGATCGGGTGCTGACTCAAAAATAAATAGCGGACCTGTATAATTAAGATTTTTGTGGGTAACAACATCTTGTACATCTGCAAATTCTAAAATTTCTTTCCATGGTACTTTTAAATTTTCAAACCCTCCAATTCCTGAAACCAAAAAGGTGCTGTATTGAAATTTTCTTAATACGGTAAAGATGGATTGTACAGGATATTGATCCCTTAGCTGGACTAATTTACGGTAAAGGGAATCTGTTTTTATTTGTATGCCTTTGAGAACTGAAAAAAATGCCATCCATGAGCCTCCGCCACTTACAGGTGAATTTGATAAAAAACTTGCAGCGTGCCATTGATCACTTTGAATTGTTTGGTGCATGGTTTCCAATAGTTGAATGTATGGTTGCGTATATGCTTCGTTTTCGTATAAAATGGCACCATAGGATTCCACAGCTATAAAATAAATGTTAGGACTTTGTTTTAGTGTTTGATCTGGCGATAATATAAGCTCAGTTTTGTTATAAATCTGAGGTATTAAAGCTATCTCGCTCTTTGCTTTTTTACTAAAAAAAATATTAGAACTGATTAAAAATGTAAGAGCCTGAATTTCCATGCCTGAATAGTGTTCAAAATGGCTCTCTGTCTGAAAATAAATATAGTTTATACGGCGAAAAAAAAAGTGTCTAAGTGGTATGAATGCAATAATTAATGCGAGTATCTTTAACATTATGACATTCGTATTTTGAATTTGTGCAAGCATTATGGTGTTTAACTTAATGATGAGAACTAATAAAATTAAAAAAGCACCAATACCAAGTAGTAATTGTTTTTTATAGCCAGCCCATGCGATTTTTAAACCTTGTATAATGAGCTGAAAATCAGAACTAACAGCAGGAAAAGTATTATAAATACCATAAATGCTATAGTGATAGTAAAATACAATTAAGGTAAGTATGTAATATATTTGATATGGAACAGCTACATATTGAAAATTAATATAATTTTTTAATATTGACAGCAAGAGTATAACCATTGTGTACTCTATGTTTAGTCGAAATATGTCTTTATTCATTCGTCCAAATAATGCTCCTCTTACTAATCGCAAGCTTTTTTGCCTGAAGATTTGGTTTATAGGTAAAAAGGTTGAGGTCTCTTTATTGAAAAAATACAAAGGAACAAATAGCAAAAAATTAAGGAATAAATAAATAGCAACTGCGATCATAAATGTAAATAGCTTATTATTGTGTATTATTGTGTTTTGTAAGTCCTGTCGTTGTATTAATTCTCTTCAAAACCAGCCCAGGCATTGGGGTTTTCTTTTATTGAAACGCTGATTTTACCTTCAAAATAAGATTTTACTTTTAAATTTACCTCGTCATAGACATATCGGGCTACAAACTCTGTGGTGGTGAGTTTACCTTTAAAAATATCTAAATCGTCTAAATTTTGATAATCAAGTTTTGATAATATGTCTTTTACTACTTTATGTGCCAGACCAATATCAATTACAACATTATGTTCGTCAAGGCTTGTGGTCTTAAATGTTACGTCTACTACAAACGTTGCTCCATGAACATTTTGTGCCGGTCCAAAAAAAGGATGCTTTAAGGAATGAGCAATCATCATGCTTTCTCTAATTTTTACAAAATACATATTTTTTATGTTTGGTTAATATTTTACTATAGTTATGAAATCTTCATTAGGTTTATTTTTTCTAATTTGATCAAAATAAAAAGGTAATTCATCAAAGGAAATTATGTTCGATATAAAAACCTTATAATCAATAGTTCTAAGTAAATGTTCTGCTAATTGTTTTCGAGTTAAAAAGTTATAAGCTTCTTTTTTTTCATATGGTATTGAAGATACTTGTGAACTGATAATTTGTAGTCTTTTATAATGAAAATTTCCACCTAATTGTAATAAAACAGAGCTGTTCCCGTACCAGCTTAACTCTATAATTTTTCCTTCCTCCACAGTATGATCGATACAATATTGCAAGCCTTTTTCGTTGGCCGATACATTAAATGTAATATCATATTCGAGGCTGTTTGTACATAAATCAAACCCGAAGTGTTTTAACTTTTCTTTTTTGACCGGGTTTGATTCCAGGACAAATACTGTTGCCCCAATATGTTCTTTTATTGTTTGTGCCAATAAAATACCAACGCTTCCAGTACCACAAACTAAAACGATATCTGTTTGTTTTACTTTAGATGTCCAAATAGCATTAATTACCGTTTCAAGATTAGAAAACTGGGTAGCAACGACTGGGTCTATATCTTCCTGAGAGAAAAAATAACAATCATCATTATTAACTATAATTTGATTTTGATGTGGATGCATAACATGTGCCCATCTATGATCATCTGTTTCTCCCACTAATGAATAGCCATATTTTACAGGAAAATCAAAACCACCACCCATGTAATTCACTTTCATTTTAGTATATAGATCTAGGGGTATTTCCCCGTTGGCAACGAGTTTCTCTGTACCTATACTTATTGAAGAATACCTGGTGCATATTTTAACCGCTTGATTTACATTACTAAAATCAAGCGGTTCAGCTTTTATTTCTGATGTTTTTTTATTGTTATGCCAAAATGCCTTTACTCTCATAAACTATAAATTTGAAACTATCATTATAGCATTTCCTATATTATAATACTTCGGATTATTTAAACGTATTGCCTCGTTTAAATCTTGAATTTCCTGCAATTCAATTCCGTTTTTACCTGAACCAAATAACATTGGAGCAATATGAAACTCTATTCTTGACAGCATTTTGTCTTCAATAAATCTTCTAATCGTTAAAGCCCCCCCTTCTACAAGAACAGAATGCACACCATTTTGCTTCAAAACTTCTAATAATGATTTTATAGGTATACACTCAGTTCCATCGTTGATATTAACTATTTCTACGTCAGGGGGCATATGATTATAGAATAGGTTTTTATTACTAAAAAGATAAGTTTTGCCCGGTGTTAAATGTTCAAGTTCCAAAGGTGAATTTGCAATTATGGCCTTAATAGGGCTTTTGCCTTTTACAAGCCTCACATTCAGCTTTGGTCTATCAATCCTAAATGTATTACCACCAACAAGTATTGCGTCAACCAGTGCCCTTATTCGGTGGTTATGAATTAAATTTTCCTGATTGCCAATCCATTTAGATTTTCTGGACACTGTCGCAATTTTGCCATCAATAGTTTGTGCCACATGAACACAGGTGAAAGGTATTGTTGAATGTTTGTTTACTAATATATAGTCCAAATACAGTTTAAAAACATTTTTTAGCAGTTTTGGAAAAGTCTTACTATATAAAACTTCAAAAAAAGCATCTTTTTCTTTATCAGGATAAAAGCAAATGACTGCCAGATATTCTGACAAAGATGAATCTGTGCTTTTTATGACGTTATATTCATAAGTAATACTTAGCGTTTGTGTTGATACATCAATGCTTTTGTAGGCTTCTTTTATATTTAATAACAAATCCCAATAGGCAGGTTTAACTTTCATATTAGATTATTTTTAATAGTTGCCATTGTTTTCTTAATTCCTTTTGATATTTTACCAGAAATATCAAAACAAAAAGGCTAAATTGAATAATAGCTATTGAAGATACAAGTGTCGATTTATTCAAAAATAACATCACACTATTTAATAATGCAAAAAGGGTAATATAAAAATATATCTTTCGCCCTGGAAGTATTTTTACATGAAGAATCTTGTAAAAAATACAAACATTCAACAAATTTGAAATACCGATCGTCATTAGCGCACCATTAATTTTTAGCTCGGGTACTAAAAAATAAAACAGAATTGTCATCAATACTATTTTACCGGCTGTAAAATAATTAATCTTTTTAATTTTGTTTTCATACATTAAAATGAGTGCCAAAAAACGCAATAAAATTAATGGCAAAAATGCAAGGGTTACTATCGGAAAATATAAACTTATGCCATTATATTTTGAATGATTTAAAAACCAATGAATATTTATGCCAAAAGCTGATAAAAAACTTAATGCCATAAAGCCTACTAAAAGATAAAAATCCATTTTTTCCTGAATTAATAATTCAAATTTTTCAGTTTTGTTAGAAAGTATCGAAAATAATTCCGGTCTTATTGCATTATCCAGGCTATTAAACAGTATGAAAATAACACTTGAAATGCTTAATAAAACTGAATAACGTGCCAAATCCTCTAGCGACAAAAACTTCTCTATAAAAAATCTGTCTAATTGATTTTCTAAATTGTATAGTATCAAAAACGGAATAAATGGCAACGAAAACTGAAGTGCCTCTTTGATAACAGATCTTGAAAATTCAATTTTAAAAAGCAGCCTATTATTAAAAATAATCAACAAAAACACAAGCAGGTTAGCACAAAGAGACGAAAGCAAAAACCATAAAAACCCTAGTTTTAATACTTTTATACATAGCACCTGCAAGATTGGTGTAAGTAAAATATTGACAATAAAATAGAAACTATACTTCCTGACTTCAAATTTATTCTGCAAATAAAGAAAATAGAAACCATTCAGCATGCCTACAAATAACGATAACATCATTATAAAAGTATGAGGAAAAAACGAAAAATTGTTTTTAAAAATAAAATGAAACAACTGATTACCAAAGAGGTACATAATGAATATCCAAAAACAAAAAATAATAACCTGAAAATTAAACAAATTCCTAAACAATGCCAACTGTTTAGCTGCATTATCCGGTTCAAAAAAATAAATATGCCTAAACGCCTGATCTACTTTTAAGTTTAAAACTATAGAAAATACTGCAAAAAAAGCATTGGATAATGACAATATTACATACTCATTTGTAGTCAAATATTTTAAAAATACAGGTAATAGAACAAAACTAATAACTGGAGGCAAAACACCTAAAAACGTATATATTAATGTATGCTTCATTCTTGCTTTGTTATAGTAACTAATTGATATTTCATTGCTTTTTTAGCATACAATTTATCAAGTAACAATCCACCTTTAAAAAGCTTTTTAAACATCGACTTACGCTTTAATAATTTAAAAAACAGAAGTTGCATGTTGATTTTAAATAAAGATTTTTTAGGCATAAAATGCGTTAAATCTTCTAACTCAAGTGTAAATTTATGTGGCATGCCAGAGAAATGAGACGATGCGAATAAAAAATTCAAATTCCAATCTGCCATAAAAGCCTCACACATTGCTGTTGTAGTTTTGTTTTCAAAAAAATCATCAACAATGATTAACTTACCATTTGTCTTTAGCCCATTTAATAATGCATTAAAATCTTTATCAAAGTCTAAGGAATGTTTAAGTGATTCTACACAAAAAATTAAATCGTAATTACAAGATTCAGTATTTTCAAAATTGCTGACTTTAAAATCAACGTTATCAAAATGATATTTATTTTTATTGCGATTAGCGCTTTCTATTTCTAAATTGCTAACGCTGATTCCAGTAACTTTTCCAGCATTGTTTTTTGCAAATAGTAAGCTGCCAAAGCCCACACCACAGCCGGCATCTAAGATGTATTTATTTTCTATATCTATTTTTGAAGCCAAATATTCATAAATATCATTAAACACTCCCCCGAAGTTTAACCGTTTATGAATCGGATATTCTCCATTGGATTTTAGTTTAGCTTCAATTTGAAAAAGAGCATTATATAATTGCGTTATGTCGGTTGGTGTATTCAAGTTAATTCTTCTTCAATATGAAAATAAATTCATTAGCATATTGTAATGGTGTAAAACTGTTTTGTTTCTTTTTGTAACCATTAAATTTACCAAAAGTCAAAATCTGTAATATACGCATTATCGGCCATTGATCCGGGATACAACTCATGACTTCAAGCTGTTGTTGCTCAAATAAAGCTTTCCATTGCTGATAACTTTTTGCGTCCTGATGTCCTTTTTTATTAACTGCAAAAAAAAGTTTTTTAGTAAACAGCCAGCGCCAGGAATTAGAATTTCTTACCATAAAACAAATTCTGGAATCAGCAGTTGTAACCCTTTTAATATCTTGTAAAACTTTATCTTTATCAAGCATCCGTTCTAAAGATCCCAGACAGGTAACAAAATCAAACATGTTATTATCAAAAGGCAGCGCTTCGGCATTGGCTTCTACAATTACAGCTTCCGGTAGTTTCAATTTTGCTTTTTCTACTGCCACACTAGAAATATCAACACCACTACATTCCGCTTTATAATCTAATCCTATTTCTAACATTCTGCCCAATCCACAAGCAACATCGAGCAATTTTGCATCAGGTTTAATCCCAAGCAATTCAGCAAAAATATAATACGCCTCTTTCGGTCGAAGATACATTTCGCCTCTTGTTAAATACGTTTTATCAAACCATGCTTTAATCGTTTGCTGCTGATTCTCAATCATCTTTTCCATTTAAAATAATAAAAAGCGTTTCGTTCTAGTAATATATTCCAAATATTCTTCCTTAAATAATTTCTTCAGGAATTCCTCTTCAATTTTCACTCTAAATCGCATATAAAAGAAATATAATATCAATCCTCCCCAAATTAAAAAACTTGGAAACAAAATACCAAATCCGGTAAAAAACAAAAACATACCATCTAATCCCGGATTTCGGGAATAATTAAAAATACCTCTTACATGTAGTTTAAAACTATTTTCTATTTGTTTATTTTCTTTTCGCATATATAACATAGAGCCAAATGTTATCAATCTGCCTATAAACACACAAAGTGTTCCGGTAATAATTAACCAATTATTCGTTTCAAAAATCAGCCATTTACTTCCATGAAGATTTGGAAAAAAATATAAAAAAGGCAGCAAAAAATAAATATTTATAAAAAGGAACGGCACCGCCAAAATCATAATTTTTTTCCACATCGGCCATTCATAGATTTTAGCAATATATTCACTTTCATCAACCCCATAATTATTATTTTTTTTGAAAAAATTCTGTGTATTTGCTACGCTTGGCACATGAAAAAAAATCAACTCAATAAGTAAACTAAGATACCCAAACACAAATGTAAAAATTATCATAACTCTTCCATTTTACTTAAAAACAATTCAAAGTTAGTCTCCCAACTTTGCATATTTACCCCTTTTACAGATTGTACTAATTGTAAATACCTGGCAGGTGAATTTAGAACATCTTCTACAGCACCTGTCATTTCACTCACATCAAAAGAATTCAAAACACCCTGAATACCAATAGATTGATACCTCTTAAAGTTACCCGTGGGTGTAATTATACAAGGTAAATGCGCACAAAGTGCTTCCATAACCCCCATACCATAACTTTCATAATCCGAAAAATGCAGCATCAAATCATATTCTAAAAGCAATTCATTTATATGCTCATGTGGTACAGCATTGTTAAAAGTAATATTCTCTAATTCACAACATTCAACTTCATTTACAAGTTCCAAAAAATAAGATTTTGAAAGTATTTCGCCGAAACAATCTACCCTGAAATCCAAATATCCCAACTTTTTAACAAGCTCCACAAGTTTAACATGCCCCTTTCCTTCAATAAAATTAGCCAAATAAACTATTTTCTGCGGTTTCTCATTAAAGCAATCTTTCGTCTTCCAGCCACTATTAATCCCAGGTTCTATTAAATAACATGTTTTGGTTGCAGGCTGTATGACATTATTCATATAATCCAATGAAACCAGTCCCGTAACAAAAATTATAAACGTCTCACAAATCAGCTTCTCAGCCTTAATCAACCTATTATTATTTACATGCAAACCATTTACAGAAGGCCAAAGATGAATCAAAAAACAAATCTTAAAACACTTTAATCTGGCTGCATTCAGTTTTTCATCAATCAAAATACCATCAATTATATAGGACACATCCTCTCTAAAATCATATCTATTAATATCCGATATAACATCAACTGTCACCCTGTGGCCTTTTGCTATTAAAAATTCAAAAAGCTTCGTATTGTAAACCGTTCCACCACTAATTTTTTTACAAATGTCAGATGTTAAAATAATAATCACACGCTTCTTTTTTTAAAAAAATGTAAAAACGAAATCAAAAACGAAAATAGAACCAACCCATTACCAATCGCAACAATATATTTCCCAAATGAAAAATCCACATAAAAAAACAGCACCAAACTAACAAAATAACAACCTGCAAAAAAACGAGCATACTCTTGTTTTGTCTCTGCAAAAGCATTTCTATTCCATATCGTTGTAACTATTTTATAAAAATACCGCATACATCCCGCAACCAAAACCCATTTCATTTCTGTATATTCAAATCCAATCAACAACGAAAACATCAAACAGAAAAAAGCATCAGTTTCCATATCGAGCTGCCCTCCAAAATCCGTAATCTGATCAAGCCGTCTCGCCAAAAAACCATCAACACCATCCAACACTATGAAAGCAGTACCCAAAACAGCTAGATTTAAACGATCATTCATACTAAATGGTACTACAAAAAGCAGCATCAACCGAAATAATGTCACGACATTAGGTACACCACCCCAACGTTTCTTTTCCGTAAATCCCGGCCAATTTTTAAACAAAAAAAACAAAAAAACAAAAAAGCCTGCAATAGGACAAAAACATACAGTCCCATTGATTATATCGACTAGCAACCCAATCAAAATCAAAATCGAGTGATAAAACAACCAATCGGCAGTCAATTCTTTCCTTTTCATAAAATCATGACATTATTAAACAGGATTCAAATTAAGAAAATGCTTAAAAAAATCTTTTTTTGTACGCAAATAACCCTCATTTTCTTTTGTTGACTCAATCTCAATGGGAATACAATCTGCCAAAGTCACCTTGGTATTCTCAAAAGCCTTCATTTTTTCAGGATTATTTGTCATAAGCATAATAGACTTCACATCCAAATCTTCCAAAATTTTTATAGCTTCATCAAAAGAACGCCCATCAGGTAACAATCCAAGTGCCAGATTAGCCTCTACCGTATCCTTGCCTTCCTCCTGAAGTTTATATGCTTTGAGCTTGTTAATAATCCCAATATTACGTCCTTCCTGACGCAAATAAATCAAAATACCACCATTACTCCTAAAATAATCCATAGCCACATGCAATTGCTTACCACATTCACATTTCAAAGAATGAAAAATATCTCCTGTCAAACATTCCGAATGTAAACGAACTGCAACCGGTTTTTTAAAATCAGTCTTTTCATGCACTAAAACAATATGCGGCATCCAGTCATCTGCATCCTCAGAATATGCCATAATCTTAAAAACTCCCCAATCCGTTGGCAATTGGGCCTCCACCTGATTCTTTAAAGCCATAAGCCAATGATTAATTTTTATTTAAAAAAACCAAAAAGGTTTACATAACGAAAGTATATAACTCAATAAAACAATTTACTTTGCTTTTACCCTACTTAAATTAAAAACAAATACTTTTACAGAGTCCAAAATTGGAAGATATAACCACCAATGCTAAACATAGACCAATCAAATACTGAATATGCTAATAAAAAGCGGACGGTAAGTTAAGACAAATTAAGACTAAGCTTTTTTCTTTGACATAGTAAACTACTTCCTTTCAAAAGTCTAACATATAAGTTAAAAACTTTAAAGGGTTCGAATCGTGAAACTCAATAAACATAAGGTGTTTATTAATCAAATCCAGAGATGATTTGTCGAACCATAAAAAAAGCCTGAGAATGTTTATTCTCAGGCTTTACCTTTTGTGACCGCGACAGGGCTCGAACCTGCAACCCTCAGAGTCGAAATCTGATATTCTATCCAGTTGAACTACGCAGTCAGTTAATTTATGATTTTAAAGTTCCGATTCAATCTAAAATCGGAACTCCAAAACATGAAATTCTTTCTTTATACTAATAATTTCTTAACAATTGTAGATATTGTTTTTCCTTCAGCAGTTCCGCCTAATTGCGCAGAGGCTAATCCCATAACTTTACCCATTGAAGCAATACCTGAAGCTCCGGTTTCTGCAATAATCCTGGCAATTACAGCTTCTACTTCCGCTTCGCTTAATTGTGCCGGTAAAAATTTCTCGATTACAGCAATTTGAGCCAATTCCGGTTCAGCCAAATCTGGACGGTTTTGCTCAGTAAAAATCCTGGCACTTTCTTTACGTGTCTTAACCAGTCTTTGAAGTAATTTAATTTCTTCATCTTCTGACAACTCTTCTTTAGAACCTGATGCTGTTGCAGCTAATAACATTTCAGATTTAATCGCTCTTAATGCCTCTAATGCTACTGTATCTTTTGCTCTCATGGCGGTTTTTATTTCGTCCATGATTAGTGTTTGTAAACTCATTTTATTTTTATTTGGATAAGCCGAAACTTATAAATTGGTAATTATTGAAAGTATGATAGCTCCTAAAAATTGACAATAAAATTATACATAAATGTCAAATATAAGGAACCCAAATCTTAAATTCTGTGCGAAGATAAAAAAAATAACCCGAAAATTAAATCCAATTTTCGGGCTACCTATATATTAATAGCTATAAATTAATCTACATTGTCGTGCAAAAATGAATTATTCGAACGCAATTGTAAATCATTATTACTGTCAGTTCCCACAGATATCCTTGAATTACTGTTATTTGATTGTGAATTGGATAAATCAATACCTAATCTTTTGTAAGCAGGCTCTTTTTCCATTTCATCAATTTTAGAAACATTATTATGGAATTTATAATTAAATTCTTTTAATTTTTTTCTTCTTTCGTCTGCTCTCAATCGTAATGTTTCCTCAATTGTCAATTCCATTGGAGAAACCTCTGAAGTTGTTGTAAAATCAGGTTCACTCGCAAAATCAACTCTTGGTTTCATCGTAATATTTAATTCCTCAGGAATTACTTCTTCGATTACTTTATCAATAGGTTTTGATGTAATTAAATCATTCTCAACCTCCATGTATTCTTCTAACGAATATTTGATAACTCCATTTTCTGAAAGTTCTGTTACCGGAACAAATTGTACCGGTTCGTTAACTTTCATCTCGCGGGTTTCATTAGTCAGTTCGAATAAGATTTTACTGTCTTCAAAAACCGGCTCTTTTTTTACTTCCGGCTCAGTTTTGAAAAGTGGCAAATCAAAAGAAAAAGTAGTTTGTTCCTGTTGCTCAAAAACTCTTTGAACAGGTTTTACTTCTTGTGCAACTTCCGGAGCTGATACCGTAAAATCGATATCAGTAAGTGGTGAAACTATTTCAAACGTGACATCAAGATTTTTAATAAACTCAGACATTACCACTAATTCTTCCTGATTGATTGCCGGAGCAACAGCAACTGGAGTAGTTGGCGTTACTGGCACAACCGTATCCTCCATTAGGTCAAATACAATTTTTTCTTCTGATTTTGAAGAAGGTGTATCATTATTCAGATCAAAAGAAGTAACTGATCTACTGGAAAGATTATGAACACTTCTTTGCTCATCTTCCAATGTATGAATTATCTTTTTAGGTTCTGTATTTACAATTTCATTTTGTTGTTCAACATCAAAACCAGTAGCAATAATGGTTACAGCAATGGCATCACCAAGGGTCTCATCTTCACCAACACCCATGATAATATTAGCATTATAACCTGCTTCAGCCTGAATATGATCATTAATTTCACCGATTTCATCAAGTGTAATTTCATTTGATCCAGAAACGATAAGCAACAATACGTTTTTGGCTCCTGTAATTTTATTGTCATTTAACAATGGTGAATCCAGGGCTGAAATAATAGCCTCCTTCGCTCTGTTTTCACCTGCCGCAACTGAAGATCCCATAATAGCAGTTCCGCTATTTGACAATACTGTCTTGGCATCACGTAAATCGATATTCTGTGTATAGTGATGTGTAATAACTTCAGCAATCCCTCTTGAAGCGGTCGCCAAAACTTCATCAGCTTTTGAGAATCCTGCCTTAAAACCAAGATTTCCGTAAACCTCTCTTAATTTATTATTGTTGATTACGATTAACGAATCTACCTGCTTACGTAATTTCTCTATCCCTAAAAGTGCTTGCTCCTGACGTACTTTCCCTTCAAAAAGAAATGGGATCGTTACGATACCAACTGTCAGAATTTCTCTTTCTTTGGCTAATTGCGCAATTACCGGAGCTGCTCCAGTACCAGTTCCACCACCCATACCTGCGGTAATAAATACCATTTTAGTATTACGGTCTAACATTTTTTCAATGTCGGCAATACTTTCAATAGCAGATTGTTGCCCTACATCAGGATTTGCGCCCGCGCCAAGACCTTCTGTTAAATTTACACCTAACTGAATTTTGTTTGGTACAGAACTATTTTGAAGTGCTTGTGAATCTGTATTACAAACGATAAAATCTACCCCTTTAATACCTTGCTTGAACATGTGGTTGATAGCATTACTTCCGCCTCCACCGACACCTATGACTTTGATTACATTTGATTGGTTTTTTGGTAAATCAAATGAAATACTTCCAAATTCTGAGTTGCTCATCATCTTTTTGGTTTTTGAAATTCTTATTTAATACATTTTTTACTTTCTGACTTGTGGCAAAAAGTAATTCCTTTTCTTTTTATTACTCTGCGTTGTCTAAAAAATCTTTGATTTTATCGACATAACGATCAAAAAATGATCTTCTGATCTTAGTTTCTGTAGACTCTTCAACAGCCAAATTATTCCTAACTTCTCTTGACTGTTCAATAGTTTCTACTCTTTCAACGTAGTTTTCTTCTACTTCGTATCGTTGTTGTACAGGAGTCTGAATATTTCTGTAAACTGGTTTTGGCTGTTCATTTACAACTTCCAATCTTACAGCACTTTGTGTACTGTTTTCAATACTATTCATTACTAGTCCAACTGCCGTAGCAAATAAAGGACTTGAAATTTCCTCGCTTGAATTACCTGCTAAATGCTCATTCGGATATCCAATTCTGGTATCCATTCCGGTTATGTACTCAACCAATTGTTTGATATGTTTCAATTGAGCTCCACCACCTGTAAGAACAATTCCTGCAATTAGTTTTTTACGAGGATCTTCGTGCCCGTAAGCTTTAATTTCAGCAAAAACCTGTTCTACTATCTCCACTACACGGGCATGAATAATTTTGGATAAGTTTTTAAGCGAAATCTCTTTTGGCTCTCTTCCTCTTAATCCGGGAATAGAAACAATTTCGTTGTCTTTATTCTCTCCCGGCCAGGCCGATCCGAATTTTATTTTTAAAAGTTCAGCTTGTTTTTCAATAATGGAACATCCCTCTTTAATATCTTCTGTTATTACATTTCCACCAAATGGAATTACTGCAGTATGACGGATGATACCATCTTTAAAAATGGCCAAATCTGTTGTTCCCCCTCCAATATCGATAAGTGCAACACCAGCTTCTTTTTCTTCCTGGCTTAAAACAGCATCTGCAGAAGCCAAAGGCTCTAATGTCAATCCTGACAATTCAATGCCCGAACTCTGAATACATCTTCCCACGTTTCTGATCGATGATGCCTGGCCTACCACAACGTGAAAACTGGATTCTAATCGTCCACCGTACATTCCGATAGGCTCTTTAATTTCCGATTGACCGTCGATTTTAAATTCCTGCGGCAAAACGTGAATAATCTCTTCACCCGGTAACATTGCCAGTTTATTTACCTGATCAATCAAAAGCTGAATATCATTCTCGCCAATTACTTCTTCCGGATTACTTCGGCTGATGTAATCCGTATGCTGTATACTTCTGATATGTTGCCCGGCAATACCTACAACCACATCTTTTATTTTATAACCTGAATTATTTTCTGCTTCTATTATCGCTTGCTGAATCGATTGTATCGTTTGTGTAATATTATTTACAACTCCTCTCGCAACACCCAGACTTTTGGATTTTCCAATACCCAAAATTTCCAGTTTACCATACTCGTTTTTCTTGCCTATCATGGCAACTATCTTTGTCGTTCCAATATCTAGACCTACTGCAATGTTATCTTTTTCCATTTTCTATTATTTTGTGCAAACCACTTGTTCCGTAAACCTGAGATCAATTTTCTTGTATTTGTATAACGAACTATCCAAAACCGCTTTCTGAAAAAAAGCTTTATAGTTTCTAAATTTTTCATCAACATTCATTGTTCTGCCAAAATCAATGAAGTAATTATAATTTCTATTAAACAATTTTAGGCTGCCATTAGGCATAATTTGAATTGCAATGATGTTTTTTTTCAAAAACGCATCGTCATAAATTGTGCGAAATAGGGCGGCTAATTCTTCGTTATTTTTTTCATTAATTGCTCCCGAAACAATAGGAACACGGGCTGTAAAATTATCTGACAGAGGCATTTTATTTCCCTCATAGTCAATATAAAAAGAGTTTTCGCCATCATAAATTCTGGCTATTGGTGTCTTTTGTTTTACTACCGCTTTTAGAACGCCATCGATACTCACAAATACATCTGATTTTTCAATCAACTCTTGCGAATCAAGGCTTTTTTCTATCTTATTCAAATCTAATTCATCTTTTCGGATAGTTGAAGCGTCTCTTTTATTTTCTATCAACAATTTATTAACCGTTTCAGATTTTAAAAAAAGAGTGTTTTCTCCCACAAAAACAACGCTTGATTTTTGCAGTTTTCTATCTCCGTTTCTATGTTGTGCAAACGAGTACAAAAAAAGTACAACCCCTAAAATGAGTACTAGTCGAATATTTGTCCAATTAAATATTTTCATTGAGCATTTTTTTGATTGACGGAACCATTTCACCAATATCACCAGCCCCGATTGTTACAATTATTGGCGCATCACTGGCTTTGATTGACGCTAATAAATCTTCTTTTGCAACAATTTTTTTGTTTTTATTTGTCATTTTACCCATTAGCCAATCAGAAGTAATACCTTCCATCGGCAACTCTCGTGCCGGGTAAATATCCATTAAAAACACTTCATCAAAAGCTGACAGGCTTTCTGCAAATCCATCCGCAAAATCTCGTGTCCTGCTGAATAAATGTGGCTGAAAAACAGCCAATACCTTACGATTCGGATACAACTCCCTAACCGCCTGATGCACTGCATTTATTTCTGTTGGATGGTGTGCATAATCATCTATGTAAACTAACTTTTCTGATTTTATCTGATAAGAAAAACGTCTTCTGATTCCCTTAAAAGAACCAATCGCTTTTACAATTTTATCTGTTGGAATACCAAAAGTTCCCGCCATTGCAATAGCCATCAATGCGTTCATTAAATTGTGTTTTCCAGGTAATCCAAAATGCAGGTCTTTCATAATTTCTGATGGTGTCTGTACATCAAAAACATAACTTCCATTTTCTATACGAACATTAAATGCCTTATAAGGAGCTTCTTCATTGATAGTACACTGAACACCTTCTATCCACAATTCTTTAGTAATAAAGAGGTTACGCTTATTTTCTATTTTTGAAGCAAATTCCAAAAAAGAAGCTTCGATGGCATCACTAGTTCCATAAATATCCAGGTGATCAGCATCCATAGATGTAATACAGGCAATATTGGGATGTAAATGCAAAAATGAACGGTCAAATTCATCAGCTTCAACGACTGTCACCGTTTCTCCGCTTCCAATTAAATTAGAATTATAATTTTCTACTATCCCGCCAACAAAAGCGGTAACATCTGCGCCACTCTCAAATAAAACATGTCCTAAAATACTGGAGGTCGTTGTTTTTCCGTGTGTTCCTGCAACTGCAAAACAAAAAGTATCCTTAGTAATAATCCCTAAGACTTCAGCACGTTTTTTAACCTGATATTCTCTTTCTAAAAAATAATTCCATTCTGAATGAGTTCTGGGAACAGCCGGCGTAATAACGACCAATGTGTTTTCTACAAAATAATCATCCGGGATCAAACTGATATTATCTTCAAAATGAATATCAATACCGCTTTCAATCAGTTCATTTGTTAGCATAGATGGCGTTTTATCGTAACCTGTAACCTTTTTTCCGATATTCTTAAAATAACGGGCCAGGGCACTCATTCCGATACCGCCAATGCCAATAAAGTAAACATTTTGTATTTGATTTAAATTCATTTCAATTTATTTTTGAGCTATTTACAAGTATTTTTGATTTATAAAAAACTAGTAATTAAGCTTTTGTATTTTCCTTATTCTAATAACTCAAAACGCCTAAAATAGCGTTCTGTTTTTCTGTTTATGTTGTATAATTTTTAAAAAAAATTACATTATAACAACTTTTTAATTTCCTCTGCAATAGCTTTTGTAGCATTTGGCTTCGCCAGTTTTTTAATGCTTTCACTTAATTGATTTTGTTTGTCTTTATCTTTCAATAAAGCTTCAAAAACAATATTGAACTGACTCTCTAATTCTGACTCTTTCAATAAAATTGCCCCTTTTGCATCCACAACAGCCTGTGCATTTTTAGTTTGGTGATCTTCTGCTACGTTGGGAGACGGAATAAAAATTACAGGTTTGCCCACAATGCATAATTCTGAAACTGATGATGCTCCTGCACGGGAAATAATCACATCTGCAGCTGCGTAAACAAAATCCATTCTTTCAATAAAATCTACCACCTTTACATCCGGCAAATTGTATTTTTTATAATCCTCAAAATATAATTTCCCACATTGCCAAATAATCTGAATATCCTGAGAAAGTATATGCTCTAATTCTTTCTCAATTAACTGATTGACCCTTCTCGCACCTAAACTTCCTCCTAAAACCAACAATGTTTTTTTATTCGGATCCAGATTATAAAAAGCAATTGCTTCATCTCTTTTGCTGCTAATATCAATCAAATCCTGACGAACCGGATTTCCAGTCAAAACAATTTTTTCTTTTGGAAAAAAACGTTCTAAATTCTCATAGGCTACACAAATTGCATTGGCTTTTTTGCTTAATAATTTATTTGTGATGCCCGGAAAAGAATTTTGCTCCTGAATTACTGTCGGAATTCCTGCAGAACCTGCAGCACGCAACAAAGGCCCGCTTGCAAAACCGCCTGTACCAATCACCACATTGGGTTTAAAATTCCTGATAATTTTATTTGAATCCCACAAACTGCTTATCAGCTTAAAAGGAAACATCATGTTTTGTAAAGTAATTTTTCTTTGTATTCCGGCAATCCAAAGGCCTTTTATCTCATAACCTGCCTGAGGCACTTTTTGCATCTCCATTTTATCTTTGGCACCTACAAAAAGAAATTCAGCATCAGGAAATTGTAATTTTAATTCATTTGCAATCGCAATTGCCGGATAAATATGTCCTCCGGTACCACCGCCACTTAATATGAATTTATATTTTATCATTTTTTTTAAAGTATAATGCTTAAAAACTATATCGTTTTTAGAGTTTTATTTATTTAATACTGCATTCATTGGATTTTTGGAATTATCTTCAATTGAATACATTTCGGTATCAACTTCTTTTTCATTAACAAAAACCTCTTCAGCCAACTCCTTATCAATTAATCGTTGCAGCGCTTCTCTTCTTCTTTCTTTTTCCAGTTGTTCTTCAACAATTTCCTCGTCTTTTTTTGTTACACTAATAATAATCCCAAGGGCAAAACATGTCATCCAGATCGAACTGCCTCCACTACTAATTAATGGGAGTGTTTGCCCTGTTACCGGTAATAATTCTACCGCTACCCCCATGTTAATCATTGCCTGAAAAATCAAAGGAAAGCCGAGCCCGACGACGACTAATTTTCCAAACAGGGTATTAGCTTTGTGTGAAGCGATTACAAATCGAAACAGAAGCAATAAATATAAAATCAAAACCATTAATCCACCAACGAGTCCATATTCTTCAACTATTATAGCATAAATAAAATCAGACGAAGATTGTGGCAAAAAGTTTTTCTGAACACTTTTTCCTGGACCTAAACCTCCTAATCTACCGGATGCAATAGCTGTTTTTGCCTTTTCTATCTGATAATCATCTTCATCAGGTTTATCTGTTGTAAAATTTTCTATACGGTTTCCCCAAGTTCCTACCCTTGTAAAGAATTTCGAATCGGGAAAAGCTTTAGCCATCAAAAGAAAAAACACAAACATTACTACTCCTGAACCAATAATCAAACCAATGTATTTTAATGGATATTTACCAATAAAAGCCAGCATGATAACCATTGAAAAAATCAAGGCTGTGGTAGAAAAATTGGCTGGCAGAATAAGCCCCAAAGTGATAAAAACCGGAAGCCAAAGTTCTATTAATGAGGTTTTAAAAGGCTCATTTTCTTCTTTAGTCTTAGATAAATATCGTGCTACGTATATGAACAATATAATAGATGCCATCGTAGACGTTTGAAACGTAATTCCGATAAAAGGTACCTGGATCCAACGACTGGCATTTGCACCGGCAATTACAGTTCCTTTTAATAAGGTATAAACCAGCAAAATCCAGACAACCGGTAAAGCTAGTTTTGAAATCGCCCTGAAATAGTGATATGGCACTTTATGCACCCAATAAATAATCAGGAAACCAATACAAATGTGAGCCAAATGCTTAACCAGATATCCTAAAGTATTACCGGTACCCCTTCCAATGTAAGCTAAATTACTACTTGCACTAAAAACAGGCATAAACGAAAACAACGCCAATAAAGCCACGAATGACCATATTACCCTGTCTCCCTTTAATTTGTTTACGAGCTGCTTCATAAGTGTAATTTTAGATTTCTGATTTTAGATTTTAGATTGTTTTTAAACCTTCGGTTTATTTATTCTATTGTTTACTGTTTTTAAGCTACTCACGAAAATCGCTGTTAATTCATTTCCTTCTTTCCAAATTACTTCTAAATCATTTTTATTGATCCACATTTTTTCTTTTATAATTTCTAGCCAAAAAAAGTCTCGTCAGCTTCTTCTAAAACTATATTCATTTTGGATATATAAACTCACGATCACTTCTTGCTCTACAAACTGCTCGATAATTTACTCCAACCGATGTTCCACTCCTTACAATTTGACTTGCAATTACTTTTACAGCATAAGTTGTTGGTAATTTTTCTGCTAAATCTATTATCCTCAAGGAGAACTTCTTTGTTCTCAACTTCATTTCATCTGTCGTCATAATTAAAAGAACTTAAATCTTAATTAAATTTCAAAGTTTAGAAAAATCTAAAATCTAAACTCTGAAATCTAAAATTATAAATTATGTACCGCTTGCTTAAATTGTTTTCCTCTGTCTTCGTAGCTTTCAAATAAATCGAAACTGGCACATGCAGGAGACAACAAAACAGCATCCCCTTTTTCTGTTAAGCGCTGGGCTGTTTTTACTGCATCGCTCATATTATTTACTTCTACCATGATATCAACTACATTTCCAAAAGCGTCAATAATTTTATGATTGTCAACACCCAGACAAATGATAGCTTTTACTTTTTCACGGACCAATGACATTAATTCATTATAATCGTTTCCTTTATCCACCCCTCCAACAATCCAAACGGTGGGAGTATTCATACTATCTAAAGCAAAAAAAGTTGCATTTACGTTTGTCGCTTTAGAATCGTTGATATATTGTACATTCTGAATTTTTAGAACTTTCTCTAATCGGTGTTCAACACCCTGAAAATTAGATAGACTTTCACGAATCGTTGCTTTTCTGATTTGCATCAATTTTGCTACAGAGCTTGCTGCCATTGCATTTTTCATATTATGTTTTCCTTCTAATGCAATGTATTCTGTTTCCATTGAGAACTCTTCCTGGTTAATCTTTATTTCCATTTTGTTGTTTTTTATAAAAGCCCCTTCACTAAACTCCTGAGTCAGTGAAAAAGGAATTAATTTTGCTTTTGTTATATTGTGCTGTAACCATTCTGTAATTGCCTCATCATCTGCGTCATAAATAAGATAATCCGTTTCAGTCTGATTCATGGTGATCCTAAATTTAGAATCAATATATCTCTGATATTTGTATTCGTAACGATCTAAATGATCAGGACTTATATTTGTAATAATGGCAATATCCGGCCTGTAATCAATAATTCCGTCAAGCTGAAAACTACTTAATTCAAGCACATAGGCATCATATTTATTTTCGGCAACCTGCCAGGCAAAACTCTTTCCTATATTTCCTCCTAACCCAACATTCAAACCGGCAGATTTCAGCAAGTGATGCGTAAGCATCGTTGTGGTTGTTTTACCATTACTTCCTGTAATCCCTATTGTTAATGCTTCGGTAAAAGGTTTTGCAAACTCGATTTCCGAAATTACTTTAATGCCAGCCGCAAACAATTTCTTTACTATAGGGGACTTTTCGGGAATTCCGGGACTTTTCATGACTACATCAGCATTCAGAATCAGGTCTTCAGTATGATTTTCCTCTTCCCACGCAATACCATTAATAACCAGAACTTCTTTATAGCTTTCTTTTATCTTTCCAAAATCCGATACAAAAACATCATATCCTTTTTTCTTTCCCAGAATAGCAGTTCCTACGCCGCTTTCTCCGCCTCCTAAAACAACTAATCTCATACTCTATATAATTAAAAATTGAGAATTAAAATTAAAAATCTAACACACGAGGCTTTTAATTGTTTCACATCTTCCCCTTTAAGGTTATTATAATTTTCGCTAATATTTTACCAATTTCTTCTGCTTCATAGTGAATACTTTCGAATTCACTTGCAGAAATATAATCTGTTGCTTTCAATAATTTCAACTAATAAATAGTTTCTCTTGCTTCTTTATATGAAATTTCAAGCTTAAATAAAAACTCTTTATCAGAACGCCCTCCGATTGATTCTTCAATATTTGCTCCAATGGAAGTTCCACATCTTAAAATTTGTTTACTCAGAACAAATTCTTTTTTTGTATTAGTTAGATATTGGTACAAATTGATAATTCTAACTGCGAAAAGAAATGATTTATCCTGAATAATATTTTCCTTTATTTATAAGAACTGTATTTTAATTTTTAATTGATCTTATCTCAGTTTTAATGTAACGATTGATAATATGGCCAGCATAATGGCAACAATCCAAAAACGGGTTACAATTTTACTTTCATGATATCCTTTTTTTTGATAATGATGATGCAATGGTGACATTAGAAAAATTCTTCGGCCTTCTCCAAAACGTTTTTTAGTATATTTAAAATAGGCAACCTGCAAAACCACGGAGAAATTCTCGACCAAAAATATCCCACACAATAACGGAATCAATAATTCTTTACGAACTGCAATGGCTAAAACCGCTATAATTCCACCAATAGTTAAACTTCCCGTATCTCCCATAAAAACAGTAGCCGGATAAGAATTGTACCAAAGAAATCCAATTAATGCCCCCACAAATGCGGATATAAAAACCGTCATTTCACCCGAATGGGGGATATACATAATATTTAAATAATTCGAGAAGATAATGTTACCGGAAACAAATGTAAATATCCCCAGTGCGAGGACAGATATTGCCGAGGTTCCTGCGGCAAGTCCATCAATACCATCTGTTAAATTAGCTCCGTTAGAAACTGCAGTAATAATAAAAATTACAACCGGTATAAAAATTAGCCAGGCCCATTTTTCATATCCTTCTCCTGTCCAGGCCAATAATTTTGCATAATCAAACTCATTATTTTTAACGAAAGGAATTGTTGTTGCTGTTGATTTTTCTTCAATCGGAGCCGGTAAAACAGTTGTTGTTACTTTAAAAACATCACTATAACCAGTATCTGTTCTCACTGTTACGGCAGGATTGAAATAAAGGACCAATCCAACAATAAGCCCCAGGCCAACCTGTCCAATAACCTTGAATTTTCCCTTAAGTCCTTCTTTGTCTTTTTTGAAAATTTTAATATAATCATCCACGAAACCGATAATTCCCATCCAGAGTGTGGTTACAATAAGCAGTACTATATAAATATTATGCAAACGGGCAAACAACAAAACAGGCACTAGTGTGGCAAAAATAATAATCAGTCCTCCCATTGTTGGTGTTCCTGCTTTTTCATTTTGTCCAGCAAGTCCCAGCTCACGAACCGATTCGCCTACTTGCTGATTACGCAAAAAATTGATGATTCGCTTACCGTAAATTGTTGATAAAAGCAATGAAAGCATCAAGGCCAAAGCTGATCTGAAAGTAATGTACTGAAAAACTCCCGTTCCCGGCACATCTAGTGTTTTGTTTAAATATTCAAATAAATAGTACAACATATATCTTTGTTTATTTGGTTAATCGTTTGCTTTTTAAATATCCGGATAAACGAATAACTCTATTAGTCGATTGAACTTTTATTTTCCTAACTGTTCTAAAATTTCTTTTACTGTTTCCATATCATCAAAATGATGACGAACACCATTTACTTCCTGATAGGTTTCATGACCTTTTCCTGCAATTAGAATTATATCATTGGGCTGAGCCAATTGGCAAGCTGTTTTAATTGCTTGTTTCCTGTCGGTTATTCTCAATATTTTTTTATAATTATGTGCCTCAACCCCTTTTTCCATTTCATCCAGTATCACTTCGGGATCTTCATTTCTGGGATTATCAGATGTTAAAATTACCCTGTCACTTAAATCTGTAGCTATTTTGGCCATAATTGGACGTTTTCCTTTATCACGATTCCCGCCACAACCAACAACTGTTATTAATTGTTCGTTTTTAGTCCGGATATCTTCAACAGTCTTCAAAACATTTTCAAGAGCATCCGGAGTATGTGCATAATCTACAATGGCTGTAATAGCGCTTTCTGAAACAATATACTGAAAACGACCCGAAACACTTTCTAAATCAGACAGTAAGCGCAACGTTTCGAGGCTATCCAGCCCTAACTCTAATGCAGTTCCGTAAATTGCCAATACATTGTATGCATTAAATGTTCCTATTAGTTTTACCCAGACTTCATTGTCATTCACTTTTAATAATAATCCTGACAATTGATTTTCTAAAATTTGTGCTTTAAAATCGGCATATGTTTTTAAAGCATATGTAAGTTTTCGGGCAACAGTATTTTGCAACATTACGCTTCCATTTTTATCATCAATATTTGATAATGCGAAAGCTGATTTTGGCAATGAATCAAAAAATGCTTTTTTCACATCCCGATATTCTGCGAAAGTGGGATGATAATCTAAATGGTCGTGCGAAAGATTCGTAAAAACCCCACCCGCAAAATGCAAAGCTTCAGTTCTTTTTTGATGAATTCCGTGTGAACTCACTTCCATAAAACAATGTGTCACTCCGGCTTCGATCATCTCATTCAGATAATGATTGATTGTTAAAGAATCCGGAGTTGTATGCGTTGCTGTATATTCCGTTTCATCAACCATAATTTTTACTGTTGACAACAACCCGACTTTAAATCCTGCTTTTCGAAATAATTGAAACAATAACGAGGCAATAGTTGTTTTTCCGTTTGTACCTGTAACGCCAACTAATTTTAATTTTTCAGATGGATTTCCAAAATAATTAGCCGCCATAAAAGCCAAAGCAGAATTCGTGTCTTTTACCTTAATATATGTAATCCCTTTTTTAATATTTTCAGGCAGGGTATCGCAAATAATTGCTACTGCACCTAACTGAATGGCTTTTTCAATATAGTCATGTCCATCTGAAAGTGATCCGCGAATTGCCACAAACGCATCATTTGATTCAATTTTTCTCGAATCAAAGTCAATTTTGTGGATATCAGTCTCTGTTGAACCTGTAACAGATTCAATAGCCACTTTATATAATATGTCTTTCAGTATTTTCATGATAGTTCTAATACTATAGTTGTGTTTTTGTTTATATCCTGACCAGCCTCTATCGATTGTTTTTTTACCTTTCCTACCCCAATCACTTTTACTTTTATATCAAGATTTTCTAATAAGGCAATAGCATCCATTCCGGGCATTCCTTTTAAATCCGGAATCAGTTTTGGCTTTTTATTTGCCTCTACATCATACTTATCATAACTATATTCCTGTTTTGGAATTTTAGAATCGAGTTTTTTAATTTTATTGGTCGAAGGCACATCTGTAAATATTTTTTGGGCGATTCTTTTAAAAACCGGTCCTGCCACGTCAGCTCCGTAATAATTATTTTTGGATGTATTGGGTTTATGAACCACTACAATACAAGAATATTTAGGATGCTCTGCCGGAAAATACCCAACAAAAGAAGAAGCATAATACACCTCTTCTTTACCCGATTTTCCGTAATTTACCTTAGCCGTTCCTGTTTTACCTGCCATCGAAAAATCTTTCGAATACAGCTTAGAACCTGTTCCTTTTTTAACCACATTAAGCAAAACTGCTCTTACCTTTTTGATGGTTTCCGGGGAACAAACTCTTGGATTTAAAACCTCAACATCAAATTTCTTAATGGTTTTATTCCATTCTTTAATTTCAGAAACAAATTGTGGTTTTACCATCACCCCATTATTCGCAACCGAATTATAAAATGTCAATGTCTGCATAGGTGTAACTGAAACTCCATATCCAAAAGCCATCCACGGAAGTGAAACCCCTGACCAGTTTTTATCTCCCGGATGCGGAATAATTGCCCTTCCTTCTCCTTTAAAATGTAATCCAAGCGTTTTGTGCAATCCATAACCTTTAATATGATCTACAAATTTTGATGGATTGCTTTTGTAATTATCATAAACCGCCTGAACCATTACTGTGTTTGATGAAAGTTCAAATCCTCTTGCCAATGAAATTTTTCCGTAGCCTCCTTTATGCGAATCACGAACGACACGTCCGTAATACCTGATTTCACCGCCTTTACTGTCGTAAACTGTACTTGTATCAGCTACTTTATCTTCTAAAATTGCCATTAAATCAACCAATTTAAAAGTGGAACCAGGCTCATGGGATTCGGCTATAGCATAATTTGTAGTTTCATAGTACGATCCGTCTTGCGCTCTTCCTAAATTAGAAATTGCTTTTACATGACCTGTCTGTGTTTCCATAACAACAACACAACCATGATCAGCCTCATAATCTTCCAGCTGCTTCAACAAAGCATGGTGCGCAATATCCTGAATAAAAACGTCAATTGTCGAAATAACATCATAACCATCCTGAGGGTCAACTTCGTTCACATCCCGAATAGGTTTCCATTGTCCTTTGGCAATTTTCTGTTTTAAAATCTTCCCGTCTTTTCCGTTCAGATAACTTTTAAAAGCCCACTCGATTCCTTTACCTACTTCTACTCCGGTTGCCGGATCAATTCGGTCATACCCAATCGTTCTTTCTGCAATTTTCCCTATCGGATGTTTCCGGATTGTTTCCTGTTCCATGATGAAACCACCTTTAAATGGTCCTAAACTAAAAAGCGGAAATCCTTTAATTCTTCCATATTCGGTATAACTCAGATTACGGGCAATCAGATAATAGCGATTTTTATTGGCACGTGCTTTTCTTAATTCATTTTGATAATAACCACTGGGTCTCCCCAACATAACAGACAAAGAGTCAGAAAGCGGTTTTACATATTTTTCGAAATTTTCAATCTTTGGGGCGTTAGAATCAAACCGGATTTCATAATTAGGAATTGATGTTGCAAGTAAACTCCCATCGGCAGAATAAATATTTCCCTTATTAGCCGGAATTATAAAATTCTTAACTGTTCGCTGTTTGGCTAATTTTCGATAATAATCTCCCTCAACCCATTGGATATTGGTTAACTTAACAACAATAGCAATTGCCATCAAAAAGATGAAAACTGCTACGAGGTAAATTCTATAGGATATATGTTTATCGTCTACTGCCATATTTTTTTAAAGAAACTTTTCTTTTCTTCTTTTTTTACTTCTATTTTTGTTGGAGGAACTGTTGATGGAAAAATTTGCTTTTCGAGCATTTTATTCGATATCGTTGACTCCATTTTTAGCTTCATCAATTCAGAACGCCGGTCTACAAATTCTGATCGCAATTCTTTTACTTCATTATTCAGTTTTGCAATCTCAAAAACCTTTTGTTCGTATCGCTGTGTATTGGCAATCATTATTATAGCTAACAGAATAATAAAAACAATGAATCGCCAGTTTTTTACGGCATCATCATTTATAAGAAACCTTGCTTTTAATATGTCAAATACTCCGCTTTTCATTTTCTTATTTATATCTTTTCGGCAATTCTTAATTTTGCACTTCTTGCCCGGTTATTGATTTTGATTTCAGCATCATCCGGAACAATCAGTTTTCCGATGGTTTTGAATGGAACAGAAAAATTTCCAAAAAAATCACGCTCAGGCTCCCCTTCAAACATTCCGTTTTTAATAAATCTTTTCACCAGTCTGTCTTCCAGAGAATGATATGAAATCACCGATAACCTTCCGCCTGGATTCAGAATTTCTAATGACTGTTCGATGAATTCTTTTAAAACATCCATTTCCTGATTTACCTCAATTCGAATCGCCTGATATATCTGGGCCAATATTTTATTTCGAACCCTTTCAGGCAAATATTTCGCCAGGACTTCTTTTAATTCATCTGTAGTTTTGATTGGCTGGTACTCTCTGGCTTCTATAATTGATCTTGACAAAGCCGGTGCATTTTTCAGTTCCCCATAATCCAGGAACACTCTTTTCAAGTTAGCATCATCATATTCATTTACTACTCTATAAGCATTTAAATCATTTTTCTGACTCATTCTCATATCCAGATCAGCATCAAAGCGGGTTGAAAAACCTCTTTCAGGAATATCAAACTGATGAGAAGAAACCCCTAAATCAGCCAAAATTCCATCTACACTTTTTACTCCGTGAAAACGCAAAAATCTTTTTATAAACCTAAAATTCTCATTTATTAAAGTAAACCTTTCATCCGGTAATGCATTTGCCAAAGCATCTTCATCCTGATCAAAAGCAAACAACTTTCCGTTTGGCCCCAGGCGTTTCAAAATTTCTTTTGAATGACCACCGCCGCCAAACGTAACATCTACATAAACGCCATCAGGTTTAATATTTAAACCGTCAACTGTAGGATGAAGCAAAACCGGATTATGATATTCCATTGTCGTCGTCATTAATATTCCCCATTACTTCTTCGGCTAAATCTGCAAAATCCATATCTTCGCCGCTTATTGATTTTTCATATAAATCCTTATCCCATATTTCAACAATATTAACCGCAGATGAAAAAACCACATCTTTAGCAATCCCTGAAAAAGCCACCAAATCTTTTGGCACCAACAATCTTCCTAATGCATCAATCTCTACCACTTTAACTCCGGCAGTAAATCTTCGAATGAAATCATTGTTTTTTTTTACAAATCGATTGAGTTTATTAATCTTCTGCATCATCAGATCCCACTCATCCATTGGATATAACTCCAAACACTGTTGAAAAACCGAGCGCTTCAAAACAAATCCGTTCTGAAGAGACGAAGCCAATTGCTTTTTTAAGGGCGCAGGCATCATAAGCCTTCCTTTAGCATCAACTTTACACTCATATGTTCCTACAATTGTGTTCAAAAAATTACATTAAGATGTTATACAGCAAAAATATAAAAAATATTACCACATTTTACCACTAAATACCACTTTGTTAATAAGTTTAACCACTTTCACCTACTGCCGATTAATTAATAGACAGTCAATACTTTAGCTAATAATTATTTTACAAACGATATTGATTAATTATTGCAAAAAATACTTAGTTATTCTCTTAAAAAACTAAATATTATGCAAATACTTTAACACTTACAAATCTCACCAAAAGAGACAATAAAAGCTGATTCTTAATCACTTATAAATTCTGCAAAAATTAGGTAGTTAAAAAACGGCAGCAAAAATTCATTTTTATTTATTAAACCCTATATTTGTCGAAATTGAAATTGGCATCAGATTAAATGGACAAAAACTACAAAAAAGAAGGCAGATACAGCTATTATGAAGCTGGTGAAGGAACTCCTATCGTTATTTTACATGGCTTAATGGGAGGCCTGAGTAACTTTGATGCTGTAGCAGAATATTTTCCAACAAAAGGATATAAAGTTATTATCCCTGATTTGCCAATATACACCCAAAGCATTTTAAAAACCAATGTAAAAAGCTTTGCGAAGTACGTAAAAGACTTTATTACTTTTAAGGGGTTTGACAAAGTAATACTATTAGGCAATTCACTAGGCGGACACATCGCACTTTACCACACTAAGCTATATCCTGAAAAAGTAGCAGGACTTGTCATTACCGGAAGTTCTGGTCTTTATGAAAGCGCTATGGGGGATAGTTATCCAAAAAGAGGCGATTATGAATATATCCGAAAAAAAGCTGAAGATGTATTTTATGATCCAAAAATAGCAACCCCGGAACTGATTGATGAAGTTTATGCCACGGTTAATGATCGTATCAAACTAATCAAAACCTTAACGATAGCCAAAAGTGCTATTCGACATAATATGGCAAAAGATTTACCAAAAATGACAGTAGAAACCTGTATTATCTGGGGTAAAAATGATGCCGTAACGCCACCTAACGTAGCGGAAGAATTTGATAAATTATTGCCTAATTCAACTTTATACTGGATAGACAAATGTGGACATGCTGCTATGATGGAACATCCTCAGGAATTTAATGAAATTCTTGAAGAATGGCTTACAAAAAAGAATTTATAGCATTGAACTTTCGACTTTAAAGAGGTTTTAAAAACCAAAATCATGAAAATTAATACCGCCGAATTTATTATCAGCAATTCTGAAGTCGCAAAATGTCCAAAAGATTTTTTGCCGGAATATGCTTTTATAGGAAGATCAAACGTTGGTAAATCTTCGTTGATTAATATGCTTACCAATCACAAAAATTTAGCTAAAACTTCAGGAAGACCGGGAAAAACACAATTAATTAATCATTTTTTGATTAACAATAATTGGTTTTTGGTCGATTTACCGGGATATGGTTACGCTAAGGTATCAAAAAAAACAAAATCGGTTTTTCAGCAATTTATTACTGATTATTTTGAAACCAGAGAGCAATTGGTTTGTGCTTTTGTTTTGATTGATATTCGCCATGAAGCCCAAAATATAGATATTGAATTTATGTCTTATATGGGCGAAAGCGAGATTCCTTTTTGTATTATTTTTACCAAAGCAGATAAAATCAGCAAGACAAAAATTGACTCGCATATTGCAGCCTACAAAAAACAAATGTTTGCCAACAACTGGGAAGAAATGCCCCGTTATTTCGTGACTTCTGCTACTGAATCAACAGGAAAAGAAGAAGTTTTAGCTTATATTGACGAAGTTAACCAAGAGGTTTTTAAAAATAATTCCGGGTTTTAAGTTCTAAAAAGATCTCTGAATTGATATAAAATTCTTTCTGTTAATCGTAAATCTTCGGTTATAATTTCCGCACTTCCTTTCATCTCTTGTTGGAAGTTAATTTGTTTTTTATAAGAAGTTTGCAAGCCGTATGGAAGTGCAACATCCAGCAACAAATTCCCATCTTTATCCGGAACGAGAGAAATATTCTGAATTTTACCGTATAATACCCCAAACTCTCTGTCAGGAAAATTTGAGAGGCGAATATTTACTTTTTGCCCCACTTTTATTTTACCTGAATTTAGCGCTGGTGCTTTTACTTTTCCAACAAAACCATTTTTCGCATCCGGAATAATCGAAAAAACATTATCTCCGGAATTTATGGTCTGGTTTTCTGTCCAAACCTGTAAAAATGTAACCACTCCGCTTACAGAAGTCTTTAAAGTATAAGCCAATTCCCAGTCTTTGATAACTTTTTTAAGCTGATAAAAGGACTGTGCCATATTACGTCCTAAATTCACTTCTTCTTTAGTGCTGTTTATGTGTGAATTCTGGCTCGATTTTGTATTTTCAATCAATGTAGACTTCAATTGCGAAATAGATGACAGGAGGTTTTTATAATTCTTCTGTGCCTGAAGGTAACTCAATTTCCTGGTTTCCATTTCCTGGGTCGAAATAATTCCTTTGTTGAACAACGTTTCAAAACGGGCTACTTCATTTTTTTGAAGCTGCAATTCGCTTTCGTTAATTACTTTTTGCTGCTGCAGAATTTCTAATCGTTCCTTAATTTGAATACTTTCAGAGTTCTGTGCCCTGTTTTCTACTTCAAAAGGCTGCAAATCCTTGTTTAATTCCTGTGCCTGATAATCTTTTTGAAACACGGCATAAGCACTTTCAATTTCTCCTAATTGTGTATTCTTTAATAACCCAAAAGGAAAAGCTTTTTTTGTATCGTTGATATTGTATCCATCAACAATCTTTTTTAATAAAAAAACATCTTTATAATTAGCTGTATTTTCAATAATGGCAAGTGTGGTGTTTTTTGAAACTATCGATTTGTCTTTCACCAAAATTGCTTCAATCCGGCCTGATGATTTCGAGACTATTTTCTCCGGTGGAATGTTGGTGGTAATAACAATTTCGGTATTTACTACGTCAGGATATTTAATAAACCAGGACACAAAAAACAGCATAAATAGGATACCAAATATCAGGACCGTTCCCCAGCGGATCATCCAGTGCGGCACTTTGGTGAGAATGTCCTGAACTTCCTCGCTTCTTAATTCGAATGTATCTTCTGCCATGTTAATTTCCTAATTGCAATTGATTTCTAACCAGTTCAAAATAATTTCCTTTCTGCTCAACTAAAGATGAATGAGATCCAATTTCGATAATTTTTCCTTTATCCAAAACCACAATCTGGTCTGCATTCATAACCGTACTCAATCTGTGTGCGATAACCACTACTGTTTTATCTTTAAAGAAGATATCCAGTTTGCGCATAATTTCCTTTTCATTATTGGCATCTAATGCTGAAGTGGCTTCATCAAAAAACAATATTTCCGGGTTTTTATAAACAGCTCTTGCAATAAGCAATCGCTGTTTCTGGCCTGTGCTCATACCTAACCCTTCTGAGCCAATTTTAGTATTATATCCCAATGGCAATCCACTTACATATTCTTTAATGTTCGCTACATCTGCAGCATACACTAGTCGTTCCTTATCGACTTTATCAACACCAATAGCAATATTATTGGCAATGGTATCGCTAAAAATAAATCCCTCCTGCATGACTGCACCAATATTAGATCTCCATGCTTTTTGTGAAATATTTTTCAGCTGTGCGTTTCCAATATTAATCTCCCCTTTTTCAGGCTCATAAAATTTAAGAAGCAGTTTCATAAGCGTAGTTTTCCCGCTTCCGCTCACTCCTACTATTGCCGTTACTTTATTGGCAGGAATTACCAAACCTAAATTGTCAAGAACCGGAACATCAGATCCTAAATAACGATAAGAGAGATTTTTAATTTCGATGTCAGCATCATATGGAACATCGTGGGTTTGATGAATTTCCTGTTGGGTTTCATCTTCTTTTTCATGAATTTCTGATAATCTTGCCAATGATATTTTGGCATCCTGCAACTCTCTCACAAACTCAATAAGCTGAGTGATTGGGCCGTTTAAACTTCCAACAATCGAACTTATTGCCAGCATCATACCAAGTGTAATTGAACCGTCGATAACCAGTTTTGCAGATAAAAATATGATAAAAATGTTCTTTAGCTCATTAATTACAGAAGAACCAATAGTTTGTGTCTGTTCTAAAACCAATCCTTTTATCGAAACCCGAAACAATCTGGCCTGCACATATTCCCAACCCCAGCGTTTTTGTTTTTCGGCATTATGGAGTTTGATTTCCTGCATTCCGTTAATGAGTTCCATTACCTTGCTTTGCTCCTGCGAAACCTCAGCGAAACGTTTGTAATCAAGAACTTCCCTTCTCTTTAAGAATAAGGTGATCCAGCCAAAGTAAAGCAGGCTTCCTGCAAAAAACACCAAAAATATCTGAATATTATAATACGCGAGAACGCCTCCCATGACTATCATGTTGATGACAGAAAACAAAACGTTTAAGGAAGATGTGGTAAGAATTCGTTCAATCCTGCGATGATCGTTAATCCTTTGCATGATATCACCCGTCATCCTGACATCAAAAAAGGAGATAGGGAGATTCATTAATTTGATGAAGAAATCCGATATTAGTGAGATATTGATTCGGGTAGAAAGATGCAGCAAGATCCAGCTTCTGATGAGTTCTAAACCTGTTCTTCCCGCAAAAAGAAATAATTGCGCAAAAAGAATCAGATATATAAAATGAATGTTTTGGTTTTGTATCCCTACATCAACAATGCTTTGGGTTAGAAACGGAAAAATAAGCTGCAACAAACTACTGGCCAATAACCCAATACTTAATTGTACCAGAAATGATTTGTATCGCAATACATATTGTGACAGCATGCTAAAGCCTAATCCCTTATTGTCTTCTTTATCAAACTCAGACTGAAAAAACTTTGGCGTGGCTTCAACCAGCAGTGCGATTCCCTCCTGAGTCAATTCATCTGCATTATTGCCTATCCAAAACTTAAGGAAATCTTTTTTATTATATTCTATTAATCCAAAAGCCGGGTCAGAGATATAATAAGTTCCTTTTTTGATTCTATAAAGTACTACATAATGATTCTTGTTCCAATGTAAAACACAAGGCAAGGGTGCTTCCTGTAATCTTTCTAAATCTAATTTTACCCCTAAAGTCCTGAAACCTATCTTCTCGGCAGCATCACTCAGATAAAGTAAATTACTTCCTTCACGTGTTGTTTCGCTAATGTCTCTCAACTCCTGAATCCTGATTGTTTTGCCGTAATGTTTCGCTATTATTTTTAAGCATGTTGGCCCACAGTCTTTGCGATCTGCCTGTTTATAATGATTGAATTTTTTCAATTTAGTTTAGAATTAAATCATTATCATAAATAGTCTTAATTAAACCAATCAACTAACAACTTGAATTAATTAAAGTCTCTTGAATTGGTTTTGTAAGGAATTCTTCCGTCCGGGCAAATGTACCGAAATTCACAATCTGTGCAAACTTTGATTTGGTTTTTAGTTATAGACCAAATTCACTTACACTAAACTTTGTTTTTTCCATAAATCAAAATATTTTTCTTTTCTTTCTAATAAAAGATGGTGATTCCCTGACTCTATAACTTCTCCGTTTTCCATAACTAGTATTTGGTCAGCATTTGCAATCGTACTTAACCTATGTGCTATAATTATAATAGTCTTTCCCTGCTTCTTAAAATCATCAATTACTTCTTTAACAATTCTTTCAGAATTAGTATCTAATGATGATGTGGCTTCATCCATTAACAAAATTTCAGGATTTTTGTATAAGGCGCGTGCAATAGCAATTCTTTGTTTTTGACCTCCAGAGAGCATAGCTCCGTTTTCACCAATTTGTGTTTCGAAACCATTGGGCAGTTTTTCTACAAATTCAGTAATTCCTAATTGTTTTGACAAATCTAATATTCTTTGGATATTTGGAAACGAATCACCTAAAGCTATATTTTCGATAATGTTTCCGGAAAACAAATTAAGCTGTTGCGGAATAACGCCAATCAATTGTCTTAAGCTTTTATAATGAATAAACTGAGTATCATAATCTCCTATATAAATTTTTCCTTCTTTTATGGGATATAAATTTTGGAGAAGCGAAATCAAGGTAGTTTTTCCGCTGCCACTTTCTCCAACAATAGCGGTTGTTTCATTTTTTTTGAAAATAGCGTTAAAATTTTTAAATACTTCAATTCTGGATCCATACCTAAAACTAACATTTTCGAATTTAATATCTCCCATTTTTGCTTTTTCCAATTCAATTTTGTTTTCGGTCTTTTCACGCTCCAAATCCATGATTTCAAATAAACGATCTGCTGCAATGAGTGCATTTTGAACTGTTTTATTCATACCAATTAAAGAAGCAACTGGCGAAGTAAAATAACCTATTAAAGCATAAAAAGAGAATAATTCTCCTGGGGTAATCGCTCTGTCAATAACATATCCTGAACCAATCCACATTAGGATTACAGTAAAAACAGAGGCTAAAAATTGTGTAGAGGTCCCTGAAAAAACACCATTTAAACCTGATTTATAAGTAGTGAATAATAGTTTCACGAATCTGTTTTCAGTTTTTAAATTAGAGAAATCCTCAATTCCAAATTCTTTTACGGTACGAACGTGTGTGACACTTTCTACCAATTGTGTTTGAAGTTCGGCTGCATTTTCCATGATACTTCGCTCTACTTTTTTATTGAATTTATTTAGCAGAAAATAAATAAATCCATAAAAAGGAATAACTGCCAGAATGACCAAAGCTAATTTCCAATAATAAGTAAACATTAAAGTAAACGAAAAAATAACGATAAAAACATTCACAATCATATCGATAGCTACTTCATTTATGAATGATCTGATTTTTACCGCATCATTTATCCTTGAAGTGATTTCGCCTATTTGCATCGTATCAAAAAAACGTTGTGGCAGATGCAGCAAATGTTTGTAATAGCCCAGAATCAATTTAGCATCAATTAACTGGCCTGTTTTCATTACAAAAATACTTTTTTTAGAACCTATATAACTTTGAAGCAGAATTATCCCAATCATGGAGACACTTAATAAGTTGAGTAGTTTTCGATTTCCTTCAACCAAAACATAATCAGTAATTTTCTGGATATAAATTGACATTGCTAATCCCAAGACCGTGAAAACAATAGCTCCAATCAAAGCTTGAACCAAAATAGTTTTGTGAGGCTGAATCAAATGCCAGAAACGGGTAATTGGAGAAACTTTATCGTTATATGTTCTAAAACCATCATTTGGGGCAAAAAGAACTAAAACACCTGACCAGATTTTCTGAAATTCTTCATAAGTGTAGGTTTCCATTTTACCAAATGCAGGATCCATTACGGTAATTTTAGACTGACTTTCGGTTTTCGATTTTTCAACTTTATAGATGACTACATAATGTTGCAATTGCTGCTTTATAACCACGTGCGCAATGGCCGGTAATGGGATTTTATCTAACGAATCCATACCTCCTTTTACTCCTTTTGCAGTAAAACCCATTTTTTCTGCAGCCTCAACAATACCAAGTACATTCGTCCCACGCTTATCTGTATGGGCATATTGACGTATTCGTGCTATAGGAAGATTAACCTGGTAATGATTTCCAATAGATGCCAGACAAGCAGCACCACAATCTTTAATATCATGTTGTTTAATTTTTATTGATGCCATTTTAAGTATTAATTATCAATTGATAATTGTTTAGGATTCAGCCAGTCATCTACTTTGTCGAATAGTAAATCAAACAAACTTCTTCTGGCTATAATGTATCGTGTAGTAAGTGTCATTCCTTTTGAAACATTCGTTTTATATCCTGACTTCAGTTTCATTTCGGTTGAGTTTAATTCGCTGCGCACTTTAAAAAAGGTTTGATTTTCCTGAACAGAGATGTTACGGTCTATATCAATCACTTTTCCTTCCAGCAATCCCCATTGATTATAGTTAAATGCATCAAGCTGAAATTTGACTTTTTGATTATTATAAACAAGTCCAATATCATTGGGAGAAACCATGCTTTCTACAATTAAATGATCTACTGCTGAAATTGTGGCTATAGATTGAGCCACATTTAAAAATGAACCAATCTGTAAACCCGAAAAATTTTCGATTGTTCCCGAAATAGGTGCTGTAATAACATAGTTATTTTCTTCAACTTTAATTTTTTCTATGCTGCCTTTTAAATTTTTCGTACGTTCTTCGAGATCTCTCTTTTGATTTTCCCAAGTCGATTTTTGTTCGCTTACATAACTTTTCAGTGTCTCATTAGCCGAACGTAATTCATATTCATACTTTTCATACTCCACTTTGGCAATAATATTTTTGTCATATAATCCTTTATTGCGATTGAAGTTAATTTGTGCTTGTGAAACCTTGCTCTGCAATTCGTTTTTACGGGATTGGAATTTTAAGAAATCTTCTCTGGCAGTCGATGTTTGCAAATAAGTAGTTTTACCGGATAAGATAGAATTCACATCTTGCAAAAGTTCTGCGACTGAATTAGATACTGCATTCTGGGTGTTTTTTTCAGTTTCCAGATTTTTCTTGGCAATTTTTATAAGTGTATCCCCTTTTTTTACCACACCATTATTTTTTAAATTGAGCCAGATAACCCGGCCACTTACAATAGCTGTAACAGGAACGTTGTCAGTAGTGCTGCGAACAATTCCGCGACTTTGGCTGCTTATATCTATTTTTATAATGGGCAATGCAATCAGGAAAATTATAACGACCAAAACAATAACCAAATAAATAGATATACTTTTGGTTTTGTTTCTTGCTATTAAATTCTCAATTGTATTTATGGGGTCTGAACTGAAGTTCATAATATTAAATATGGCTTTTTGAATTCATTGTGTTTAAAATATTTTAAAACAATTAAATCAAAATGTTTTTTAAGATGTTAATTTTTTGATTGTATTTCCAAAGAAAAAACAGCGGACTTATTTTGATAAATATCATACAATTCAATTCAAGTGTTTTCTCGGACTGTGCAATTTTTTTTGATGAATTCTTTTCAGTAGAAAATCTAAAAAACAAAAGATCTGTAAAATCTTTAATATTTCTTAGAATTAAATCTTTATTTGTTTCCATATCTTTTTTTAAGAGTTAATAAATTTGTCATAGTGGTAAATTACTTTACAAAAAGGTAACCATATAAATTATACATTGAATGTAATAAGGCTGTTAAAACAAAATAAAATTTACTTTTAGCTCTACTTTCTAAATAAAATTTATTTAACAACATACCACTAACAAATGTCATTGCTACATATATTGGGTTATAAAAATGAAATAATGAAAATAAAAGACTCGTTAAAATTATCTTCACCCAATTATTTTCTAATCTTAATTTCTCGAGAATCCTAATTGGCAGATATTGAAAAATAACTGTCTCAACCAGCGGAGCGATAATTACAATTAGCATGAATTTTTCATTATATGAAAAATCTCTTAGTCCATTCTCTGTTTCATTAGTAAAATTGAAAAATGTGTTATTTACCCAATTAAAAAAATAACCATTTAAAACAGTTAAGAATAAATAGAAAATAAAAAGCAATGACAAATAATATTTTTTTATAAAAATTAAAATATTACTATTATTCAGAATCTTATTAGTCATAATTAATTTTTAAAATTTCACATAATTTAATATAAATGCAATTGCATTATAAATAGAATGAGCCAGGAAAGTATAAAATATACCTCTTTTTGTTATACTGCCTGCATAATAGATTGTTGCGAAAAGAAAACCTGTAACAACAGCAAAAAGAAAATAGAATATATTATAAGTATGAGATAAGCCAAATATTAAAGCAGAAATTATACAGCTTATAAATGGATTGACTATTTTATTAGCTGTTTCTATAATTGCATATTGGTAAAATAAGGTTTCAAAAAAAGGAACAATAAGAACAATCCAAAATAATTGTTCCTTCAAAGATGAACCAAAATTATTTTCAAAACCTTCTAAAATTTCTTTGTTAAAAAAGAAATGAGCAATTGATGAAAAAATGAACGACGTCAATAAATTAAATAATATTATTAATAATATAAACCTCCATGTTTTTATTTGATTGCAACTTATTTCTAAACACAAATTGTTAAATAAATTCATTTTTTATGCTTTTAAAAAGCTGATTGTTATTAATAACAATCAGCTTTAGTTAAAAATTATAACAGTTGAAACGATTTACGAGAAACGATTTGCGGATCCTGAAACCCCACCTTCTCCAAAACTCTGAAGACCTCTAACAACAACACCAATTCCATAAGCAATATCATACCATAGATTTTGATGTTTTCCTCCATCTATTTCTTGATTCTCAATAACTGTAAGTTCTACTACGTTTAAATTTTCTAAGTTCATTTTATTTGTTTTAATATTAGACATAAATAGATAATAAAGTGTTAGGAATTAATTAGTTGTAAATTGATATTTTAAATTATACAACTACTTATAATATTCCATTCTTTAATATCAACTTTTTTGTTTTTTTATAAATTAGTGTTACCAGTGTTTATTGTATCCTGCACTTAAACCCTCTTTTATATCCCCCCAGTTATCAGCAATTGCAATGACCCATTCAGCCCATCCTCCACCATTAACTTCTTTTTTTTCTAGAGCATTAAGCTCAACTAAATTTAAATTTTCTAAATTCATGATTTATGTTTTTAATAGTTAAACATTTTTGGTAATCACTTTACCACATTTATTGAATATTTTTTAGGAATCAATTAAAACTGAACCAATCCCTATGTAATTGGCCAATTACATTTAGATAAATAATCTACTTCTTATCGTAACGTCTTACTGTAAAAATTGTCATACTTTCCTGAAGCCAAAACTAAATAAACATCATCTTGCTCGCAAATGTTGTCTATCGAAATTCATAAATCTAGAGTCTTAATTTATAAAACTTACTAAAAAAAAATCATAATACATTCATTTTCAGTTATTTATTAATTTATTTTTTTAAAGAGATTTATATATATAAATAAGCCCTTTACACAAAAAAATATTTATTTTTACCAAAACTATTCTTATGTTGTTTTATTTACCGTCGTATTTTTAAATCAGAAAATTACTATAGTTTTTTTCTTCTTTTATAGTAAGAACTCCATTATATCCTATTAATTTTTTGTCCTTACAAATTAGGATCACATATTCAACTTAGCACTATAAAATATTATAGCAGAACAATGAAAAATTTACTCTTATTATTTTTATTATTAGTGACCTCAACACTTTTTTCACAAAAAAAAGAAACTTTTGTTATTCCAGATTCCTTAAAGAAAATGAGTTTTAAAATTTTAGAGGATCATTTTGATAAATCGATTATGAATGAAAAAAAACTAAATATCTATGCTAAAACATATTATAAAAAATCAAAATGGCAAGATGATGAAATAATTAAGGCAAAAGGAATGTACATGCTTGCTTATATTTCTAGAGAAGACTCATTGTTTCGTTTAACAGATTCAATTATTGCTTTAACAAAAAAGAGAAATGATTTCATTTTTCCTGCAAAAGCTTATATATTAAGAAGCATAATCTCTTTTTCTGATGGACAGTTTAATAAAGCATTAGTTGATATACTGAATGCTGAAGGCTATTCTGATAAGTCTGGGAATATAGAGCAAAAAATACTAATTAATCAACAGATTGGTTTAATAAAGATTGAATTAGGTAAACCTCAGGAGGCATTACCTCTTATCATTGAAAATTATAATTACTATAAAAATAAAAATCCTGATTCTCCTTATTATGTCTATTCTGCCTGGATATTATCTAATATTTATAATCGTCTTAACAAACCAGATTTAGCTTTACATTATATAGAACTTTTCTTAAGTAAAATGAAAGAGCAAGACCCATATTATAAATATTTCATGCTTAATAAAGGAATCTCATATCATTTTAAAAAAAACTTTTCATTAAGTAATAAAACATTAGATGAGGCTATAATTTTGTTAAAAACTGATAAAATAAATCAGGCTATAGCCTATTACTATAGAGGAGAAAATGTCTTACAAGGTGAAAAAAGCGATTTTAAATCTAAAAAATATTTTGAAAAAGTAGATTCTATATTAATAACAACACATGAATTCACTGCTATTTTACGTAATAGTTATCTTCATTTAATTGAGATTTACAGGAAATTGAAAGATAATAGCAAACAACTTTATTATTTAAATAGGTTAAATGAAATCGACGAAAAATTAAACAAAAATAATATTGTGCTATCTGACAATATGAATCAGAAATATGATACGCCTCATTTGTTGTTGCAGAAAGAAAAAATAATTTCAGAAATGAACAAAGAGCAAAAAATCTATATTGGAATAGTTTTGGTGGTTTTTATGGGATTAATTTTCGCTTTATTATACTTGTCTAAAATTAGAAAAGAGAAAATAATGGCTGAAGAAAAATTTCAAATAATAATCAATCAATCACAATCGAAAATTGAATCTACTGATGTAATAATTGGAAAAAATAAAACAAAATCTTTAGATTTACCTATATCAATTGCAAATGATTTATTGCAAAAATTAAATACATTTGAAAAGAATATGGGATATTTAGAGTTAAATTTAAAATTAAGTGATCTTAGCATAAGATTTGAAACGAATAGCAGTTATCTTTCTAAAACTATAAACCAATATAAAAATAAAAACTTTAGCCAGTATCTTAATGATTTGAGAATAGCTTATGCAATAAAAAGATTAAAATCTGAAAATAAATTTCAAAAATACACTATTAAAGCCATTGCTGAGGAAGTAGGATTTAGCAATTCTGAGTCTTTCGCTAAGGCTTTCTTTAATAATACGGGGCTACAGCCTTCCTATTTTATAAAAAAATTAATGAAACAGTATAATTTTATTTTATTATAAACAATTGATGAACAGTAGCATAATGTTCTTTTTGATCGAAATTTATAAATCTGATGTATTGTTTCTTTATTTTCAATTACCCAATCTCTACATTTGTAAAAAATTAATTATAAAACCATGAAAAAAAGACAGTTGAAACACCAAAAAAGTTCTCATTAGAAAAATTTAAAATTGCTGAATGAATTACCCCGAGGTAGAGCCTTGAGGTATTACGTTACTCGAAAGATAACAGCAATTGATTTTTGTTAAACGATTTATAAACTGTTTTTTCTTCACCATGGTTTTGAATGTATTTCTGAATAACATCCTCATTCCCATATTGACTAACGGTATCCACATATTGACCAACGGTATTCACTAATATCCACTAGTCCAAAAATTGCCACCCCATAACTGATGCTTAATCTCTGGATGCAATCTAAAAATCTCTTTAGCATTAATACTTTTTACGGTTCTAACCATTATTTCAACTGAAATTTTTTCAACACTTTGTATCAAAAAATGAACGTGATTCTCATCTGCTCCAATCTCGATAAAATGAATCTCATAGCACTCTGAAATATTTTCACATAGAGAAACCAAACTCTTTTCTACAGAATTGGTCAAAACATTCCTTCTATATTTATTTTATTAGGACAAACTAAATGATAAAGCAACAAACTTTTATTATGTCGTTTGAAAATATGTTCACTCATCCAGCAAATATAATAATCTTTCTTTTTACACTAAACCCCGAGGCAGAGCCTTGAAGAATTCTTTTAATTAAAAAATAAAAAAGTAATTGTAGGAGGAAATGCAGGTGATGATGGTGGCGGAATTATAACCGCTGATCCTGCTAAAATTGGTCGTCGAGATTAAAAATAATATCCCGGTTTTATCTTTAAAAGTTTTATCAATGTTCAAAATAAAAGTTTGCATATTTTTTTTAGTTTTAATTTTTACTAATACTCTACTTATAGGTCAGAATATTTTATTGCCAGAGAAGCCTCTGAATGAAAAATATTTTGAGAAAAATATTTCTGATCCATATCGTTATATGGAAAAATTAGATGATTTATTAGTCCAAAAATGGTTTAAGCAAAATAGTTTAAAAACACGATCTTTATTGGACAATATTTCCGGTAGAAAGGCGATTGTTGATAAATTGTTAGAAATTGAAAGTAGAAAATCATATAATGTAACATTGTTAAATATTACTGATGATGATTTCTTTTTTTATTTAAAAAAAACTGATAAAGATAAAACAGGGAGATTATATTATAAGAAATCTGAAAAAGGAGATGAAACTTTGCTTTTCGATCCGGTTGAATATAAAAAAGGATACATAATCAATTATCTAAAACCTTCATGGGATAATAAAACAGTTGCATTAGGTTTATCGAAAAATGGTGAAGAAATTGGCGAAATTGCTTTTTTGGACGTAAGTACTAAAACAATCAGGTCTGAAGTGCTACCAAATGCATGGCCGGCTGAATTAAAAGGAATAAAATGGCTTTTGGATAATTCGGGTATTATTTATCAACACATTCCCGTCATCGATTCAAACAATAAAAATTACCTCTTGAATACTGAATCTGTTATTTATAAATTAGGAGATGACCCTCTATATCATAAGGTTATTTTTTCAAAAAATAGTAATTCGGAACTAACTATCAAATCAGGAGATTTTCCTATTGTTTGTGAATTTACTACAAAGGATAAATATATTTTAGGCTTTTTGGGTGGAGCATCAAACTATTATGATTGTTTTTATGCTAAAATTCAGGATTTAAATGATAAACAAATAGAGTGGAAACCTTTATTTAAAAAAGAAGACAATATTAAAGATCAAATTGTTTTAGGCGACTCTATTTTTTGTTTGTCATCAAAGGGAGCTTCTAATTTCAAAATAATTAAAGGATTTATAGCAAATTTTGATTCTAGTAAATCAAAAACGATAGTACCAGAAAACAAAAATGAATCAATTGATGATTTCGTTATTACAAAAGATGGATTATTTTACTCCACTACCAAAAATGGTGTAGAGGCTCATTTGTATTTTGTGGATGATAAAGAAACAAAGCAAATTAGTTTACCAATTAAAGCAGGAACGCTATCAATACAAATTAAAAATAAATTCCGTTCTGACTTATGGATATCTTGCAGTGGCTGGATTAATGCAAAACAAAGATATAATTATGATGTTTTGAAAAATAAATTTATTGAAGCTCCTTTATCTCCTGTTATCTCTTATCCGGAATATCAAAATTTTGTAGTTGAAGAAATTGAGATTCCAGCGAAAGACGGAGCTTTAGTACCTGTATCCTTGATTTATAAAAAAGGACTTAAAAAAAATAAAATGAATAATGTATTAATAGATGGATATGGGGCGTATGGAATATCCTTAACACCTACATTTCAACCTATTTACTTGTCTTGGGTATTAAATGATGGTGTGTATGTCGTTAGTCATGTTAGAGGAGGAGGAGAAAAAGGAGATGATTGGCATCAGGGTGGTTATAAAGCTAACAAACCTAATACTTGGAGAGATTTAATAGCTACAGCGGAATATCTAATTAAAGAAAAAATAACAAATAATAATAAAATTGCCATTTCTAGCGGAAGTGCAGGAGGGATTTTAGTTGGTAGAGCTATAACAGAAAGACCCGATTTATTTAAGGTGATGCTTTGTGAAAATGGAGATCTGAATCCTTCAAGAATTAAAGAGGTCTCGAATGGACAAAATGGAATGAAAGAATTTGGGAATCCAGATGTCGAAGAAGAATTTAAAGCACTCTACGAAATGGATTCATATCAGCATCTAAAAAAGGGAGTTTCATACCCGGCTTGTTTGATTTCGGTTGGAATGAATGATGCCCGCGTTGCTCCATGGATTTCTGGTAAGTTTGTAGCCCGAATAAAAGCATCAACAATATCTCCTAATCCAATTCTTTTTGCCGTAGATTATGATGCGGGACACGGCATGGATAGTTCTAATTTGCAACTTTATAATGATTTTGCTGATGGGTTTGCATTTGCCTTGTGGCAGATGGGGCATCCTAAGTTTAAATTAAATAAACAGAATTAAACTAATAAAAATCTTTCAAGCTGGTACTTTTCACAAAATTAAGTCAATCTGTAAAAATTCTAAAAAAACCTTTATAATCTTGAAGTTATTGTACCAGGAACAAAAGACCAAAAAGTTCTGTTTTCAGAATTATCCAAATCAGGGAAAGTTTTAAATGTTTACAATGCAATGCAGCTTGCTGAAAAAGTGAGCAAGAATAAAAAAGTATAATAATCTTTTTAAGTACAAATAAATTGAAAAAAAATATAGTCTTATCAGTCCTTGGTTTTTCTGGAATTATCTCGGCACAAGCACCTCTTTTAGCTCCTTCAATTCCAGCAACCGATGTATATCATGGAGTTACAATTGTTGATGAATACAGAAATTTAGAGAATTTAGATGACCCTGCTGTTGTTAATTGGATGAAAAGCCAAACTGCTTATTCTGAATCAATCCTGAAAAGCATTTCAAAAAGAAATGAGTTTTTGCAAAGAATGTTAAACATCGATAAGAAAACTGAATTTATTTATGGTGGTATAAATATAACTACAGATGGTACTTATTTCTATACAAAAATGCGTGGTGAAGATACGTATCGAAAATTATATTGCAAAAAAGGACTTAGTGGTAAAGAACAATTGCTTTTTGACCCAAAGGATTTTAAACCAGAGACTAATAAAAAATATGTCATAAGTTATTATACCCCTGCCAAAGACGGCTCTAAAGTAGCTATTGCAATCACCGAAGGCGGAAAAGAAATTGCCGAAATCGTTATTTATGATGTATCAAAAAATAAATTGTTACCCGAAATTATCCCCAATACCTGGCCTACCGGAATAGGAGGCATAAAATGGCTGCCTGACAATTCTGGAATTACGTATGTTCATATTCCAAATATTGACAGGATGTCTGATGATTTTATCATGAATACACAGTCTGTTGTTTATAAAACAGGAAGCAATCCTAATACAATAAAAGATATTTTTTCCATATCAAATAATCCGGAATTAAAATTAAATAAAGAAGATTTTCCTATTATTAAAATCCCTCAAAAGTTCAACAATTACATATTTGGGCGTATTGGCGGAGCTACTCCTTACAACGACTATTATTATGCAAATGTGATTGATGTTTATAATGATAAAATAATCTGGAAGCCTTTTTTTAAAAAAGAAGAAAAAATTAAAACTTTTATAAGCGATGGAAATGATATAATATTTATTTCGGAGAAAAATAACAAAAGCCAATTATGTAAAACATCGCTTGCCGCTCCGGATTTTTCAGCACCGAAAGTTATAGTTCCACAAATAAACGATGAAATAATAGATGATGTTGTAAAAACGAAAGACGGGCTTTTTTTCTCCACCATAAAAAACGGAGTAGTAGCAAATTTTTATTTTTATGATGGGCATACTTATAAGAAAATAATTTTGCCGGTACCTTCCGGTATGATTTACATACAAACAATAAGTGAAGATGTATCAGATATCTGGATTTCTTGTACCGGATGGACTCAGGAAAGAAAAAGATACAAGTATGATATTAAAACGGATACCTTAAAACTGGAAGATTTTCGTGAACAAGCGGATTATTCAGAGTATAAAGACATCGTTGTAGAAGAAATAGAAATAAAAACACATGACGGATTGGATTTACCACTAACCATTATTTACAAAAAAGGATTGCAAAAAAATGGTAAAAACAGAGTTATCATGGACGGATATGGTGCATATGGGAGTTCAAATGACGTTTATTTTTCTCCATATAGTTTATTGTGGGTTGCAGATGGAGGTATTTTAGTACATACACATGTCAGAGGTGGCGGAGAAAAAGGCGATCAATGGCATAAAGGCGGTTTTAAAGAAACAAAACCAAACACATGGAAAGATTTTATTTCGAGTGCAGAGTTTTTAATTAAGGAAAAATATACTTCTCCTGAATATTTGGGTGCAGAAGGAGCAAGTGCAGGCGGCATCTTAATAAGCAGGGCTATTACAGACAGACCTGATTTATTTAAAGCAGCAGTTATTGATAGGGTCAATAAATACGGTTCGTGCTGAAATAGCACCAAATGGTCTAAATAACGTAAAAGAATTTGGAACTGTTAAAAATAAAGAAGAGTTTAAGGCACTACTTGAAATGGATGCTTTTCATCATATAAAAAAAGGGACTAAATATCCTGCAACTTTGATCACTGCCGGTATGAATGATCCTCGTGTAACAGCCTGGATTCCGGCAAAATTTGCAGCCAAACTCCAGGCTAATAATTCGGGCAATAATCCCACTCTTTTAAAGGTTGATGCCGAAGGTGGTCATGGTGGAGGTGTATCTTCTGACAAGTTGTACGATGGTCTTGCTGATTCCTATGCATTTTTTTATTGGCAGCTTGGTCATCCGGATTACAATTTAAAAAAGAAATAAATGCGCCTATTTAAAATTAAGTATTTCTCTCAATATATTTTACGAACACCTTCATTTCCATTATCATTTTATTTAGATCTTTCAGAAAATTATTCCCGCGAAAAAGCGATTAGCAGCTACAAAATACCTTTAATCAAAGAAGCTCTTACTCTGGCCTCACCAGAACTGACAAAAGAACTTGATAAATGGGCAGAGACTGATTGCTTTGATGAAAAAACAACAGCTTTAGAATTAACGCTCCTGAAATACATTGCCAGAATGTCTTCACGGTGTACCCCTTTTGGTTTGTTTGCCGGATGTTCCGTTGGAAAAATAGACCAGGAGACAAACATTATCTTAGAGCTTCCGGAAAAGCATAAACGTTTTACCCAATTTGATATGCAATTTTGGGTGTCATTGCTTCAAAACATTGCTGCTCGCAAAACAGCAACCTTTCATCTTAAATATTACCCAAATTCGTCTATTTACGAATTTGGGAACTTTTATCGATATGTCGAATATAAATACGTCAAAACAAAGCGGGAACATAGTATTACGGGATTACGACAATCTGAAGCATTAAAAGAAATAATCCTAAAAGCAAAATCAGGGTTAACCATTCATGAAATGGTCCTATTGTTGGCTAATGATGATTCTAAAAAAGAAGAAGCCACAAAATTTATTATTCACCTAATCAATTTTCAGTTTTTGATAAGCGAATTAGATGCTACTGTAACAGGCAATAACGAAAATGAACGGGTTTTGTCGATTTTAAAAAAAATCCCGGATTTAAAAAACGAATATCAGTTTTTAGAAAGCATCAATAAACAAATTTCAGATTTAGATGCCTCTTTGATTCCTGCCGTAAACCAATATCTAAAAATCAGGGAAGACATTCAGGAAAAAGGATTTGAATATGATGAAAAGTACCTTTTTCAAACCGATTTAAATACTACTGTTATAGCAAATAGTTTAAATAGTAGTACTGTGAAAAAAGTATCTCACGCACTTCAATTTTTAAACGGTATTCAACCAAAATACAAATCTGATAATCTTACGAATTTCGTTAGTGCATTCTCCAAAAGATATGAATCACAAGAGATGCCCCTTATGATTGTTTTAGATACAGAAGCCGGATTAGGTTATCCCTTTCATCAGGATATGAATGATTCACATGAAATATTAGAAAATTTCTCTTTTAAATCTCAAAAAAAACAAGACGAAAATCAAATTTGGACTTCGTATGATGCTATTTTAGAAAAAAAACTGCAGGAATGTTTTTCAAATAATCATAGTAAAATAGACTTGTCAGAAAATGATTTTCCTGATTTTGATGCTAATTTTGATCATGCCCCTGCTACATTTTCAGTTTTGATTGAAATTTATAACAATGAAAAGATTGCTATTGAATCTTCCGGAAATGGGAGCGCAGCAAAATTATTGGGAAGGTTTTGTAATGGAAATCCAGCCATTCATAACCTAACCAAAGAAATTATCCAAAAAGAAGAAGCGTATCATGCAGATAAAATTTTGGCCGAAATTGTTCATGTTCCACAATCCAGGACAGGAAATATTTTACGAAGACCGGCTTTAAGAAATTATGAAATTGCCTATCTGGCAAATTCAGGCGTTAAAAAGAAAAATACTATTGACTTAAATGATTTATTTGTTTCTATAAAAAACGATAAAATTATATTGCGTTCTAAAAAACTCGGTAAAGAAATCATTCCCTGCTTATCGAACGCCCACCATTTTTCTAATAATAATAATAATAATAATAATAATGCGCTGCCACTATATCATTTTCTGGGCGATTTGCAATCACAAAACACAAAACCAATCTTTAGCTTTAGCTGGGGAGTTTTAGAGTCACACTACAGCTGTTTTCCAAGGGTAGAATATAGGGGAACCATACTTTCAAAAGCCCGGTGGATTATTAATAAAGAAGATATAACGCCTTTTCTTAAATTAAATAACTCTGAAAAATTTAGAATATTTTCAGACTGGAGGATAAACAAAGGTATTCCGCGTTTTGTGAATTGGATCAATTCTGACAATACCTTATTATTAGATTTTCAAACAGAAACCGGCATGCAGTTATTTTTAAAATCAACTCAAAATAAAGACAAAATTATCCTGGAAGAATTTCTGTTTGCCGAGGGAGAACCTATTGTGAGAAACAGTAAAGAAGAAGGATTTACCAATCAGTTTATTGTATCATTTTATAAAGAGCAATCATAAATGCAAAGAAATTTTTGTTTAGGAAGTGAATGGCTGTATTATAAAATTTATACGGGCGTTAAAACAACAGATCTTATTTTACTTGAAAAACTGCAGCCCGTTATTTTACAATTAAAAAAAAGAAAAATTATTCAACAATGGTTTTTCATTCGATACAAAGATCCTGATGAGCATTTTAGAATTCGGTTTTTAATCGAAAACATTACTAATTTATCAAAAGTAATTAAAGCATTTTATGCTGTTATGAATGAATTGCTTCGGGATAATTTAGTATGGAAAATACAGACAGATACTTATAAAAGGGAATTAGAAAGATATGGGGAAATCACAATAGAGGATTCGGAATTTTTGTTTTGGAAGGATAGCGAAATGATGCTTCACTATCTTTCAGTAAAAAAAACATTTCCTAAACAAGAAATGGCACTTTTATTTAGTTTCACTTCAATTCATTCATTTTTAAATTCGTTTTCTTTAACTGCTTTAGATAAATATAACCTGATGAACAGCCTGCAACATTCATTTAAGGAAGAATTTAAGGCCGATAAAACATTAAAAAAAGAACTAGATAAAAAGTATCGGGAGTTATCCGGCGAATTAGCCTGTTTTGTAACAGAAGATGCTAAACATGACTTTCCTGATTTTTTCGAAATCATTGAAGAAAAACAAATTCAAATCTCAGAAAAGGTTTTAGAAATTAAAAATAAAATTGAAATTCCAATTAATGATTTTATCTCAAGTCATATCCATATGATGCTTAACAGACAATATACTTCCAGACAGAGAATGTACGAACTCCTTATTTATGATCACTTGTATCGTTATTATAAAACCCTTGCGTACAGAGAATCCTGAATTTTAAAATAAACATATTCATATATTTTTTTTAAACTACATTTGAAACAAATCTAATACAGCTTATGAAGGATTTTAAATTAATCTCATTCCTTTTTCTCTTAATTTTATCATCATGTCAAGCGCCACGCTATATGTTTATGACGGGACAAAGAACTGGTGTTGATTTTACATCCGGAAAATGGCTCTTAAATGAATTAGATTGCCCAAAAAATTCTAAAGACAAAATGACCTCTGAATCTTTAACTTTTTTTAGAAAAAACGTTGGAGACAGATTATTCTATATTAATGATGTAAATGGGTTATTGGTTACAAGAAAAATTCATTTAAATCCTAATAGCGTAAAACTAAAAGAACTTAGGGACGGAACTGGTTTTGATTTTTTTATTAATATTTCTACCAAAAAAACCAAAAGCGACTTTTCCAGCGTAGAACTTTATCAGGATGATAGTGATTCAGGAAAAAATGAAGCATCTGTAATTCTGGAAATATATGATTTAAACTTAAAACAAATCATCTATTCGCAAAATGTTGTGGGTATTACTCAAAAAGGAAACACTAAATCTATGTGGGAAACAGAAAAATCCAGCAAACTTGCAGACAATGTAACTTTCTACAAAAACGCAAATAATTTAATGCTGGGAGCCTTAAAGCGAATTTTTAAGGATTTACAGAAAAGATCTGTCAATAGATAAAATACTCAATAAAAAAATCCCAAAATCCAATTTTAAAGTCTGGAATTTGGGATTTTTATTATTGGAATTTTAATTACTTCGTCAAGTCCAGTTTTTCTGCAAAGTAGTCACAAAAATCTTTCATTGTATCCGCCATTTTTTCGTCATCTGTAGCGCGTTTAAAAGTATCGGACATCGCTACTAAAGTCTGGTGAAAGAAAATTTTCATTTCATCAACCGGCATATCTTTAGTCCATAAGTCAATTCGCATGCTTTCTTTCGTTTTGCTGTCCCAGATAGATAACATAATTGCTTTTGCTTCTTCCGCTTCAACTCCTCCGTCTTTTGCTGTCCAGGATAATTTTTCCGGAACGCGGTTTTCATCTAATTCAATATTGAATTTAATTTCTGATTGTATTGTATCTGACATTACTTCTTAGGTTTATATTTTGATTTTTCAAAAATTTCTTTTGGATCCGTTTTTAATAATTCCGGCAAAGTTACAGTATTATTTTTCATATACGAACGTACCATCTGCCAGCCTATCCAGGCACCAACCCTTCCTGGTGAGTCATTATCTATTTCCAGATAAAATTTAGAAAACGGGGCCGGGGCTATAAATCGGGTAGTTAATTTAGTATCAATACTGTATAACATTTCTTTTTCGATAAGGTAACGCCACATATAGCCTTCATTTTCTTCACACCATTTTATTTGCTCTGGTGTGTAGCCTATTTTATCAGCATCTGTATATTCAGGCAATAGCAAATCTTTAGCGTACAATTGCTTTCCCTCAAAAATCATTTGAGAAATCAGGTTTTTATCAGGATAGGCCGGAATATTTCTGTAAGCAAAGCTTGATACGACATCGGGCATAATTTGCTTCTCCTCGAAATTTTCTTTCAAATAATTTGGAAACTGGTAAAATCTATGCTCCTTCCCTAAATATAATTCTAATGCAACTATAACCAGGCTATCTGCGTAAATAGCTTTAGCATCATAATCCATTTCTCCGATTACGGTGATAACTTTAGGCGTTTTTGTTTTTGGAAAATAATACTTTACATGCTGAAAAAGCGCATTGAACTCCTGACGGACCGGTTCAAAATTGGCATATTTTTTTTGCACTTCACTATAAACCTCCCTCCAGATTGGTTCCTGCATTTTACTTAACCAGACACTATCATCATTCCCTGTTGGAAAGAAGTAAGGATATTGTTTTTTAACTTTTGCCAAATCCTCCGGTTTGGTTTCAAAAAAAACCTTATCAAAGCGCTCTACTTGAATATCAACCGGAATTTCTTCTACTGCTTTTTCTACTTTGCTTTTTTGACCACATGATAAAAAAAACAGGCATACAACCACTACAAAGCGATATATTTTCATTTTATTTTAATTAGATTTGTGTTGCTTAACTTAAGTAAAACATATACTTAAAATATTTGTGCAAATATACATCCCTGTATTTTAAAACTTGAATTATTATGGCTAAAAAAAGTACTATTCAAACAGAAAAAGTAAATACCCACATTGTAGAGTGGTTAAAAAATTATGCGAACAACGCAAAAGTGAATGGTTTTGTAATTGGAATATCCGGGGGAGTGGATTCTGCTGTAACCTCTACTTTATGTGCTCAGACAGGCTTGAAGGTTTTATGTGTTGAAATGCCAATACATCAGGCTGAAAGCCAGGTTTCAAGAGGAAGGGAACATATTGAGCAATTAAAAAAACGTTTTCCAAATGTTACCGATATAAAAACAGATCTGACCCAAACCTTTGAAGCTTTTAAAAATTCTGTTCCAAAAACAGGTGATGATGCTAAAATAAGTTTATCGTTAGCCAATACAAGAGCCCGTTTGCGAATGACATCATTATATTATTTAGCAGGAATCCACGGTCTTTTAGTCGCCGGAACAGGAAACAAAGTAGAAGATTTTGGTGTAGGTTTTTATACCAAATATGGAGATGGAGGTGTCGATTTAAGTCCAATTGCCGATTTAATGAAGTCTGATGTCTATGCTCTTGGAGAATTTTTAACAATTCCGGACTCAATTTTAACAGCCGCTCCAACTGATGGGCTATTTGGCGATAACAGAACAGATGAGGATCAATTAGGAGCAAGTTATGATGAATTAGAATGGGCTATGTTAGCTGCAGAAGCAGGAAATACAACAGATGACTTTAACGGAAGATCAAAAACTGTTTTCGAAATTTATAAAAGACTAAATGCCAGTAACAAGCATAAAATGGAGGCAATTCCGGTGTGTTTAATCCCTGAAACGTTAAAATAATATTTTTTAACATTATTTTTCGGTATTTTACAGAATTTATTTATTAATTTTACCACTCCAAAAACATAATTAATTTTAAAAAAGGTAAAACTATGATTAAAGTATGTCTAGCAGACAACCACCCTGTTACGCACTTTGGCGTTAAATCGTATTTTAAAGACCATGATGAAATTTCAATTATTGCCAACGTAGGCAATTTTTCAATGGTTCGGGACATTCTTCAAACAAAGGAGGTCGATATTCTAATTCTGGATTTAGAGTTAGAAGGTCTTTCAAGTATTTTTGAAGTAAAGTCAATTTTGAAAAATTTCCCGAAAACCAAAATTGTTATTTTTAGTGATCTGGCAGAACAGATGTACGCACCAAATGCAATTAAAGCAGGAGTTTCGGGGTATGTACACAAAACAGAAAAACTTGAAACTTTAGGTCTTTCTATTATTAAAGTACACGAAGGGAAAATTATCATCAATGAAACTGTGCGTAAAAACATGGCTCTTATAGCTAAACAAAGCAAGAGCGAACGTTTGTACAGAAAACTTTCGAATCGTGAAATTGAAGTTTTACGTTACTTAAGTGATGGTAAGAAAAATAATGAAATTTCTAAAATCTTAAGTCTGAACGAAAAAACGATCAGTACTTACAAATTAAGATTGTTGACAAAACTGAATGTTACTAATTTAGTTGACTTGGTTAACAAAGCTAAAACATTAGAAATTATTTAGTTTGAATGGTAATCTGACCTCACTCCGGTGAATCAGCAACCAAAAAAAAGCTCTATATTGAAACAATATAGAGCTTTTTGTATTTATAAAATGTCTTTTTCACTAAACCACTCTGCACTGAAAGTGCAGAGGTTTGGTTGGCAGACTGAAAGTCTGCAAGGTTGCAATACTTATTTATTAGCCACAAATTACACAAATTTTCACAAATTAATTTGTGTAATTTGTGGTTAAAATATTTTTAGAGGCTAAAGCTAAATGCACTAAAGTGCATAGTTTTAAACTATTTCTGAGACCAATAAATTAAGAGATATAATTTACTACTACTACACCCTTCTCTCTTGCAATATTATTTTTTAATGTATTATAATCATTAATCATTGGAAGAACTTCAGAACTGTCTCCCCGCGGCTCTTCAATTAATGAATTCTGTAATACTGTAATCACCTTTACTATTAAAAGCAATCGCATTGACAGAATCGTATCTGTTACATTTTGTTCTATAGTAACATTTTTATGCTTTGGAAAAATATTTCGCCCTTCCCAATTATGAATGACCTCCCTTTCATCTTCCATCAGGATACTGGTAACTTCCTGGGCAAGATCCGGATGCAAACGCATTAAATATTGATCTAAACTAAAATTTTCATTTCGATTGTAATAATCAATTAAATCCGTAAAAATATCTCTGAATAAATCATTCGAAAGTTCAACTTCATCTTCCTGTAAACTCAGGTAAATACGTTGAAAAACTTTATGTTTCCTTTTCTCCTCTACTTCTTTGGCAACACCTTCTTCATCAACTTTCAATACAACATCTTTGAATTCCTCAGTGACATCGCCATAAAGCAATAGAATTTTAATCACTTCTCTTTCGAAAATAAACAAGCTATCAACCTTTTCAGTCGCTTCAGGATTTTCATTTTTGATAATTTCAAAAGCTTTTTGTTCCTGCTTTTGCTTTTTACCAACGTCAGTAATGTCTTTCTGAACTAACTGCGCCAAAGTACTCATCAAAACCTGTTCAGAAATATCCATGATTCTGGCACATTCCTGTATATAAATTTCACGCTGAATCCGATCCGGTATTTTAGAAATACTGTTGACCATGTCCCGAATTAAATCGGCTTTTTTTATAGGATCGTTTTTAGCATCGCCCATCAGTATCGACGCTTTAAACTGTATAAAGTCCTTGCTGTTTTCTTCCAGGTAAGCAACTAAATCATCGTGCGAATTTTTTCGGGCAAAACTGTCCGGATCTTCTCCATCAGGAAAAGTGCAAACCCTAACGTTCATTCCTTCTTCCAAAATCAAATCAATTCCACGGATTGATGCACGAAGTCCTGCTGCATCACCATCAAAAAGCACGGTTATGTTTCTTGTCAAACGGTTGATTAACCTAATTTGATCGGGTGTTAAAGCTGTTCCTGACGACGCCACAACATTCTCAATTCCGGCTTGGTTAAACTGGATTACATCCGTATAGCCTTCTACCAAATAACAATTATTTAATTTTGCAATTGATTGTTTTGCCTGGTATATTCCGTAAAGCACCTTACTTTTATGGTAAATATCACTTTCAGGAGAGTTTAAATATTTTGCTGCTTTTTTATCATTCGTTAAAATACGGCCTCCAAAACCCAAAACACGTCCTGACATACTTTGTATCGGAAACATAACGCGCCCTTTGAAGCGGTCAAAAGGGCGATCATCCTTCGGAATCGTTAAACCTGTGCTTTCCAGGTATTCTAATTTATATCCTTTACCTAATGCCTCTTTGGTAAAAGCATCCCAGGTTTCAGGCGAATATCCTAAGCTAAACTTTTTAATAGTTTCATTGGTAAAACCTCTTTCTTTAAAATAAGACAAACCAATCGCTTTTCCTTCTTCCGAATTCAAAAGCACATCCTGAAAATATTTCGATGCAAATTCAGAAACCAGGTACATGCTTTCGCGCACGTCTGTTATTGCTTTTTCTTCATCCGTCTTTTCAGTTTCCTCAATCTCGATATTGTATTTTTTAGCTAAATACCGAATGGCCTCCGGATAGGTAAACTGGGAGTGCTCCATCAGGAATTTAACAGAATTCCCTCCTTTTCCTGTACTAAAATCTTTCCAGATTTGTTTTACCGGAGAAACCATGAACGACGGTGAGCGTTCATCAGAGAAGGGGCTCAATCCCTTAAAATTACTTCCGGCCCGTTTTAAATTAACAAAATCACCAATAACCTCCTCGACCCGGGCAGTTTCAAAAACAGTGTCAATCGTATTTTGTGATATCAAAACGTAAAATATTTATAAAATTTGTAAGCCTGTAAAAATACGCAAATCCAAGTTGAAATTTAATTATTTCACGCAAAAAAAGCACCTCTTTCGAAGCGCTTTTTCTATTAACTAATTCAAAACTTATTTTTAATTCAGATCAAATCTAAGACCTAGTGAAATATTATTTTCCTTTATTAGATTATCCTGAAATAACGGATTCAAATCATACTTTAAATACAAACTTGTTTCCTTATAACCGATGTACGTACTTAGCCCGTAAATAAAATTATTAACATTAAAATCACCTTTTATCTTTTCTGTAGCTTTATAATCGTTGTCTTCATATTTTAAAATTTGTTTGGATTTTACATTAATTCCTGCATACCCCCCAACTCCTAAACGAAAGCCTTTATGTGTTCTGAAATAGCTTTTTTCGCCATTCTGACCCTCTTTTGAAAAGTCAAATTCTAAATGTACCGGTGCCACCAGATAAACATTTCTAAAACGTGATTCTTTTAAATTTATAGTATTGGTAACCAAATCTGTCTGCTCTCCATTAACCACAAAACTGCGATTATCAGTTGGACGGATATTATTGTACATTAATGAAAGTCCGTATTTGGCATGCAGTAAATTATTATTTTTCAATAATCTTGAGTTATACGTAAAACCCCACTCATAAAAATGAGAGCCTGTAAATTTGTAATTTGAATCCTGAAGATTACCGTCTGCCATTATATTATTCAAACCTAAGGCAAATACAAATTGCGAAGTAGTTCTTTTTTCCCTATGAATCGAATCTTGGTCTTTTTTATTATTCCAGTTTTTTTTATCCCAATAGATAACTAATCTGCCTTTTCCTGTTGAATCCTGCTCTTTTATCTTTCCATCCACTTTTTGCTGCACCAGATCATTAAGCTCATTTTGGGCCAGGGTCACTTTTTCCTCAATTATTACAGCTCTGGCTTCTGCTAGTTCTTTTTTGCGTTTATCAGCTTGTTCTTTAGTGATTTTCCCTTCAGATAACTGGACATTTACAGCTTCGACTTCTTCTTTTAATATCTCTTTTTCTTCTTTTGTTATTTTTTCAATATTATTTGCAATTTTTCTTGCTCTTGACTCAAAAGTTTCCTGTCCAAGCACTTTGCTCACAAATAAGAAAACTAAAATAACGAGATAAATGGTAAAATTTTTCATGATTGATGATTTAAAATTGATTGATGATTATTTATTTAATTGTTTTATTCTTTATTCTTTATTCTTCATTCTTTATTCTTCATTCTTTATTCTTCATTCTTTATTCTTCACTCTTCACCCTTCACTCTTCACTCTTAACTCTTTACTCTTTACTCTTTACTCTTTACTCTTTACTCTTCACTCTTTACTCTTTACTCTTAACTCTTAACTCTTCACCCTTCACTCTTAACTCTTTACTCTTTACTCTTTACTCTTTACTCTTCACTCTTAACTCTTAACTCTTAACTCTTAACTCTTAACTCTTAACTCTTAACTCTTAACTCTTAACTCTTTCCCCCCCCTTTCACTCCTGTTGATTTCTGGTTGCCAAAGCCACTTTTACTGTTTGATAATTTTTATTGACTGTTGAAATTACTTTTTCCCGAAACGAAAGTTCCAGTTCGCTATCTACCTGATTAAGCAAATCATTGGCATTGATTTTTACTTTTGATTTTGGCTTAGCCGAATTCTCAGCTACAACTGCTTTTTCTGCTGTATCAAGTAATTGATCGACACTTTCGTTTTTAGCAATTTCGGGAATTACCGTTTGATTGCTGATTGATTGTTTTTCCTGATTTTTGATAATGATTGAAGACTCTGCTATTTGATTTGATTCATTTTTAAGGGTTTTATTTGGTTTTTGATTGAGATTTTTTATTTCTTCTTTATTTGAAACCTGAGTCGAAGTTTTTTCTGAAGCGGCAATTCCGGTTTTAACGGAATCGATAGTATTCAAAGCTGGTTTTACAACTGAATCCTTTTTCATGTTTTCTTCTATAACAACACTTTTTGGTGTCTCAGTTGTATTCTCCTTTTGATTAAAAAAGAAAGTTCCAACCAATAAAAAGCCTGCAACACTAGCTGCGATATACAGCCATATATTTTTCTTTTTAGGCTGTTTTTTTTCTTCGGCAACACTCAACATGGCATCTAATCGACCCCAGGCTTTATCACTTGGTTCAATCGCACGCTTGTTTAGTTTTTCACGGAAATCCTTTTCAAAATTATTCGGTTCCATTGTCTTGTTTTTTTAAAATAGTAATTTGTGTTTGCAGCATTTTTCTGGCGTGCGATAATTGCGATTTCGATGTTCCTTCATTAATCCCTAACATCCTGGCAATTTCATTGTGTTTGTATCCTTCGATGGCGTATAAATTAAAAACCATTTTATAACCATCCGGCAAAGCATCAATTAAAAACTGGATTTGTTCGACCGTAAACTGACTATCAATTTCATTAAAACTTTCTTCAGTATAAATTTCATCCTCAGCAAATTTTACTTTTTTCTGAACCCTTAAATACGAAATACATTCGTTAACCATAATCCGGCGGATCCAGCCTTCAAAACTTCCTTTATGTTCAAATTTGCTTAAGTTGGCAAACACTTTCATAAAAGCCGTTATCATTACATCTTCTGCCAGCTGGATATCCTTTATATATTGGCGGCAAACACTCAGCATTTTTGAAGAAAACCGGCTATAAATCTGCTGTTGCGCTTGCCGGTTATTTTCGACAGCCAACTTTATGATTTTGGTTTCTTCCTGATGTAAATGAATAATTTTCATTAATAAGTATTCAGATTTTTGTTTTTCTAACAGACTTCTATTAGCATAGACGATTGAAGTTGCAAAAGGGTTGCATGGGGATTAAAAAATTTAATGATTAAAAGATCTAAAAATCAAATTTATAAAATAAAAAACTGAATATCAGGTAGTTATATGATATTCAAATTTTATAATTATCTAATCAAAAACTTATTTTTTTCTCTCAATAACGTAGTTGACCATCAAAGTAAGGGCATCTTTGAACTCAGAATCAGGATAATTCCCTAATAATGAAAGTGCTTCCTGCTGAAATTGGACCATTTTATTTTCGGCGTAAGCCAGGCCATTGTTGTTTTTTACAAAAGCAATAACCTCTTTGACGCGTTTTTTGTCTTTGTTGTGGTTTTTGATGGAGTTGATCAGCCACTTTTTTTCCTGCGGAGTACAGGTATTTAAAACATAAATTAAAGGCAACGTCATTTTTTGCTCTTTAATATCAATTCCGGTAGGTTTACCGATAGCTTCTTCACTATAATCGAATAAGTCATCTTTGATTTGAAAAGCCATTCCGATCAGTTCTCCAAATTTGCGCATATTCTCTACCTCAATATCATCTTCAATTACTGATTTTGCGCCAAGAGCACAACAGGACGCAATAAGTGTAGCGGTCTTTTTTCGAATGATTTCGTAATAAATATCTTCGGTAATGTCGAGTCTTCTGGCTTTTTCAATTTGAAGTAATTCGCCTTCACTCATTTCGCGAACGGCGACAGAAATAATTCGAAGCAAATCAAAATCGCCATTATCTATCGAGAGCAATAATCCCTTTGAAAGTAAATAATCCCCGACCAAAACGGCAATTTTATTTTTCCAGAGTGCATTAATAGAGAAAAATCCGCGACGGCGATTACTGTCATCTACCACATCATCGTGTACCAAAGTTGCGGTATGAATCAGCTCAATTACTGACGCCCCGCGATATGTTCTTTCGTTTACAACACCATCCGAAACCATTTTTGCCGTTAAAAAAACAAACATCGGACGCATTTGTTTTCCTTTACGATTTACAATATAATAGGTAATACGGTTTAGCAATGCAACCTTTGAAGTCATCGATTCATAGAACTTTTTTTCAAAAAGTTCCATTTCGTTAAAAATAGGCTGTTTTATTTGAGAAGTAATATTCATTTCGTTTTCAAATATACTACTTTGAAAATAAAATTCGGTAGTTGAAAACCATTTTTGGAAGCAAATTACAGAGATTTAACCTTCTTTGTTCGCCAATTGACCACAAGCGGCATCAATATCTTTTCCTCGACTGCGACGTACTTTTACCACTATTCCTATATTTTCCAAAGCTTTTATGTAAGCCAAAATAGATTCTTCCGAAGCTTGTTGAAACTCGCCATCATCAATTGGGTTATATTCAATTAAGTTTACTTTACAAGGTACATATTTGCAAAATTTCACCAGGGCATCAATTGAAGCTTTATCGTCATTGATTCCTTTCCAAACCACATATTCGTACGAGATTTTGTTTTTGGTTTTTCGGTACCAGTATTCCAAAGATTCCCTCAATTCTGCTAAAGGAAAATTTTTACTGAAAGGCATGATTCGGGCACGGATTTCATCAATAGCCGAATGCAATGAAACAGCCAGTTTGAATTTGACATCATCATCAGCCATTTTTTTAATCATTTTGGGAATTCCTGAAGTCGAAACCATAATACGTTTAGGTGACATTCCCAATCCTTCCGGAGAAGTAATCATATCAATGGCTTTAATGACATTGTTGTAATTCATCAAAGGTTCGCCCATTCCCATAAAAACAATATTTGAAAGCGGATGATTATGATACAAACGACTTTCTTTATCTATTGCAATAACCTGATCGTAAATTTCTCCGGGCTCGAGATTTCGCATTCTTTTTAAACGTGAAGTAGCGCAAAAATTACAATCTAAACTACAACCCACCTGACTAGAAACACAAGCTGTGGTCCTGGTATCGGTAGGAATCAAAACTGATTCGACAACCAGGCCATCATGCAAACGGACAGCATTTTTTACTGTTCCATCCGCACTACGCTGCATGGTATCGACTTTAATATGATTAATTACAAAATTACTTTCCAGCATAGCCCTTGTAGGTTTTGCTACATTGGTCATATCATCAAAACTGTGTGCCCCTTTGCTCCACAACCATTCATACACCTGATTGCCACGAAAGGCTTTGTCATTATTTGCGACAAAAAAATCTCGTAACTGATCTTTTGATAAGGCTCTTATGTCTTTTTTTTCCATTTGCATGGCGCAAAGTTACTAAGTATTTATGGAAACCTTTTAATTCTGAAAAAACTTTATGTTTATCTTTCAAAATTAGTACTGGTGCGTTAACTTTATTAATTTGCTTCTAATGTATTGATTTTATTAGGTATATAGACGTTCTTTGATTTTTTGATTTGAATTGAAAGTTTGTGATTTTACATTTAAAATGTAAAATTATGAATTCAGGCAAATATGTTTTTTCTCAAATATTAGAATTGGTCAATAGATATGAGTTTGAAAAAATAGTAAAAAAATATAATGGTAATTATCGAGTTCGAGAATTAAATTGTTGGAATCAATTTATACAATTATTTTTTGGTCAACTTACCAATCTGAACTCTATACGAGACATTTGTTTGTGTCTCAAAGCTCATCATAATAAGCTTTACCACCTAGGGATCAAGAACTACGTTGATCATACTACTTTATCAAGAGCGAATGAAAAACGGGATTGGCAAATTTTTGCAGATTTTGGATATTATCTGATAAAATTAGTTCGTCCTCTTTATACAAATAGTATTGTTCCTAATTTATCTATTGAAAATGAATTGTTCGCATTAGACTCAACAACAATTTCGTGCAGTATAAATCTCTTAATGTGGGCTGAAGGGAAATATAGTCGCGGAGCAATAAAGATGCATACTGTACTGGACTTGAGAGGCAGTATTCCTAGTTTTATTCTCATTACAGATGGAAAATATCACGATAGTAATATTCTTGATGAAATTACACCCGAGCCAGAAGCTATCTATGTAATGGACAAGGCGTATGTTGACTTTAAAGCATTATTTCGTATAAATACCTTTGATTCTTATTTTGTTACAAGAGCAAAATCGAGTTTAAAATACACTATTATCGAGCAAGATTTCAATATTGACGAATCAACAGGCTTAAGAGCTGATAAAACAATTGAATTAACGATTGCAAAATCGAAAAAACTGTATCCTAAAAAGCTTCGTTTGATAGAATATTATGATGCAGAAAAAGATAATTACCTTATTTTTATGACAAACAACTTTGAGGTATCAGCACTTCAAGTTTCTTATATTTATAAAAATAGATGGCAAATAGAGACATTTTTTAAATGGATAAAGCAAAATTTAGTAATTAAAAAACTTTGGGGACATTCACAAAATGCAGTCAAAATACATATTTGGACTGCAATTTGCACCTATTTAATTGTTGCGTATGTGAAAAAATCTGTTAAAAGCGAATTATCGATTTATCAAGTTATGCGAATTTTAGGTGTTTCTGCTTTTGACAAAACACCCATAAGCCAATTATTAAATGACTTTCAAAACGATCAAAATGTCAATGAACAACAATATAATATTTTTGATAATTTAAAATGAATATTTTAACGCACCAGCACTATTTCAAAATCATAAAATCTGGCACAAGAATTGTCTTGCATTCAAAAGAAAAATAATCTTACAAGGAGCGCTTAATTTTAAAATTTGTACTTTTATTTTTTCACCTTTATAACCTTTATATTTTATCACCTTTTAAAAATTAAACCAATCATGAAAAAACAAATTTTGAGCTTAGCTATTGTAGCATTATTAGCATTCGCCGTACAATCCTGCGAGAAGAAAGAACCAAAACCAGGTGAAGAAGAGTTAACGCTTGGAAACAAGGTTGACTCCTTAACAACAGATATTCAGCAAGCAAGAGATAGCGCTGTTATGAAGGCCGAAAACGCTGCTACTGCAGCAAAAGAAGCTTCTCAAAACACCATTCAGGAAGTAAAAGATGCTACTAAAAAAACAGCTGCAGAAGTAAAAGAAGCTTCAAAAAAAGCGGCAGATAAAGCAGAAGCTGCTGCCAAAGCTGCTAAAGACGGAACGGTTAAAACAGCCAAAGATGTAAATGAAGCGTTGAAAAAATAATTCTGTCTGAATTCAAATATTGAAACCATTCGTTACGGCGAATGGTTTTTTTATGCAAAAAAGGAAACAGATATTTTTTGTATTTTTGCTATTCAAATTTAGAAGATCAGCATGCATTTCATATCACAAGAGTTAGAAGATTACATCGAACAACATTCTGAAAACGAACCGGAATTATTAGCTAAGCTAAACAAAGAGACGTATCAGAAAATACTTTTACCAAGGATGTTAAGCGGTCATTTTCAGGGCCGTGTTTTGAGTATGCTCTCTAAATTGATCCGTCCTGTAAACATTCTTGAAATTGGAACTTATACCGGTTATGCCGCTTTGTGCCTGTGCGAAGGCATGCAGGAAAACGGACAACTGCATACTATTGATATTAAAGAAGAATTAGTTGATTTTCAGAGAAAATATTTTGATGCCTCGCCATGGGGGAAACAGATTTTCCAGCATTTAGGTGAAGCTGTTGCTATCATTCCAACTTTGGGTGTAAAGTTTGATCTGGTTTTTATTGATGCTGATAAAGAAAATTATCTGAATTACTGGGAAATGATTGTTCCGAAAATGAATAAAGGCGGAATCATTTTATCAGATAATGTCTTGTGGAGCGGAAAAATCCTGGAACCGGTTCACCCCAATGACGTCAGTACAAAAGTACTTTTAGAATATAATTTGCTTTTGAAAAATGATCCGAGAGTAGAAACGGTATTATTACCAATTCGTGATGGGTTAACGGTAAGCAGGGTTTTATAATTATCTATGTCATTTCGACGTAAGGAGACTCGAGCGACAGCGAACAGGCGTAGCAAATCACACGCGTAACTCAACAAAGATTGACGAATTCCTGTACTGAGCTTCTAATGTGATTTCTTCTTACGTCGAAATGACAAACAGGACGTAAAATTTCTTTTTGAAAATGGTATCCTAGCCCAGATGGAAGCGGCATCCTTTTGTTTTTTTCTTTAAAAAACAAAAGATAAGATACAGCGGGCAGCTGGAATTAGCTCCTAAACAGTATCCGGAAAATAACGCAGTTTTAATTTTTGATAAATTTTAAAAATTGCAAACCCGAAAATTGCTCCAAAGAAGTAACCTGCAAGAATGTCTCCCGGATAATGCAATCCTAAATAAATCCTGCTGTAAGCAAAAATTAAGGGCCATAAAAACAAGAATCCCAAATATTTAAAATGACGTTTCAGTACCAAAAATAAAAATGTAGCAACAGCCATTGTGTTAGCAGCATGACCTGAGAAAAAACTAAAGGATTTTCGAACCTGGACTATTCTAATAAATGAATTGATTTCAGGATTGTTGCAAGGGCGCAACCTTTCGAAAGTATGTTTGAAAAAATTGGTTGTCTGATCTGTAAAAGCAATTAAAACAGCTATAAAAAGCACTAAATACAAGGTTTGTTTTCCACCTATTTTTTTATAAATCAAAAAAAACAGCACTATAAAAAATGGCGTCCAATTGAGTTGACTGGTAATGATAAGCCACAATTTATCATATGTTTCGGAACCTAAACTATTTAGAAAAACGAACAAATTAACATCTATTCCTTGTATTTTTTCGAGCATATTATCTTTGGCGTTTTACAGGTCCTGAAATTGAATCTATGTCTTCTTTAATTTTTGCTATTTCGGTGGTGTCACCCAATAAATTATTTGTCTCCCCTAATATGTTAGATTTTGCATCATTAATCTGAGCATTGATATTACCTGTTATATCAGTAAGGGATTTTGTATCAAGACCATTCGCCTCTGCTCCTTTTTGAATTTCGCTTTTAATATCGTTGGTTGCGTTTTTTAATTGTGCCATTGCTTTTCCCATAGTACGTGCAATTTCAGGCACTTTATCTGAACCAAAAAGCATTAGTACTATAAACAGTATGAAAACTAATTCTCCTCCTCCTATACCAAACATATCTTTTATTTTTGTGTGCGACAAAGATATTAAATTTTGCAGCTTACAGTTTTAAAATTTACTTAAAAAAAAAGACTCTTTTTCAGAGCCTTTTTGGTTTATGTTTAATCAAATTTTGATTTTTGTTCTGTTTTGGGCCAGAAATTGTTGGTTATATCAATATCAGCCGTCATTAATTTTGGATCTATCTGAATACTTTTGATTGCTTTTTCGGTAGCGTATACTTTTTTAGCACTACTGTTATTTTTCCTCCAGATTTGTGCCGGATACTGGTAATTGTCTTTCGAACCGTCTTCATAAGTGATTTCAACCAAAATTGGCATAATCATTCCGCCCGGTTTATTGAACTCTACTTCATAGAAATATTTAGGTGATTTTAAACCGGTTTTCTCTTCAGCAGTGAAAGTTTGGTTTATATATTCGGCTAATGGTTTAAAATCTTCTATTTTCAATGCTTTTTTTCCGAAAGTATTTACCTCGGCATTATCTCCGGCAATTAAATAAACGAAGGGCCCTTTTTCATATCCAAAACGTCCTTTTCTAACTTTTACATCTTTAAGATCTGCAGTCGGGGTTTCAGAAACATAATATTGTTTTACCTCCCTGATTCCGATATCTACATAATCAGTTGAATAAAACCATCCCCTGAAAAACCAATCTAAATCGACCGCAGAAGCATCTTCCATAGTCCTGAAAAAATCTTCCGGGGTCGGGTGTTTGAACTTCCATCTGTTAGCGTATGTTTTAAAGGCATAATCAAACAATTCTCTTCCCATAACTACTTCTCTTAAAATATTAAGACCTGTGGCAGGCTTTCCGTAAGCATTATTACCAAACTGATGAATGGTTTCGGAATTAGACATAATCGGTTCTAAAAACTTTTGATCACCACTCATATACGGAACAATATTTTTTGCAGGCCCGCGTCTTGATGGAAATGTCGGGTCTAATTCCTGCTCAGCCAAATACTCTAAAAAAGAGTTCAGGCCTTCATCCATCCAGGTCCATTGACGTTCATCTGAATTAACAATCATCGGAAAAAAAGTGTGTCCTACTTCATGAATTACAACACCTATCATTCCGTTTTTTACTTCTTTACTGGTTACTCCATTTTCATCAGGACGACCAAAGTTCCAGCAAATCATTGGGTATTCCATACCCTGATCTTCTGCCGAAACAGATACTGCTTTTGGATAAGGATAATCGAAAGTATGAGAAGAATAGCTTTTCAGAGTATGTGCCACAACCATTGTTGAAGTTTCTTCCCAAAGCGGATTGGCTTCTTTTGGGTAAAGTGATTCTGCCATAACTGTTCTGTTTCCAATTTTTACTGCCATCGCATCATAAATAAATTTTCTTGATGAAGCAATACCGAAATCACGCACGTTTTTAGCACTGAATTTCCATGTTTTTTTCTTCTCGGAGAAACCTTTTTCAGCAGCTTCAGCTTCCGCCTGAGTTACAATTACAACTGGCTTATCAAATGATTTTTGGGCCTGCTCATAACGTTTTACCTGTTCCGGAGTAAAAACTTCGCTTCTGTTTGTTAATTCTCCTGTTGCATCAATTACGTGATCTGCAGGAACGGTAATGTTTACATCAAAGTTTCCAAAAGGAAGCGCAAATTCGCCGCTTCCCCAGAATTGCATATTCTGCCATCCTTCAACATCATTGTAAACTGCCATTCTTGGATAAAACTGAGCAATTACATATAATTTATTACCATCTTTTTCAAAAAATTCATAACCAGAACGACCGCCTTCTTTTTTGTAATTATTAATGTTATACCACCATTTAATAGCCAATGAAATTTTTTCGCCTGGCTTTAAAGGAGTAGCTAAATCAATACGCATCATAGTTTCATTGATCGTATATGGCATCGGTTTTCCTTTAGCGTCTTTAACATATTCAATATTAAAACCACGCTCTAAATCTTTTTTCAGATATTTACTTGAAAAACCTTCCAAAGGCAAAACCTGATTGATTTTTTCTCCTTCAGCCAAAGTCGATTGCGTATTGGCTTTTGCCTGATTCTGATCTAACTGGATCCATAAATACTCTAAACTGTCAGGTGAATTGTTAGAATAGGTAATCGTTTCTGAACCACTTAATTTTGAATTTTTATCATCAAGTTCAATATCAATCTTATAATCTGCCTGTTGCTGATAATAAGCAGGGCCCGGTGCGCCTGACGCTGTACGAAACATATTAGGTGTCGCCATCAAATCATACATTTGGCTAAACTTATTCGTATCATACTTTCCCTCCTGTTTGGGTACAATACTCGTATTTTTCTCCTGAGCCATTAGCATGGCAGGGAAAAGCAATAAAAATGAAAGTTTTTTCATAAACATTTTTGGGATTTTTTGAAGCTGTGAAAATACTAATTAAAACAACAAACTTACGTGTTCATTAATACTTTAACACTTCTTTCCTTGAAGATTCCGTAAAAAGAACGCTTCTTTTAGTATCAAATGCTGAAATATGTGTAATATTTTGCTGTTCAGGATTCCAATCAACTAAAACAGTATTTGAAATTTCAAGGGTTTTAAATTTTTCAACAGCTGTAATTCTCGAATAACAAACCAAAACATCATCAGCTTCGAGTTCTTTTGATAAAAAAGCAATTGGTTTGATTTGTCCGTTTATTTTTATGCTAAAGTTTTCCGAAAGATATTTTTTTAAAAGAAGAACATCTCCCTCCGTTTCTTTATCTGTTCCTATAAATGCTTTTTTATTGTATTTTTTTTCGATTCCTTTATTGAGGTCATCCACAAAAATTCGGGATGTAATTTGAATCATTTTTTTTTCGGCAGCATAATTCACCTGAAAGATACCCATGTAGAATTTATGGAATGTAAAAGATGACAATGACAAAAACAATATCCCCAGTAAAGGATAAATTACATACTTTTTCATTTTTTATTCAACTCTACTTTTTTAAAGTCTTTATTTTTATTGATCATAAAGTCAATCAATTCAAATTTTTCTTCTGGTTTTAAATGTTTCTTAGATTCTGAATCGTTAGAACAGTACATCAAAAACAAATCTATTTCATCTTCTTTTAGCTTTAATGTTTTAGTATAAAAATCAGATGTAAAATTATCTTTAGCGTATTCAACAAAGGCAATATCGCTTATAACTTCATCTTTAACCTCTTCATCTTTACGAAGCAGTTTTTTGACATCCTTAAAAATTCGAACAAAATCAGTTCCGTATTTTATAGTCTGATCTGAATACATTGCGGTGTTTTTTGGCGATGATAATTTATCCTCTTCAAACTGCATATCCACTATACTTTGTGAACCGCCCTGTAACGACTTTACTTTAAGCTCCTTATGAACTAAAACTTCTTTCAATTCAATATTCACTAAATCCAACGGCACAGAAAAAAGCACTTCTGCACAGTCTTTTTCTGTCAATACGATTTTTTTAGATTGAAAAGCGAAACCTGTAAACAATAGAGTGTCTTTTGGTCTGGCCATGATATCAAACAATCCGTTTAAACCAATAAAAGTTCTGGTATTGGCATTTATGTTCATAACATTACCACTCTCTATGGCTAATGATTTATTAACAACCTGCCCGTGCAAAGGTTTTCTCGAATTAGTTTGTCCTATTACAAATTGACAAAACAGACATACTATCAATATTCCAAATTTATCTTTCATGCTCTATAATTTTTAAATATTCTTGTGCTAAACCAGTTATTAAAAACATACTCATGGTTTTGTTCTTATTATTCAAAGATACAGCAAATTCAGGATTATCTACGCAGTAAAGTTGAAATCCTTTAATATCTTCAAGCGGAATTTTTAATCGTTCTGTATAATATACTTCATCAAAAAGATACTCCATTTTCCTGAAAAGCACCTCTTTTTTTTCAACAATTGCTTCTTTTTTAAGCATGGTGGTTCTTCCGGAAATATTATTTAAGAGCTTATCTACCGAAGTTGAATTTGCTGTATAAATCTTTCTTTCGGCAGGAGTGTATTTTTTTTGCCCATGCGGAATGATGCCTAAATTTTCTGCTGTAATATTAGAATTTTCATTCACAATTACCTCTTTCAGTTCTACCTCTTTGACTGTCATTTTTATCTGAAGTGAACTTAATTTTAAATCTTCACCAGTAATTCGAAGTTTTAGTGGCTCTAAATTAACCGAAGAGAAAACCAAAACATCTCCTTCTTTTACCACAATAGAAAACATTCCGTTAACATCAGAAACAGCCGTAACCTGAGTTGTATTGTTGATAATATTTACACCCTCTGCCGAAGATGATTGCTCAAAAATTTGTCCCTGAATTTCTTTGGATACAGCTATTTGTCCAAAACAAATCTGAGCGAGAAATAAAAACAGGGCTGGTAAGATATTATTTATTTTCACTTGAAAGTATTTCATTATATTTTAAAGCCAATTCACTTATTAAAAAAATTAATTTCGGTCTGTCCCTTGTTTCCAGAAGCATCCCTGCATATACATTTTCTACTATGTAAAACTTAAATCCACTTATATGTTCTGAAGGAATTTTTAAATAATCAATAAAGCAGGCATCTTCAAACATATAGCCTAATTTCTCAATATGACTTTCTTTTTTTTCAACCTTAACATTTTTTTCAACATTTTTTTGTTTCCATTTATTGCACTCAAAAGTAATTGGAGCGCTAAGTAAAAACAGGATTAACAAAGCATCATTTGTTTTCACCGGCAATTATTTCTTTATATTTCACCGCCAGTTCTCCTAATAAAAACTCTACAGTTGTTTTATTTTTAGAATTCAAAATAGCAGTAAACTTATCGTTTTCAACTGCATAATATTCAAACCCTTTTACATATTCCAAAGGGATTTTCAACCTGTCAACAAAATGCTCCGGCTTAAACATATTCTCTAAAAGCTTCATAAAAGCCTCTTTTTTCTCGACTGCAACTTCCTTTTTCAACATAGCAGTTCTGCCTGAAAAGAAATTCAATAAAGGATCTGCAGAAACAGAACCTCCAGCCATTGTTCCTGCATTTGCTGTTGCATTTAAGCCAGTAGCGGTCTGTAATTTCCTTTCTGCTGCCGTGTAGGTTTTCTGATTTCCGGGAATAATCCCTAACGAAACAGAATTAATATTATCATATCTTTTGATAATCACTTCCTGCAATTGATGAATAATCGGATATAATTTCACTGAAAAATTCAAATCCGAAAAATTCTCTTCACTAACTACAATCCTCATTTCTTTAAATTGTATGGATGAATAAATAAGTGTATCGCCTGATTTGGCAGTAATCAAAAAACCGCCAGATTCATCCGTTACTGTCATAGCTTCAGTCTTGACATTAACAACATAAACCCCTTCTACATCTCCTGCATTTGAAATTATTCTGCCTTTAAGTGGTGCCTGACCCGAAACAATTTGAGTCAACCCTAAAAACAAGACATATATAATTTTATTCGTCAAAATTCAGAAAATTTAAAATGATTCTTAAAGTTGTAAAAATATCTTAATGTCTTCTAAATTTAGTACTAATGCCATGGTAAAAATATGTTAATTAACCGTTGGGTGCAATTAGGTTTTGATGACAATTTTTCGTCAATTCGAGTGATTTTCAATAGAAAATTGTATCGGGAACAGAAAAATTAAAAACGGTTTTCCAATAACATTTTTTGCATCGTTTCCCCGCACAAAAAGCACCAGAATGACGTTTTTAATAATTCACACAACGAATTAATTAAACTTTCCGGCTTTTATACAAATTTGTTACTATTTAATACCTTTGGCTCAAAAATAATCAATATCAATTATGAAAAGCATTATAATTGCCAGCACTTCAACTTTGCATGGAGGCAGCTATTTAGAATATCTGTTACCAACATTAAAATTACATTTTAAAAGCCTTAAAAGCATTTTATTTATCCCTTACGCCCGACCTGGCGGTATTTCACATGATGAATACACTCAGAAAGTAACTCAGGCTTTTGCCAGTATAAACATTTCAGTAAAAGGAATTCATGAATTTGAAAGTGCTCAGGATGCCATAAAAAATGCAGAAGGAATTTTTACAGGAGGAGGAAATACTTTTTTATTGGTTACCCAATTATACAAATATAATATAATGCAAACCCTTTCTGAAGCTGTTAAAAACGGAACTCCTTATTTAGGAACAAGTGCCGGAAGTAATATTTGCGGTTTATCTATGCAGACTACCAATGATATGCCCATCATATATCCGCCAAGTTTTCAAACTCTGGGCTTAATTCCGTTTAATTTAAATCCTCATTATTTAGATGCAGATAATCATTCTAAACATATGGGGGAAACACGCGAAATGCGAATAGAAGAATTTCATGCTTTTAATACTATTCCCGTTCTGGGATTAAGGGAAGGAAGCTGGCTGGAAGTAAAAGGAGAAACAACTATATTAAAAGGTGATTTATCAGCACGTTTATTTCAACAGCGCCAAACGCCAGTAGAGTTGCCCGCCGAGAGTAACTTAAGCAATTTAAAATAAGTAATAGAAACAAAAAACCCGAAACAAAATTGTTTCGGGTTTCCAGAGCGAAAGACGAGGCTCGAACTCGCGACAACCAGCTTGGAAGGCTGGAGCTCTACCAACTGAGCTACTTTCGCATTAACAGGGTGCAAATATAAATAATTAAATCGTTTAAAAAAACAAAAAACAAAATTATTTAATTTAAATCTAGACCGGGGTTTTGATTTAGAGCGAAAGACGAGGCTCGAACTCGCGACAACCAGCTTGGAAGGCTGGAGCTCTACCAACTGAGCTACTTTCGCATTACTGAAGTGCAAATATAAAAAATAAGTTAAGTTTAAAACAAGCTTTTTACCAAAAAAAATAAATTAAAAATCACTATTTCTAGTAATCTATTTAAAATTAAAATGTTATAGCTTTGCTTTTTTATTCTAAACATGACATTAATTAAAGAAATATCCGCTGAGGAAACTTTTATTGTAAGACAACCCGTTCTTCGAAAAGGCAAACCTGTCGAAAGTTGTATTTTTGAGGGAGACAATTTAGACACCACTCATCATTTTGGATTATTTGAAAATAAAAATTTAACAGGAATAATTTCATTATTCACAACTTCCAATCCTATCTTTGCAGAAAAAAAACAGACACAGATACGAGGGATGGCTGTTTTGGAAGAACATCGAAAAAAAGGTTTTGGTGAAGCTTTGGTTTCCTATTGCGAAACCTATTGCGTTTCACAAGATGTTCAATTGATTTGGTTTAATGCCCGAATAGAAGCTGTTGATTTTTATAAAAAAATGAGATATAAGACCATTGGAAAACCTTTTGATATAAAAGAAGTTGGCGAACATTTTTTAATGTTTAAAAAAATATAATATGACAAAATTTTACGTTATTTTAATAGTGACAGTTTTTATAAGTTGCAACAAAAAGATTCCTGAAATTTCTGATCCAGGGGCAAAAACGGGACAACCTGCCATTATCCTTACAGATGAAAGAACGGTTGAAATTGATACTGCCTTAATAAATTCTTTTAAAAATGAAACCTTAAAACAGTTTTATGCTTCTTCTGAAAATAAAACCGTTTGGGGAAATCTTAAAAAGAGAAATTTTGTGTTAGCACAATTAAAAAATTCAGAAGAACTAGGATTAGACCCAAATGATTATAATGTCGTTAAGCTAAACGGTTACGAATCAAAAATAAACTCTTTAGATGATAAAGATTTTGCATTTTATGATTTGTTGCTGACCCATAATTTCGAAAAATATTTAAATCATCTTAATAAAGGCAAATTAGATCCCAAAAAATTATATCCTGACTGGGCTTTAAGTGAAAAAATATTTGATGTAAACAATGCACTAATTAAAAGCTTCAACAGCAATAAACTGGATAGCCTGATAGAACAAAGCCAATCAAGATCGCAGACTTACAAGCAATTATTGAATGCCTTGAAAATTATTAATGATTTTCCAGAAGACAATATTAAAACTATTGAATCAAAAGAAAAAATAACTTTAAATGATACCAATGCTGCTGTTATAAATATCAAAAAAAGACTTTTGTATTGGAATGATATGATCGGAAATGACAGCTTAACAACAACTTACGATAAAAAAACGTTTGAGTCTGTAAAGAAATTCCAGACCCGGCATGGTTTGGCTCCCGATGGCGTTATTGGAGCAGGAACAATTAATGCGCTAAATTTTTCAAAATCTAAAAGAAAACAGCAAATCATTGCCAATTTAGAGCGTTGGAGATGGTATCCAAATGAATTTTCAGAAAACTATTTTATTGTTAATATCCCGGATTACAGTCTGAATGTTGTTGAAAACAAAGACACAACGGTTGTTAGAAAAGTGGTAGTTGGAACCAGCAAACGTAAAACACCTGTTTTAACCTCAACATTAAAAACAATAGTTTTTAACCCAACATGGACTGTTCCCCCAACTATTTTAAAAGAAGATGTTGTTCCGGCAATGAAACGTAACAGGAATTATTTAAAGAATAAAAGTATCACTATTTATGATTCTGCAGGAAATGTGGTCGACCCGTTAAACTGGAACGAAAACAAGCCTCATAGTTACCGTTATGTGCAAAGTCCGGGATACAATAATTCGTTAGGATTAATGAAAATATTATTCCCTAACAATTACAGTGTCTATCTGCACGATACCAATCATCGTAATTATTTCGAAAGACACAATCGTTCTTTGAGTTCAGGATGCGTTCGGGTAGAAAATCCTTTAGAGCTGGCACAACATATTTTAAGTGACTCCAAAAATTGGTCAAAGGAAAAAATAGACTCGGTTATTGCAACCAAGAAAACGACCAGTATCAGAATTTCAAAAAAATTCACATTGTATCAATGGTATTGGACAGCCTGGAGCGAAAAAAATCAATTGATTTTTAGATATGACATTTATAATCTCGATGCCGATTTGTATGCTAAACTAAGAAACTAGTTTTGGTTCTATCACAAAACCTCTTGAAGGGTGATAGATATACAAACACGATTTATCTTTAATAGTCTGAATAATTTGGTTGGTTAATTCAACGGGAACAGCAGGACACCCCTGACTTCTGCCTAAACGTTTATGATCTTGGATAAAAGAATCCGAAACATAATCAGCACCGTGAATTACTACAGCTCTTTGTCTGGCATTGTCATTAATTCCCTTTTCAAGACCATCCAGACGCAAAGAAGCGCCATGTTTACCCTGATAGATTTCACCTGTGGCATAAAATCCGAGACTGCTTTGATAAGAGGAGTTTCTGTTTGAAAATTCAGAAGCAAATTCTTCACCTGTGTTTCGTCCATGGGCAACCAGAGATTGAAATAAAACGGTATTAGTAGCTAAATCAATAACCCACAAACGTTTGGTGTTAGAGGATAAACTAAAATCTATTAAGGTTAGGATATCTTTCTGAACAATTCCTTTTTCTTTTAATAAGTAAAAACCTTTCAAAGCTTCTGAAAAAGTTCTAAGTTCAGGTAATTTAAAATTGTTTGTATTTAATGTGTTATACACACTTTCAATTTTAGCATCTATAGCCAGTTTTTCAACTTTGGCTATGCTTTTTGAAGTTACAATTTTATTTTCGTAAGTATTTTTAGAATCTGTACCGAAAGACAAAAACAAAAATAGCAATGCGGGATAAATCTTATAAATCATTGATTTCGTTTAGGTTAAACTTGTTTTGGAGCTCGACAAATGTATAATTTTTTTACAACTACAAAAATTTATATCACTAAAAGTGGGTATTTTTGTTTAAACTTTAACACTTAATCTCACAAAAGGTTAAATTTAACTTACAAATAATTATTTTTGACATCACTTTTTAACCAAATGGTATTGATTTGATATTTAATCACTTAAATTTAAAAAAACAAAATTCTACAATTTTTAATATTCAAAAACTGTAACAATTTTAAAAATAACAGTCTGTTAATTCAAAAATTGCCTTACACAAAATATCCCTTTTTATATTTAATTATGAAAAAAACGCTTTTCTTAAGTATAGTATTAACTACTTTATGGTGTTCTGCTCAAAAGAAAGTTTTACAAGCACAAAAAACCGGCGAATTTATCTCTATAGATGGTAAGCTTGATGAAAAAGAGTGGAATGATGCACCCGTGGCTTCCAACTTTGTAATGTACAATCCGGATAACGGAAAAGCAATTCCTGATACACAAAAAACCGAAATCAAAGTTTTATATGATGATAATGCCATTTATATTGGTGCAATGATGCATGATAATGAACCTGATAAAATATTAAAAGAAATCTCTCAACGTGACAATTTTGGAACTGCGGATCTTTTTGGTGTTTTTATAAATGGCTTTAACGATGGACAACAGGATTTTATGTTTTATGTTTCAGCCGCAGATGTTCAGGGTGACTGCATCATGACCGATACTAATGGAGAAGATTATTCCTGGGACGCTGTTTGGGAAAGCAAGGCGGGCCTTACCCCAAATGGCTGGATTGTTGAAATGAAAATTCCGTATGCCGCATTACGATTTTCTAAAGAAGACAAACAAACCTGGGGAATCAATTTTTTCAGGGAAATTAAGCGTCTTCGTTATAAATATACCTGGAATCTGGTTGATTCCAAACTGGGGACATTTACACAGCAAAACGGTACTTTAACCGGAATAGAAAACATCAAACCTCCTACCCGATTGTTTTTATTGCCTTACTCCTCATTTTATCTTAGTGCAGATGCCAATCAAAAAACATATGGAACTTTGAAAGCCGGTATGGATATCAAGTACGGAATCAATGATGCTTTTACTCTTGACGCTATTTTAATTCCTGATTTTGGACAGACGAAATATGATGACCAAATTTTGAACTTAGGCCCTTTTGAACAGCAATTTAACGAAAACAGGGCTTTTTTTACTGAAGGAACTGATTTATTCAGTAAGGGAAATATTTTTTATTCGCGCAGAATTGGAGGACAGCCATCTGCCAAAGCTTCTTTGGATGAAAACGAAGAAATCATTGAAAATCCACAAAGCGTTAATCTTATTAATGCCTTAAAAATTTCAGGAAGAACCAAAAAAGGCTTGGGAGTAGGAGTTTTAAATGCTGTTACTGAAAAAACTTTTGCCACTACAAAGGACGCAATCACTGGGAATACGAGACGACAGGTTGTAGAACCATTAACTAATTACAATGTATTTGTATTGGACCAGCGTTTTCGAAAAAATTCATCCATTTCCTTTATTAACACAAACGTAACCCGCAACGGGCATTTTAGGGATGCAAATGTTTCTGCATTAACCTGGGATTTAAATACTAAAGCGAATACTTATAATTTATCCGGAAATTTTAAATACAGTAATATCAACGAAGTACAAGATAAAGATGGCATTTACAGCTCTCTTAGCTTTGCAGAAACAAGTGGGAACTATCGGTATAATATGGGAATGGATTTCGTTTCAAAAGATTTTGATTCTAACGATTTAGGAATTATTTTCCTGACTAATTATTATAATTTTTATGGAAATGCCAGTTACCGAATTCTAAATCCGACAAAACATTTTAATAATTTCAGACTCAATTATAATATGTATGCTGAATTTAATAAAGAATCCGGTAAAGTACAGGACAATAATATTGAAGTCAGTGTTGATTTAACCACCATAAAAAACCACTATTTTGATTTTGGAATAACTTTTATCCCTTTAGATTCACATGATTATTATGAACCCAGAGCTGAAAACAGATATGTTATTATTCCTAAAAGGCTAGGATTATGGAGTAATTTATCGACTAATTATAATAATAAATTTGCTTTAGATTTGAGTCCGTCCCTTACATTTGCAGATGAACCGGGCAGAATTTCCTATGGTGTGAATGTAGGCCCGAGATATCGTTTTAATGACAAACTTTTATTTACTTACATGTTTAGCTTTTCCAGAAGGAACAACAACAAAGGTTATATTGACACCATTGATGACACCGTTGGCACTCCGGAAACTATTGTATTTGCCAATAGAAACGTAATAACATATTCTAATACCATAGGAGGAAAATATGCCCTGAACAGCAAAATGACACTTAATCTTGCTGTACGTCAATATTGGTCTTATGCCGAAAATAAAAACAACCTGCAACTTCAGGATAATGGGACATTAATTCCTTTTCCAGAGTACTCGGAAAACAAAAATTCGAGTTTTTATTCCTGGAATACCGATTTATCGTACTCATGGTGGTTTGCGCCGGGCAGTCAAATTTCTGCCCTGTACAGAAATAATGCTTCAAATTTCGAACGCATTATCGATAAAGAATTCAACCATAACATATCTGATTTATTGAACAATGAAGCTCTTAAACACATTTTTTCAATAAGTATTAAATACTTTATCGACTATAATGGTGTCAAAAACAAGGTCAGAAATAAGGTTTAGCGTGCATTAATTTTAAAAAATAAAGGCTTCTGTAATTAAATTAGGATTTTTGAACAGGCTTCATTTTATAAAACATAATTGTAGCAATGCTTTCTTGCACATTTTAGAAATGGTTTATCTTTGCCAAAAACTAAAAACCAATGAACAAAAAAGTTATCCTTATGATTTTAGATGGCTGGGGGAAATCACCCGACCCTAAAGTATCAGCAATAGACAACGCACATGTACCATTTATAAACAGCCTGTATCAAAATTACCCAAGTGCCCAGCTTCGCACTGACGGATTAAATGTTGGTTTACCAGATGGACAAATGGGAAACAGTGAAGTTGGACATATGAACCTTGGTGCGGGAAGAATCGTATACCAGGATTTAGCTAAGATAAATTTAGCAGTCGCCCACAAAACATTTGCAAAAGAACAGGTACTTATTGATGCTTTCACTTATGCAAAAGATAATAATAAAAAAGTACACCTTCTTGGATTGGTTTCTGATGGCGGGGTACACTCTCATACTTCACATTTACGCGGATTAATTGATGCCTCGCAGGAATATGGCCTTGATAATGTTTTCATTCATGCCTTTACAGACGGAAGGGACGTTGACCCGAAATCAGGAGCAAAATACATTCAGGACCTGGAAGATTACATCAAAGAAACCCCTGTAAAAATTGCCTCTATCATTGGACGTTACTACGCAATGGATCGTGACAGACGTTGGGAACGGGTAAAACTAGCTTATGACTTGTTGGTAAACGGAATCGGGACATCATCAACTAATAGTGTTGCCAGCATTCTGAATAGCTATGCAAATGATGTTACGGATGAGTTTATTGCCCCTATTGTAATGGTTGAGGAACATGAAAAACCTCTTGCAACAATTATTGAAGGCGATGTAGTTATTTTTTTCAATTTCAGGACTGACAGAGGCCGTGAACTTACAGAGGTGCTTTCGCAACAGGATTTTCATGAGCAAAACATGCACAAATTAAACCTGTATTACGTAACACTTACCAATTACGATGAAACGTACCTGAATGTAAAAGTGGTATACAATAAAGACAATATCACCGAAACCCTGGGGGAAGTTTTAGAAAAAGCCGGTAAAAAACAAATTCGTATCGCTGAAACCGAAAAGTACCCACACGTAACTTTTTTCTTTTCCGGCGGAAGAGAATTACCATTTGAAGGTGAAACCAGACTCTTAAGAAATTCTCCAAAAGTGGCCACTTACGACTTAAAACCAGAAATGAGCGCGTTTGAACTAACAGCAGCTCTTGTTCCGGAATTACATAAACGTGAAGTTGATTTTGTTTGCCTTAATTTTGCCAATGGCGACATGGTTGGTCATACCGGAATTATGAGTGCAGCAATTTTGGCTTGTGAAGCGGTTGATATATGTGTAAAAGAGGTTATTGAAGCTGCTCTTGCCAATGATTATACCACTATTGTAATTGCCGATCATGGTAATTGTGAAACTATGATTAACCCAGATGGAAGCCCAAATACGGCTCACACAACAAATCCGGTACCGATTATTTTAGTTGATAAAGATTTGAAATCTATTCAGGATGGTGTCCTGGGAGATATTGCTCCAACTATTTTACAGTTAATGGGAGTTGAGCAACCTCTTGCAATGACATGTCATTCGTTATTATAAAAACATGTTTTCTATTCTTAAACAATTTGTATTTTAAAAGACATACTATATAATCTTTTGTTTACGCTTTACATAGCGTAATTCCTGATCTTTTCCCATAATGATACTTTTTGTGTATCGCTTATCGCTATTTCAGGACAAGACAATTTTAATAAATAAAAAGCTGCTCTGATATTAGAGCAGTTTTTTTTTACACAAATAAAAGTTAAAATCTCAATATTGATAGTATTGCTATTATATTTGCATTTAAAATAACTTTTTATGAAAACTATACTATCAAATTTAAAAATTCATGTAAACGAAAAAATCTATGTAAAAGATCCCGAAACATCTATATTAGGAAAAAAAATAATTGAGCAAAGTATTCTTCTTATTGATGCTATTGGTTTCGATAATTTTACATTTAAAAAATTAGGAGAAAAAATAGGTTCAAACGAAAGTTCGATTTATCGTTATTTCGAAAACAAACACAAATTATTAGTCTATTTATCTTTCTGGTATTGGAGCTGGATGGAATATAAACTCGTTTTTAGCACTACTAATATCACAGATAAAAAAGAAAAACTCAACAAAGCCATCACAATAGTTACTGAAAAAACAACTGATGACATTTCTCCGGAACATATTAATGAAGCTATTTTAAATAAAATAATTATTGCAGAATTTACAAAAACACTTCATACAAAAGAAGTTGATCAAGAAAACAAAGAAGGTTTTTTTTTAATCTACAAAAGAGTCATTAATAGAATTGTTGCAATTGTTAAGGAAGTTAATCCTGAATATCCGTTTGCTAAATCATTAGTTTCGACCATCGTTGAGGGAAGTTTACACCAACATTTCCTGACGGATCATTTGAAAACAATTACCGATTGTAATGAAAGCATTACAACTACTCAATTTTACCTAAATCTTGTAGAAAACGTTTTACGATAATTATAAAAAACCAACATGACTCCATTAAAACGATTTTACAATTTACTAGAACTAGATAAAAAAGACATTTACCAGATCTTTTTCTATGCAATTTTTGCCGGATTAATTAGTTTATCACTTCCGTTAGGAATACAGGCAATCATAACTTTTATACAATCCGGAAGAGTAAGCGCATCCTGGATCGTGCTAATCATATTAGTTGTTGCCGGAGTAGCACTTGTTGGAATTTTATCTTTAATGCAATTGCGAATTACGGAAAATTTACAACAAAAAATATTTGTCCGGGCTTCGTTTGAATTTGCTGGTCGCCTGCCAAAAATAAAATCGGAGGAATTATATGGCATCTATCCGCCAGAATTAACGAATCGGTTTTTTGACACCATGACCATTCAAAAAGGAACTTCAAAATTGTTAACAGATTTTTCTGCTGCTTTACTTCAAATTGTTTTCGGAATTATCTTGCTATCCTTATATCATCCGTCTTTTATTGTATTTGGTCTTTTATTGTTCTTGCTATTATATTTCATTTTTAAATTTTCGTATAAATCAGGTATAGAAACCAGTTTAAAAGAATCAAAATTTAAATACAAAGTCGCAAGTTGGTTACAAGAAATGGCTCATAATAATTTTAGCTTCAAAAATGAATTAAATCATGATTTTGCCCTTCAAAAAAACAACTCACTGGTAACAGATTATCTTAAATATCGTGAGAAACATTTTAATATTATTAAAAGGCAATTTACACAATTGATCATTTTCAAAATTATCATTACGGCAAGTTTATTATCTATTGGAGGATATTTGGTATTGAGTCAGGAAATGAATATTGGACAATTTGTTGCAGCAGAAATTATCATTTTATTAGTGATTACATCTGTCGAAAAAATTATTCTTGGACTTGAAAGTTTCTACGATGTTTTAACTTCTGTTGAAAAAATAGGACAGGTAACGGATTTGGAATTAGAAGAAAATTCAGATTCTCAAAACGAAAATTGCTATAATAACATCACTTTAGAAACTGAAGATTTAAAATTCAAGTTTCCGGATTCACCAACTAATGCTTTAGACTCTATAACTCTTAAAATTGAACAAGGGGAAAAAATTGTAATTGACGGAAAAAACGGCTCAGGAAAAACAACCCTTATTCGATTATTATCAGGTTTATTAAAACAAAGTTCCGGTGCTTTTTATATCAACGACGATACTTTTAGAAAAATAAATGTAAAACAATATCGCTCGCAAATAGGCCGGATAATTCATAATGAGACACCATTTGAAGGAACCATTTTAGAAAACATCACTTTTAATGATTCTTCCATAAGTTCTGAAGATTTAAAATGGGCAATCGAAGGGGTCCAGCTTAGCTCGTTCATAAAATTATTGCCAAAAGGTTTAGACACGCATATTTATCCTGAAGGAAAACAATTATCTTCTTCTAATGCTCAAAAAATTCTATTAGCCAGAAGTATAATTCATAAACCAAAAGTGCTTTTTTACGAAGATCCTACAGATACTATGGATGAAAATGTTGCCAATGAAATTATTGATTTTATTACTTCAGATGAAAATAAATGGACCATTATTGTTTCATCCAAAAATCCGCATTGGAAGACAAAATCTACACGAAATATAACAATGCAAAACGGCCTTATCATACTTGATCAAAAAACAATGAACCATGCTTAACATTTCTGACAATAAAACAAAGTTACAACCTCTTGATCGATATGAAACTATTAGAAACCTCAGTAACAGACCTCATTATAAGATTTTAAATAAAATTATACTCGGCACTTCAATCTTAGGGATAATCGCTCTTTTCCTCCCATGGACACAGAATATTTCCGGATCAGGATCTGTAACGACTTTAAAACCAAATCAAAGACCACAATCTATTCAAAGTGTAATTTCCGGGCGAATTGAAAAGTGGTATGTGCAAGAAGGTGACTTTGTAAAAAAAGGAGATACAATTCTATTTATCTCTGAAATAAAAGAAGACTACATGGATCCTAATTTGGTAGCAAACACCAAAAACCAGGTAGATGCAAAAAAGAACTCTTTAGAATCCTACGGAGAAAAAATCAATACGCTTTCAAGCCAAATTCAATCTATAGAAAATGAAAAAAATCTAAAACTGGAACAGGCAAAAAACAAAGTCAGACAATCTCTCTTAAAAATAAAAAGTGACAGTATGGACCTTGTTGCTGTAAAAACACAATTACGAATTGCAAATACCCAATATATACGTTCGGTACAATTAAACAACGAAGGATTAAAGCCACTTACTGATGTTGAAGAGAAACATTTGAAGCTTCAGGATGTTGATGCCAAAATTATAACTCAGGAAAACAAATACCTAACAAGCAAAAATGAATACATAAACGCTAAAGTTGAAATTAATCGAATTTCTGCCGAATATTCTGAAAAAGTTGCTAAAGCAAAAAGTGACCAATTTACAACCCTGAGCAATAAATTTGATACTGAAGCTCAGGTAAGCAAATTAGAAAATCAATATGCGAACTATAGCTTAAGAAATGGCATGTATTATATTAAAGCAGTCCAAAGCGGTTATATCAACAGAGCCCTGCAGGCAGGTTTGGGAGAAACGATAAAAGAAGGTACACCAATCGTAACTATAATGCCTTCCCAATACGATATTGCAGTTGAGACTTTTATAAATCCGATCGATTTACCTTTGATTAAAAAAGGAGAAAAAGTGCGCGTTTGGTTTGATGGCTGGCCAACAATTGTATTTTCGGGCTGGCCAGATATATCATACGGAACTTTTGGAGGAAAAATTGTTGCAATCGAAAACTTCATCAGCGATAACGGAAAATACAGAATCTTAATTGCTCCTGATCCAAACGAAGCAAAATGGCCAAAACAGCTAAGTATTGGCTCTGGTTCTCAAACAATTGCTTTGTTAGACACTGTGCCAATTTGGTTTGAAATATGGAGAACCTTAAACGGATTTCCTCCTAATTATTATAAAAGTGACCAGAAAGTAATTAAAGAGAAAAAATAATGAAAACAATACTTATAGCTTTTCTTTTTTTTTATTGTACCGTTTTTAGCCAACAACCAATCTCTAAAGAACTTACTTATAATGAGTTTCTTGGCTATGTAAAAAAATACCATCCTTTGGTTAAAAATGCTAATTTAGAAATAAGTAAAGCACAAGCCAATTTGATGATGGCACGAGGTGGTTTTGATCCCAAAATTGAAGTAGATTTTAGTCAAAAGCAATTTAAAGACAAGGAATATTATTCTATTTTAAACAGCAGTTTTAAAATTCCAACATGGTATGGAATTGAGCTGAAAGCAGGGTTCGACAATAACGAAGGTGTTTATCTTAATCCGGAAAACACAACTCCAAATCAGGGATTAACTTCTTTTGGGATCAGTGTTCCTATAGGGCAAGGCCTGCTTATTAATCAAAGAATGGCGGATATCAGGAAGGCTAAAATTCAGATAAAACTCAGCGAATCTGAAAGAAAACTTCAAGCCGTTAACGTTTTGTATGATGCTTCGGTTACTTATTTTAACTGGAAGAAGAATTTTGAAGAAATGAAACTTTACGAAACTTACAACAAGAATGCTGAAATACGCTTAGAAGGAATAAAATCTTTAATCAATCAAGGCGACAAACCTGCTATTGATAGTATTGAAGCAGGAATTATTGTAAAAAACAGGGCATTGAGTCTTGAAGATTCTAAATTGAAACTAGCCAAATCCAAACTTGAATTATCTAATTTTATGTGGATTGACAACAACATTCCACTGGAAGTTTCAGATGAACTTGTACCGGAAACAGCACTCGAAACTACGTTGCAGGAAACTCTAAAAACAAACGATTTATTGCAAAATGATTTTAATTTAGAAACGCATCCAAAACTAAATGCATTGCAAAACAAAATAGAGATTTTGAATGTAGAAAAAGATTTCAAACAAAACATGTTATTGCCTAAAATAAATATTGGTTATTCTTACTTATCTGAACCAGAATTCATTGACAATTATCGTTTTCAGGATTACAAAATTGGATTAGAGTTATATTTCCCCTTATTTTTGAGAAAAGAACGCGGAAGCTTAAAATTAGCCAAGTATAAACTTCAGGAAAACCAATTTGTGTTAGCTCTGGAAAAAACACAATTAACCAATAAAATTGGTGCACAGAAAATAGAAATCAGTTCGCTGATAAAACAAAAAAAAATTGCTAACGCCTTGGTAGAAAACAATATGACCATGCTGAATTCTGAAGAACGTTTGTTTACTTTTGGAGAAAGCTCTTTATTTCTGATTAATACCCGAGAGAATAATTTAGTAAATGCAAAACTCACTTCTATTGCACTCGAAAACCGATTTTATATCTCCAATTCCGAACTCTTCAAAATTATGGCAAATCCTGATTAAGGTTTAATTTTAAACAAACCTTATGAGTGACATAATTCACTTGAGTTATAGTTAGCGTATATGGGAGCTAACTATAACTCAATGGTTCAATTAAAAGTAGTAACTATCTTTAAGCTTTTGTTTATCCGATTTTAGAAATATAAAATAATCCGATTTTTTAACTCCCTCTCCTTTGGAGAGGGCTGCAGTGAGAAAATTTCACACAAAATAATGATACGTCCATTCAACGCCATAAATTATAAGTCCGATAAGCCCTCCAACCAATGTTCCGTTTATTCTAATGTACTGAAGATCTTTTCCTATTTCTAATTCTAATTTTTCTGAAACTTCCTTCCCGTCCCAGCTTTTTACTGTAGAAGAAATCAAATCTCCTATTATTTTTTTATTATTCAAAAGAACGGAAAGCAAATCATTTTTGATAAAATTATTGATTTTATCAACCATAACAGCATCTTTTTTGAGCCCGTTTCCGAAACCCTGAATCAAACTGGCAATATTGTTTTTAATTGCCGATTCGTCACCTTTATTCAAATCGTTTGTTATTGATAATTTTATCTCATCCCAAATCCCATTAATATAATCCTGAACTTCTTTTTTTCCGGCAAAGCCCATGATGATAGTATTGATTTTAATTCTCATCTCTTCAGAGTTCTTCACTTTATCCAGAAAATCATGAACGTATTCATCTATTTTAAATCGGATTTCACTTTCCGGATTTTTGGCTTCATCCAGAAACTCCTGCAATCCATTAAAAATACCTTCTGAAATACTTTTATCGGCTAAGCCAAAACTCAGAAAAGGCGTAGATTGTTTTACTTTTTTCCGGATCAGTTCTTTGTTGTTACTTAATTCCGTACTCACAACTTCAAGTATATTAGTAAGCAATTCATCTTTAATATTTCCTTTCTGCAATGGTTCTAAAGCCAGTGCTACCCAGTCTCCAAAATTAATGGCTTCTAATTTTTCCCTGAACTGAACCTGAATAAATCTTTTTATATCCTCATCTTTTATCGTTTTCAGGATTCCCGGAATAATATTTAATGCTATAGAATTCGCAATTTTATTGGCATTTTCTTCCTGCGAAAGCCAATCAGAAGCTTTTGTGGCAAAGTTGAATTCATCTAGCTTAATTTCTAATTTTTCACGATTCAGAAATTCTTCAGAAACGAAACTGCCCAGATTTTCTCCAATCTCATTTTTTTTGACCGGAATAATAGCCGTATGCCAAATCGGAATTCCCAACGGATGTCGAAACAAAGCTACCACAGCAAACCAATCCGCAATTCCGCCTACCATTGCAGCTTCACTAAAAGCCTGTAACATCGGGATTTTAAAATAAATCGCAATTATAAACAGAAGTACCGCAGCACCCAGAAGCATTGAAGCATTTCGCTTCATCTTCTTTAAGGCTTTTATTTTAGACAGCGTTTCCTGATCGATTGAAGTTTTCATGATTGATATGTTTTACTACTAATTTAGGGCTTTTTCCTGAGATAAGAAATCATAATGATTTTGATATTCGACAGAAGTATTGTTATTCATCAAAATTTAAAAATACCGGCAGTAATTAATTTCAAAATCAACTTTAAAAAAATAATATTAAAATTGTACTTTTGCGAACTGAAAATCTGAAAAATATGATTATCCAAAAAACAAGGGAGGAAATAGAATTAATGCGCGAAAGTGCTTTGATCGTATCTAAAACATTAGGAATGATTGCTTCTGAGATAAAAGAAGGGGTTACCACATTATATCTTGACAAATTAGCCGAGGAATTCATTCGTGATCATGGTGCAGTTCCTAGTTTTTTGGGATTGTATGATTTTCCGAACTCGCTTTGTATGAGCCCTAACGCTCAGGTTGTACACGGGATTCCGAATAATACCCCTTTGCAAAACGGAGATGTGATCTCTGTAGATTGTGGCGCCTTTAAAAATGGATATCACGGAGATCATGCCTATAGTTTCGAAATTGGAGAAGTTGCCCCTGAAACCAAAAAGCTTTTGCAGGTAACCAAAGAATCCCTTTATGTAGGAATCAGAGAATTTAAAGCCGGAAATCGCGTAGAAGATGTTGGAAATGCGATTCAGAAATATACAGAATCTCACGGATACGGAGTTGTCCGTGAATTAGTGGGTCACGGTTTAGGCCAAAAAATGCACGAAGCTCCTGAAATGCCAAACTATGGTAAAAAAGGCAGGGGAAAACTTTTTGTCGAAGGAATGGTGGTTGCCATTGAACCTATGATTAACATGGGAACAAAAAACATCAAACAACTAAAAGACGGCTGGACAATCCTGACAGCTGACGGAAAACCAAGTGCGCACTTTGAACACGACGTCGCATTAATTGACGGAAAACCAGAAATCTTATCTACCTTCTATTACATCTACAAAGCTTTAGGAATCGAAAGCACCGAAGAAGATGAATTTAGAAAAGTGCCTTTAGTACTTTAGAGGTTACACAAAGATTCACTAAGAAAAACGCAAAGATTCACTAAATTATTTTATCCGTTCTTAATTAATGTACGAAGAAAGCACAGAATCACGTGATGAATTGGATGCAATCTCATATAAAATTATAGGTTTTGCAATTGAAGTTCATAGACAATTAGGTCCTGGTTTATTAGAGTCTGCTTATCAAGAATGTTTGTGTTATGAACTTATGAATGCTGGTTTAGTTGTTGAAAAACAAAAAGCACTACCGATAATTTATAAAGATATAAAACTAGATCATGGATATAGAATTGATTTGTTGATTGAAAATAAAATTGTCATTGAATTAAAAACTGTTGAAGCTTTTACAGATGTACATTTTGCTCAGATACTTACTTATCTAAAACTTGGAAATTATCCATTAGGATTACTTATTAATTTTGATTCTAAAATTTTAAAAAACAACATTAAAAGATTTATAAACACTTTGTGAAGCTTTGTGCTAACTTTGTGAAACTCTGTGAAACGCCCAATGAAAAAACTTTTTAAACTAGTACTTAATACAATTCCGCGCCCATTATTAATTCGCTTGAGTTATGTGGCTCGTCCAATTTTGGCTTTATCATTAAAAGGAGACAAATTTACTGATCCTATTGACGGAAAAAGTTTCAAGTCGTTTTTACCTTATGGATACGGAAAACAACGTAACAATGTGCTTTCGCCAAGTACACTTTCATTAGAAAGGCACCGTTTGCTTTGGTTATATTTAAACGATCAGACTGATTTTTTTACAGCACCGAAAAAAGTACTTCATTTTGCTCCGGAACAGGCATTTTATAAGCTTTTCCGCAAGCAAAAAAATCTGGATTATACGACAACCGATTTGTTTTCGCCTTTGGCAGATGTAAAAGCAGATATTTGCAACCTGCCTTTTAAAGACAACGAATACGATGTAATTTTGTGTAATCACGTTTTAGAACATATTCCGGATGATACGAAAGCCATGCAGGAATTATTTCGTGTTTTAAAACCTGGTGGAATGGCAGTTTTACAAATTCCGCAGGATTTATCGAGAGCTGTAACTTTTGCAGATGATTCGATTACAGATCAAAAAGAACGTGCTAAAATATTCGGACAATACGATCACGTCCGTATTTATGGCCGTGATTATTTTGATAAATTAAGAAGCAAAGGTTTTATTGTAATTGAAGAAGATTACACGAATAAAATTGCACCCGAATTGGTAGAAAAATATTGTCTGGCAAAAGGCGAAATTATTCCGCTATGCTTTAAACCGGAGAATTAAACATTCGATATTTTTTTGAACCATATATAAGGTGATATAAGTTCATTTAAAAACTTTTCGAACAATACAATTCGAAAATAAAAAATCATTTTTTAAGTATTTTGCTTTAGCAATCCGTTTTATCAGCGTTATTTTATTAGTTTTGAATTGAACTAATTTCACAAAAGTCCAACAGAATCAAACTCTTAATTTTGGATATTACAAAATCATTTCAGTTTTGTTTTGACATCAGTTTTGAAAAAAACCTGAATGTTTATATTCCAACAGCTTATATCGTTGAGAATACCGATGAAATTAAATATTTAAACAAAAAAGCAAGTACAAATGTGCTTGAAAGTTTCGGAATTGTTTTTGAAAATTTAGATTCAAATACCAAAAAAATACTTACAGTTTGTGAATCTTTAAAACCTGAATTTATTTTCAAGAAATTCAGTGCCAAAATCAAATCAGCTAAAACCATTGCCGATTTGCAAAAAGATCGCAAAATTGATTTTGCCATTCGTCAGCATTTAAAATTCAATTTAAGTTCCTTTTACGATTTGATTTTGAAGGAACAATTTCCCTTATCAATTAATATGGGATTCGAAAAAGACTTTTATCGGTCCAGGGTCAATATCGACTCTCGTGATTTTGAACCTCAAATTCGATTTGACAAGCATTCTGAAGGCATTACATATACTCTTTCTTTAAAAGAAAACGAAACTACTTTTCTACCCATGAATAGCAGCATTGATATTCTTTTGGATGAGCCGGGCTGGTTAATTATCGATAAAAAATTAGGAAAATTAAAAGAGCTTAATTCTAAAAAACTGACTCCTTTTCTAAAGAAAAAATCAATTGAAATACCTTCAAAATTAGTTGATGATTATTTTAAAAGTTTTATTCCCGAAATAGCCAAAAAAATTGATATTGAAGCCACGGGTTTTGAAATGGAAGTGCGGGATCAAATAATTTCGAGTACGATTCAGCCAGTTTATGATTTCTTTAAAAATTGTTATTACCTCAACCTTTATTTCGATTATAACGGTTACTTATTTGATGCCGGTAAAACTAAAAAAACACATTCATTTGTTGATTTCAGTATTGTTAATGAACCCAAAATAATTCAGTTTAAAAGAAGTGCCGTCGAAATTTTATATACAAAAAAATTGCTTGAAATTGGCTTGGTAAAAGTCAAAAACGAACTTTTTGGGCTGGATACCCATTTAGAAGCCAATGATCCTTATATCAATATTCAATTAATTATTGACAATAAGGAAAAGCTTGAAAATTTAGGTTTTACAATCCAAAACCTGAAACTTGAAAGCAAAGAAATTATTACTGAAAACCATACTGTTTCGGCCTCAAAAGAAACAACCGGCGATTGGTTTGACATTAAAATTATCATTACTATTGGGAAATATACAATCAATTTCAGCGATATAATTCCAAACATAAAAAGCAAGGAAAGAATGTTTATGCTGCCTGACGGAAACTATTTTTTAATTCCGTTAGAATGGTTCAGTAAGTATAGTTCACTGGCTAAACTGGCCAATACAGAAAATGGAAACCTTCTTTTGCGTAAAAGCAATTTCACCGCTTTAGATACTATTCCCGAAATAGAAAATGAGGTAATTGAACAAGCTGAATATAAACCTTCAGATTTACTGAAAGCAACCTTAAGACCTTATCAGATTGACGGGGTGAAATGGCTTCTGGGTCATTTCAACTCGAATTTAGGTGCTTGTCTGGCTGACGATATGGGACTCGGAAAGACATTACAAACCCTGGCCGTTTTAGTTGCTGTTCAGGAACAGTTAGGGTTTACAACCAAAATTACCAATTTTGATTTATTTTCAAATGAAACTACTATTGAAAAAGAACCTTTAAAAGCTCTGATTGTTTTACCTTCCTCATTGGTTTTTAACTGGTATAACGAAGCGGGAAAGTTTACACCGCATTTTTCAAAAATGCAATATGTTGGTAACGACAGAAAATTATTGGCAGGCAGATTAGATTCAACCGACTTAATTTTTACAAGCTACAGCATTGTTCATCGTGATATTTCAATTTTAGAAAAATATAATTTCCGCTATTTAATTTTGGACGAAAGCCAATACATTAAAAATAAAAATTCTAAAATTTTCAAAGCTATTAATAAAATAGATACAGCTCATAAAATGGCGCTAAGCGGAACGCCTGTCGAAAACTCACTGGACGATTTATGGTCGCAAATGCAATTTATAAACCCGGATATTTTGGGCAGTTATGCTTTCTTTGCAGAAAATTTTAAAATTCCGATTGAGAAAAAGCAAGACGAAAATAGTTTATCTGAATTAAAGAACCTTATTCAGCCTTATATTTTAAGGCGAACCAAAGAGCAGGTTTTGAAGGATTTACCCGAATTGACAGAACAGATTTATTATTGCGATATGGATCCTGAACAGGAAAGATTATATGAAAAAGAAAAATCTAAAGCCCGGAATTTTTTACTAAAAACAGATGGATCCAGCCCTGATAAAATTAGCATTATCAACACGCTGATGAAGTTAAGACAACTGAGTAATCATCCAAAAATGATCGATCAGGAGTCGGAAATTGATTCCGGAAAATATATTGCAGTCACTAATTATCTGGAAAGTTTAGTAAAAGAGAAACAAAAAACCATCATTTTTAGCTCCTTTGTTACTAATTTGAGTTTTTACACCACTTGGTGCAAGGAAAACAAAATAGAATTTTGTGAAATTACCGGCGAAACCCCTGCGAAGAAAAGAGAACAGCAGGTAAATCTGTTTCAGGAAAACGAAGATCCTTTGCTATTTTTTATTTCGCTCAAAGCAGGCGGTGTAGGTTTGAATATTACCAAAGCTTCATATGTTTTGTTCTTAGACCCCTGGTGGAACCCTTTTGCTGAAAAACAAGGAGTTGGAAGAGCGCACCGAATTGGGCAATTAAACAAAGTAAATGTGATTCGGTTTATTTCGAAAAATACGGTAGAAGAAAAAATAATCAAACTACAGGAAAACAAAAAGCTATTATCTGATTCACTTTTAGAAGAAAGTTATATTAACGACGAAATCGAAGTTAATTTAGAATACATTTTGGGTGCTTAATAAAATGTTCTTAAAACCAATAAACTAGCATCTTAATACGTTAGATAAAATTGTTATATTTACAATCTTACAACGTAATAAGATGCCAAAATTTTTATATACAAGTTTACTTTTGTTTTTTATTTTTGCTTCCGCAGAAGCCCAGGAAGTACAAACTGAAGTAATTCCACCTTATAATATCAAGACCGTTTCTTTCATTCAAAATGGCAGTAATGTTGTGCCAATATTTGAATTAGGGTCTGGATTTGAATTGCAATTTGACGATTTATTTGGTAACGAAGCCAATTATTATTTTGAAATTACCCATTGCGATTATAATTGGAGACCCAGTAGTATCCCTAAAACCGATTACATTCTTGGTTTTGACAATCAAAGAATTGTAGATTATATAAATTCCTACAATACACTTCAGGTATACTCACATTACAGACTGGCTTTTCCTAATCAGTTTACCACACAGTTACGTCTTTCAGGAAACTATATGCTAAAAATTCTGAATGAAGACAGAGATGTCGTTTTCTCCAGAAAATTCATTTTATATGAAAATCATGCCACAGTTGCAGCTCAGGTAAAAAGAAGCCGTAATCTAAGTAATATCGATTATAAGCAAAACTTAGATTTTTCAATAGCTTCAAATGATATTGTATTTCAGACTCCGTTAAAAAATGTAAAAACACTTTTGATTCAGAATGGAAATTTCAATACAAGTATCAAGAACGTTCCCCCACAATATACACTCGGCAATCAATTGGTTTATAAATACGATAGTGAAACACAATTTTGGGCCGGAAATGAGTTTTTATATTTTGAAAATAAAGACATCCGTGCGGCCAATAATAATGTTGGAAAAGTGGGTGCCAATACTGACATCTATAATGCTTTTTTATATACAAGCCCTGCAAGAGCCAACCAGGTTTATACTTTAAACCAGGATGTGAATGGAAATTTCGTAGTTAAAAATATAAATGCTTCCAATAATGAAATCGAAGCGGATTATGCCTGGGTTTATTTTAGTCTTTCTGCCCCGGCGTTCAGATTAAACAAAGATATTTACATTACCGGAATGTTCAATAATTACAGCTTGTCTCCAGAATACAAAATGGATTATAATGCTGAAAAAGGAGTTTATGAAAAAGCCGTGATGATTAAACAGGGTTTTACTAATTTTCAATACACTGTTGCTGACAAAAATGGGGCAATTGACTATGAAAATGCCATAGACGGAAACTTTTATCAAACTGAAAATGAGTATACCATTTTAGTTTATTATCGTGAAAATACAGAACGTTATGAAAGGGTTATCGGAAAAGGTAATGCGAACTCATTGAATATTATTAACTAAACATTCTAAAAAAGGATTTCAATCGAATCATTTTTTTTTGTAAGTTTGCAGATATAACACACACATATATACTACTTTAGTTATGGTTTCTCAGATAACAAGAGGCATAAAAATATCTGTTTTGACTAGTTTTGAAGGTACGTACTTCAAGAACTACAAGATTCATTTTGCCTTTAGTTATGTTGTTACAATCGAAAATCACAGTAAGGATTCTGTACAATTAACTTCTCGCCACTGGGAAATTTTTGACTCTTTGAATGATCTGGAAGTTGTTGACGGTGAAGGCGTTATCGGAAAAAAACCAGTTTTAAAACCTGGTGAAAATCACACTTACAGTTCAGGTTGTTTACTATCATCTCCATATGGTGCGATGAAAGGTCATTTTAATATGATTAATTTCACTACAACCAAAATATTTAAGGTAATTGTCCCTACTTTTAGAATGTGTGCTCCTTTTGCATTGAATTAACTGAGGCTGATTTCTATCACATCTTCTTTTGTAATGGCGTAAACCTTATCATTTTCCGTTGGAATCAAGTAATAATTTCCTGTAAATTCTCCAAACGCCGGAAAAATCATCTGATTGGGTTTCCTGAAAAAACAGGACAAACTTAAAAATTGTTTTCCCAATCCTCTTAATTGTATGCCGGGGTGTATATGTCCGCAAAAATTAAAAAGTCCATACTCCTCTTTCGGATGATGCGTCAGTAAAAAATCATCAATTACTAATTCGGAATAAATTTCAATATTCAAATCGGCATAATATTTTTTTGAAATGATATCATGATTCCCTTCTATTAAAATTATTTTATGAGAATAGGTTTTGGTCCATTCCACAAATAAATTCCATTCATTATTGATTTTACTGTGAAACAAGTCCCCTAGAAATATAATTGTAAACGGATTAAACAAATCCAAAACCATTTTTAACCTTGCAAAATTTTCAAAAATAGCATCATTGGGAATTCCAATCCCGTGTTTTCTAAAATGTGCTACTTTGCCTAAATGCACATCAGAAATAAGCAGTATCTTTTTTTTCTCCCAAAAAGCGGCACCCGACTGATGCAGAATAAAATCCTGGTTGTTTATTATAATATTCATATTTAAATATAGCAAACCTTTTATAGTCCATCAAAAATTATTTCATGTAACTGACCGTCATTTTTTTAATTCTTTCTGCTAATGTTTCACTGGATAATTTTTCCCTCAATCGATCTGTAATAATTGGAAAACTAAAAGGTGTTGGTTTTTTACATTGTTTCCAGACAATAGTTTGCCGGTTAACCCTTTCTAAAGCCTGAATCAAACGTCCTTCTTCTAACTGATGTTCAAATGTTTCTGAATAAGCCTGCTGAAGCAATAAATTATCCGGTTCATAATCCCTGAAAACTTCAAAGAGCAATTGAGATCCGCTCTGCAAATGTTTTGTTTTTACTGGCCGGCCAAGCATGCCGGTAAATACCAATCCGGCAATTACGGCGATATCCCTGAATTTTCTTCTGGCCATTTCGGTTAGATTAAGGCTTTTTTGCAAATCATGATGCACATATTCTGTTGAAAACAAATTGTTGTCAAAAACTGATTGCATATCAATTTCCTGATCAGAAAGCAATTCAAATCCGTAATCATTATACGCCAGAGAAAAAGTAATTGGAGACAATAAACTAATACGATACGACAAAATACTGGCTAAGGCTTCATGCACAAACCGACCTTCAAAAAGATAAAAAACGGCATGAAAACCTTCTCTCGTTTTAAAGGTTTCAATGAGAAATTCATCAGCATTTGGGACGATACTTTCTTTTCGCTGTCTGGTAAAAATGGGCTGTAATGCTTTTAATTCAGGAGTTAAATTCTCACTATTTGCAGTATATAATTCTTCCCGAAGCAATTCGCTCATTTGTACAGACAAAGCCATTCGTCCGCCCATCCAGCTTACTGTTCGTGATTCTTTTTTGGGATCTGCTTTTCGCACTAACACCTGCATATTTTTCACACTAAATAATTCCAGTCTCTTTCCGGCAAATGTAAAAACGTCTCCCGGCTGTAGTTTTGAGGCAAACCATTCTTCAATATTTCCTATATAACCACCGCTTAAAAATTTAACACTCAGTGATGCATCGCCAACAATAGTTCCAATTTGCATTCTGTGATGCATCGCAATCAATCGGCTGTTAATTTTAAAACGCCCGTCTTCTTCGACTTCAACTTTTTTGTATTCATCATACGCCTGTAAGCTTTGGCTTCCATTGGTAATAAAATTCAGAATCCAGTTCCAGTTTTCCTTTGTGATATTCTGATAACAGAAAGTTTGTCGAACTTCTTCAAAAATTTCATCCGGAATAAATCCGTCAGAAACGGCTAATGTATTTAGATATTGTACCAAAACATCCCAACTGTTCAAATAGGGAATTCGGTCTTCGACAATAGTTTTCGCAACCGCTTTTTTAAGCGCTGAAGCTTCTATTAGTTCAATAGCATGTGTTGCCAAAAAGTAAATCACACTCTCTTTTCCAGGCTGATGACCGCTTCGCCCTGCTCTTTGCAGAAAACGCGCAACACCCTTTGGTCCACCAACCTGAATGATGGTTTCAACTGGTGCAAAATCAACTCCCAAATCCAGACTTGAAGTACAAACGACTACTTTTAGTTCTTCATTTCTAATGGCATTTTCGACCCATAAACGTGTTTCTCTACTAATGCTTCCGTGATGCATGGCCATATCTCCGGCAAACTCCGGATATTTCTCCAATATCGCCTGAAACCACATTTCGCAGGCAGAACGCACGTTGGTAAAAATTAAAGTGGTTTTGCTTTTCCGCACTATTTTGGCAACCTCATCGATCAAATGCAGTCCCATGTGACCACGCCACGGATAACTGTCCATTTTGTCGGGCAATATCGAAAGTACTTTTATTTTTTTATTAATGTGGGCTTTAATCAAAACCGAATTTTGATAGGCTTCAGAATTTATTCCTAATAATACTTGTTGCGCCAATTTCAGATTCCCTATTGTAGCAGAAATTCCCCAAATGCGCATTTTAGGTGCAATGGTTTTTAATCGGGACAAGGCCAATTCCATTTGGACACCGCGTTTTGTTCCTAATAATTCATGCCATTCATCAACGACTATGGCTGAGCAATTAGCAAAAGTTTTCGCAAATTCTTTTGAAGCCAAAAGCAATTGCAGACTTTCCGGAGTGGTAACCAGCAAATCGGGCATTTTTTTGCTCTGCTTTGTTCTTTCGCTTTGGGAGGTATCTCCGGAACGAATTCCGACTGTCATTTGTGTATCCAAATCATGAAGAATTCTTTCAGCAGCTTGTTTTATTTCTACGGAAAGTGCTCTTAAAGGTGTTATCCAAATAGCTTTTAAACCGGGTTTATGTTTAGCTACGCTCCGTTCGGCTTTGCCTCGGGTGGTTTTATAATTTGGATTTTTCTTCATGTAATCAAGAACTATCGGAAACCATAAGGCATAGGTTTTTCCGCTTCCGGTTGGAGCGTTTAGCAAACCATTTTTGCCTTGCAAAAAAGCAGTCCATGTTTGGGTTTGGAACGGAAATACTTTCCAACCCTGATCGTGAAACCAATTTTCCGCAATAGCATATAATTCTTCTCTATTCATTTTTTGTGCTGCCTTGTAAAATCATACTTTTTAAATCTTCAATTGAATTAGCGTCTTCAATTTTCTTGTCCTGTCTCCATCTCAAAATCCTTGGAAAACGGGTTGCGATTCCACTTTTATGTCTTTTTGAAAGCGCAATGCCTTCAAAGCCAATTTCGAAAACCAATTGTGGCGTTACACTCCGAACCGGACCAAATCGTTCCAAAGTATTTTTTTTGATAAAATCATCTACTTTTCTGAATTCGGCATCGGTTAAACTGGAATAGGCTTTGGCAAATGTGACCAATTCACGTTCTCCTTTATCGTTATTTTGCCAAAGTGCAAAAGTATAATCGGTAAATAAATTTGATCGTCTTCCGTGACCTCGCATGGCGTAAGTCAATACAGCATCAATTACCAACGGTTCAATTTTCCATTTCCACCAATCGCCTTTTTTTCTTCCCACCAAATAAGGCGAATTGTTGCGCTTTAACATCAAACCCTCACTTTTCATTTCCCTGGCCCGCATTCTTTCGGCAGTCACATCTTCCCAGGAATGGAGCAAAACTCTTTCTGATAATTGAAAGTGTGGCGTTTTATCTTTTATCAAATCGTATAATTGTTCCAATAATAATCTTCTTTCCGAATAAGGTAAATTTCGAATATCCTGACCTTCCCATTCTAAAATATCATACGCTTTTAAAATTACCGGTACTTTTTCGAGCAAGCTGGCTGATATTGTTTTACGTCCGATTCTAGTTTGCAAATCGTTGAAAGTTCCAATTTCTCCTTCTGTAAAAGCTAAGATTTCAGCATCAATAACGGTTCCATCCGGAATAATTCCGATGAAGGATTTAAACTCCGGATATTTATCAGTAACCAGCTCCTCGCCTCTTGACCAGACATACATTTCGTTTTCACGGATAATGGTTTGTGAACGGATACCATCCCATTTATGTTCAACCGACCAGTCTTCCGGATTTCCGAGATTATCAACTTCTCCTTCAATAGGATATGCCAAATAAAACGGATAGGGTTTTGATAAATAATCGCTGCTTTTTTCATCCAAAATTAATTCCTGAAAAGTGATTGTGTTTGGATCCCAATTTCCCATTAATTTATAAGCCAAAGCATCTTCATCCACATCTTCTGCTTTTGATAAGGCACGCGTCATTAATTTCTGGCTTACACCGATTCTTAAACTTCCGGTAATTAATTTGGTAAAAACAAAACGTTCGTAATAATTGAGTGCCAGCCAATTCTGGTGTAAATATTCTTTTTTTTCAGAATCTGATTTCTTTCTTAGTGCAATGATTTCCTGAAGAAATTCAGTTAAACTTTTATCAGAATGTTCTTTTGTGGTTGGAATAATTAAGGCTATAGTTTCGGCCAAATCGCCTACGATGTGATAACTCTCTTCAAAAAGCCATAATGGAATATTCGCCAGTTCATTTGCCCAAATTCTCAACAAAGTAGTATTAACGGGTCTCGGCGGACGACGATGTGACAAAATCGCAATCGTCCATACTTTATCTTCCGGCGATGCATTTTTAAAATACGTCGTCAGAGCATCAACTTTTACGTTCGTTTTATTCGAGCTGTCAAGGGTTTTTATGAGTTGGGCGAAATTTTTCATCTACAATTCGTTATTTCCAGAAATAATCGGAGTCTCATTTTGTTCGAATACAACTTCTTCCTTATCCTCTTTTTCCATTTCTGCCGCTTCGCCTTCGTATTGAGTTTTCTCGGTTCTGGCATCGAAACCCAATTCTCTCAAATACTTAGAAAAAATATCCGTGTAACCATGTGTACAGATAATTTTTTCTGCTCCGGTTGCTTTGATGCTGTCTAATAAAGAATACCAGTCGCAATGATCGCTTAGCACAAAGCCTTTGTCAATTGCACGTCTTCGTCTTGCTCCTCGAAAAGCCATCCAGCCGCTTGCAGAACCTGTGACAAATGGTGTCATTTTTCTGATCCAGATACTTCCGTGTGCACTTGGCGGAGCGAGAACTATATTGCCTAATAAATCCTCTTTTTTAGTTTCGCGGGTTACTAAATTTGTTGGCGGAAAATCCACCATCGGACGCAAAACATTCGTCATGTTTTCTATTGCGCCATGGGTGTATATTTTTCCAATATCAGTATCTAAATATTTTAATAATCGTTGTGCTTTGCCTAAAGAATATCCAAAAAGTATGGATGTTTTTCCCTCAGCTTTATTCTCTGCCCACCAATTATTGATTTCTGTGATTACTTCTTCCTGTGGAGTCCAGTTAAAGGCTGGCAATCCAAAAGTACATTCGGTTATGAAAGTGTGACATTTTACCACTTCGTAGGGAACTGAAATTCCGTCATCTTCGGTTTTATAATCTCCCGTAAAAACCCAGACTTCCCCATTATGTTCTACCCGAATTTGTGAACTTCCGATAATATGTCCGGCAGGATGCAACGAGAACTTTACATTATTAATTACGAAGGTTTCTCCCCAATCTTTTCCGGTCACATTTATTTCGCCCAACCGATGACGAATGATAGGAACATTGGTATGATGCGTAATATAATTTTGATGCCCCCATCGTGAATGATCAGCATGCCCATGGGTAATAATTGCATTTTTTACCGGCCGCCATGGATCGAGATATACATCCGCCTGCTGACAGTAAATTCCTTTATCATTAAAAGCTAAAAGCGGAATTTTCATAGTAATAAAAAATTGAAGTAACTCAAATTTAAAAACTTTATAGAATACATATTTACAGGCTGACCGGATTAGTTTATTTAATTACAACATTTTAATATTGTATTGTGATATAATCAAAATTACCTTTGTACTTTTGCATAAAATTAAACAATTCGTAATTTTAAAATATCTCGTCCCATGTTAAAAGGATTCTTTCATGTACCAAAAGCGGTAAACGAACCAGTTAAAGGATACGCACCAAACTCACCAGAAAAAGCAGCTGTTCAGGCGGCCTACACTTCAATGTGGAACACTAAAATTGATGTTCCTTTATACATTGGTAGTGAAGAAATCAAAACTGGAAACACTAAAACAATCTCAGCTCCCCACGATCACAAACACATCGTAGGAACTTATCATTTAGCTGAAAAACAACATATCGAAAAAGCGATCGCCAATGCGCTTGAATCAAGAAAAGCATGGGCAAATATGGCATGGGAACAACGTGCTGCTATTTTCTTAAAAGCGGCTGAACTTATTGCCGGTCCATACAGAGCCCGTATTAATGCAGCTACTATGATTGGCCAGTCTAAAAATATTCACCAGGCAGAAATTGATGCTTCTTGCGAATTAATCGACTTTTTACGTTACAACGTAGAATTCATGACTCAAATTTACGGAGATCAGCCAAAATCGGATTCTACTACCTGGAACCGTTTAGAATACAGACCACTTGAAGGTTTTGTTTATGCGATTACTCCTTTTAACTTTACTGCAATTGCTGCCAATCTACCTGCAAGTGCTGCTATGATGGGTAATGTTGTAGTTTGGAAGCCAAGTGACAGTCAGGTATTTTCTGCAAAAATCATTATCGAAGTTTTCAAAGAAGCTGGTGTTCCTGATGGGGTTATCAACGTTGTTTTTGGTGATGCTTTGATGATTACAGATACTGTTTTAGCAAGCCGTGATTTCGCCGGAGTTCACTTTACAGGGTCCACTCATGTATTTAAAGATATCTGGGCTAAAATTGGAGCTAATATTCACCATTACAAAACATATCCAAGAATTGTTGGAGAAACAGGTGGAAAAGATTTCATCATTGCGCATCCAAGTGCTAATGTAAAACAAGTTGCTACCGGAATTGTTCGTGGTGCATTTGAATTCCAGGGTCAAAAATGTTCTGCTGCTTCAAGAGCTTATATCCCGAAAAGTTTGTGGCCTGCTGTGAAAGAGCAATTAATCACGGATGTAAAATCGATGAAAATGGGTTCTCCGGAAGATTTCGGAAACTTTATTACTGCAGTTATTCACGAAGGTTCTTTTGATAAATTAGCTGGTTTTATTGATCAGGCGAAAAAAGATGCTGATGCTGAAATTATCGTTGGTGGAAATTACGATAAATCTGTAGGTTACTTTATTGAACCAACCGTTATTGTAACAACAAACCCGAAATATACAACAATGGAAACCGAATTATTCGGACCCGTTATTACAATATATGTGTACGAAGATGCTAAATGGGAAGAGACTTTAGAATTGGTTGACACTACTTCTGAGTATGCTTTGACAGGGGCAGTTTTCAGCCAGGATCGTTATGCTATTGAAGTAGCAACTGTGAAATTGCAAAATGCTGCTGGTAATTTCTATATCAATGATAAGCCAACAGGAGCTGTTGTAGGAATGCAGCCTTTTGGCGGAGCAAGAGCTTCAGGAACTAACGATAAAGCGGGTTCTGCGTTGAACTTATTACGTTGGGCTTCTCCTAGAACGATCAAAGAAACTTTTGTAACTCCGGAAGATTACAGGTATCCATTTTTGGGATAAAATAGTCTTAAAGTCGAATGTCAAAAGTCCTAAAGGCTTTGTCAATATAAAAAAGCCGAATCTTACATTTTAAGATTCGGCTTTTTCCTTATTGTTTTTTTTGGTTTACGTAAATTTTAAAATCTTACTTACCATCAAAACTTATTCTCCACCTCTGCGGCCTGCAGCATTAAATAATGCAAATCAGTATTTTTTATAAAAGGCTTTAAAAGTTCGCTTCCCGGACCAAACATAGCCAGTTCTACATAATCGGCAGAGTGATCCATACTGATCCAGCCTACAGAATTTATTTTTTCCTGCATTTCTGCAAAAGCTTTGTATGGAAGTTTTTTGTAATTATACAAACCATCTTCTTTATGGAGCCCATCATAATAACTCAACACCGTTTTTGCATCTTCATCTGAAACGGAATGCCCATTTGCTTTCTCAATAATTTCCTTTACTTGTGCTACTGAAGATTCTGGTTTTATTTGATTCAAAATCCATTCGTTCGTCTGAGTGTATTTTTGGATACTGTCAAAATTATCATTGGCGTATTTCCCATAAATAATTCCGGGATTTGCATTTCCGTGATCTGTAGTGATAATCACTAATGTTTCTTTGTCTTTCTCTGCAAAATCTATCGCAACTTTTACCGCTTCATCAAATTCCACCTGATCATTAATCAAACCTGCAATATCATTGCCATGTGCTGCCCAGTCAACTTTACCACTTTCTATTTGTAACACAAAACCCTTTTTATGGTCTTTCATTCTATCAATAGCTTTCTGTGCCATTTCGCCTAGACTCGGAATCGTATTTTTTAAATTTTCGTCACTATTTCTATCCACGGAATATGGAAGTCCATCATCTGAAAATACGCCCAATACAGGTTGAGAATTAGATGTGGCTTCCATTTCAGACTTTGTTTTTACGACCTGATAGCCTTTTGATTTAAATGCAGCATACATATCTTTTTTATCTTTTCGTAATTCCGCACTGAAGTAATTGGCACCACCTCCCATCATAACATCAAAACCCAATTCTAAATATTGTTCGGCAATATCATCCTGGGCATTTCTGCTTTTACTGTTGACACAAAAACCTGCCGGTGTTGCGTGGGTAATGGGAACCGTAGTTACACAGCCCGCCATTTTACCGGATTTCTTGAACTTTTGCCAAATTGGCAAATGAGGTTCTCCCTTCGGACTAACATTAAGTGCCCCATTATTTACACGAAAACCACCGCCCCAGGAAGAACTTGCTGCAGAAGAATCGGTTACTATAGAACTGGCAGAAGCGGTATCCATCAATGCCCTTGAAACCCTGTTGTCTTTATATAATTGTATCCAATTAGAACCTTTGCCTGTTTTCCTGTTCAAAAACAAATCGGTCATATTAAGTGTGCCGGTACTCATTCCGTCACTGACCAGTAAAATTATATTTTTAGCTTTCTTATTTTTATTTACAGATTCTAAATCTAAAACATTTGCAGAACCCTCAAACGGATTCATAATTGCTGCTCCTATTGTAAATAATGAGCCATTTCTAAAGAATTTCCTTCTATCCATTACTACTTTGTTTATAAGTATTTTCAAAGATAAAGAAATTGGATAAGCTACAAAATTATCATTAGGTTATGAATTGCCTTTATAGAATAGTTTTGAAGTGAGATTGAGTAAAGGATTCTGTTTTTCTTCAAAGTAAAATTTTTCGAATTCATTTCTTAGCATAAAAAAGCCCGATACCAATAATTTAAACATTACTTGGTATCGGGCTTTTTATATAAGAATAAAATTAAGCGTGAAACTTCAACGGCAAATGCACCACTTTTTTCGTTTCAAAAAATTCATCTTCAAAAATTGTCGATAAATCGTATAAGGTTGCTTTCGGGAAGTCTTTTAATTCTTCGGTTAAATCACCACCTTTTAAATATAGAATTCCGTTTCTTAAAGTGTGTTTGTGCTGCTTTTTGATTTTGTCATGAATCCAGGATACAAAATCAGGCATATTCGTTACCGCCCGGCTTACAATAAAATCAAAATCACCTTTTACCAATTCAGCACGTTTTTGCTCGGCTTTTACATTTTTCAATTCCAGGACATCTACAACGCCCTGAACTACTTTTATTTTTTTTGCAATGACATCAATTAAATAAAAACGGGTTTCCGGAAAAAGAATTGCCAATGGAATTCCGGGAAAACCACCACCAGTTCCCACATCTAAAACTGTTGCTCCCGGTTCGAATTTCAGAATTTTTGCTATTCCTAACGAATGTAAAACATGTTTTGTATATAAGGCATCAATGTCTTTTCTTGAAATAACATTGATTTTTTCATTCCAGTCGTGATATAAAAAGTCTAATTTTTGAAATTGTTCGATTTGAATGTCGGTCAAATCAGGAAAATATTTCAGAATCTCGTCCATTGTTGTAATTTTTTAACAAAAGTACTACTTTCGAATTGAAATATTTAACTCAATTTTGCAAATTGAAAATTTATAATAATTACCTTTGACAACTATTTAAATTAATTATGAATAATACCGCACCTACATTTTCAAAGCAGGATAATCTGAAGTTTTTCAGAACACTTAACTCTCGGGTAAACAATTACTTCAAAGAGAATAACATTCAAAAAACCGGAAATTGGAAATTGCACTTAAAGGCAATTATTCTTTTTACCGTTTTCCTCACGCCTTATTTTTTGATTCTGGCACTTGATACTATGCCGTTTTGGGCACAACTACTATTGAATATCGTTATGGGAGTCGGAATGGCGGGAATCGGAATGAACATTATGCATGATGGCAACCACGGTTCGTATTCTTCTAAATCATGGATTAACAAAATCATGGGCGGAACCATTTATGTTTTAGCCGGAAATGTTCATAACTGGCAGGTACAGCATAATGTACTGCACCATACTTATACCAACATTCACGGTCACGATGAAGATTTAGATGCCGGAAGAATCATTCGTTTTACCCAAAATGCAGAATGGCATCGTTTTCATAAATTTCAACACTATTATTCCTTTTTCTTATATGGATTATTAACTTTTAATTGGTCTTTGACAACCGATTTCAAGCAAATGAAAAACTACCTGAAAAGAAAATTATCTTACGGAACACCTCAAAGTCCAGCTAAACTCTGGACAGTTTTAGTAATCACAAAAATAATTTACATTTTAATCTGGATGGTTCTACCAATGGTATTAGGAGTAACATGGTGGAAAGTCGTTGTTGGATTTTTTGTGATGCATTACGTTGCGGGATTAATTTTGAGTATTGTTTTCCAATTGGCACATGTTGTCGAGGAAACTTCAAATCCGGTACCTAATGAAGAAGGTGAAATCGAAAATACCTGGGCTATTCATCAATTGTACACTACTGCTAATTTTGCACCAAAAAACAAAATCGTAAACTGGTTTACCGGAGGATTAAATCACCAGATTGAACATCATATATTTCCAAATATCAGCCATGTTCATTATGGAAAAATTGCTGAAATTGTAAAACAAACTGCCCAAGAATGTAATTTGCCTTATTACGAATTCAGAACAATGAGAGCTGCTGTTTGGGCACATTACAAACACTTAAAAGATCTTGGGACAAAGCCTGAATTAGCATAAACAAACTAAAAAACCTATTAATATAACCTCTCTTAAAAACAGCAAAAATTAAGAGCAATTAAATTTTTCATAATGAACCATATTCTTTCAGACAGAATTAACAATTTAGCTACTTCGCAAACTTTAGCGATGGCTGCATTAGCCCGCGAACTAAAAGCACAGGGAAAAGATATTATCAGTTTAAGTTTAGGCGAACCTGACTTTAATACACCTGACTTTATTAAAGAAGCTGCAAAAAAAGCTATTGATGAAAACTACAGTACCTATTCTCCGGTTGACGGATACCAGGATTTAAAAGAGGCTATCTGCAGAAAATTCAAAAGAGATAACGGTTTAGAATACAAACCATCTCAAATTGTAGTTTCTACAGGAGCAAAACAATCTTTATACAACATTGCACAGGTAATGTTAAATGATGGTGACGAGGTTATTTTGCCTGCACCATACTGGGTTTCTTATTTCGAAATTGTAAAGCTTTCTGGTGGGGTTCCTGTTGAAGTTCCAACATCTGTAGATACTGATTTCAAAATTACACCGGAACAATTAGAAGCTGCCATCACACCAAAAACAAAAATGATGTGGTTCAGTTCTCCTTGCAACCCTTCAGGTTCTGTTTACAGCAGAGAAGAATTGACCGCTCTTGCAAAAGTGTTAGAAAAACACCCAAATATATATGTAGTTGCTGATGAAATTTATGAGCACATCAATTTCTCAGGAACTTTCTGCAGCATCGGTTCAATTCCGGGAATGTTGGAAAAAACAATTACTGTAAACGGAGTAGCAAAAGCTTTCGCCATGACAGGATACAGAATTGGTTATATCGGAGCACCGGAATTCATCGCAAAAGCATGTACAAAAATTCAGGGACAAGTAACTTCAGGAGCAAATTCAGTGGCACAACGTGCTACTATTACTGCTGTAGAAGCTGACCCAAGTGTATTAAACCACATGGTTCAGGCTTTCCACAGCCGTAGAGATTTGGTTGTTGGATTATTAAAAGAAATTCCAGGAGTAAAAATCAACGTTCCGGAAGGAGCCTTTTACGTTTTCCCGGATGTTTCTTCTTTCTTCGGAAAAACATTAAAAGGAACAGAAATTAAAGATGCAAACGATTTATCAATGTATCTTTTGTCTGAAGCAAATGTAGCAACCGTAACGGGTGACGCTTTCGGAAATCCAGACTGTATCCGTTTTTCTTATGCAACAAGCGAAGATATTTTAAAAGAAGCTTTGCGCAGAATCAAAGAAGCTTTGGCATAATTCAAACTTCTATTTCATATACCAAAAGCCTTAGGATTTTCCTGAGGCTTTTTTTGTGGAGGTTGCCTCCGGCCGGGCTATCCGTTTCAATCTTTTGTTCCATTTCATTCTACAAAAGGATTTCCACTTCTATCCCTAACCCAAATCGTAAACAAGAACATTTTTATTTCAAAAGGAACAACTAAATCTGCTAAATCTGCGTACCTATTTTCCAATCCAAAAAATGAACAGAACCCATGGCTCTCTATCTAAATCTTATCAATTTGAGCAGATCAAAAAACACCACACGTTAAGGTTCCTTAGGAACGGCCAATGTAAATCTCGATTCACCTGATCATTTATGACATCTTACAGAAAAATCATCTGAGATTGAATTCAATACTTTCAAAATTCCCATTCCACAATTTTATAAATCACTCTCATAATTCTGTAAGATATAAGGCTTTACAAATACCATCTTTGTAATATAAATTAATTAAAAAATTATTGTCATGATACATACAGATGAAAAAACAAAAGAAGCAGTTAGTACATTAGAAGGATTAATTTCAATTTTGGAAGACGGAAAATTAGGATATACCAATGCGGCTGAACATGTAGAAAGTCCTGTTATTAAAACTGACTTTTTAGAATACGCCCGTGAGCGTGCCTTATTTATTGTAGAGCTGCAAGACGAAATCAACAGATTAGGAAAATCAACTGATACTTCAGGCGGAGGTCCGTTAGGCGCTATTCACCGTGCCTGGATCGATATCAAATCATCTTTTACAAGTGGTGATACTGAAGCCATCATCAATGCTTGTATTACAGGTGAAGAAGCAGCTATTGAAAAATACAAAATGGCTTTGGAAAAAGAAGAATTGGATTCCAATCAAATTTCAATTGTTTCAAAACAATTAAACAGCATTCAGAATACTTTGACACTAATTAAAGCGAAAAAATTGTATTAATATCTGAGACTATTTTTTGAGAAGGAAAGCTACCTGGTTATTAAACTTGGTAGTTTTTTTGTTTTAGGGAAAAACTAAATCTCATATGTTTAATAATATTCAATTTACTTGTTATTATGTAATTGAAAAATTTTCAAATTCAAATATCTAAATTAAAAAAAAATGACTCATTTTTTTAACGCTAATGACAAATGATTTAATCGTAGAAAATCTTTTTAATAATTCTTGCTCCAATTAACAATGATAAAGCTGAAACTGAAGATGACAAAGAAAATATCATAAACAAAATACCTTTTGAATATAGTATGTTAAATTCTATTAATCTTAAAAAAGTATCAGCGCATTGCAAAATGCTATAAGTAATACCAGTAAATTAATTAATTCAAATTTTTAATAAAAGTTATAAACGTATTCTACAAGGTTTTTAAATACTACCACCCAATACAATACAATCCAACAATTTCAAAAAAAGTCACTTCAGCATTAGCAAACTCAAATAAAATATAAGAACTTTGCAAACTTTTTCCGTGAAATTCACACAAGCCTAAAGTTTTAAAAATGAAGAAGAAGATTGAAATATTAGCCCCTGCTAAAGATTTAATTGGAGGAATGGCAGCCATCAACAGTGGGGCCGATGCTGTTTATATTGGGGCCCCGCAATTTGGAGCGCGTTCTAATGCCAACAATTCAATTGAAGATGTAGCAGCTTTGGTACAATATGCGCATTTATTCAATGCTCAGGTTTTTGTGGTAATGAATACCATTTTGTACGACAATGAACTCGAAACCTGTCGTAAAATGATTTATGAATTATACGATATAGGTGTCGATGCATTGATCATTCAGGACATGGCGATTATGGAAATGGAGCTTCCTCCTATCATACTTCATGCGAGTACACAAGCTAATAATCGTGACGCTGATAAAATTAAATTCCTAAAAGATGCCGGTATCAAACGCGTGGTTTTAGCCCGTGAATTGAACCTGCATCAAATCAAAGAAATCTACAACGAAGCTGATGTGGAATTAGAGTTCTTCGTAACCGGAGCTTTATGTGTATCCTTCAGCGGAAATTGTTATATGAGTGTCGCTAATGGAGAACGAAGTGCCAATCGTGGTTCCTGTGCTCAAAACTGCCGTTTACCGTATAACCTGATCGACGGAAACGGAGAAACCTTAATCAAAAACAGTCACTTGCTTTCGATTAAAGATTTGGATATTTCAGATCAAATTCCGAATTTGATTGAAGCCGGAATCGTTTCTTTTAAAATCGAAGGACGATTAAAAGATGTTGTATATGTTAAAAACAACGTTTCTTATTTACGCCAAAAACTGGATAGCTTTTTAGAAAACGAAGGAAGTGACAAATACAGGAAAGCTTCTTCCGGAACTTGCACTTATACCTTCGACTCTTCTTTAAACAGAACGTTCAACCGCGGTTATACCGATTATTTTGTAAACGAAAGACACAACGCAATTGGCTCCTGGGAAAGCCCAAAATCTAAGGGTCAATATATAGGTAAATTAATCCGAACTATTGGAAACGCTTACGAAATCGAAAATGGTGAGTTACTAAACAACGGTGACGGGCTTTGTTTCATTAACGAAAACAACGAAGCTGACGGAATTTATGTCAACAAAGCCGAAAACGGAAGAATTTACCCAAACGTTTTAAAAGAAGTAAAAGACGGAACTTTCATTTACCGAAACAACGACGCAGCTTTCATCAAAATCGTTGAAAGGGAAGACAGTGCGGTTCGAAAAATCAGCACGACTTTATTGCTTACCGAAACTGAAACCGGTTTTGAATTAATCGCAACTGACGAAGACGGAAACGTAAGCATCGTCAACTTAGAACATTCAAAAGAGCTGACTAAAACCGGCGAATCGATAGAAAAAAATATCAAAACACAATTGGCAAAAACTGGATTTACGCCTTATACCGCCAATGAAATTAATATTATGTTTTCTCAAAACTGGTTCCTTCCTATTTCAAAAATCAACGAAATGCGAAGAAATGTTTTCGAACAATTATCAGAAATTCGTTTGGCGAATTACAAACGTGAAGAACACCAATTGGTAAAAACGTCACATCCGTATCCTGAAACCAAACTGGATTTCATGTACAACGTTTCAAACAAAATGGCACGTCAATTCTACGAGCGTCATGGCGTTACCGAAATCGAAAAAGCATTTGAATTACAATGGGATCCGGGAAAATCACGCGTAATGACAACCAAATACTGCATCAAATACGAACTGGAAAGATGTCCGAAATACCATCGGGAAAACATGGATCGAAAGGTCAAAGAGCCTTTGGTTTTAAAACAGGGTGAACTCGAATACAAACTAAAATTCAACTGCAAGCCCTGCGAAATGGAAATCTGGGAAAAAGACGCCGAATTCGAAATTGAAGAAGATCATTTTCACTAAAATACAAACCGATGCTTTTATGAAGTATCGGTTTTTTATTTGGGCGTGACCCGAAAAGGGTCGGGCTCATCCGCTGCAAGTCCTCGCTCTTCCTTCGTCTGGCTATGGGCTTTTCTCTTCTATCTCTCACCAAACCGTAAAACGAGAAAATTAGTTTTCAAAAAAATAAGAGACCAATTTTGAATTGCCTCCAGTTTTAGCTGGAGGTTAAAAAAATCCCACAATCTGGCTTTAGCCAAAAAATACGAATTTTGGCTAAAGCCATTGACTTAACAAATTACCAACCTCCAGCTAAAGCTGAAGGCTATTCAATCAATCAACAAAATTAAATCTGCTCGATCTGCAAAATCTGCGTGAAACTCTTTGGACTCTTTTTTAATTTATAAAGAAAACTTGGTATCCTTAGCGTTACCCATGTTATTGGCGTAAATCTTAGCGAACTTTACGGTTAAATATATATAACGTAGTGCGTCTCTACATTAAGACATCTAATAGAACTTTGCGTTAAAAACATTTTTCGTTACTTTTACTACTCCATTATTTACAAAACTCCCAAATGAAAATACTCCTCCTCGGTTCTGGCGAATTAGGTAAAGAATTTGTCATTGCCACACAACGAATCGGACAAACCATAATTGCTGTTGACAGTTACGAAAATGCTCCGGCCATGCAGGTTGCCCATGGTTTTGAAGTAATCAATATGCTTGACGGCGATGCACTGGACCGAATTGTAGCCAAACACCAACCCGATTTTATAGTTCCCGAAATAGAAGCCATTCGCACCGAGCGCTTTTATGATTATGAAAAACAAGGCATTACCGTTGTTCCTTCTGCAAAAGCGGCGAACTTTACCATGAACCGTAAAGCAATCCGCGATTTGGCTTCAAAAGAACTCGGATTAAAAACAGCCAAATATCAATACGCCACTTCTGCCGAAGAATTGCAAAAAGCCGTTCAGGAAGTCGGAATTCCTTGTGTGGTGAAACCTCTAATGTCTTCTTCAGGAAAAGGACAATCGACTATTAAAAGTGAAAGCGATATCGAAAAAGCCTGGCAATATGCTGTTGCAGGTTCGCGCGGAGATGTTATCGAAGTTATTGTAGAAGCTTTTGTAGATTTCCATTCGGAGATTACACTTTTAACGGTTACGCAAAATAATAATCCAACCCTATTTTGCTCACCAATTGGGCACAGACAGGAACGCGGCGATTATCAGGAAAGCTGGCAGCCTGCAAATGTTGCGGAAGCCGATTTGTACGAAGCACAGGATATGGCGGAAAAAATAACAGAAGCACTTGGCGGCGCGGGGCTTTTTGGTGTTGAATTTTTCCTGACCAATGATGGTGTTTATTTCTCTGAGCTTTCTCCACGTCCACACGATACGGGAATGGTAACTTTGGCCGGAACTCAAAACTTCAACGAATTCGAATTGCATTTGAGAGCGATCTTAAGTCTTCCAATTTTCGAAATCACATTGGAAAAAGCCGGGGCAAGTGCCGTAATTTTAGCTTCGAAAGATTCTGCCAATCCAACATTTACCGGAATCGAACAAGTAGCGGCGCTGCCCAAAACCGATTTCAGGATTTTCGGAAAACCAACTTCAAGGCCTTATCGCCGAATGGGAGTTGTTTTAACTCATGATTCATTAATAACTCCAATCGAAAAAGTAATCGAACGTGCCAAAGAAACGGCAAAATTAATAACTGTAAATTCTTAAAAAATGAAAAAAATACTATTCATGATTTTCCTGGTTATTGGGATTTCAACTCAGGCCCAAACTAAAAAAGTAATCGACAAACCGCAAATCGTGGAAGCTTCCTGCGGAGAATGCCAATTTGGAATGAAAGGTGAAAGCTGTGATTTGGCCGTTCGTATTGACGGAAAATCGTATTTTGTTGACGGCACAACAATTCACGATCATGGTAATGCGCATGCAGATGACGGTTTCTGTAATGCTATACGGAAAGCTTCCGTAACCGGAAAAATAGAAAAAAATCGTTTTAAGGCGACTTCCTTTACTTTAATAGAAGAAAAAAAATAATGATGTTAATTCTCGAAAATATTGCCAAACATGTTTCACTAACTCCTGAAGAACAAGCATTGTTTTTATCCAAAACAGAAACGCATAGCTACAAGGCAAAAAGCATTTTATTGAATGCCGGTGAAGTTTGCCAACACTCTTATTTTGTAAATTCAGGAATACTGAGAAGCTTCAATATAAACGATAATATTGTGGAGCACGTTTTGGCATTTGCCTGCGCTGGATGGTGGATGAGTGATATGTACAGTTATTTTTCGCAAAAACCGGGACAGCTTTTCATCGAAGTTTTAGAAGACGCAGAAGTGGTCACGTTATCCAAAGAAAATCAGGAGCAATTGTTTCATGATATTCCAAAACTAGAACGTTTTTTCAGAATATTAATCGAAAATTCATTGGTCGCTAACCAGGAAAGATTGTTAGATAATTTGAGTTTGACTGCCGAAGAGCGTTTCGAGAAATTTTGTGAAAAATATGGGACACTGGTTCATAAAGTACCTCAAAAACAAATTGCTTCCTTTATTGGTGTAACGCCAGAGTTTTTTAGTAAAATGAAAGCCAGGCTTTTGAAGAAATAACTAGTTACATTTGCTATTATCTATAATTAAAAAGCTCCGAAACTCAATTGCAATAATTGAATTTCAGAGCTTTTAAAACTAATTAAATTTTATCTAAATATTACTTTTTCAAAACTTTTACTGTTTTTTCTGATCCGTTTGAAGTTAATTTCACAAGATATAAACCTGCTGTCAAATCAGACAAGTCAACTACATTACTGGTGTTGCCATCTTTAAAATTTATTGTCTTTACAACATTTCCAAGCAAACTAAAAACAGTTACCTTTTCTAAAACTATATTATTAATGTACAATTCTCCATTCGTAGGATTAGGCGCTATTGATATATTTTCTAAAGTATTATCACCAGTTCCAAGAGAAACATTTTCTAAATAAACTGCCGAAGCATCTTTGTAAGTCATCCAATTAGTATCAGAATAAGACTTATTGTCAACCAAAATAACTAAAGCAGGATCATTTGCCTGAAAACCAAAGATTCCAATTGGATATGTTACTGATTTACTTTTTGCACTTTTAGCTGCATTCGTGGTTTCTATGCTTGTATTATTACCATTTTTCAGATTTACCGATTTCAATTGATTATTTTGGCAATTAATATGGGTTAATTGAGTATTTTTAGACACATCAAGTGTAACAAGCTGGTTAGAATAACAATTTAAGTATTTTAGTTCCGTATTACTGCTTACATCTAATGCTGCTACCTTATTATTACCAAAGTCTAAGGCTGTTAAAGCTGTGTTTTTAGAAACGTCCAAAGAAGTCAGTTGATTATCGATACAGTAAAAATTGACAAGTTTGGTGTTTTTAGTCACATCTAAACTAACTAATGCGTTATTATTTACAACCAGGTATATCAACTCTGTATTTTTTGAAACATTAATATTTGTCAGGTTGTTATTTCGACAATCAACATGTGTTAACTGTGTGTTTTTAGACAAATCAAGCGTAACGAGATGGTTGTTATAACAACTTAAATTTGTTAACTGTGTGTTTTTTGAAAGATCAAGTGTGGTTAGATTCACATTATTTATTAAATCTAATGAAGTTAAGGCCGTAAAATCCTGTAATCCTGTAAAATTTGAAATATTGCTGTCATAAATATCTAAATCAGTAAGAGAATTAATTTCATGTGTTAATACTTTACCATCAACAACTCCTGAATCTATATTTTTATCTATTAACAATTGCTCAAAATTTGCATCAGGTATAGCAGTATATTGTATACAGGCAGTTTCAGAAAAAACCGTGTTAGAACCTGCATTAGTTAGCCAAACAGGACCTGTACTTACCGCAAGATTATCAACTTTTACACAAGATAATAAATTACAATTCTGAGAAGAAAATCGAGTAATAATTTCATTGTGTCCGTTCGCCATATTTAGATTTAACAATGGGCCTCCTAGAAAAACATCTACCAGGTTAGGATTGTTATGAAAGTCTAAAGTTGCAAGTGTGTTGTCGCTTATGTGAGCCACCTTTAAAGCTGTGTTTTGAGATAAATCAAAAGTTGTTAAATTATTATAACCAAAATTAATAGACTCAAGTGCTTTGTTGTGACTAAGATCTACCTTTTTTAAACCCGTATAATAAACCGTAAGATCCTTTAAAGAAGCAAAATCTTCGATACCGGTAATGTCTTCTACTGTGGTATACATAACGTTTAGACTGGTAACACCAGCAATATTAGCTGTAATTACTTTACCGTCTATCACGTCATCATAGCCATTGTTTATTAATACCATTTCAAAGTTTCGGTCGGGGATTGCCGTTGATGGACATCCTGAAGCATAATAGCTTGCACTAACATCCTTATTTAGCCAATTTGTTGTAGCATAATTAATATCATTAACTTCTATACAACTCAGTTTTGGATTGTCATTGAAAGTATTGCCAGCTTCAAATGCGGTTTGATCAGCCCTGCCTTTAAGGTTTAAAACACTCAGGTTAGGATTACCATAACAAGACAATTTAGTAACTAATGGATTTTTAGAAATATCCAGTTTTGTTAATGCCCCCTCTGTTATATTTAATTCCTGTAACTTGGTATTTTTAGAGATATCAATAGCCGTTAAGTTGTCATTTCCCTTAATTTCCAGAAAAGTCAAGTTTGTGTTTTGAGACAAATCTATTGATGAAAAAACACCTTCCCCTCCTCTGTTATATTTAAAATGAGTTAAGGCAGCAAAATCCTGAAGTCCTGTAAAATCTTCCACAGGATTGTAATCACCTGTAAAATCAATAATTGTTATACCAGAAATATCAGATGTCAACACTTTATGGTCAGATACAGTAATACCATTTTGTGTCAAATAGTACATAAAACCAGCATCAGGTATTGCTGTATAAATACCACAATCAGTTTCAGAAAAAGTCGTAATATGATTGCCATCATCATCTGTGTATGTTTGCCAGATAGGGTAAAAACCTCCCTCTCCGTCAGAAATTGTACCAGAAGTATCCAGACCTGCATCTACTTTTATACAAGATAACAGGTTGCAATTCGCTGCCCAAAACCGAGTAACATTATGATTATTTCCGTTGGCTATGTTTAAGTTTACCAATCCGCTACCCAACGATATATCTGTTAACGCAATATTGTGTGAGAGGTCTAAAGTAGCTAGTTTATAACCGCTTACCTGTAATTTTATTAGGGAGATGTTAACTGAAATATCTAAAGTTTTCAAATTTCCGGAATTACCCAAATTCAAGTTGGTCAATTCTAAATTGTGCGAAAGGTCAATAGTATTTAAACTATTTCCATAAAGCTCCAATGATTTTAGATGTGTTAATGTAGAAAGATTAATACTTGTTGCATCAGAATAAATTACATTAAGACTTTCTAATGCAGTAAAATCCTGAAGTCCGGTAAAGTCATTAATTCCATACGTATTCAATTCAGTAACACCGCTGATGTCAGCTGTTGCCACCTGATGGTTTAAAAGCCCATCAGTATCAATGTTGTTATTAATCAGCCATTGCTCAAAAGTAGTATCGGGTATTGCGGTAACCTGTGCATGAAGGTCGCCAAATCCGAAAAGCAGTAAAATAAGCAGCAAATAATTGCTTTTTTTCATAAAGAGTAATTTTATTTCCATAGATTTAATTGTTAATGGTTATTAATATGCAGGACAAAGTTGCTATTATAATAAATAGCATCATATAAGGGGAAACCCCTGATTATTTACTCAAGAGCAGAAATTCATTTGAAATAGATACATTTGCTGAAAATATATTGGAATGAATAAGCCATTTGCACACGTTATATCAATTATAACTTTAATTATTTTTCTGGGATGCAGCGATAAAAAAGAAACCGAAGTTGTTTTTACAAAAAAAGAGCCTGCTAAAGAAGATGCAGTTAAGACATGGCTGCACAAAGTAGAAAACTACAAAAAAAGTGATAATTACTTGGTAGTTTTTCACAACTATTACAATCAAAAAATAAAAGAAAAAAACTATTCAGATGCAGCTGAAGTTTTAGACTTCGCTTGCGTATATCTGGCAGATTCTTATGATTTTAATGATCGGTTTATGGCAACAGTCAAACAATTTGATGCCAAATACAGAGAAGAATTACCTGCACTAAAAACTACTTTTGCAGATGCTTATCTGGCCAACTATTATTATGATAAGTATAATTTAAAAAAAGCATGTGATTATTTTAGAAAGATAACGACATTAGAGCCTGATGACTACGATAGTTGTTATAACATAGCCAGAGCTTACTATGATTTATCCTATATTTATTATGTAATGGGCAAGCAAAATTTAAGTCTGCTTGCCAACCAAAAATCTTTCGAATACTTCAGCAAAATAAATAATCCTAAAGGCCTGGCTTTTGTTTATTCAAATTACGCTAATATTTATACTGCCATTGGCGACAAAAAAAGAGCTATTGAAAACGCTGACAAAGCTATTCAGGCATATAAAAAAATTGACAATACCTATAACGTCTATATTGGCTTAATTAATAAAATTTCGATTTATGAATATTTAAAAGATAAACGCGAAAGACCATTAATCGATTCTGTTTATCAAGCTTTTATAGATAGCAAAGACGAAAGTAAAATATTAAAAATTAAAATATTTGATTTTAAGGCAGAAAATTTAATCCATGAAAACAAGTTATCAGAAGCCAAAAAATTGCTTGATGATTTAAAACCAGTTGTAGAAGAAATAGGTTCTGATGATTTAACTCAGGAATATAAGATAACAACGGCCTTGCTTGAAATAAAAGAGAACCCTGATTATGCAAATTTTACCGATATAAAAAAGGCATTACCAAGTTTAATAGCCAATCAGCAATACGAAAAAGTGAATATGTTTTATGGCTTATTGCAAAACAATGCGATTCATAACAACGATTACAAAAATGCTTTGCACTATGAAACAGAGAAGAAAATTATTGCAGACAGCATAGGAAACATCATTGAAAGAGTGAAAATTGCCGAATTGGAAACCAAATATAAAACTCAAAAAAAACAACAACAAATAGCCATTGACAAAAAAACAATTGTAAACAAAAATACCACGATAGCCTTATTAATCTCTTTGATTGTGGGCTTTTTCTTAATTTTAATACTCTACAGTATTCGACTAAAACAAAAAAAATTAAAGCAAGAAAGACAAAACGCACAACAATATACCAAACAACTATTAGAAAAAACTGAAGAAGAACGCAAACGAATAGCCAGTGATTTGCACGATAGCGTAAGCCACGAATTGCTTAGTTTAAAAAACTCCCTGAATGAAAAAACAGAGGCTGCCAACACCAAGATAGACAGCATCATCAACGATATTAGGAGCATAAGCCGTAATTTGCACCCCGTATTATTTGATAAAATTGGGTTGAAAGAAAGTATTAATCAAATGGTTGAACGCACCCAATTAGTAAACGACTTTATGGTTACGGCCGATATCGATTATGTTGCTAATTTATCATCGTCAGATGAATTGCAAATTTACCGTATAGTGCAGGAAGCTTTATCGAACATTATTAAATATGCCGATGCCATCGCTGCCAAAATTACTATTGCCGAAACCAAAAATAACATTACCATTGAAATAAAAGACAACGGAAAAGGATTTGATGTAAACGAAACCCTGAATAATAAAAAATCCTTTGGCTTGCACAACATCATTGAACGCAGTCGGGCCATTGGCGGCGAAGCAAAAATAGTTTCGGATAAAAACGGAACCATCATTACCATCGAAATAAAAAAAACAGTATGAGGATCGTAATTGCAGATGATCATCCGTTTACACTTCAGGGCACGAAAAGTTTTGTAGAATCGTATGGCTACAAAGTAATCGACACCTGTTCCAATGGCATTTCGGCATTAAATTGCATTAGATTGCATTATCCTGATATCGCTGTTTTAGACATCAATATGCCCGGTTTGGATGGTCTGGACGTTGCCAAAGCAGTGCAAGAAAGCAAATTAAAAACAAAAATTATTTTACTGACTATGCACAAAGAAACAAGCATACATAAAAAAGCTAAAGAATACGGAATTTATGGCTATATACTAAAAGAACATGCTCAAACTGAATTAGAAAAATGCTTGCTGGAAGTAAAAAAAGGAAACCGCTACTTTAGCCTTTTTTTAGAAGACGATCTAATAACAGATGTACCAAATGAGGCTGATGAATTATCCAAATTGACCTTATCAGAGAGAAAAATTATTGAGCTTATTACACAACAAAAAACAACAAGACAAATAGCCGAACTGTTATTTTTGTCTGAAAAAACTGTAGAAGGACACCGAAGCAAAATAATTGAAAAATTAGGTTTACCAAAAGAAAAAAACACACTCTTAATTTGGGCTATCCAAAATAGCAAAAAATAGAAAACACGATCCTTGAACGGGATCGTGTTTTTGTTTGAATTAAAAATTAAAATTGTTCAACCTCCGTAGAATGCTTCATAGCGGTGGTTGAAGATCTTCCGATTGTTACCGTATTTTGCACGGCATCAAAATAAGAAGTTCCAACAAAAGCCTGATGTTTTACCGCTCTGAATCCGTTTTTCTGCAAAGCAAATTCTCTTTCCTGTAATTCAGAGTAGCCGGCCATTCCTCTTTCTTTATACGCTTTAGATAATTCGAACATACTCGTATTCAAAGCATGGAAACCGGCCAAAGTAATGAACTGAAATTTATATCCCATTGCCGCCAAATCTTCTCTGAACGTTTCCATTTCTGCAACAGATAATTTTGCAGCCCAGTTAAAGGATGGCGAACAATTATAAGCCAGCATTTTATCCGGAAATTCTTTTTTCATGGCATCTGCAAATTTTTTCGCATAAACCAAATCCGGATTACTGGTTTCCATCCAAATCAAATCGGCATACGGTGCGTAGCTCAAACCTCTCGCAATTCCCTGCTCGATACCATTTTTTACATAGAAAAAACCCTCGTTCGTTTTTTCGCCTGTAATGAATTTGGCATCTCTTGGATCAGCATCACTTGTTAATAAATTAGCCGCATCGGCATCTGTTCTTGCTACAATAAGAGTTGAAACTCCCATAACATCTGAAGCCAGGCGCGCCGCAATCAATTTATTTATGGCCTCTTGCGTTGGTACCAAAACCTTTCCCCCTAAATGCCCGCATTTTTTAGCCGAACTCAATTGATCTTCAAAATGAACTCCTGATGCTCCGGCTTCAATCATTGATTTCATAAGTTCAAAAGCGTTTAGGTTTCCCCCAAAACCAGCTTCGGCATCAGCCACGATCGGAACCAGATAATCTTTTTTGTCTTCAACTTCATTTACGGTCTGAATCTGATCAGCGCGCAACAAGGCATTATTGATTTTTTTTACCACCATCGGAACGCTGTTTACCGGATATAGCGATTGATCGGGGTACATTTCTCCAGCCAAATTTGCATCGGCAGCAACCTGCCAGCCACTTAAATAAATCGCTTCTAAACCAGCATCGACTTCCTGAATCGCCTGATTTCCTGTCAACGCGCCCAAACCAGCAACATAATCCTGACTTTTTAACTTTCTCCATAATTTTTGCGCTCCCATTTTGGCAATAGAATGCTCAATTTGATACGAACCCTGAAGTGTCACTACTTCTGTCGCGGTGTAAGGACGTTCAACACCTTTCCATCTTGGGTTTGTAATCCAATCGTTAATCAATTCCTGAATTCTGTCTTCTGTTGTTTTCATAAATAATAGTTAAGTTGGTTAGTAAAGCATTTTATTCAATTAAAAATTGAGAATTAAAAATCTGCGTTATCTGCTAAATCTGCGTGAAAAAATGTTTTTAACTTTTAATTCCAAATTTTTAATTATTTATAGGTATTTGTAACACGGAATAGTCAAAAAGTCAACAAAATCAGTATTTACCACTAATCTTTCCAATACTTTTTCGGCTAAAGGAAATTGACGTTTTTCATAATTTTCTTCTCCTAATTCCGATTTAATTTTCTGATATTCATCTAAAGCCAATTCATGATAATAAGCCAGATTTAAAATTTTGCCATTATCCAAAGTCACTTTATTCTGAAGCCATTGCCACAATTGCGATCTCGAAATTTCGGCAGTTGCAGCGTCTTCCATTAAGTTATGTAAAGCTGCTGCACCTTGTCCGTTGAGCCAGGAGGCCAAATACAAAACTCCAACATTGATGTTTTTTCGAACACCATTTCCTGTTATGATTCCGATTGGCGGTTCAATCAGGTCTGCTTCTGTTATTTTACGATGTTCCCTTTTAATATGAATTTGATTTGGAGTTGGCATACCTTTATCAAAAACTTCTTTTGCCAACGAAACCAAATCAGGATGTGCTACCCAGGTTCCGTCGTGACCGTTGCGAACTTCACGTTCTTTATCGGTTTTTACTTTTGCAAAAGCAACAGCGTTGGCTTCTTCATTATTTTTAATCGGAATCTGGGCTGCCATTCCGCCAATAGCATGAATCCCTCTTTTATGACATCTTTGGATAACCAAATTCGAATAGGCATTCATAAAAGGCGAAGACATATTTACCTGATCGCGGTCCGGAACGATAAACTTTGAATTTTTTCGGAATTTCTTGATGTAAGAGAAAATATAATCCCAACGTCCACAGTTCAAGCCAACGATATGTTCTTTCAATTCGTATATAATTTCGTCTAACTGAAAACTCGCCGTTATGGTTTCAATTAAAACCGTCACTTTTATGGTTCCTCTTTCTAGTTTCAAATAATCCTCTGTAAAATCAATTACATTATTCCACCAGCGGGCTTCCAGATAATGCTCTAATTTTGGAATATAGAAGTATGGTCCTGAATTATTTTCTAAAAGCCTTTTATGATTATGAAAAACATACAAACCAAAATCTACTAATGAACCCGAAACTTCTTTTCCTTCAATCAAAAGATGCTTTTCTGGCAAATGCAAACCTCTTGGACGAACTATTAGTGTAGCTGTTTTTTCATTTAACTGATAATTTTTGTTTTTAACTTCATCAGTGTAAGAAATCGTTTTGTTTACAGCATCAATTAAATTCATTTGACCATCCATTAAATTTTGCCAGGTTGGTGAAGTGCTGTCTTCAAAATCGGCCATAAAAGTTTTGGCTCCGGAATTCAAAGCGTTGATAATCATTTTACGATCAACTGGTCCGGTGATCTCCACTCTTCTGTCTAATAAATCTTTCGGAATTTCCCCAGCTGTCCAATTACTCTCTCTAACGCTTTTGGTATCTGAAGGAAAAGATGGCATGACGCCCTGATCAAAAGTTACTTGCTTTTGGTCGCGTTGCAACAACAACAATTTTCGTTGCGATTCGAATTTTCGATGCAAATCGGCTATAAAAGCAATTGCTTCTTCTGTCCAAATAGTTGGATAAGAAGGGTTCTTTTCGGCTAAAAATTCCATTGCCGCCTCAGTAATCTCTAATTGGTTTTTCATAACTGTGAATTTTAATTTTCTAATTAATCAATACGTTATCGCTTTATCTATTTATGTCTCTTAAAAACATTTATTTAGCAATCAATTACATATCTAATAATTTCTACACCACAATATTAGAAAAAAGTTTTTTACAAAACAAGCGAACGTTCGCTAAATATTAAAAATAATTTTTTGGCGATTATTTTTATAATAACTATATTTGATTCATGGATATCGAAAAAGACTATATAAAGCTGATATTTGGGCTAAAATTGAAACAAGTCAGAACCCAAAAAAATCTTTCCCTTTTTGGCTTAGCCAAATTGACCAATCTTTCAAAATCGTACTTAAACGAAATTGAAAAGGGTAAAAAATACCCAAAGACGGATAAGATTTTGCTTTTATGCCAACATTTAGACATCCCTTATGATCAATTAGTATCCTTAAAACTGGATAATAACCTCGCTCCGATTGGCGAAATCCTGAGATCGGGTATTTTAAAAGAGATCCCGCTAGAGCTTTTTGGGATTCAGGAAGCTGATTTAATTGATATTATTGCCAATGCACCGGCCAAAGTCAATGCGTTTATTAGCACCATTATTGAAATTGCGCAACATTATAATCTGAGTAGAGAAAGTTTTTTTCTTGCTGCCTTAAGATCTTATCAGGAAGCACACAGTAATTATTTTGAGGATTTAGAAGATAAAGTAATTGCGTTTTCGAAGTCGTTTCAGATTAATTTAGATTCTAAAATTAGCGTTGAAGAGTTAGAGGCAATTTTAAAAGAAGAGTACGAATACACAATTAATGAAATTGCTTTTACAGATCAGGAAGCCCTGGGTGATTTACGTTCGATTTATGTTCCGAAAAGTAAAACCTTACTGCTTTCGACAGAAATTGATGATCCTCAGAAAGCTTTTGTTCTGGCTAAAGAAATTGCTTATAATTATCTGAAAATTTCAGATCGGTTATTGACTTTCAGCTGGATAAAGTTTGATAATTTTGATCAGGTTTTACATAACTTTTATGCTTCTTATTTTGCGGGAGCGCTATTGTTGCCAAGACAATTGGTTGTTACTAAAATCAATGATTTTTTACATAATGAAAAACCAAATCCGGAAGAATTTGTAGCACTAATAGAAAGCTTTGAAGTTTCTCCGGAATCATTTTACCAAAGATTAACCAATTTATTACCAAAGGATTTTCAGCTTAAAAATTTATTCTTTTTGAGAATGTCACATCCAGTTGGTTCTGATGTTTATCAGATAAAGAAAGAATTACATATAACAAATCAGCAAGAGCCGCACGCAAACGAAACCAACGAGCACTATTGCAGAAGATGGGTTTCGGTTAAAACGATAAACGAAGCGATCAGACAAAACAAACCCCATTTTTTTGATGCCCAGATTTCGAGTTACGTTCATAGCGGCAATGAATATTTAGTTTTTTCATCGGCCACCAAGGATCCGTTTGTAGAGAATAATATCCGCAGTATTTCTGTCGGGATTCTGATTACTCCGGCAATGAAAAAGAAATTCAAATTCATTGATGGAAAACCTCTTGTTAAAAGAATTGTTGGTGTTACCTGCGAAACCTGCGATGTAAAAGATTGCCTTGAAAGAGCAGCTCCGCCAATTGCTTTGGAAATAAAAAAACGTCATGAGAATACGGATGCGGTTGTACAACAGTTTATTAATCAATATAGCTAGAATGTTATGAAATATTTGTTTATAATAATAACTCTGCTTTCTATCAACTTAAACCAGAAAACAGACAAACTTAATGGCCGATATAATTATTTAATTGAAGACAACTATTTATACATCCAAAAAGATAAAATTACTTTTAAGGATAGTGTTTTTGTTTTTGACAACAAGTATTTGCCAAAAGGAAAAATCTCTTATGGCAACACAATACTATTGGATAATTTCATAAATACTGATTTAATTATAAGTATTTCAAAAGATCAAATCAAAAAAGACACTATTCTATTTTACATGCATGATAAGAAAAGTTCCTCTGCAAATTATCTTGACGAAATAGTTGGTAAAGGGAAATTAATCAAAATTAAATAATTCAGTTTTTTTTTAAGACTTTCGACATAATTATTCATCTCAATCTTGTCATCTCGACGAAGGAGAGATCAAACTGGATATTCCAACCCTATTAATAGCCAATGTTTGTCGAGCTACTTGCGGAGATTACTCCTTCGTCGAGATAACAAACTGAATGGTTAACTTCAAAATCTTCAAACCTTTGTCATTTTTTTTACAGACACTTCTGAAAATAAAATTTCTAATTTGAGCCCTGATAGAAGCGACATCCTATTGTTGCGGGGTTCGCAACAATAGATATAGCGGATAGCAGGACCAGAGGTTTTTTGAAACTAAATATTACTGCTCCCGAAAAAACTTCCACAATTTAAAACTTAGATTCTTAGCAACTCAGAACCTCAGAATCTTTTCTTAATCTACATTAAGTGCATTTCATTGATGTTGATTGTAAATTTGTACTATCAAAATAACAAAACATATAAATCATGGAAAATATAGTATTGCACAAAGCAGAAACAAGAGGAAATGCAAATCACGGATGGCTTAACGCTTATCACAGTTTTAGTTTCGCAAGCTGGTACAACCCGGAAAGAGTCCAGTTTGGAGCACTTCGGGTTTTAAACGATGACACGATTGCTGGCGGAATGGGTTTTGGAACACATCCTCACGATAATATGGAAATCATTACGATCCCCTTAGAAGGTGATTTAGCACACAAAGACAGCATGGGAAATACTGAAATCATCAAAAATGGCGATATTCAGGTAATGAGTGCGGGAACCGGAGTTCAGCATAGTGAGTTTAACCCAAATGCAGATCAGCAAACTAAATTATTACAAATCTGGTTGTATCCAAATAAAAGAAATGTAACACCGCGTTATCAACAAATTACTTTGGATGTTGCAGACAGACACAATAAATTATCACAAATCTTATCGCCAAATGCTGATGATGAAGGAGTTTGGATTCATCAGGATGCCTGGTTTAATATGGGGAATTTTGATGCCGGAATTGCAACAGAATATAAAATCAAAAAAGAAGGGAACGGCGTTTATGCTTTTGTTTTAAAAGGAAACGTAACCATCAACGGCCAGGAATTAAACACCCGTGATGCTGTTGGAATTTCAGGAACTGATACTTTAGAAATTATAGCGAATACAGATGCTGAGTTTTTATTAATGGATATTCCGATGAATTATTAATTCATAAAAAACACAACACATTCTTTTTTTAACCGACAGACAGATTCCGAAAGATTTTGTTTGTCGGTTTTTCAATTCGTAAAAACAATTAATTATCAAATAATTACGTTTTTATTATTTCTTAATCTAGGTTAAGTGCCTTTAGAATACTCTCAACGTAAATTTGTCTTATCAAAATGAAATTAATATTTAAAAAATAAAATTATGGCAACTACAAAATGGTCAATTGACCCAACTCACTCAGAAATTGGTTTTAAAGTAAAACACATGATGTTTACCAATGTTTCAGGAAAATTTGGAACTTACGATGCAACAATCACTACAGAAGGAGACAGCTTCGAGAATGCTGCAATTGAATTTTCTGGAGATATTGCATCTATTGATACTGCAAATGCAGACAGAGATGGCCACTTAAGAAGTGCAGACTTTTTTGATGTAGAGAACAATCCAAAATTAACGTTCAAAGCTTCATCTTTCAAAAAAATTGATGCTGGAAACTACGAAATAGTTGGAGATTTAACTATCAAAGGTGTTTCAAAAGAAGTGAAATTTCCTGTAGAATTTAGCGGTATCATGACTGATCCTTGGGGAAATACTAAAGTAGGTTTAAGTATAGAAGGGAAAATTAACCGTAAAGACTGGGGGTTAAACTGGAACTCTGCTCTTGAAACTGGGGGAGTTTTAGTTGGTGAAGAAGTTAAACTGAATATTGAATTGCAGTTTGCTAAACAGGCGTAATTATTACTTTTATTAAGATTATTGCCCATATAAGCGAAAATCAAAATGATTCAAAATTTGTATATTTGCAAATAAAAATATATTTTTAATTAAATTAAAGATTATGGCAACAACAATTAAAATTACTCCAATAGTAAAAGGTAAGGAATCTGAAAGGTTCAATGCTGTCATATCTACAAGTAAGACAAATAAAATTTCTGAAGCGAAAAAAGCTAAAATATTTGCTTTAGTAAGCAAAGTGATGGCTAAAAAAGCATAAATGGATTTGTCGAATTTTGCTTTTTCATTGTTAAATGACGATGAAATTTTAAACAGTTTTGATTGTGAAGACGAAAAAATAAATGAATTCTTAATTCAAGATTCCAAAAATTTTCAAAACGAAAAAATTACAAATACATATTTATTTTAAGGAAGGCAATGAAATAGTTGCCTTCTTTTCTATATCAAATGATTGCTTGAATGATTTAGGCTATGAAAATTCTATTTGGAATAAATTGCATAGAAAAATCAGGCTCCCTAACGAGAAAAGAATCAGACAATATCCCGCAGTTAAAATCGCAAGATTAGGAATAAATAAAAATTACCAAGGAAATGGTTTTTCTCACCAATTACTAGATTTTATCAAAGGTTGGACATTTATTGAGCATAAACCTGCTTGTCGATTATTAATTTTAGACGCATATAATCAACCAAAACAAATGGCAATTTATACAAAGAATGATTTCGTATTTCTTTTAGAATCAGATAAAGAAGAAGAACATAGATTTATGTATTTCGATTTGATGAGATTAGAATAACAACTCAGTAAGCAACAACAGAAACTAAATTTTAGACTTAATTTAAAAATCAACACATAAAATTAATGCCCACACAAAAAACCCTTCTTAAACTATTTGTCTAAGAAGGTTTTTTTTATTTTAGGGTATATTAAATACTAAAATTTAAGCATTCGCAGTAACGGCTTCTTTATCAATTTTGCCAATCAAACCTGCCAATACTTTCCCAGGACCTACTTCTGTAAATAAAGTCGCGCCATCAGCGATCATTTGCTGTACCGATTGTGTCCATTTTACAGGAGCAGTCAATTGAATAATTAAGTTCTTTTTGATTTCGTCAGCATCAGAAACTGCGCTTGCCGTTACGTTTTGGTATACCGGACAAATTGGAGTAGAAAAAGTAGTCGCTTCAATAGCTGCTGCCAGTTCTTCTCTTGCAGGCTCCATCATTGGGGAGTGAAATGCCCCTCCAACAGGTAAAATCAATGCACGTTTTGCTCCTGCCGCTTTCATTGCCTCACACGCTTTTTCTACTGCCGATGTTTCTCCTGAAATTACTAATTGTCCCGGACAGTTATAATTTGCAGCGACAACAATTCCGTCAATAGAAGCACAAACTTCTTCTACCACATTGTCTGCCAATCCTAAAACTGCAGCCATTGTTGAAGGTGTTATTTCGCAGGCTTTTTGCATAGCCAAAGCACGTTGTGAAACTAATTTCAGACCGTCTTCAAAAGATAAAGTTCCATTCGCTACCAAAGCTGAAAATTCTCCTAAAGAATGTCCCGCTACCATTTCAGGTTTGAAATCCCCGCCTAAAGTTTTGGCCAGGATAACCGAATGTAAAAAAACGGCCGGCTGTGTCACTTTTGTCTCTTTTAGTTCTTCGGCAGTGCCTTCAAACATAATATCTGTGATTCTGAAACCTAAAATTTCGTTTGCTTTTTCGAATAATTCTTTTGCTAATGGAGATGTTTCATATAAGTCTTTGCCCATTCCTGGAAATTGTGCACCCTGACCCGGAAATACGTATGCCTTCATTTGTCTAATTTAAAGATTGATATTTTAAGTTGAAATTAGTTTCAATTTTAAAGGCAAAAATAACATTTTTTTAGCTTGTATAATTCTTAAACATATAAATCCACAACAATCTTGAAAATCGCAGATTAAAGAAGGAAAATACAATAATTACCGCTGCAATAATTGGAATAATTCTTAAATCGAATGTTTTTTCGAAGAAAAATTGAGCTACGCAATAGGTCGCAATAGCCTGCGCCACGGTCAATCCGTAATTGACGTACATTGCCCCAAAAAAATAACCCGGTTCTTTTTGGAACTTATAATGACAATGACTGCATGTTTCATTCATTTTTGGAAAGCCGAAATTCAGGAAAATATTCTTGTCTTTAAAAACTTTTCCTGTATGACAATGTGGACATTCGTTTTTTAAAATATGGGCTAGTGTATTTGACATGACTTTGCTGTTTTTTATTTAAACAAAGGTAAAATACATTCTATCAAAACCTTTTTTATATCTTCGCTACATATAGCACAATAAAGACATTTTGTTATGAAAAAGTACCCTGTTTATAGTGTTCAGAATTTTAGTTGTAATGATATCCATCGTGATTTTTATGTAAACACTTTTAAGGAACATTTAAAAAGCCACAGTTTTGTCGAAGAACCTCATCGGCATGATTCTTATTTGATGGTCTTTTTCACACATGGTTCCGGAATTCATGAAATCGATTTTGACAGATTCGAAATCCAAAAAGGAAGCTTATTTGTCTTGCAGCCCGGGCAAATGCATCATTGGAGTTTGTCTGATGACATTGAAGGTTTTGTGATTATATTTTCGCAGGAACTTTACAATTTATATTTCGGGCAGAAAAAAATTAATGATTATAATTTTTTTCATTCGATTCACAATCGGCCGGAAATGCTTTTTGAAGCCAAAGAAATACCAAATATTTTGCCTTATTTTAATCTTTTAAGTAAAGAAAATATGCAGCATAATAATTTTCAATTGGATAAAATGCTGAATCTACTGGATTGCATCCATATTGAAATTGTACGCAAATACAACGAGACCCACTCACATCAGACGCATTCATACAATGTCAAAATCAATACATTTGAAAAGCTTTTGGAACTGAACTTCAAACAAGAAAAATCACCTTCTTTTTATGCTGACAAATTAAATATCACCCTAAAACACCTCAACCGAATTTGTAATGAAATTTTACAAAAAACAGCGACAGAAGTGATTATGGGTCGGGTAATTCTTGAAATCAAACGGATGCTGACAGACAAACAATTTGCGGTAAACGAAGTTGCTTCTGCCATTGGATATGATGATTACTCCTATTTTTCGAGGGTTTTCAAAAAACATACTGGGCTTTCTCCAACTGGATTTCGGGATTTAAAAAAACTGAAAAATTAAACCATATAATATAAGTTCATTTAACTTTGGCTTATATTCTGTTATCAAAAAGCATTTTGACTTCGCTCAATGTGACGAAAAAACTTAAATTATCTTATATCACTTTATATGGTGAAAAAATTAAATGGTTACAGCTTCCAGAATTTTGAAATTGCTTTTTGGCGCTTCACATAAGGAACAGCAATAGGTTTCGGCTAAATCGGTAAACAGAATGCCTTTTGGAATGTTCTGGCTTTCATCTCCATATTCCGGATTATAAGTGGTTAGACATTCCTGACATTGGTAAATATCCAATTGTGTTTTTTCTTTTTTCTGCGTATTTTCAGTTGTTTCAGGAACTGAGTTTCCTAATTCTTCAAAGTATTTTCGGCTCAGTTCAATCAAAATGGTTGGCAATTCCAACTTATCAATATCTTGTGAATGCACAATATATTCACGCGTATTCGGATCGAAATTCTTCGCATACAATACATTATAAGTATCACGAATTTTAATCGATTCCAGATCTTTGGGCAAATCATTTTTTTCGACTACAATCGAAGTAAAATAATGCCCGTCTCGATTATATTCCGAAATTCCGAAATTTAATCCATAGGTACTGACATCAAATTGATCCAGTGTTCTTACTAAAAAGGTTTTCAGGTTTAAAGCCCATTCCATTGCTACCGGTAAATGCCAGTTCAATTCTAAAAGTGAATGACGGACATTGATTCCTTTTTTTCCTAAAAATTTCTCCCATTCCAGTTTTCGGTCTTTTGGAATTCCTTTTATAATAAATGATTTCCAGGGTGTGATACATATTTTCCCGATTTTACAATCGAAGCATAAATCGCACATTTCTTTCAGAAAATCCAAATCGTAAAGATTGTTTCTCCAATACAAACCAAGCCAATACTGGTCGATTCCCATTCGGTTCATGCCTTCGTAGTACGGAAAAGGATAAAACGGTACATTTAAAGGTTTATCGATAGTTCGGTTATTGGTATTCAAAGCTTCACTTGCCAGACTAAAGATCATATCAATACCGCATGATTCTTTAGAAACAATACGTTCAATTTCATAGTAAAAGGTGGCAATATCCCAACTGTAAATTAATACGGGATATACTTCCATACGCTGCCATTTCGGTAAACGAATGTACAAATACCAGTAATCTTCATGCTCAGAAGCAATAAAATTAAGATGCCCGGTAAACAACGGAACCAATTGTTGCTTTGGGTCGTTGATATTAACTTTAAGTTTTGGCTGTTCTTTAAATTGCTCTAATATATATAAAAAACGGTTTCCGGTAAGCCAATTGGTATTCCTGAAAATATCCGTAGAAACATAAGAAGAAACGATATTATTACCACTCTTTTCATCCGGAAAAACAAAATGATGTTTCCCCATTTTTTCTTTATCCAAAGCTTTAAAGCCTTTTGGAAAAATAATATCCTGTCTTGAACCAAATGAAATCGAATCTAAACCCTGATCCGCAGCCATATTGACAACTTCTTTAAGTTCCCCTGGCGAAATAACGCCTCCCTTTACTATTAATCTCGTTAATTCCATGTTTTCTTTAGTTTACAGTTTTAGGTCTCAGTCTCAGTTTTCTCAGTATAAAAACTGATTACTGCGACTGAAAACTAATCTATACTTTACATTTCGCTAAAATCTCTTTAACCTCTGTTTTACAACTTCCACAACCTAATCCTGCTCCTGTATTTTTACATAAATCAGTAAAATTGTTCACACCACTTTTAATGGTTTCCTCAATGTTTCCGGCTCCAACCTGACTGCAGGAACAAACTAATTTTCCAAGAACCGGCTTGGCATTTGAACTTCCCCTTAGCAATGAATTTCGCTTGTCTGATAATTCGATTTTACTTTCGATCATCGTTTTAAATTCGGCAAACTCATTTTTGTCACCCATTAAAATAGCTCCAACCAACAAATCATTTTTAACGATACATTTTTTATAATAACGCTGTTTTAAATCGGCAAAGATAATTTCTTCATAAGAATCATCATTTTCCGGAATCTCAATATCTCCGATACTACACAAATTAATATCTTCCAATTTCAGGATATTCATTAAAACAGAACCTTTATAGTAGCTACTAATATCTCCGGCCAAAAAATTAGCCAGAATATCGGCTTGTTCTTCTGCAGCAGATGTGATTCCGAATAACTGATTATTGAATTCAGCAATTTCTCCAATGGCATAAATATCAGGATTCGACGATTGTAAATACTGGTTTACCTTTACCCCACGACCACAGGCTAGACCTGTTTCTCTTGCTATTTCAATATTTGGAATTGTTCCAATTGTGTACACAATAGCATTTGCAGTAATGATACGCCCACTTTTCAGGGCAATTTCAAGTTCGTTATCATTATCAGTTTCAAAAACAGTACTTACTTCATTATCAAAATAAATCTGAATATCACGAAGCTGTACTTCTTCTGCCAATAATTTACTTGAAACACGGTCCAGCTGGCGTTCCATCAAACGTGAAGCTCTTTGAATTATAGTAATTTTTACTTTTTTATGTTTTAAGGCTGCGGCCAATTCTAATCCCAGCAAACCTCCTCCAACGATCACAACGTGCTGTTCTTCCGGAGGCAAATTTGTGTCATCAAGGTGTTTTTTTAAACGATCAGCATCTTCTTTTCGTCTAACAGTAAAGCGTCCCGGCAAATGTAACTGAGCATTTTCCGGCACAAAAGGGCGGCTTCCGGTAGCTAAAATCAGGGAATCAAAAGTATGTGTATCGCCTAAAGTGTCTATTATTGTTTTGTCAGCTGCATTTATCTTACCAACAGCAACACCTGCATTCATGGTAATTTTCAATTTATTTAGTGCTTCTCCATCCTTAACTTTTAATAATTGCTGCCATGTAAATTCGCCTGTCATATATTCCGGTAGCAACACACGATTATAAAACGGATTTATTTCATTTGAAAAAACCACAATTTCATCAGTAGAATTAAATTCCCTGTAATTTTGTATAAAACGGAAAGCCGCAGCCCCCGCTCCCACAATTGCAATTTTTTGAAAAGGCTTTACATATTTGGTAATAGCAACGGTAGTATATTTAAAGTCTGGTTCTTTGGAAACCGGATCAATTAAGGTATTCGTTAAATTATTGGTTCGGTTTAAATCATTTTCAAGTTGTTTTCCCCAATGCATTGGCAGAAAAACCACTTTTTCTTTGATTGAATCCGTAACTTTTGCTTTTACGCGAACTTCTCCGTTTTTACTGGTTACAATAACAATATCACCATCTTTGATATCGGATTTAAAGGCATCAATTGGATTTATTTCCAAAACCGGACTTGGTGTATGCGTCATTAAACGCGAAACTTTTCCTGTTTTTGTCATCGTATGCCATTGGTCACGAACCCTTCCTGTGGTCAGGATAAACGGAAATTGCGGACTTGGTGGCTCTGATCTGTTTTCAATTGCAGCTGGCAAATTGAAAATTGCTTTTTGTGATGGTGTATAGAATTTTTTATCCGTAAAAAGACGAGGTGTTCCGGGATGTCCGTAATCAGGAACCGGCCATTGAAAAGTACCTTCGGTTTTTAATCGGTTATAATTTAAGAACGAAATATCAATATTGGTGTTTTTGGTCAGCGCACAATGCTCTTTGTAAATTTCTTCGGCATTATTGAAATTGAAACCGTTAAAATTCATTTTTTTAGCAAAACGAATCAGGATTTCAATATCCGGAAGCGCTTCACCGGGAGCATTTATCCCTTTTGGCAAATACGAAATACGACGCTCAGAATTGGTCATTGTACCATCTTTTTCCAACCATCCGGCTGCAGGCAATAATAAATCGGCATATTTAGCTGTATCTGCATTGTGTGAGATATCCTGAACGACAACAAATTTTGCTTTTTGCAGTGCTTTTTCGACCCGACGGGAATCTGGCAAACTCACTAAAGGATTTGTACAGATAATCCAAACGGCTTTCATCTTTCCAGATTCTAACGCTTCAAACATCTCTGTAGCTGTCAGGCCCGGTTTTTCTGAAATAGCATCAACTCCCCAAAAATCTGCAACCTCTTTTCGATGTTCCGGATTGGCTAAATCTTTGTGCGCGGCTAATAAATTGGCCATTCCGCCTACTTCACGCCCACCCATTGCATTTGGTTGTCCCGTTAATGAGAAGGGTCCGGAGCCAGGTTTTCCTACCTGTCCGGTTAACAATGATAAATTCAGTAAGGCTGTATTTTTATCAACACCTACTACGCTCTGATTTAGTCCCATAGCCCAAAGCGAAATAAATCCTTTTGCTTTTCCGATGATGTCAGCAGCGAGTTTGATATCGTTTACTGAAATTCCACATAATTTTGATGCTTTTTCCAGTGAAGTATTTAAAACTAAATTTTTATATTCTTTAAAATTTTCCGCATTGTTTTTTACAAAATCATGATCTACATACCCTTTTTCAATGATACGTTTTGCCATCGCGTGATATAAAATAATATCAGAACCCGGAATAATCTGCAAATGCAAGTCGGCAAAAGCAGCCGTATCCGTTCTTCTTGGATCAATGACGATTATTTTAACCTTAGGATTATTTTCTTTGTGCTTTTCAATTCTTCTGAATAAAATGGGATGACACCATGCCGGATTTGCTCCGGTAATCAAAAATGTGTCTGCCAATTCGATATCGTCATAGGCAATTGGAACAGAATCTTCCCCAAACGTCTTTTTATATCCCACAACTGCTGAACTCATACAAAGTCTGGAATTGGTATCTATATTATTGGTTTTTAAAAAACCTTTTACCAATTTATTTACCAGATAATATTCTTCGGTTAAACATTGGCCTGAAATATAAAAACCAACACTATCCGGGCCATGTTTTTTTATTATCGAAGAAAAAACAGCCGCTGCACGATCAATTGCAGTATCCCAGCTTACACGTTCCAACGGATATGTTTTGCTTCCGCGCATTTGTGGATACAAAATCCTGTCTGAAGTATCATTAACTACATAATGCAAATTCATTCCTTTAGAACACAACATTCCTTTATTTACAGGATGGTCTTTGTCACCTTCAACCATCACACCATTTTTCGCATCATTTGTAACGATAATTCCGCAGCCAACGCCACAATATGAACAGGTAGTTTTGATTTTTGTGTTTTGCATTCTGGTTATCTTTTAAATACTACAATTAAGGTCTTTTGACAAGGCTTTAGAAAAAGCACTTATTTTAAGCCATACAAAAATAAGTATTTTTACGTATAAATACTTATTTTATCAATTTATTTTCATATTTTTGAATCAAAATAAATAAGGAACAGAATTGTACAGTGCTGAAGTGAATAGTTATTAGTATAAAGGCATAAAATCAAAATAAACAAAAAGCTAATCACTCTTCACTAATTACTATGGATTAAGTAGGAAATCAATAAAAAGGGATACCATGAAAGAAGAATTGGCCATTTGTTATACCTGTACAAACGAAAACTGTTTTATAAAAAAACACCTGCACTTAGAGCAGATGAAGCAGTATGTTGCGAAAAAGCACAGCTTCGTATGTAAAAAATCTCATCAGTTTATTATTGAAGGTGCTCCAATTCAGGGATTGTACTTTATTTGTAAAGGAAAAGTAAAAACTGTAAAAACCGGTATTAATGGTCGTGAACAAATTGTCAGGCTAACCAAAAACGGAGATACAATTGGGTTTCGTGGTTTTGGAACCAGCAAACGCTATTTAATAGGGGCTTATGCACTCGAAGATACTGTTTTATGTAATTTCAGTAATGAAACGATGATGGAAATTCTTCAGAATGTTCCTGAATTTACGTATGCCCTAATGCTATTTTATGCTGATGAATTAAACAAAAGCGAGAATAATATTCGAAAAATTGCTCACATGAATGTTCGTGAACGCGTAATTGATTTACTATTATACATTCACCGTAAATTTGGTCAAACCAATGGCTTAATTGAAATTGAACTTTCCCGAAAAGAAATAGCCGACTTTGCCGGTACTACTGAAGAACAGGCAATCCGTGTGCTTTCAAGCCTTAAAAAAGAAGCACTTATCAAAACCGTTGGCAAAAGAATTGGCTTACTGGCACTTCCGAAATTACAATCCGAAATTATGGAACACAAGTATTTCTAAACTCCAAAATTTCTTCTTCAAAAAACTATACCTGAATTAAAAATCTCCTTTTTTTAAGTAATTATTACTACCTGTTAAAATAATTTCTACGTATATTTTAATCTATTCAGTTTTTTTATGTCAAAAAACACTTAAAAAACTATTCATTTTCTCTTATATAAATTCTATTTCTTTTAAATAGTAGTCAAAATTCCAGAATTTAAATATCTCAACACCCCTTATTTCACTTAGGTTATTTTAAAATTTATGCAATAACGCAGTAAATAAATTGATTTTAAAACGATTTTTTCAGTTAAAAAAAAATGTTTTAACATGGGATAAATATAGTACTTAAGTATTAGTACGTATGTAAGTTTGCCTCATACTAATCAAAACAAATAACCATGTCAAAATTAACCCAACTAATAATTGATCAACAGAATTTAAGAAAGCACTCTGTTTTTACATCAAAAATAACAAAATCACTTGTTTTAGGATTTGCTATTACTCTCTTAGCAAATTACGAAGCAAAAGCACAATTTACATTTACTGGTCAGTTGAGAGACCGTGTTGAAATGCGTGCCGGACAGGGAACGTTGCAACAAGACGGAGATAAAGCGGCCTTGTTTACCAGTCAGAGAACAAGATTATCTGCAGGATATACAGGTTATCGTTTTAAAGTTTACACCTCATTGCAGGATGTTCGTGTTTGGGGTCAGGATGCATCTTCTATCAATAAAACAACGACCGAAGTGAATAACGGAATTTTATTTCATGAAGCCTGGGCAGAAATTTCATTAGTAGATACATTAAGTACAATTCAGAATTTATCTGTAAAAGCAGGACGTCAGGAGATTGCTTATGATGATCAGAAAGTTTTAGGAGGCTTAGACTGGTTGCAGCAAGGTAGACGACATGATGCGATTATTTTTAAATATGCAAACAAAGGGTGGATTGTAGATGTTGGAGCTGCTTTTAATCAAAATAAAGAAAATAATACCGGAACGATCTACAACGGAACAAATCCTGCGTATGGTGCAGGAACAAACGGAATTGGAACCATGTACAAATCGTTTCAATATGCATATATAGGTAAGAAATTCTTCTTTGGAGATTTATCATTTCTATTCTTTAAAGACGATTTTAATAAATATACTATGGTCACTTCAGGAACACCAGCCGTAACAACTAAGGTAAATGGAGAGGGAACCTGGAACAGAAACACTACGGGAATTTATTTTAATACTAACCCAACCCGAAAATTAAATTTCACAGGAAGTCTTTATCATCAAGGCAGCCATGATAAAGATGGAAGAGCTTTAAATGCTAACATGGCTTCTATTACATCAACTTTACAAATTGGAAGAAAATTATTCATTGGTCCCGGCGTTGATTATTTGTCCGGTGATGACGGAACAGAAGCTGTAACCGCTACGTCTGATAACCATCGTTTTGATCCTCTGTACGGAACGCCACATAAATTCTGGGGAACCATGGATTATTTTTATGCTGCCAATGGTTTTGGAAAACAAGGCTTGCTGAATTATTTCTTTAAAATGAAATATAACGCCAAAGACAATCTGAGTTTCTTTTTAGATGTACACGGTTTTGAAGCTGCCAATACACTATCTGATGGAGCTGGCGGAAAACTAAATTCATATTTAGGAACTGAAATTGATTTACTTGTAAAATACAATCTAACCAAAATTATCAATATCGAAGCCGGTTATTCAATCATGAAAGCGACCAACTCTATGGCTTCAACAGCAGTTAAAAATGTTACCAATGCCGATTTAACTCCACAATTTGCTTATGTAATGCTAAATATCAAACCCAATTTTCTGGCTAAGAAATAATTCAAATAATTTTTAAATCTATTTAAAATGAAAAAATTACACACACACACAACAAGGGTTTTCAAAACAACAATAGTAACCTTCGTACTTCTTTTAGTAACTTCTTTTTCAGAAGTTACTGCTCAGAATGAACCGGTAAAACTAGGATTTATCCCACTTACTGACTGTTCCCCAATCGTAATGGCAAAAGAATTGGGATTGTTTAAAAAATATGGTGTTGAAGTAGTTGTAACCAAAGAATCATCATGGGCAAATGTTCGTGATAAAATTTTAACCGGGGAATTAGACGGAGCGCACTGTCTGTATTCTATGCCGTTTTCGGTTTACACAGGGGTAGGAGGAAAAGCAGGTTCTGAAATGAAAATCGCCATGATGCTGAATGTAAATGGTCAGGCGATTACACTTTCAAAAGATTTTTGCGGAAAAGTGGGTTTCAAGCAAATGAATAAAGTAGCCCCCGTTGTAGCAGCAAAATTAAAAGCGGACAAAGAAGTGACTTTCGCTATGACATTTCCCGGAGGAACGCACGATTTGTGGTTGCGTAACTGGATGGCAATTGCAGGTGTGAGTCAAAAAACATCTAAAATCATTACGATTCCGCCTCCGCAAATGGTAGCCAATATGAAGGTTGGTAATATGGACGGGTTTTGTGTTGGAGAACCTTGGGGCGGTGTTGCCGTAAAACAGGGAATTGGTTTTACGCAAGTGGCATCTCAGGATATCTGGAAAGACCATCCTGAAAAAGCATTGGTTGTCAATAAAGAATTCAGTGAAAAGCGCAGAACTGATCTTGTAAAAGTAATGAAGGCAGTTTTAGAAGCCTGTATTTGGTTAGACAATCCTGCCAATCGTAAAAAAGCGGCAGCAATTATCGGTAAAGCGCCTTATGTGAACGCTCCTGCAGATGTTATTGAAAACAGATTGATGGGTAATTATGATCTGGGATGTAATCAGGGAATTCAGGTTTATGCTAAAGATTATATGTTATTTCACAAAGACGGTGCGGTAAATTATCCACGTAAATCACATGCTATCTGGGCAATGGCACAATTTGTAAGATTCGGATATTTAAAAGAAGCTCCTAATTATAAAGCAATTGCAGACAAACTGATTTTACAGGATTTATACGAAGAAGTTGCAAAGAGCATGAAGGTAAAAGTTCCAAATGATGACATGAAGCCTTTCTCATTAACAATGGATAAAACGATTTTTGACCCTTCGGATCCTGCAGGATATTTAAAAGTAGTTAAAAAATAAAGTGCTTACTGAGTTTATTTCCACCACAGATTTAATGCTATTATTAAACCTACTTAAAGTTCTTTAATCTGTGGTAAAATTAACTTCATACTAGATATTCATTAAATATAATTTTCAAATTTTAAATTACAATGCCATGTCAGATAAAGATACATTAACACTAAGAGATATTTCCGGTCAAGCCGAGGTTTTGACTTCGGAAACTATCAATGATTCAGTAAAAAGCGAGAAGTTTAAATTAATAATGGGTCAATTTGCAGCCAAATTAAAATCGACTTTGTTAGCCGGAGTTGGAGTCCTTGTTTTTATAGGATTTTGGAGTTTACTTAGCATTTATACCAAAGAAGCTCTTCCGGGACCTCTAGCGACTTTTACCGTTTTGAAAGAAATGCTGAGTGATCCTTTTTACGATTATGGACCTAATGACAAAGGCATTGGATTACAATTATTTAATTCAATCAAAACTGTTTTATTTGGATTTTTATTAGGATCATTAATAGCGATTCCTATTGGGATTTTGATGGGAGCCAGTACCACTTGTAAACAAATTTTTTATCCGATTGTACAGCTTTTAAAACCGGTTTCGCCTTTGGCATGGTTCCCAATTGGATTGGTCGTTTTTAAAGATACCGGAATGGCTACTATTTTTATAGTTTTCATTACTTCACTTTGGTCTACCTTAATCAATACTTCTTTTGGAGTGGCTTCGATTCCGCAAGATCATAAAAATGTAGCAAAAGCATTCGGATTTTCAAAAATGCGTTACTTAACCAAAATTTTAATTCCGTACAGCTTGCCTCATATCATTACTGGATTGCGTTTAAGCATCAGTGTTGCCTGGCTGGTAATCGTTGCCGGTGAAATGCTTTCAGGCGGTGCAGGAATTGGATTTTTTGTATGGGACAGCTGGAATGCCCTAAGTTTAGAAAAAGTAATCTCAGCTATCATCATCATCGGAATCGTTGGCCTTCTTTTCGACAAATTATTCACTTTTATTGAAAGTAAAGTGGCTTATAAAGCGTAAAAAAAGTTTCTGAGTTTCTAAGTGGCTAAGATTTTAAGTTTTTTTTAGTTAAAACTTGAAACCTAAAGCTTCAAACAATCTAAAATCTAAAATCAACAATCTAAAATTAAAAGTTATGAGTTATTTAGAAATAAAAAATTTAGAAATATCATTCCCAACGCCAAAAGGGAAATACATTGCAGTTAGCGACATTAATTTGTCTATTAAAAAAGGAGAAATTATTTCGATTATCGGACATTCCGGTTGTGGAAAATCGACTATTATGAATGCCATTGGAGGAATGCTAACCCCAACCGCGGGAACTGTGGAATTAGCGAATCAGAAAATAAAAGGGCCAGGACCGGATCGCGGAATCGTTTTTCAGAATTATTCGCTTTTGCCGTGGCTAACCGTTGAGGAAAATATTTTTCAGGCTGTTGATTCGGTAATGAATTGTTCTAAAAAGGAGAAACATGAAATTGTGATCCAGAACCTTAAAATGGTGAATCTTTTCGAGCATAAAGACAAATTGCCGGGACAGCTTTCGGGCGGAATGAAACAGCGTGTCGCCATTGCGAGAGCATTTGCCATAAATCCGGGAGTATTGCTTTTAGACGAGCCTTTTGGTGCTTTGGATGCCCTGACTAAAGGTTCTATGCAACTGGAAGTTTTAAAATTATGGAACTTAAATAACCGCGAAAAAACCATCGTTATGATTACGCATGACATCGAAGAAGCGTTGTTTTTATCAGATAGAATTGTAGTTCTGAATAACGGCCCTGCGTCAACAATCAAGGAAATTGTAGAAGTACACCTTCCAAGACCAAGAAACAAAATCGAAATCGTAAAAATGCCCGAGTATATTGCCTTAAGAGATAAATTATTGCATTTATTGACAGATAAATTCTCTATTGAAGATATGGGGATGGTGTATAAAAATTAATGACACTTTTTATGGAGCTATAAGCTATATTGGAGACGCACAACATTGCGTCTCCAATATATTATTTTATTTTTTTTCCATTATCATAAAAATTGGTTATCATCCCGTTCTTTTTTGATAAGCATAATTCCTTTCCATTTTTCTTTCCTTCTTTATATTCACAACTATATGTTATTTTATTTTCTGAATAATATTCTTCTAATATTTTTTTTCCATTTTCATCAAAAGAAATAGTTGAATCTACGCTTCCGTCAAAATCTAAGCGATCTTGTCTTTTCTTTTTAAAGAATTCATGATCATAATAATAGGATTTTCTACAAGGGATGCCTTTACTGCTTTTGTTATAATATTCCGTTGAAAGTATTATAAAACCATCTTTGAAATCTCGTTTTGCTAGTAATATATTGTTAGTCCATCTCCGAATTTCTACCGATCCTGTAAAAATCGAATCATTTATGTTTTTATAAACTTTACCTTCTTTTACATATATATCTTTCGGAGTTAGCGCAGTATTTTCTTGTGAGAAACTTTGAAGGCTTAAAAAAATTAGAAAAAAGAACACTATTTTATAAGGCATAGAGTTAATTTATGAATGTTTGTTTGGTTTTTTATCGGTAAACTTATTTCTGTCCGAGGAGCTAGCCTATTTATAAATTGAAATTAACTATTAGTGGTTTATGATCACTATGATCTTTCCAGTCTGGATAATTTCCGACTTCAACACTTTCTAACATTGATATAAAATCGGATGAAGCAAAACAATAATCAATATGATAAGGTTTATTTTCGTGTCGATACATATATAAAGTTGGATGTTCTTCTTTTCCTTGTATCTGATTAAAATATAAATGATAAGCACTAAATATTTTCTTAGTCTCTAATTTATTTACCACTGTAGAATGATTCCCTTCTCTTCGTGGTTTATCCCAAATAGTATTGCTGTTAAAATCTCCAATTAAAATAGTTTTGTTTTCCTTAATTAATCCTTCATAATAATTTATTGCTTTCCAAACTTGGGTTACATACTGTCCGTCCTTATCTTGAGGATTATTTGCCCAAATCGCAAATAAAGTAAAATCTATTTTTCCGCCCGTAACAGCTATTGGCATACGTTTTTGAAAATTGGATTATGGCAGTCCAGTAATTCAAATCGGTAATCGCTGTATGAGAAAACACCAAGTCCTTTGTTTTGATTTGTACCATACCACAGAATATCTGTTGGGAATTTAGTTTCCTTGGCAAATTTCAATTTTTCCGGATTTTCACATTCAGGAATCACAACAATATCAGGATTAAAGGTCAAAATAAATTCAGCCTTTTTTCTGAATACCATATTACAATTCCATGTTATAATTTTCATTTATATTTTAATTTCTAATCCCAAATATACCCATTAAAAACACAAAAAAGAGCTTCCGAAATCAATCAAAAGCTCTTTTTTAAATTTAAAAAACTGTAGAATTAATCTTTAATTCCAATTTTAAAACCTTTAATATACTCCAAAGGCTTTTTTCCATCATAAAGCATATTATCAATAAATTCGGTAGTTGGAGGTTTGTAACCATCCGTTACAGGAATTTCGGCATTCGTCAAAAAACCTTCTTCCAGTAATAATTTGGCGGCGGTATTCCAAATTTCAGGTTTATAGATCTCTTTGATTTTAGTATGATACCACTCGTTTGTTTTGGGCTCTGTAATTTGCCCCCAACGTTTCATTTGCGTTAAAAACCAAATACCATCAGAATAATAAGGATATGTCGCATTGTATCTAAAAAAGACATTAAAATCAGGAACAGATCTTACATCTCCTTTTTCAAATTCAAATGTTCCCAACATAGAATTATCTATTACCCTCTTTTCTCCGTCAACATAAGCTGATTTTGACAAAATACGGGTTGCTTCTTTTCTATTAGCCGGATCATCCAGCCATTTTCCTGCTTTAATCAGGGCTTTTGTAATAGCAATGGTCGTATTTGGATATTTTTCGACAAATTCCTTTGTCATAACAAAAACCTTCTCGGGATGATTTTTCCAAATTTCTTTACTTGTTATAATGGGTACTCCAATACCCTGATCAACCGCTTGCTGATTCCAGGGCTCTCCTACACAATACGCATTTATAGTTCCTGCAACCAATGTTTCCGGCATTTGAGGTGGTGCCGTTATATTTAATAACACATCCCCGCCAGTTGTGCCTTTACTTCCCTGAATATTACTGTTACTGTAAAACCCCGGGTTAATCCCTCCGGCAGCAAGCCAATAACGCAACTGATAATTATGATTGGAATAAGCTGCAACTACTCCAATTACAAAAGGTTTATTTATTTTTTTGTAGCGATTCAAAGCTGGCATCAAAGCATTTGCAGGGATTGGGTGTACAGGTCTTCCATATTCCTGTGGAATACTATCTACAATTTTTGACCAGACATCTTTAGATACTGTAATGGCATTGCCATTCAAATCCATAGAAAAAGTAGTTATCAAAGCACCCTGACGTCCACAACCAGTTGCCGCAGCAATAGGCTGACCGGCCAGCATCTGTGCACCATCTATTTGCTGATCAAGGACTTTGTCTAAAATATCTCTCCAGTTAGCCTGTACTTCCAGTTTTACATTTAAGCCTTCAGCTTCAAAAAAACCAAGATGTTTTGCAATAGCCAAAGGAGCCATATCGGTAAGTTTTATGAATCCAATTGTTACATTTGGCTTCTCAAGAACTAATCTTTTTGTTGTTGGAGGGTCTGTTATTTTGGCTTTAAAATAAGTCTCATTTGAATTTTTATCTTTAAAACTAAAAATAATAAAAAACATTATAAAAAGCAGGGGCAATCTAAGTAGTGGTGATTTCATACTGACTGATTTTTAGGTTATCTAATTAAATTGGGATTTTACTTACTCAAAAAAAAATAAGGAATGGCAAAGCATTCCTTTTAAAAGAATATTTGCATTCAAAAAAGGATAGTGACTGTTAACGTATATTTTTATAAAAAAGAGCTTTTGATTAATTTCAAAAGCTCTTTTTAGTAGAGAGAAATTAGAACAGTTTCGCTTTCGCTGAAATTAATTAACTAAAAAAATTAAAAATCTAAAACTTATTGTCTGTCGATTACTTTTGATAAAACTGGTTGTTTTTCATTCATGATTTTGGTAATCGTGTAATGCATCCAAACTAAACAAACAATAGAGAATACCAAAATGAAAATCCATGAACTAGACCAGATTCCGGTTGCCGTTAATAAGTAACCAAAGATAATTGGCCCGAAGAAACCTCCCAAACCACCTATCATTCCAACCATTCCACCTACTACTCCAACTTCTGTCGGGAAATATTCTGGAATATGTTTATACACGGCTGCTTTTCCAATTCCCCATGAAATTCCAATTAAAATCACCAATACTAAAAACACCCACATGTTGGCATCAAACTTAATCACGGTAATTCCTTTGGCAAGCAATTCTTTTTTCTTCACCGTTTGGTTTTGTTGCACAACGACTTGTTGCCAGGAAGTGCTGGTTGGGAAAATAGTACTCTCAGCTATGGATTCCTTTTTTTGGGCTACGGCAAAATCTGTATCTCCTATTTTAATATTTTGATCAGATACAGCGGTGATAGTTCCTTTTTTAGTAGCTAAAACTCCTGGTCCTGTAGTTATAATTTCCATTTTCGGGATCATCAATAAAGCACTCAAAACTACAGATGAACTCAACACCCAGTACATTACTTTTCTGGCTCCAAACTTATCAGACAGATATCCTCCAAAAGCACGAATCACGCCTGATGGCAAACTAAACATAGTCGCAAATAATCCACCCATTACTAAACTTGTTTGATATACATTCATGAAATTAGGTAACAACCATTGCGAATACGCTACGAAACATCCAAAAACTAAAAAGTAATATGCTCCAAAACGCCAAACACGGGCCGATTTTAAAGACCCTAACATTTGAGAAACTGTTTTGCTATTATTCTCTATTTTTTTATTTTTGGCAAAGATTAAAAAGGCAACTCCAATAATAACCAACGCAACAGCATAAATAACAGGAAGTATTTTCCAGCCATTTTGCGGATCTTCTATAGAAAAATGATTTAGTAATGAAGGTGCCAAAAAAGTAGTAATGGCAGCTCCGGCATTCCCCATTCCGAAAATTCCTAAAGCACGACCCTGCCATTCTTTTGGATACCAAATCGAGGTATACCCAATTCCAACAGCGAAACTTGTCCCTACCATCCCGAACAAAAAGCTTAATAGCGCGAACATGAAAAAACTATCCGCAAAAGGCAATAAAAATAATGGAATAGAACAAAGCAACAGCAATAATGAAAACACATATTTTCCACCAAACTTATCCGTAAGTATACCAATTGGCAAACGCATAATGGATCCTGTGAGAATTGGAATTCCAAGTAACCACCCTATTTCAACAACGCTCCAATTAAAGATACCATTGTCTACTAAAAAAGTTACCAAAACACCATTTAAGGTCCAACAGGCAAAACACACTGTAAAAGCCAATGTATTTAAAAATAAAATTTTATGCGATTGTGTTAGTGAGTTTGTATTTTCCATAGTACTTATATTTTTTTGGTAAAAATAAGTACTAAAACTTAGTAAAAACCTGCTTTTTCGCAGGTTTAGTAAAATAATTAAGTATTTTTACTTAGTTATTTATAGCAATGAATATTCGGTAGCTTTGTTTGAAAGTTCCATTAAGTTCTTCACTTTCAGCTTTTTCATTAAATTGAAACGATGTACCTCTGCTGTACGCTTGCTTATTTCAAGAGCTTCTGCGATTTCTTTATTTCCTTTTCCGGATAATAAAAGCGTCAATATTTCTTTTTCTCTTTTGGTAATCATCATTTCTTCACCTAAATTTTGCTTAGGTTCTGATGAAATAGTAGAATTGGTAAGCTGACTAATTAATATGGAAGAAATATCACCGCTGAAATATTTTCCGCCATTGGCAACAGTGTGTAATGCTTTCAGGAATTCATCTTTGCTTGAGCCTTTCAGTAAATAACCGTCTGCTCCTGCTTTTATAGATTTAAGTACGTATTCTTCCGACTCATGCATAGAGAGCATGATGATTTTTACATCGTTATTGTCGCGTCTAAGTTTTTCTACTACTTCGATACCGGTTAAATTCGGCATACGAATATCTACTATAAGTAAATCTGGCTTATTCGCAGCAACCACATCAAGTGCATCTGCACCATCAATTGCTTCCCCTACAACCTCAATATTTGCTTCATTTTCCAGTAAAGATTTGATGCCATCTCTTACAAATACATGATCATCAGCCAGAACTACTCGAATAATATCACTCATGTTTTACTTAATTTTGATTCTGAAATTTTACGTATATTCATCTATAAGGAATGGCTAAGATACGTAATTCTTTAAAATAAAAATGTGTCAATTAGAAAATGTGTCAATTAGAAAATGTGTCAATTAGAAAATTATTCTCTATTTTGACACATTTTCCAATTGACTTATTCTTAAATCGGAATATTAAACGTTATCCTCGTTCCTTCACCTGGAATCGAATTGAAGAAAACGCGTCCGTTTATATACTGGATCCTTTCTCTCATAAACAACAATCCCATTCCTGATTCGCTGTTTCGTTTTTTATCAACCGATGCCATATCAAAACCTTTACCATTATCATCAACTATAATACTCAATAAGGTTTCACTGTGCGAAAGCTGCACAATAATATGAGATGACTGAGCATATTTGATTGCATTATTAATCGCTTCCTGTGTCAGTCTATAAATATTAATTTCTATTAAAGAATCCAGTCGCTGGTCAAAATCGGTTTTATTGTAGAACAAAATTTCTTTTCCTGTTAGTTTAGAAAGTTCCTGTGTCAGTTTTGCTATCGACGAAACTATTCCGTGATCACTTAATTCCGGAGGCATTAAATTGAAAGTAGCTGTTCGGACTCCTTTTATAATATCAAGTGATAACTTTTTCAGGTATTCTATTTTCTGGGCCGATTTTTCTTTATCATCAAGATTAATGCTTTCCAGACTAAATTTCAATCCTGTCAGCATCTGCCCTATTCCATCATGAATTTCTTTAGCAATTCGGTTTTGTTCGTTTTCCTGATTTTCAACAATTTTACTCGAAATAATTTTTTGCTGATTAATTTTTTCGGTACTATTTTCAATATTCAGACGCTCAACTTCACGTTGCGCTTTTTTACGTTCAGTAATATTAAAACAAACAATTAAAAGTTCCAATTCATCTTTTTTGATCATCACAGGAACCATTGATAAATCCAGCCAAATGGTCTGATTTTCTTTATTGATGATTTTGATTTCACCCTGCCAGCCACCTCGCTGTTTCTCAAAAATAACACGGTCAAAGTTGATTTGTTCTTTTTCGTCGGTTGTTAAAACCTGGGCGAATCTTTTATTAGATGAAAACCTGGTGTAGTTTAATAGTTTTGCAAATTTTTCTCCAATATGAATAATCGAGCCATCGGGTGCAATACGGCAATACAGCAACGTATTTTCCATTGCATAATTTAGCGACTTTAGTTCTTTTACCGAATTTTCCTTTATTTCGCTGATAACTTCTGTATCGTAAGCGAGTTTTAAAGCTTTCTTTTGAGAAGATAAAAGCTTTGCAATGAGTTTTTCTATCTTTTTATTGGTAGGTTTAAAAATGAAAAAGAATTCTAAAACCAATACCAGCAGTGTAAATGCGAAAATCCAATATTCTGTTTTGCGTTGTTCCGTTACTTTTTCATGTGCTTCCTTATCGTACTGAGTTACAATTTCATTCATTTTCGAAAGAAAGTATCCTTCGTTTTTTAAAATCTTCTGTACCAGTTTTTGATTATCAGCAGGACTGTTTTTTTGTTCTAGATTTAAAATAAACAAATTCACCGATTCAACAATATTATTGAAGCTCGGTTTTATTTCTTTATATAATTTAGAAAGTGGTTGACTCTTTTCTTTCGGAAAAGCCAAACTATCACTGCCGTTTTCTAAAGCACCCTGATTAGTTATCCAAAGTGACAGAACATTACGAAGATGGGCAATTTCTTTTTTTTGAGAAGTATCCGAAACAAAATTTAAGATCAAAACTTCCTTCGTAATTCTTTGGCTCAACATTCTTTGCTTTCCGGAGATATTGATAATTTTCGAATCGCTTAATTGCTGCTTTAAGTTATACTGAATTAAAAGCTGGCTTAACATAATGGTTATAGCAATAGTCCAGAGTGCAAAAAGATACAATCGCCGTAAATTTTTGAATGTAATTTTGTCTGCAACTTCCTGATTGCTTTTTTTCATAAAAAAATCAGATTATAATTCCAAAGACGCTTTTATCAAATTTAAATTTTCTTCGGAATAATTGATTTTTAAAGCTTCCTGATGCCCTTTTTCAGACATTTTATCCCAGGTTTTTCTGATGATATTTTTAAGTTTTTCATCATCATGTTTTTCAACAAAAGGCTCCAGGTAGTAATCCAGGAATACCAGGCAAATTACATCTTCAAGTAATTGTGTTTCGGCATCTTTTTTAAGTAATTTTTTCTCAATTAAGAAAGAAACCCTGTTTATAAAAGTTGGGTCGTATCCTGCCTTTTCTAAAATTTCAGCCGTAGTTTTAGCATGAAACTTTTTTAAATCTTCTCTCCATCTCAAATAGCCAACACGGTCCATTGGGTAGGATTCGCGTGCTACTTTCCATCGGCAAATATGTTGTGCCTTTGAAGCAATCTGAACCTCCTCAGAAGCTTCCGGACAAAACTGCATCAGTTTTTCGTACATCCTGTTGGAGTACAATAACTCTTTTGGATACTCAGTATTCTGATCTGTTTCTGTGTTTGGATCCTGAGCATTTTCAGCATCAATCCATTCACTTGCTTTCTGGAAAGGTGTATTCATTTTTATTGAAAATATATTTTCAAATATACATAATTAATCTAAAAAGCCAACGAATACTTCATCTTCGACTATCTTAACAGGATATGTAGCGATTTTTAGATCGTCTCCATTCAGGTTCGAACCGTCAACCAACGAAAACGTTTTTTTGTGCATTGGGCAGGCAATTTTAGGAATATCATCTGCAGACCCGGTCATCCCTCTTGACAACACCATTTCCATCTTATGTGGGCAAGCATTTTGGCAAGCATACCATTCATTACGACGGGCAAAATTAAAAACAGCAATCTGTTTGTTCTTGTATTTGATGCACCCTCCACGGTTGGTAGGAAAATCACTCACATTACCAGCTTTGAACCATATTTTAGCCTCACTTGAATGCACTGTTTCGTATTGATTTAAAATTTCTTCCATTGGGTTGTATTTTTTAATCTGTGTTCTTATCCCTCCCTTTACAATCAAGAGAGTTTGATGGCGCAGTAAAAAAGAGGGTAAGAGGACAGCAAACGTTTATTATTTAATTGATTGGTTACGACCAGGCTTTTGGCATTTTTTGATCCCTTAACGGAACAAAAGCAACGTTATCATCTTTTTCATCCGAGTTAACGAAGTGACTGAAACGTTTTAGCAATCTTGGTTTTTCAAGAACTTGTTTCCACTCACATTCAAAAGTATTCACCAAAGTTTGCATTTCAGCTTCTAATGTTTCACAAAGACCTAAACTGTCTTCAATAATTACTTCTTTTAAATAATCCAAACCTCCGTCCAGTTTTTCCAGCCATGTAGATGTTCTGATTAGCGGACCAGCCGTACGGATATAGTACATTAAAAAGCGGTCCATATATTTGATAACCGTTTCTTTATTAATTTGTTCAGCCAATAAAACAGCATGTTTCGGGTTAGCTCCACCATTTCCGCAGATGTATAAATTCCAGCCGCCTTCTACTGCAATCAAACCAAAATCTTTTCCACGGGCTTCAGCACATTCACGAATACAGGCCGAAACCCCTCCTTTTAATTTATGTGGAGAACGAATTCCTTTATATCTGTTTTCTAGTTCGATAGCAAATCCGGCACTATCATCCATTCCATAACGACACCATGCATTTCCAACACAGCTTTTTACAGCCCGAAGTGACTTTCCGTAAGCGTGACCGCTTTCGAAACCATTATCAATTAATATTTTCCAGATTTTTGGAAGATCATTCAAATGTGCGCCAAACAAGTCAACACGCTGAGCACCGGTAATTTTGGTATACAAATCAAATTGTTTCGCCACTTCTCCAATCACGATTAATTTCTCCGCAGTAATTTCTCCACCGGCAACTCTTGGCACAACAGAATAGGTTCCGTTTCTTTGAATATTGGCCAAAAATCGATCATTTGTGTCCTGAGTGGTAACGTGTTTATTAGCCGTATCATTGTAAATACTGGAGAAAATCGAAGCAATAACGGGTTTACAAACTTCGCAACCATCGCCTTTTCCGTGATGATCGATTACATCATAAAAATTCTCGTATTTATTGATTTTTACCAAATCGAATAATTCCTGACGTGTATAGCTAAAATGCTCGCAAATAACATCTTTTACTTCTTTTCCTAGCGATTTTTGAGTAGCTTTTACTAAATCAGAAACCATTGGCTTACAACCTCCGCAACCTGAAGTTGCTTTTGTGTGTTTTACAACATCAGAAAAGCTTGAGCAGGTTTCATCTAAAAGTGAACAGCAAATTGCCCCTTTGGTTACATTTTCGCAGGAACAAATTACGGCAGTATCCGGCAAATCCATTACACTGCCCATGCTTGAACCTTCAGAACCATCTCTTGACCCTAAAATTAAATCTTCAGGATTTTTTGGCAAAGCCATAGCATTGCTGAAAATTTGAAAAAGTGAATTATAATCACTTGAATCACCTACTAAAATTCCGCCCAATAAGGTTTTAGAATCTTTTGTAACATTGATTCTTTTGTAAATTCCGGATAATTTGTTTTCGTAAATAATGGCGGTTACTTCATCATTTTCAATAAACGGGTCGCCAAAACTCGCAACTTCAACACCAATTAACTTCAATTGTGTCGACATATCAATGGTTTCTCTCATGGTTTTAGAACCATTTAAGATTTGCTCTGCAGCCACATCGGCCATTTCGTAACCAGGAGCCACAAGACCATAAATATTTTGATTATACAACGCCACTTCCCCAATAGCAAAAATAGAAGGATCTGATGTTTGCATCTGATTATTTACCACAACACCGCCACGCAAACCAACTTCAAGTCCTGAAACCCTTGCCAGTTCATCACGAGGTTTAATTCCGGCAGATATAACCAACATATCAACTTTTAACAATTCATCATCGGCAAACATCATTCCCGTTATACACTCTTTTCCATCAATATACTGCGTTGCTTTATTAAGATGAATACCAATATTAAGCTCTTCAATTTTAGACTGCAGCATATCACTCGCCCCTTTATCCAATTGTCTTGGCATCAAACGCGGAGCAAACTCTACAACATGCGGGTTCAATCCTAAGTCACGAACTGCTTTTGCAGCCTCAAGACCCAATAAACCTCCACCTAAAACAGCTGCTTCACTGGCTCCTTTTTGTTTTATTTTTTTGGCATAAGCCATAATCGCATCTAAATCTTCAATCGTACGATACACAAATACGCCTTCTTTTTCTACTCCGTCAATTGGAGGAACAAAAGCAGATGAACCTGTAGCCAATACTAAGTAGTCATACTTATGTGTTTTTTCTAAATGCGTATGGATTGTTTTCTCTTCTCTGTTAATATCAGTAATTAATTCCGAAGTATTTAAAGTAATACCATTTTCTAAGTACCATTCAGTTGTTGACAAAGACAAATCATCAGCTGTTTTCCCTCCAAAGTATTCACTTAGGTGAACACGATCATATGCTCGTCTTGGCTCTTCACCAAATACGGTAATCTGATACTTTTCATGTCCTGATTTTGCAACAAATTTTTCACAAAATTTATAACCAACCATGCCGTTTCCAACTACTATTACTTTAATCATAATTTCTTCAATTAAGTATTACTACGCAAATATAAGTATTTATACTTATACAAAAAACACTTATTACTTAATTTTTTTATTAATTAGAATTTTTCTAAATACGTATTTTATCGTAATCCCTTTAAGTAAATACCTTTTCTGGTTTTCAGTTTTTAGAATCCACACTTTCGACTGTATTATTTTTCTTAAATTTGCAACTACATTGTTATTTTATTTTGAGATTAATTCTGTTTTCAAAAACAACAATTTAAAAGTACTGCTCATGAAAAAGTATTTAATTTTAACCATAACCCTCTCTATTTTATACAGTTGCAAAACACTTTCACCCAAAACTTCAGAAACAAAAGAAACTAAAAAAGAGAGCGTAAGTGAAAGCAAACCAGAAGAAGATGATATTACTTTGTATTTTAAAGCAACAGGAAACGAGCCGTTTTGGGAACTTAAAATAGGAAAGGAAAAAATTGTTTTTACCTCATTGACAGAAGGAAAGGAACACCTTAGTTTCTCATCAGTTGAACCTGTCAGGGCAATGGATGCAAATATAAAAACATATAAAGTAAGCAATACGACATCGAGCGCTGCAATTTCTATACAGCAAGTTGACTGCCAGGATTCTATGTCCGGAATTATCTTGTCTTATAAAGTTTCAGTTGAAATTAAAAACAATTCAGATGCTGATTTTATAAAGATGGAAGGTTGTGGAAAATATATCACTGATTATCGCCTGCACGACATTTGGGTTTTAGAAAAATTAAACGGTTACAGCGTTTTTATTACTGATTTCCAAAAAGAACTACCCAGAATAGAAGTCCATGCTGAGGAAAATAAATTTATGGGATTTGGAGGCTGCAATTCGATCAGTGGAAGGATATTTTATGAAAAAGACCTGCTCCGCTTCACGAACATCATTTCAACTTTAATGGCCTGCACCAAAAATAATAAAGAAGATGAATTTATAAAAACACTTCAAAGCGCGACTACATATTCTATTAAAGACAACCGATTATTACTTTCAAATCCTTCAGGAAAGCTTTTAGTTTTTAAGAAAGTAGACTAATTTTAAAACACAAAACCCAAATTATCAATGTAATTTGGGTTTTAATATCATTTAAAAATTTAAATTATCTATTTAAAAATTCTAAAACAGAATCGGTAATAAATTTAATTTGTTCATCATCGAGTTCTGTATGCATTGGCAACGCAATTACTTCTTTTACCAGTTGATTCGTAACAGGAAACTGTTCTTCTTTATAACGGGAATCCAAATATGCTTTTTGTGAATGCAACGGAATTGGATAATAAATAGCACACGGAATTCCTTTATCCAACAAATGCTGCATCAAAGCATTTCTGTCAGCATTAATAATTCGCAATACATACTGATGAAAAACATGATCATTTTCATTAGCATCAAATTCAGGTGTAATAATGTTTTTATTTCCTGAAAAAGCCGAATTATATTTAGTTGCTGCTAAACGACGTGCTGCATTATATTCATCCAATAATGGCAATTTTGCATTTAAAACCCCTGCCTGAATACTATCCAAACGCGAATTTACCCCAACTACATCATGATGGTAACGTTCATACATACCGTGATTTACAATTCCGCGTATAATGTGTGCTAATTTATCATCATTGGTAAAAATCGCCCCGCCATCACCATAACAACCTAAATTTTTAGACGGAAAGAATGAAGTTGCCGCAACTTGTCCAATCACTCCCACTTTACTTTTTTTTCCTGATTTAGAAATATAATCTGCACCAATAGCTTGTGCATTATCTTCAATAACATATAAATTATGCTCAGCAGCAATTTCCATAATCGCATCCATATTGGCGGCACGGCCAAATAAATGAACAGGAACAATCGCTTTAGTTTTTGGTGTGATTGCTTTTTTAATCGCTTCGATATCAATATTCATATTATTCATATCAACATCAACCAAAACCGGTGTTAATTGCAATAAAGCAATAACTTCTACAGTAGCCGCAAAAGTAAAATCAGCCGTAATTACCTCGTCACCCGGTTTTAAATCTAATCCCATCATGGCAATCTGTAACGCATCAGTTCCGTTTGCACACGGAATAACGTGTTTTATCCCCAAATAATCTTCGAGATTTTTTTGAAACTGATGAACCAGTGGCCCATTTATATAAGTATTTGTATCTAAAACTTCCTGAATAGAAGTATCAACTGCAGCTTTTATTTTCTCGTATTGACTTTTTAAGTCAACCATTTGAATTTTTTTCATTTACTTTCTTATTTAAATCTGAAGATTTAGTTTTTACATCAAAATCTTTAAAACGAAAAGCAAAAATAGTTATTTAATACCTTCAAACAATGAAAATATTCGAAAGAAACGTATTTTAGCACCAAAAATAAAGTCATGCTTTTTCTATATAATTCAGTCATTTTTATTGCAGGTTTTTTTCTTAAAATCGCAGCTCTTTTTAGCCCAAAAATCAAGCTTTTTATAGATGGCCGTAAAGATGTTTTTACCGTTCTAGAAGAAAAAATAAAACCGGAAGACAGAACTATTTGGTTTCATTCTGCCTCTCTTGGAGAATATGAGCAAGGTTTGCCTGTAATAGAAAAAATAAAAGAAAAACACCCTACGCATAAAATTATCATTACTTTCTTCTCCCCTTCCGGCTATGAAGTGCGTAAAAACAATACCGTTGCGGATGTTACTATTTATTTGCCTTTGGATAGTAAAAGTAATACCAGGAAATTTTTAAAATTAGCCCATCCTGAATTGGCGTTTTTTATTAAATATGAATTTTGGCTGAATTATTTACAAGAATTAAAAACAAAAAAAACTCCCACTTATTTGATCTCCGGAATTTTCAGGGACAATCAGATGTTTTTTAAATGGTATGGCGGGTTTTACCGAAAGGCACTGGAAACTTTTACTTATTTTTTTGTTCAGAATGAATATTCAAAAGAAAAAATTGAGTCAATTGGTTTTTATAACGTAATTGTTTCCGGAGACACACGTTTTGATCGTGTGGATGCTATTTTAGAAAGAAATAATTCACTGGATTTCATTGAAACTTTTAAAAACAATCAGCCAACAATAATCATTGGCAGTTCCTGGCCAAAAGATGAAACCTTACTTATTGACTATATTAATCAGTCTCCAGAAAACGTAAAATTCATCATTGCCCCACACAATATAAAATCAGAACAAATTGATAATCTAAAAAATGCTATCACAAAAAAAACGGTTTTATTTTCTGAAAAAGAAAACAAACCATTAGCAGATTATAGTGTTTTCATTATTAACACAGTTGGTTTATTAACTAAAATATATAGTTATGGAACTATTGCTTACGTTGGAGGCGGATTTGGAAACCCTGGCATACATAATATCTTAGAACCGGCTACCTTTGGGATGCCAATTGTAACAGGCCCTAATTATTCTAATTTTGCAGAAGCAATTGAATTAGTAAAAATTGAAGGCTGTATGGTTATTTCTAATAAACAAGAATTAAAACAGGCTTTTGACCACTTACTTTCAGATGAAAATTTACTAAAAGAAAAAGGGCAAATTTGCAAATCCTATATTCAGGACAATAAAGGAGCAACAAATACCATTATAAAAGCGATTTCAGAAATCAACTAAAAATTGAATGAGTCCTGATTTACTATCTGTTTTTTATCAAAAATTTTCAAAACGGACCTATTTCTCCTTTTTTTCACTATAAAATAATTAATCAAAAGTAAAATATACCGCAAGTAAGTAAATCAAAATAGCCAAATGTTTTTTAAATATTCAACGAAAAATAAAGTTTACAAAAAATAAAGCAATATGACGCATTTTGTTAAATTTGGCACATTATTTGATAAATAATAAAATCGGGTGCAAAAGGAAAATATTTTAAAAAAAAAATAAAAAAATATTTTACATATTAAAAAATTTATATCTTTGCCTCGAATTAATAATTAACCTTTTATAATAAAGTAAGATGAAAAAAGTATTTTTAAGTTTAGCTGTTGTTGCTGTTTTAACTGTTGTATCTTGTAAAAAAGCTGACGCTGCAGGTGCTGAAGGCGCAGATTCTACTGCTGTTGCTATTGATTCTGCTGCTGCTGTAGTTGATTCTGCTGCTGCTGTAGTTGACTCTGCTGCTGCTGTAGTTGATTCTGCTGCTGCTACTAAATAATTAGACACAGCTCTAAAGATTTTAAAACCATCCCGCCAGACGAGATGGTTTTTTTTTATTTGAAAATCAGAAACCAAAAAAATCCCCTGAATTTTCAATACTTTTTTACTCCCTACCAAGCTTAATCTTCAAAAATCAAATCATTCGATGAAAAGTCTAAAATCTCTGATTTTGAAGCATACAAAACAATTTCTTTTATTCCTTTCTGCAAAAGCAATTCCGTGGTATACTTACGGCTTGTCGCAAAATGAACATCACCCAACATCAATTTAAAGAAATATTTACCTCCAGAGCCTTTAAACTTTAAAAATTTAGCCAGTTCCATATTTACTTTAAACTTTTCAATATCTTCTTCACATTCAAATTTCAATTCATAACTCAAGCTTGTGAATATCACCTTCCCTTTTCTGGATGTAAACACAAATTTATATTCATCATTAAATCTTTTACTTATTACAAAAGCCCCCATTTAGTGTTGATTGTTGATTATTAATTGTTGATTATGACAAACAAATTTACTTCGCAATTTATTTATCACAAACGCGAGTTTACACAATAAAAAAAGCCTCTTCAAAAGAAGAGGCTTTAGTACTCAGAGCGGGACTTGAACCCGCACGAACATTGCTGTTCACTGGATTTTAAGTCCAGCGTGTCTACCAATTTCACCATCCGAGCATTAAACTTTTAAATGTTTATTTCCTTAATTTTAAAAAAATCAATCAAACACACACCATTCAAGCATTATATGGTTTTGAGCGAAAAACGGGGCTCGAACCCGCGACCTCGACCTTGGCAAGGTCGCGCTCTACCAACTGAGCTATTTTCGCGTTTCAAATTTTAGTAAGAACTGCAACACTTAACTTGTTCCGTATTGCGGATGCAAATTTAGGACATTTATTCAATTAAACAAGCCTTTTTTGAAAAAAAATCATACTTATTTTATAACCTTCTGATAACCTAAACTTTAAATATTAAAATTTATTTCTTAACCAGCATTCTTTTTATCTCATTGAGTTTCATCAATGCTTCAACAGGTGTTATTGCATTTATATCAAGACTCAGTATTTCTTCCTTTATTTCTTCTAACAAAGGATCATCCAAATTAAAGAAACTCATTTGCATTTCATCACCGGCAGATTTGATTCCGTTTAAGGCATCACTTGAGTGGTTCTTTTCTAATTTCTTTAATAACTTCTGTGCTTTCAAAATTACAATTTGAGGCATTCCGGCCATTTTTGCTACATGAATTCCAAAACTATGGGCACTTCCTCCTTTTACCAGTTTACGGATAAAAAGAACAGTATCTTTTAATTCTTTTACCGCAACATTATAATTCTGGATTCTCGGCAAGGATTCTGTCATTTCATTTAACTCATGATAATGCGTTGCAAATAAGGTTTTAGGTTTCGACGGATGTTCGTGTAAAAACTCAGCAATAGCCCATGCAATCGAAATTCCGTCATACGTACTCGTTCCTCTTCCAATTTCATCTAATAAAACTAAACTTCTGTCTGATATATTGTTCAAAATCGACGCCGTTTCGTTCATCTCTACCATAAAAGTCGATTCTCCCATCGAAATATTATCCGAAGCACCAACTCTGGTAAAGATTTTATCTACAATACCCATTCTAACGTTGTCTGCCGGAACAAAACTTCCCATTTGAGCCAATAATACGATTAAAGCCGTTTGTCTCAAAATAGCCGACTTACCAGACATGTTAGGACCTGTAATCATAATAATTTGCTGGGTTTCCCTATCCAAATAAACATCATTGGCGATATATGGAGTTCCAACCGGCAATTGTTTTTCAATTACAGGATGCCTCCCATTTTTGATTTCCAATTCAAATGTTTCATCAATTTCCGGACAAACGTATTCATTTTCGACAGCCAATTGCGTAAACGAACACAAACAATCTAATTGTGCCACCAAACTGGCATTCATTTGAACGGGTTTGATATAAGTAGCAATCCAGGCAACTAACTGCTCAAAAAGTTCTGATTCAATTTTATGGATTTTTTCTTCGGCACCTAAAATCTTCGTTTCGTATTCTTTTAATTCTTCGGTAATATAACGTTCTGCATTTACCAACGTTTGTTTACGAATCCATTCTTCCGGTACTTTATCTTTATGTGTATTTCGAACTTCTATATAATACCCGAAAACATTATTAAAAGATATTTTTAAAGAAGAAATTCCGGTTCTCTCTGATTCTCTTTTTTCAATTCCTTCCAGATATTCTTTTCCTGAAGTAGAAATAGCACGTAAATCGTCTAATTCTTCACTAATTCCTTTAGCGATTGCATTTCCTTTCGAAACCGCTACCGGCGCATCCTGATTTAAGGTGGTTTTGATTTTTTCTCTTAATAAATCACAAGCATGCAAGCTATCTCCAATAATTTTCACTGCTTCTTGCGGACTTTCAAGCGCCAATGTTTTTATCGGAATAATAGCATCCAGAGATTCTTTTAAATAAACAATCTCGCGAGGTGAAACTTTTCCTGCGGCAATCTTAGAAATCAAACGCTCTAAATCTGAAATTTGTTTAATCTGATATTGGATCTTTTGCAGAACCTCAGAATTTGATTTTAAATACGAAACCACATCATGACGTCCTTTTATTTTGTTACTGTCTTTTAAAGGAAGCGCCAGCCATCGTTTTAACAAACGCCCTCCCATTGGCGAAAGCGTTCTGTCAATAACATCTAAAAGCGTTACGGCATTTGGATTATAACTATGATATAATTCCAGGTTTCTGATTGTAAAACGATCCATCCAAACATAGGCATCTTCGGCAATACGCTGAATCGCTGTGATATGCTGCACGCGATTATGTTGTGTTTCTGACAAATAGTACAAAATTGCTCCGGAAGCAATAATCCCTTCTTTCAATTCTTCAATACCAAAACCTTTTAAGGAAACGGTTTGAAAATGTTTTGTTAAAGTTTCTAAAGCATAATCTTCTTTGTAAATCCAGTCTTCTAAATAAAAACTATGAAAATCATCTCCAAAAGCATCTCTAAAATCACCTTTGTTATTTTTTGGAACCAGAACTTCACTTGGATTGAAATTCTGCAGCAATTTATCTATGTATTCTGCATTTCCCTGGGCCGTTAAAAATTCTCCCGTTGAAACATCCAAAAAGGAAATTCCTATATTTTTATTAGCAAAATAAACTGAAGCTAAAAAGTTATTTGATTTAGATTGTAAAACCTCATCATTTAAAGAAACACCCGGAGTTACAAGTTCAGTAACGCCACGTTTTACAATAGTCTTGGTCATTTTCGGGTCTTCAAGCTGATCGCAAATCGCAACACGAAGTCCTGCCTTTACCAATTTTGGCAAATACGTGTTAATAGAATGGTGCGGAAATCCCGCTAATGCAGTTTCAGTTTCTGAGCCTGCCCCTCTTTTGGTTAATGTTATACCAAGAATTTTAGAGGCCCGAACTGCATCTTCTCCAAAGGTTTCATAAAAATCCCCTACTCTGAAAAGCAGACATGCATCAGGATATTTTCTCTTGATTTCGTTATACTGTTTCATTAAGGGTGTTTCTTTCACCACTTTTTCTTTCGCTGCCAAATTATTGTATTTTTTAGTAAAAATTGTGACAGCGAATTTATGACATTTTGAAGGAATAATAAACTGCTTCAAAAATTAAAATTTTTAAGTAAATTTTAAGTTGAGATATAAGAATTTTATATAGATTTGTTGATAATTAAATCAAAGATTACAAATGATGAAAAAAATAATTTTATTCGCTATGCTGGCAGTATTAGGAGTGGCTACTTCCAACGCTCAAAGTACCAAAAAAGCAACTCCAAAAGAAGCTAAAGTTCAGGGAGCAGGAATGGTTTTTGAAAATGAAACTATTGATTATGGAACTATCGAGCACAATGCTGATGGAAAACGTGAGTTTGTTTTTGTAAATAACGGAACAAAACCTTTGATCATTACCAACACACAAGGATCTTGCGGTTGTACAGTACCAACAAGTCCAAAAGAGCCAATTGCTCCTGGTGGCAAAGGTATTATTGGTGTAAAATATGCTACTGACAGAGTTGGTGCATTTACAAAAACGGTAACTGTTACTTCTAATGCTGAAGGACAACCAACAAAAACGCTTACTATTAAAGGTACTGTTTTACCAGCTCCTGTAAAAAGCTAAATTGGAAAACAATAAAATAATCGAAAAAGCTTCCTTATATTTGGAAGCTTTTTTTATGACCTGAAGAATTCAACCTAAATGAGAAAACTCGAAAATAGCGAACTAGACCGAAAATCAATTGATGATTTTAAAAAATCAGACAAAACACCTCTGATTTTAGTATTAGATGATATTCGCAGCCTGCATAATATAGGTTCCGTTTTTAGGACTGCCGATGCTTTTTTGATAGAAAAAATAATTCTGTGTGGTATTACGGCCACTCCTCCTAATAAAGAAATTCATAAAACGGCGCTTGGAGCTACCGAAACTGTTGCATGGGAACATCATGAGAATGTATTGGAAGTTATTGAAAATCTAAAAAAAGAAAATGTACTCACTATGGCTATTGAACAAGTAGAAAGTGCTGTTTTCCTTCAGGATTTTAAAGTCGAAAAAAATCAAAAATATGCTTTAGTTTTTGGTAACGAAGTTTATGGCGTTTCTCAGGAAGCCGTTGCTATTTGCGACGGATGTATTGAAATTCCGCAATTGGGTACTAAACATTCTTTAAACATTGCTGTTAGTGCCGGGATAGTTGTTTGGGATTTATTTAAAAAAATCAATTGGAATTTATGATATATGTAAAAATTATCGTTTTTTAAACAAAAAAAGTTAATCATAGCATTTATTCACAACTCTCTTAACTACTTTTACTAAAAGAGTTTACAAATTAATTCGCCATGAAAAAAACGTTTTTGCTGTTTTTATTTTTATCCAGTTTTCTTTGTTCATCTCAATACACATTGATTCCTGATTCAAATTTTGAAAAAGCATTGATTGATTTAGGAATTGATAGCGGCACTATTGATGGCAAAGTACTTACAGCCAAGGTGAGTGGGATTGCTCATTTGGGTGTTAGAAATAAAGGTATTACTGATTTAACAGGATTACAGGATTTTTTATCATTAACGTTTTTACAATGTAGTGATAATCAATTAACCAGTCTGGATGTTACCAAAAATACTGCTTTGATTGTTTTGGATTGTCAGGTTAATTCAATAAGCAGTTTAGATGTTACTAAAAATACGGCTTTGACTACTTTGAATTGTTCTCAAAATCAATTAACCAGTTTAGATGTCACTAAAAATACGCCTTTGACTGATTTATTTTGTGGTGCTAATCAAATACGCAGTTTAGATGTTACTAAAAATACGGCTTTGACTACTTTGGTTTGTTTCATGAACCAATTAACAGATTTAGATCTTTCCACAAACATCGTTTTAAGAGATCTAAGCTGTCACGTTAATAATTTATCAAACCTTGATGTTTCTAATAATATTGCTTTGAGTGGCGTAAATGTCAGTAATAATCATTTAACTTCTTTAAGCATTTCTAATAATCCCGATCTGCGAGCTTTAAGCTGTGACAATAATCAGTTAACCAGTTTAGATATTTCTAAAAATCAAGATTTATTTTTTTTTCACTGCAATAATAATCAATTAACCAGTTTAAATTTAAAAAACGGAAATAATACAAAACTAGCACAACTGGATTTTAAGTCAAATTCAAGTCTTGCCTGCATACAAGTGGACAATAAATTATATTCTGATGCAAATTGGCCTGCATACAAAGATCCTTTTGCTTTGTACGCAAACAAGTGTAATACAATAGCAACTGCTCCACCAGTATTAAAAGCTACAGGAGATCAATTATATTGTTCACCTACCAATATCAATATCGTTACTGATTTTTCTATCACCCACGATCCAAACGAAACAGGAACGCAGGCAGCCTATATTCAAATCTCGTCCGGTTATTCTTCCGGCTTTGATATGTTAAAACTTTTAAATCCAACATTACATCCAAATATAAAAGAAAGTTGGGATACTTTATCGGGTAAACTCACTCTATCAAGTCCAACAGGTATTGATTTATTATATTCAGATATTGTGTCTGCAGTAAAAGATCTTGTATTTACAAATTCCTCAGCAACAGCAAGCGGCAACAGAACATTCTCTATTACTATTGGTCAGGCCAATTATTTACCATCAACAAAACATTTTTATTTGTTTGTTCCCAACGTTGGCATTACCTGGACTAATGCAAAGGCCGCTGCAGAAGCAAGTAATTACTATGGTCTTAAAGGGTATCTGGCTACCATTCTATCTGCAGATGAGGCAAAATTAATTGGGGAACAAGCCTCCGGAACCGGATGGATTGGCGGAAGTGATGCCGAAACCGAAGGCACATGGAAATGGGTTACAGGTCCGGAAGCGGGTACAAATATGAGTTATACTTTTTGGAATAATAATGAGCCAAACAACTTAGGTGAAGAAGATTATGCCCATATTACACAACCGGGAATTGGAATAAGGGGATCATGGAATGACTTATCCAATACAGGGTCATTGAATTCCGGTGATGCTTATCAGCCAAAAGGATATGTTGTAGAATATGGGGGAATGCCGGGCGAATTACCACTGGAAATAGCAGCCAGTACAAAGATCACTATTCCTGTAATTAACTCTACCACAAGTGGCAGCGTTTGCGATTCAGGGACTATTACCTTAACCGCGACTGCCTCAACTGGTACAATTAACTGGTACAATACTGCCATTGGAGGTACGTCATTAAGTACAGGACCTACTTTTACGACTCCAACAATAAGTGCAACCACAACATACTTTGTTGATGCAGGATGCGAAGCAAACCGAAAAGCCGTTACTGCTACTGTCAACACTACTCCTAATAATCCAACCGTTTCAGCACCGGTCTCAAGATGCGGTACAGGAAGCGTAGTACTGGAAGCAACATCAAATATTGGTATTATCAATTGGTTCACAACTTCTACAGGAGGAACAAGCGTTTATACAGGCAATAATTTTCCCACGCCGTTAATTTCTACAAACACAACCTATTATGCCGAAGCTTCAAGTAATGGATGTATCAATAGTAATCGTGTACCAGTAAATATCATAATTTACACCCCGCCCGCAGTTACTGATGAACAAGATATTATTTTATGCGAGACAGAAACAATAGTACTGGATGCAAAAATAACCGGAGTGAACTATGTATGGTCGACAGGTGAAACTACACAAACCATCACAATTTCCAAACCAGGAACTTATACTGTAAATGTAACCAGCCCGACTCCTGAAAATTGCACAAGCGCTAAAACAATTACAGTAATTGAGTATAAAAAACCAATTATTAAAGACATAGATGTTGATGAAAGAACCGTCAGCATTAATCTGGCAAATTATGAAGATTATTTTGAATTCTCCGTAGATGGTGAAAATTTCCAGTCTTCCAATGTTTTTTATGATGTTCCCGGCGGATTGCAAACTGCATATGTAAGAACAATAAACAATCTATGCAGTACCAATGAAGTTAGTGAGAATTTTATAGTTTTGATTATCCCTTCTTTTTTTACACCAAATAATGACTCTTACAATGATATTTGGGAAGTGACCGGAATTGAAAATTATCCTCAGGCCGAAGTTACTATTTTTGACCGCTATGGAAAACTTATCGTAAAACTTAATGCATCTAAAATAAGCTGGGACGGTACTTTTAATAAAACGCTGTTACCAGCATCTGATTACTGGTATGTCTTAAAAATTGATAACAATACTCCCTTTTTCAGAGGACATTTTTCGTTGAAGAGATAATTTAATTAGAAAATTTGTCAATTAGATAATTCCAGAAAATGCTATAATCATAATGCTTTTTGTAAATTAATTTTATCGGGTAATTATTCTCCTTTTCTAATTAACACATTATCCAATCTTCTTCTGAATTTCACCTAAAACAAAAAGATAATCATCGTGATTTTTCACAAAATCACGATCGGAAACATCGATTATTAAAACATTGAGATCAGTTTCAGATTTAATATATTCTAAATATCCTGTATTGATTTTATCCAAATAATCTGCCTCGATATTTTGTTCGTAATTTCGCCCGCGTTTCTTAATATTTTCAAGTAACCTTTCTGTGTTTTGATACAAATAAATATACAAATCAGGTTTTGGCATTTCTTTATAAATAATATCAAACAAATTTCGATACAGCCTATATTCATCTTCTGCAAGTGTAATTTTAGCAAAAATCAGTGATTTAAAAATATGATAATCTGCTACGATAAAATCCTTAAATAAATCAAATTGTGCCAAATCATCTGACAATTGCTGATAGCGATCTGCCAGAAAAGACATTTCGAGCGGAAAAGCATATCGGTTCTGGTCTTTGTAAAATTTGGGCAAAAATGGATTATCGGCAAAACGTTCCAGAACAGTTTTTGCATTAAAATCTTCGGCGATTTTGTGTGCCAAGGTCGTTTTTCCGGCACCAATATTCCCTTCAAATGCAATATAATTAAATCGTTCCAAAGGAATTTGCTGCAATGGGTTTTTCAAATCCTGAACTTCTGTACAAACGCTGTCATCTGGTGTAACAGCGATTAACTCTGAAATTGTTTTTTGAAAAACAGGATGTTTCCAGTCTAACTTCAAATCCTGCATGGGCAGTAAAACAAAATTTCGATTTTGCATTAGCGGATGTGGAATCCGGAGTTTTTCAGAATCGATTATTTCATTATCAAAAACAATCAGATCTACATCAATAATCCGGGATTGATACCCTTGTTGGGCTGACCGGATCCGACCCAATTGTTTTTCCACTTTCAAAACCAGATTGAGTATTTTTTGTGCTGATAAATGCGTGTGCAACAGCAAAGCACAATTATAAAAAGCATCACTTTCAAAACCCCAGGCTGGAGTTTCATATAGTTTAGAAACCCGAATTACGGCTCCCACTTCCTGATGTATCAAATTAATACAACTTTCGATGTTTTCTAACCGATTCCCCTGATTACTACCTATAGCTAAAACGACCTGATGCTGTGATTTCATAATTAATGCAAATTAACTAAAAGTATTTTAGAATTAACAATATATTTGTGAAACGGGTTATCATTCAATTCTGAATTTAAATGTAAAAAATCTGTAACAAACCAACCTTTTCTACTACTTATTAAAAAAATGTATTTATGAAATTTCTAGGAAATGTAATCGCAACAGTTATTGGTATTTTTGTTTTTATCATGCTGTTCTTTTTTGGCGTAATTCTTATTGGAGCTATTTTTGGAGGAAATGATACTGTTTCTGTTAAAGCTAATTCTGTCATAGAGTTGAATTTAAAAAATATTCAAAACGACTATGCCGGAAAATATAAAGATCCCTGGGTAAATGTTTTCTCTGACAAAAAAGGAATTGGTGTAACAGATGTTATTAATGCAATAGAGGCTGCTAAAACTGATGATAAGATTAAAGGGATTTCTATTTTAAACGATGAGTCTTCATTAGGATTAGCACAGTATAAAGATTTAAGAAATGCGCTTGAGGGTTTTAAAAAATCAGGTAAGTTCGTCTGGGCGTATGCCAATACTTATTCTCAAAAAGAGTATTATTTAAACTCCGTGGCTAATACCATTTATTTAAATCCGGTTGGAGATCTGGATTTTAAAGGTCTTTCGTCTGAAGTAATGTTTTTTAAAGATTTTCAGGAAAAATCAGGCATCCACATGGAAGTAATACGTCACGGAAAATACAAAAGTGCGGTTGAGCCTTTTCTGGAAAACAAGATGAGTGATGCTAACAGAGAACAAATTACATCCCTTTTAAATTCTATCTGGTCATCAGTTACTGCAGATATTTCAAAAAGCAGAAATATTCCGGTTGCCAGACTAAATGAAATCGCCAACGGATTATTAGCCCGAACTCCCGAAATGGCTAAAACACAAAATCTGGTTGACATTGTTGCCTATGAAGATGTTTATCACAATGCCATAAAAAAGGCATTGAAAGTTACTGGCGATGATGATTATAATAAAATTTCAATTACAGATTATACACAAAATAATGTTACAACTGCTTTAGCCAATACATCGAACGACCAGATTGCCATTATTTACGCTCAGGGCGAGATCATGGGGGGTGAAGGAGATGTAAACGTAATTGGAGAGGGATCTATGCGTCGTTCATTACAGGAAGCCCGAAAAAATGATGATGTAAAAGCTATTGTACTTAGAATTAATAGTCCGGGAGGAAGCGCCCTGACTTCTGATCTGATCTGGAGAGAAATAGAAATTACCAAAAAGGTAAAACCTGTTGTGGTTTCTATGGGGAACTATGCTGCTTCAGGTGGCTATTATATTGCTTGTAATGCTAATAAAATCTTTGCTGAAAGCAATACTATTACGGGCTCAATTGGTGTTTTTGGAATTTTGCCCAACTTTACTCCTCTGGCTAATAAATTAGGAGTTAATACTGAGCAGGTAAAAACACATGAAAACTCGGCTAATTATAGTCCGTTTGTTCCGGTTGATGAAAAATTTAAAGCGTTTACTCTTGAAAGTGTAGAACATATTTACAACACTTTTGTTGCCCATGTTGCCCAAGGTCGAAAAATGACTTTCGCCCAGGTTGATGCTATTGCCCAAGGTCGTGTATGGGCTGGTTCTGAAGCCATAAAAATAGGGCTGGTAGATAAAATAGGAGGGCTGAATGATGCGATTGCAGAAGCTGCAAAAATTGCAAAAATTAAATCCTACAGTACTAAGAACTATCCTGAATACGAAAAAAGCTTTAATGATCTTTTGTCCAATTTGCCTTTTGCAAAATCAAAAGAAGCTTTTATCAAAGAAGAAATTGGCGAAGAAAATTATGTTTTAATAGAACAAATCAAAAGATTTCAACGACAAAAAGGTGTTCAGGCCATGATCCCTTATGGAATAAATATTAAATAAAACATCATAAACTGTTATTATAATCCGTTTGAATAAATTCAAACGGATTTTTTTGTTTCTTTATAAAAGTAAAAAAAATGATTTTCTTATTTTTATAAAAAATTGCAAAAGCCTTCCGGTATAAAGTTTATTTTTGCAGGAAGCAAAGATTAAATTTTGTACTATAATTTTAAACCTCAAATCATTGTTATGTTAAAAAAAATTCTAAAAATTTCAGGAATTGTACTCGTGGTTTTTATTGCCACATTATTTGCTATTCCCTATTTTTTCCAAGATCAGATAAAAGCAAAAATTGCACAGGCGATCAACGAAAATGTTGATGCAAAAGTAAGTTTTGCCGATGCTGATTTAAGTTTATTCAAAAACTTTCCTAATGCTACGGTTGGAATCGAGAAACTCGTTATCATCAACAAGGCACCTTTTGAAGGAGATACATTAGTTTCGTTAGGAGAATTGAATTTAAAAATGAGCATTAAAGAACTTTTTAAAGGAAAAGATGAACCTATGAGCATCGAAGGAATCAGTTCTGAAAATGGTTTGATAAATATTATTTTCAATAAAGATGGTGTAGGAAATTTTGACATCGCCTTAAAAGACCAGGAAAAAAGCACATCCGATGGTAAGAGCAAACCACTTTCGTTAAAAATTCAGAACTATAAAATAGAAAATTTTACTTTCAGATATATCGATCAGGGTTCGAAAATAAAGATGGTTATTGACAGTTTAAATCACGAAGGAACCGGAGATTTCACTAACTCTAAACTCGATTTAACAACAAAATCAACTGCTAAGATTTCTTTGGATATGGACAAAGTCAATTATATGAAAAATATAGCGCTGACTTTAGATGCCGTTTTAGGAATTGATTTAGATCAAAGCAAGTACACTTTTAAGCAAAATAAAGCTTTAATTAACCAATTGCCTTTAGAATTTGATGGATTTATACAAATGGTTGACGCAGGTCAGATTTATGATTTGAAATTTAAAACACCTACCTCATCATTTACTAATTTCTTAGGATTAATACCTTCGGCTTATTCCTCTAGTTTAGATGGCGTAAAAACTACGGGGGATTTTACAATTACAGGTTTTGCAAAAGGGCAATTAACAGACACAACAGTTCCCCAATTTAATATTGCAATCGCATCCCACAATGCTTCTTTTCAATATCCTAATTTGCCAAAATCAGTTCAGAATATTGTTATCGATACTAAAATTATTAATGAAACAGGAATACTAAATGACACTTATGTCAATTTAGACAAATTAACATTCAAAATTGATCAGGATGTATTTAGCGCTAAAGCAAATATTAAAAACATTACAGTAAATCCTATTGTTGATGCTGCCTTAAAAGGAACCATCAATTTGGCGAACCTGTCAAAAGCATATCCAATAAAAATGGATAAACCATTGGCAGGAATTTTAAAAGCCGATGTTACGACCCATTTTGATATGGCGTCTGTAGAAAAAAGCCAATATGAAAACATTAAAAATGCGGGTACAATGAGCTTGTCAGGATTTAAATATACTGACGAAAACAACAAGTCAATGAACATCAGTACTGCTTTGGTTGAATTTAATCCGAGCACCATCAGCCTTAAACAATTTAATGCAACAACTGGTAAAAGTGATATCAGTATCAATGGGGTTTTAGAGAATTTCTACGGTTTTATGTTTAAAAAACAAGAGCTGAAAGGAAACTTCAATATGAGTTCGAACCAGTTAGCTGTTGATGATTTTATGACCTCAGGCGAGCCGGAAACAGCAAAAACCGAAGCAAAACCAACTGAAGCCATGAAGATTCCGGCATTTTTAAACTGTACTTTAAATGCTAAGGCGAATACTGTTTTATATGATAATTTAAAACTAAAAGATGTTTCCGGTAAATTGATTGTAAAAGATGAAAAAGCTACTTTGGAAAACTTTAAAACTTCAATTTTTGGAGGAGTAATAGGTCTGAACGGAACAGTTTCGACCAAGCAAAAAGTACCTACATTTGATATGAATCTTGGTTTCAATCAAGTTGATATTGCCCAAACTTTCACTCAATTGGAAATGATGAAAAAAATTGCTCCAATTGCAGGGATTATTGATGGTAAATTAAATTCAACTATAAAGTTAAACGGAAATTTAAATGCAACGGAATTAACCCCAGATTTAAAATCACTTACTGGTGATTTATTGGGGCAATTACTTTCAACCACCGTTAATGCTAAAAACTCTACACTATTAAATGCTTTAGGTTCAAATATCAAATTTATTGATGTAAATAAGCTGAATTTAAATGATTTAAAAATGGCATTAACTTTTGAAAACGGAAAAGTAAACGTAAAACCGTTTGATATTAAATATCAGGATATCAAAGCTACAATTGGAGGAACCCATGGTTTTGACCAAACCATGAATTACAATGTTAAACTGGATGTACCAGCCAAATATTTAGGCACAGAAGCAAATGCTTTTATTGCGAAGATGTCGCCTGCTGATGCTGCAAAGCTGGAAAACATTCCAATAAATGCCATGTTGACAGGAAATTTTTCAAGCCCAAAAATTTCTACCGACACAAAAGAAGCAGTTAGCAATCTGACTACACAATTGGTTAGTCAACAAAAAGAAAAGCTGAAACAACAAGGAACTTCTGCTCTTACTGACTTGATTAATAAAAACACGAAAGCAAAAGACACCACAAAGACCGAAACTGAAAAGGAAAAAAACACACAGGAAACCACTAAAAAAGCCAGCGACTTATTAAATGGTTTATTCAATAAGAAAAAATAATCCAAAAGGGCCAATTAATTATAATTTGATTGGCCCTTTTTTAATTTTATACCGCTTTAGAATACAATTTTAGCCTACCATTATCGAGAATTGAATTTATAGTTTTAAAATACCCTCCAGAAGGAAAGGTATTTGTATCAATCCCAATACTGCAATTATCATAAGGCATATATTTTTTGAGATTTGAAACCGAAAACAATCCAATTGTTGGCGTCTGAACGGAACTTGCCAAATGCATAATTCCGCTGTCAGCACCAATAAAAAGATCGGCATTGGCAATCACGGCCCCTATTTCCCTAATATTTTTACTGTAAAATGTTGGAGCCTGAAAGGCTATTTGCGAAACATTTTCAACCGGTAAAATCTCAATTATATTAAAATCTTTATACTCAGCCTTTAGTTTGGCATAAAAATCTTCCCACCAGTTTTTTGACAAACATTTATTTCCTGTTCCGTAAGTAAAAATACAAATAGTCCTTTTGGAGTTCCCAACTATGTTGTTTAAAATATTTTTTCCTCCTAACAATTCGGAAGAATCTAATTTAAGGTCTAAAGGGGCAATAATTTTATTACTTTTTCTAAGTCCGAATTTTGTCAAATAGTTTCTAAAATTGTAAACAGGATATTTTGCGATATGGTTATAATCACTTTTTATTTCTTGATTTTGTTCATTTAAATCTCCGAAGCATTTATATTTAGCATCACTAAATTGTACGGCCAGTCGTCCTGATGACGACCCCTGGTCAACGTTTATTACAAGATCGTATTTTTGTTTTTTGATTGAAATCCAAACTTTAAGGTAAACGATTAAATTATTGAAAGGTTTTTTAGGCAGCTCTATTGCTTTATGAAAATTAACATAATTCTTAAAAATGACTGGCGCCAAAGTTCCTTTAACAAATAGATCAATTTTGCAATTTGGAAAAGTTTCAGCCACTTCCTGAACAAGTGGGGATATCAATAAAAGGTTTCCCAATCTGGCATTTGGCCTGCAAATTAAAACTCTTTTTATTTCGTTTTTATCGACTAAAAAAAAGCCGTCTTTAAATTTTGATTTTCCTACATTCCTGGTCAGATTTCGCATAAAAATGCGCCTAAAAGCATTTATTTCACTCCAAATACCCATTTTATCAATATTTACACTGTTAGATTTACCTTTAAATTCACTAAGAATAAACTGTTTTGAATTTCTCAAATCTAAGTTCTTTCTTTCTTTAAAAGTAAAATCTTCCAATAAGTAATTATTACAAAATTGTAATGAAAAGTATCAACTTTTACATGTATAAATATGATTTTTATCCGTTTAACTAAATATCAATTGTTACCACATATCCTTCTGAGCCACGAATATTAAACACAATTCCATTTTCAAAAATCAGATATTGTCCTTTTATTCCAATTAATTTCCCCTGAAATGAAGGTGTTTTATCCAAATTTAAACTTGTCACTTTAGCCGGATAATGTAAAACCGGATAATTCAATTCGTAAAGGTCGTTTTTCTGGTTATAGAAATAGTCTCTTGCTTCTGCCGGAAGTAAACTTTCAACTTTTGCTTTTTCCGCAATTAAATCACAAGATCCTGCAGCACAAAGCATTTTTCGCCAATTGGTTTTATCTGCATAATGATTTTTTAACGCTACCTCAGTAATTCCGGCTAGATATCGGTTAGGCACCTCAACCACTACAATTGCCTGCGTCGCACCCTGATCTATCCAGCGTGTTGGAACCTGGGTTTTACGGGTTACCCCAACTTTTATTTCACTTGACAATGCAAGATATACAACATGAGGCTGCAATTGCACTTTTTGTTCATAGCCAAGATCACGATCTGCAATTCCTAAATGCGCTGTACTGAGTTCTGGCCTCATGATCCAGTCGCCCACAGCCGGGCTCGAATAAAAACAATCGTAACAAAAACCTTGTCTGAATATTTTCTTTTTTTTGTCACAATTCAAGCATTGATTACCTACGAAGTTAATCTCAATTTCTTTATTCAGTAATTGATTTACATTTAGGAAACTATCCTGGAAAACCAAATAATATTGAATTGGATTTCCTATTTCAGTTTGCATTTTCGTAAGTACACCTTGGTATGTCATTTGATATTTTGATTGCTTAATTTAGAATTTAAAATGTGAATCGTATTAGGAATCTTTACCTGTAAAAAAATTGTTTTTTATAAAAAAACACTATTTTTGATATAACGCCAAAGTTAGTATTTGTCTATTAATATTCAAATTTTAAATTTCCGGCTTTTTGCGTTAATGATAAAAAGCAACCCCAAAATCTAAATTCATTCATGCCAATATCTATAATAAATTCGTTTGCCTCATGGGTTCTGAAACAAAGAATTCATCAAATTGAACTTTTTTTAAAATATCCCAACGAAGTTCAGGAAGAGCTGCTGCACAATTTATTAACTGCCTCAGAAAACACCATTTTCGGAAAAAAATATGAATTTTCATCGATAAATTCGTATCAGACTTTTGCCGAAAGAGTCCCAATTGCCACTTATGAAGAATTACAGCCTTTGATTGAACGCACACGTCAGGGCGAACAAAATGTTTTTTGGGAAACACCTATAAAATGGTTTGCAAAATCGAGCGGAACTACTAATGCCAAAAGTAAATTTATTCCGGTAAGTAACGAAGCTCTGGAAGATTGTCATTATAAAGGGAGCAAGGATTTACTTTGCTTATATCTGAACAACAATGAAGATTCAGAATTATTTGTGGGTAAAAGCCTTCGCTTAGGTGGAAGTTCTCAGATTTATGAAAACAATAATACTTTTTTTGGGGATTTGTCTGCTATTTTGATTGAAAATATGCCAATTTGGGCTGAATTCAGCAGTACGCCAAGTAATAAAATTTCGCTGATGACAGAATGGGAAAGTAAAATTGCTGCCATCATTAGCGAAACGAAACATGAAAATGTGACCAGTTTTGCCGGAGTTCCTTCGTGGATGCTGGTTTTAATGAACAGGGTTCTGGAAGATACCGGAAAAGGAAATCTACTGGAGGTTTGGCCGAATCTGGAAGTTTATTTTCATGGGGGCGTGAGTTTTTCTCCCTACAAAGAACAATACAAAAACATACTGCCAAGCAAGGATTTTAAATATTATGAAATCTATAATGCCTCCGAAGGTTTTTTTGCCATTCAGGATTTGAATAATTCCAGTGATTTATTGTTGATGCTGGATTACGGGATTTTCTACGAATTTATTCCGATGGATACTTTTGATACTCCAAACCAAAAAGTAGTTCGTTTAGCTGATGTAGAATTAAATAAAAACTATGCGATCGTCATTACTACCAATTCCGGTTTGTGGCGCTATTTAATTGGTGATACTGTTCGTTTTACTTCATTGAATCCGTATAGAATTCGGGTTACCGGCAGAACCAAACATCATATTAATGTTTTTGGTGAAGAATTAATGGTCGAAAATACGGATCAGGCAATTGCCAAAGCGTGCGAAATTACCCAAGCCGATGTCGTTGAGTATACCGTTGCCCCTATATTCATGAAGGACAAAGAAAAAGGAGCCCACGAATGGATGATTGAATTCAAGAAAAAACCAGCTGATGTTGGCCTTTTCCAGAAAGTGCTTGATGAAACTTTGCAGACTTTAAACTCTGATTATGAAGCCAAACGCTACAATAATATGACTTTGAATCCTTTGGTGATTAATGTTGCCAGAGAAAATTTATTTTATGACTGGTTAAAGGAACGTGATAAATTAGGTGGACAGCACAAGATTCCGAGGCTTTCGAATCAGAGGGATTATCTGGAGCGGTTGAAGGAGATGTAGGGGTTTAAATATTTAATCATTCTGAAAAGACCTCCAAAACAAATATATAGCTTCCTGATTAAATCAATTTTTAATATTAAATCAATGGTTATTCGGGTTTCATATCAATCGGCAGAAGAAGAAAAACTAATTTTCGAATGGATCGATAAAGTAATAGAATTTTTCCCTGAATTAGAAAAAGATATATTTAGTAGCATAATGTATAGTTTAAATTGTAATGAAAACAATTCAATTATACACGGAGTTGGAAATACAATGTTGAGATTAAACATTTTTGAAAAAGTCGAAAATTATAGAGTTCAATTTTCAGATTTTGGAAGAGATGTAAAAAAGCATGGAATATAAAAGTATTGAAAAACAGAAAGAAAAATTTAAGTACGATAAAGAAATAGAAAATTTAGAGTTCTCAATAAAAATGAATAAATGGTTATTGAAGACAAAATGGTTACCATATAACCTTAATTCAATAATGAACTAAGGTTTTTTTTTATTTTCATTGCGGAGTTTCTAATGTGATTTCTCCTTACGTCGAAATGACAAAAACAGTTACATCATATCAATATACCTGTCGTGATATCCTAATAAATACAAAACCCCGTCAAGACCTAAGCTTGAAATAGAAGTTGAGGCACTTTCTTTTACTTTTGGTTTAGCGTGGAAAGCAATTCCGAGACCGGCTAAGTTAATCATTGGCAAATCGTTTGCACCATCACCAACCGCAATAGTCTGGTTGATATGAATGCCCTCTTTTTCTGCAATAGCCATTAGATATTCTGCTTTTTTCAGACCATCTACGATATCTCCCAGATATTTACCTGTTAACTTTCCGTCTATAATTTCTAACTGATTGGCATGAACATAATCTATGCCCAGCTCTTTTTGCAGGTATTCGCCAAAATAGGTAAAACCTCCTGATAAAATGGCGGTTTTGTAACCATAATATTTTAAGGCTTTCATTAAACGGTGTGCCCCTTTTGTGATAGGTAAATTTTCAGCCACTTTTTGCAAAACATCTTCACTCAGGCCTTCCAGCAACGCCATACGTTTTTTGAAACTTTCATTAAAATCGATTTCACCATTCATGGCAGATTCCGTAATGGCCTTTACCTGTTCACCTACGCCATTCAGTTCAGCCAATTCATCTATTACTTCTGCCTGAATTAAGGTAGAATCCATATCGAAACAAACCAGGCGTCTGTTTCTTCTGTAAATATTGTCTTCCTGAAAAGAAATATCGACATCCAGTGTTCTTGAAATTTCCATAAAACTTGCCGTCATATCAATCTTATTGACTATCTCTCCGGTTACTGCCAATTGTATGCAGGAACGGGGATATTCTTCTTTTTCAACAACAGAAGTTCTTCCGGTTAATCGTATGATAGAGTTGATATTCAGATTTTGGTCTGTCATTATTTTAGTCACGGCAGCCAATTGTGCAGCCGTTAATTTTTCTCCTAAAATATTGATTATATAACGTTGTTTGGACTGTGATTTTACCCACACTTCGTAATCATCAATTGAAATCGGAATAAACTTAACCTTCACTTCGAGTTCGTAAGCTTTAAACAGCAAATCTTTTAAGACAGGCCCTGAACTTGAGCCGGCTTCAATTTCAAATAAAATACCTAATGATAAGGTATCGTGAATATCGGCCTGGCCAATATCTAAAACAACGGCATCATAAGTAGCTAATACTGATGTTAAACCAGCGGTAACTCCCGGTTTGTCATGTCCTGAAACTTTTAATAAAATTATCTCTTTATCTTCTAGTGCCATTTTATCCTTATTGATTTAGAAGCGACAAAAATCGGCAATCTATTGTTGATAAAAAAGAATATTCTTTGTTTTTTTCCAAACAAAAAAGCACATAACGATGTACTTTTTGAATTAATTTAACAATTATGTTCGCTTATTAAAATAACCTAACTTTTTAATTATTTGTTTGGTTCATTTACATCGAAATTTACCATCCAGTTGATTCCAAATTTATCGGTAAACATGCCGAAATAAGCTCCCCAAAAAGTGTTATCCATAGGCATGAAGACGTTTCCTCCTGCTGAAAGTCCGTTAAAAATTCGGTCTGCTTCTTCTTTGCTTTCGACATTAATCGATACTGAAAAATTCCCTCCGAAAGTTACATCTCCGGATTGTTCATTGCTGTCACTTCCCATTAAAACAGTGTTTCCAATTGGCAGCGAAACGTGCATTATTCGATTTGCATCTTTCTCTGATACTTCGCCACAACCTCCTTCTGCATCTGAAGGCATATCTTTAAATTTTCCGATATACAAAAATTCTCCTCCAAAAACTGATTTGTAAAACAGAAAAGCTTCTTCGCAATTTCCATTAAACATTAAATAAGGGTTTACTGATGTTGCCATGATTTGATATTTCTATTGTTATTATTTATTGTTATTGCAACCTAATTTTCCGAAAGTTCTTTCACCGTTTCCAATCCCTTCGGAAAAGCCTCTTTAAAATAATCGATATATTTTTCGACCACATCAACCTGAGCTGTTAAATCTGTAAACTCATCGTTGGGAGTTAATCGATAGGTTTCCATTGCTCCGCTCCACTTTTTTGTCTCTTCATCAATTGGCAGTTCCTTGAAATCTTTTATTTCGCCAATATGTTTGAACGCCATGTACTCATTAGCAATTTTAGTTTCAATAATACTATTCATTCCTTCTCCATTTGGAGACATAAAATGTATTTTATCCCCTTCGTTCCAATCGCTTATTGCGTATGAACCCTCGCAAAAAGCTCCTGTCCACTTTCTGTAAGTCTCATCATCCCATAGTACTGACCAGACTTTTTCTACAGTGGCCTTAATTCTAATTGTAAATTCTAATGTTTCCATATCTAATTTATTTAGGTAATTTATCAAAATCCATGAATACTATATTCCAGCGATGACCATCCAAATCGGCAAAACCACAGCCGTACATCCATCCCTGACTTTCTGCCGGCAGACTAAAAACGTTTCCTCCAGCTTCTATTATCTTCTCTGCCAAAGCGTCAACTTCTTCCCTGCTTTCAGCATCTATCGAAATTAGAATTTCAGAACCTGATTGTGTATCGGTCAGTCCATTTTGAGAAAAACCGGCAAACATTGATTCTTCAAAAAGCATTACTACAAAATGTCCTTCTCCCACTACCATGCAGGTAGAACTTGGTGTGTCATGTTGCTTGTTAAACGAAAAGCCCAGTTTCCAGAAAAAGTCTTTTGCTTTCGCAACATTCTTTACAGGCAGATTCAGCCAAATTTGTTTTGTCATAATATTATTTTAAAATAATTAAACCATATAAGTCATATAAGATAATTAAGCATGCTTTTACCAGGAATTGTTTACTCGCAAAGGCGCAGAGTCGAAAAAAAAACTTAAAAAGATAAACTTTGTGACTTCGCGTCTTTGCGAGATTAATTAATTTTGTTCAACATAACTTTTAAAATTATCTAAAATAGCCTGCCATCCTCCGCGTTGCATTTCTTCTGGATTTTCAGTTTCAGGATCAAAACTTTCTGTAATTTCTACTCCGTTCGATGTTTCTTTGAAAATGATTTCCGCTTTTCTTCCATCACCCATTACATATTGTATGGCTTCATTTTGTTTTATCAATGTATATTCACCTCCAAAATCAAAACTCATGCTGCTATCTTTTGCTGCCATATTGGTTGTAAATTTCCCACCTTCTCTTAAATCATTTTCAGCATATTGGCTGTGCCAATCCGGCGAAGCAAATGCCCATTTTGTAATATGTTCAGGTAATGTCCAAAATTCCCAAACCTTTTCTATTGACCCATTAATTGTTGTTTGTACTGTAATCATGTAGTTATCTATTAAAAAATATTTATTTTTTCGAAGCACTTATCCATTCTTCTATAATTTTTTCCAACTCCTCTTTTCCGTTTTCAATCTCCTGGCTGTTTTTAAAAATTAGGATTGCCCTGTCGTTTTCTTTCCACATTAACATTTTATTTTTATTTTCAATCAATTTGTTTTTGGGCTGCTCCTGCTTTTTTGCTCCTCTGTGAAAAATCAGTTGAACTTTTGTGGTCATTGGCTGAATCCTCATTGTAATCCTGTCTTCGTTTTCAAAGCAATAATTAGGCGCATTCCATTTTATATTTTCAGTCAAATCTTTATTTGATGCTAAAATGCAATCCCTTAGTTCCTCTATCTCTTTTCTAAACGGATGGTTTAATTCGTTCAAAAATTCAGTTACTTCACTGCTTTTATTTGCTGGCTTTATCATTTAATTTTCTTCTGCATACTTTTTAAAATTATCAATAACGCCCCGGCAAAATTGCTTTTGTCCACTTGCAGGATGTGCTATTTCAGGTTCAAATATTTCTGCAACTTTCACTATATCTCCCTGACTTTCAAATTAAACACTTCCTTTTCTGTTATCGACAAGTTGATATTCAATAACTGAAAAATTGTCTGTTTTAGTATAAATTCCTTCATAATCAAAACTGACACTTCCATCTTTTGTCACCATTGTATATTTAAATTTCCCTCCAACCCTCACATCATTTTCTACAGATGGTGTATGCCAGTCATCAGTAGGATTATTCCATTTCTGAATATGATTTGGGGTTGTCCAGAATTCCCAAACTTTATCAATTGAAGCATTCACAGTAGTCTGTACAGTAATCATTTTTTAATTATTTAATTTAAACAATTAACCCATTTGTGGCATCTGACTTTCATCCATATAGAAAATCTCCCAGTGATGCCCGTCAATATCCAGGAAAGTACGTTGATACATCCATTCGTAATCCTGAGTTTTCATATAATCAGTTCCTCCGGATTTAACCACTTTTTCCATTATTTCATCTACCTCCTCTCGGGTTTCAACAGAAATTGCAATGATAGCTTCGTTTGTGGTATCGGTATTACAAATCTCTTTTTCTGTAAATGTTTTGTAAAACTCTTCAACTAAAAGCATTACGTTTATATTTTCTCCTATAATTAAACAGGTGCCTTTTTCATTCGTAAATTTCGGATTAAACGAAAATCCCAGTTGGGTAAAAAATGCAATTGACCGATTTAAATCTTTAACAGGAAGATTCAGGAAAATTTTTGTTTTCATGTTTTATAAAATTACAAATTATTTAAAACAAATTTAAAATTTCAAAACCGGTTTTAAATTACAATTAAAGTCAACTTTAGGGTCATTTAAGACAAAAGTTATACCTTCGTAATACAGTAAAAGAAAAAATCATGAGCACGAAAGTAGGTTTGATCATCCCTTACGACTATAAATTATTAAGTATTGCAGCGATTTTAGAAGTTTTTGAAACGGCTAATAAACTACATAAGGAAAATGAAAAACCTTTTGAAATAATGCTTTTTCAATCGGCTGAACAAATCAATGAAAAAAAATTATTCGGATATGAAGTTAATTCTATTGAAACTTGCAGTAAAGATTTAGACCTAATTTTGATTCCCGCTTTTACTACAGATAATATGAGCGAGATGATTGCCCGGAATAAAAAATTCATTCCGTGGCTTCAGAAGCATCATCAGTCAGGGGCAGAACTGGCAAGTTTTTGTACGGGTGCGTTTTTGTTTGCCGCTTCAGGTTTGCTTAACGAAAAACTAGCCACAACGCATGTTGATGCCTGCAGTGCTTTTACGAAAGCTTTCCCTTTAGTCAAATTAAAACCAGAAGAAACCTTAACTGCTGATGGCAGTTTATATACCAGTGGCGGCTCTACCTCAACCTTTCATTTATTGATTCTTTTGGTACAGAAATATTGTGGAAACGAAATTGCCGTTCAGATTGCGAAGATATTTTCGATTGATTTAAACCGATACAAACAAAGCTATTTCAGCACTTTCAGACCCAATCATTTACACAATGACAGTTTGGTTGCTATGCTGCAGCAAAAAATTGAAAACCATTACAGTACAATTGAAAAACTGGAAGAAATTACAAAAGATATTCCAACCAGCGCCCGAAACATGACGAGAAGATTTAAGCAGGTTACCGGAATTCCGCCAATTGAATATCTGCAGAATATCAGGGTTGAAAGTTCCAAAAAGTATCTGGAACAGACACAGCTTTCAATTTCTGAAATTATCGAAAAAACAGGGTATAACGACCCAAAAGCTTTCAGAAAAGTATTTTTTAAAATGGTCGGCATGAAACCAATTGAATATCGGGAGAAGTTTAGGGTTCAGTAGTTTTTTTAGGAGCAGAAATTTTATTTTCATAAGAGCTTTCAGTCCTGCTATCCGCTGTATCTATTGTTGCGAACCCCGCAGCAATAGGATGACGCTTCTATCAGGGCTCACGAGAAATTTCCTTTTCTCAAAAAAGGAATATAAAACTTAGATTAAAACACAAATTCGCAGTGCAAAAAGAAATAAAAAAATGCCTCAGGAACATAATATCCTGAGGCTATTTTTGTTATATGAAAGCTATTAGATTATTATTTTATAATAATCTTACCTGAATATTGATTGTTAAGTAATAAAATATAAATATCATCAGGCAAAATTTGATTCAACACTACCTCTATATTACCTCTGTCATTTTTAACTGATTTTAAATAAATAGTCTGCCCTGCTAAATTAATTAATTTCACCTGCACCTCTTTTCCAATTAAATCTGTATTGGTAGTGATTGTAAATCTGTTATTCACAATTGGGTTAGGGTAAATAACAGTATTTTTTAGTATCACAACATCAGTTAAACCTTCAACTTTATTGTTAACTGTTTTCAGGGTAGACTGATTCTCTGCATTTATTTCCTGAGCACTCAATGCCCGGCTATAAATCTTAAACCCATCAATAGCGCCTTTAAACATAGGGTCATTCCATTGAGATTTACCCAAATAATTCTGATTTGTACTGCCAATAGTTGACGGTTTAATAGAAACTGTGGTGTTCGAAGCAACAGCAGTCCCATTGATGTACAAAGTACAAGTGTTTTCAGACTGGGTAACAGCAAAATGGGTCCAGGTACCAAGCGGTAAAATATAATTAAAACTAACCTGTTTTTCCGCTCCTCCATTCTTAATGGCATAACGCATAACATTAGCACTTCCTGCCTGAACAGTTAAAAACATATATTTGTTGGTACCAGTACCAAAGTCAAAAACACGCATCCAGTTATCCAAAGCATCCATTTTTACCCATGCCGAAATAGTAAAATTCGACAAAGAGCTAACAATTCCGGCAGGTAAGGTTGCATAAGAGGTCGCTGTTCCGTCTAACTTAAGAGCAAGTCCTGAATGACCAGTAGCTCGTGTTGCTGTTGTTTGCAAAATACCATGATTGGCTCCCCAACCATCTATTGCCTGGTTTCCGGTTTGTTCATCAAATTTCAGGAAACTAATTTGTCCTGTATCTGGTATCGCCATCACTTCAGCACTATTAGGATTTTCTCCAAGACTATTTATTACAGAAACTACATAATAATAAGTATTCCCATTAGTAACCGCAGTATCGGTAAATTTTGGTCCGGAGACAGTTCCAACAATTGTATATGTACCACCAGAAGAGGCTGAACGTTTGATGTTGTAACTGGAATTTAGAATAGAATCCCATTCAATACTATTTTTAGCATCACCTGCTGCAACTTTAACATTATTTACAATAGCATATACTGTTAAAACTTGTGCTTGTGATGCTGCCGGTGCGTAAACGTTATTTCCTTCCTGTGAAGCGGTAATAGTTGAAGTCCCGGAAGCAAGAATATGAATTTTGCCATTTACAATACTGGCTACTGACTCATCCGAACTGGTATACGTTACAGAAAGACCTGAAGAAGCAATAGCGCCTGCATCAAAATCTGAATCTCCTGTTATTTTTGAAGATAAGGCATTGAACGAAATAGTCTGATCATTCTTAACTACAATCAGGTTGCGTTTAACCGCATCGGCAGGATAATAATTTGCATCTCCGGCTTGTGTGGCTGTGATTTCGGAAGTTCCGGCACCAACGATATGAATTTTTCCGTTTGCAATTGTTGCTACGCTTTCATTGGAACTTGAATATGCCGCCGTTAATCCTGAACTGGATACAGCTTCGCCAAAATCTGGGTCTCCCACTTTCATCGTAGCTATTTCCGGGAAGGATATAGTTTGATAGGATGGAGCAACCAAGGCCTGCAACTCGGCAACAGTCTGAACCGTTTTCACCCAATCCACCTGATAATTGGTTTCCCCTGATGTAATATCAGCAACCTTAAACTGAAAGGTTGTAAGTGACGTAGCATCAGTAGTTGATAACATAGCAGGAGTTGCCCCAAAACCCGTTTGAGTCAGATCGTAATAATAAATATCCTCTCCTACTTTTCCTGTCCACTTATTAGCACCATTACCATATGAGCCTAAGTTAGTATCAAAAATAAAACTACAGGTCACGGGCTTTTTTATTTTAATGGCAAGGATTGGAAAATTCCCCGCATGAACACTTATAGTAGTACCTTTTTTTATGTCTCCCCTGCCTTTTCCATTGGATTGAAGAACTGTAGTAACTTTTAACTGGCCATTTTCACTACTGGCCACTGACCCTGCTGTAACAGCATTCCAGACATCTGTTGTATTCGTGAAATTATTATCAATTAATCCCAAATTTGAAAAAGTATAATCGTTGGCTGTATTTAAATAAAAGAATAGAGAGCCATACCCGGGATTATCAGCTCCAAAAGGCGCTCCTTCCGGTCCCATTTGCCCTAATACCGTTTTGGTCTGGGGCATTGCAATGCCTTTACGGTAAACGTAGTGGTTGTAAGCAATTTCAAATACTGCCCTAAATGCACCTCTTCCGTTGGGAGAAATAGCTGTAGGAGTATAATCGGTATAATTTTTTTCGCAGTAATCATAACTTGTTTGATAAGGAACATCTAAGCCCAGGTTATATTGCGAGGTATATTCATAACCTCTCATTATGGCATTATTGTTAGTTGCATAAAGATCAACTCCTTGCTTTAAAGCCATTTCTGCTAACTCTGCCAGTGAGCCAAGTGCCAGCATCGTATGTGGCTGGTCGCGGTTGCTCTCCTGTAATTGTCCGGCATCCGTAAGTACATAGTTTTTGATGCTTCCATTGCCTTCTCCATAATAATAGTAGTTTACGGTTTTGTTAAACATAGCTGTATCTTCGGTAAATATGGCAATTCCCATCAATGCTTTCATACAAATGATATCCCAATTACCATGACCGCATGGCCTGAAATTACCTATTACAGGATAAAAGACAGATTTCAGCATGTTCTGACATTGCAAAATTTTATTCGCTGGCCAGGCCGGATAGATCGAGCGCATGATTTCTGCTGCATTAACCAACATAAATCCATACAAACCATTTAACTCGGCATCTGATCCCACTATAGATTGAGTTGTGGCGGAATAAGCATCCAATATCTGAATTGCTTTTAAAGCATGGGCCTCATTGCCGGTAATTTTATACATTAATGCATTTTGATAAGCCGCAAGAAAATCACTTTCAACATTGTTTTTAACCGTTCCTCCTCCTGTTCCGTCAATAGTAAGGGAAGCATCTCTTGTAAGAGCACTGTATGGCCCTCTCATGGTATAGGTAGCAGATGATTTTCCGGAAACCAATAACTGTTGGTAACTCTGATAGGGACGGGTAACTTGCCGATCAACAAGATCTTTTATCCTGTTAAGATCATCTGTACTATGAAGTAAACCCGGATGAACGAATGTTCCGCTAAACTCAAATTGAGGATTCGTATTTCCTGAAGGATTTAAGAAGGAGCGTAATGCATCCACAGAAGCAAAACTCTTTACCCAGTCTGCTTCATAATTGGTTTTATTAGCAGCAATCTCTGCATCAGTCAGTACAATGTCAGCAATTTTAATCTGAAATAGCGATAATGTAGTCGCCTGAGTAGTAGAAAGTGTAGTAGAACCCAACTTACCGGTAGAAAGATCCCAATAATATACGTTGCCTGTTTCGGTTACAATTTTAGTACCGTTATTATTGGTAGCCTTATAAGATCCTAAGTTAGTATCAAAGAAATAATTACAACGTGGAGGTTTGTTTATCTTTATAGCAATTATTGGATAATTCCCTGCATGAAAAGTTATCCCTCCATTCTTTTTAATATCAGCACGATATTTCCCTCCTGATGGTGGTGGAAAAGTGACAAAAAGCTTTCCATTTTGAATTTGGCTCGTTGAACCTGCAGTAACAGCTCCCCAATTAAATGTAGAGCCAGTGGAAAAATCATCATTAATTAAACCTGTTTGCCCTTGAGTCTTAATAAAGGGAATAAACAACATCATCAGGCAAAATAGCCTGAGATAACTTGGTTCGGGTAGCCTTTTGTGGCTCACAACCGATGGTTTAGGAAAATTCAGTAAAGTAAGTTTTTTCATAATTTATTTATTTTAATGGTTAAATATGTTCTGATAATCTCTTAAGGAATTTTAATTGGAAATCTGGTAATGTTAATTATAAATCACAATAATTTAATTTTTGTGATTTACACACACTAAATTATAAAAAATTACTTACACATATTACGAATTAAAAAATAAAGATTATAACTTAAGAATCAAATATTATAATTTATCGTTCATTTTAATGACTTTAAAAGGAAACACCAGAGCCATCCTTCTGTCACTTTGTAATTAAGTTTTTGATGGATTTATTCTATTAGTTTTTATATAATTCCAGTATTTTAAGTGCTTCGCAATTGTGAGAAGAACAAAAACAATGTTTAATTGGCATAATATATTACTTGAATTTATAATTATTTGAAAACAATATCCTACATTTGATATATAATACAAACAATATCATAATAATATGGGATTTGTATTTGGATTTCTGCAAGGATAATAAGTTTTTGGTAGTTTTTAAAGCCTTTTATCCAACCAGGTAATAACTATAAATTATGAATTAACTAATATTTACTATGATGAAAAATTACATCTATTTCCGGAATAACTTTAAAGCAGTTGTTTTTGGAATGCTTTTGCTGCTATCGTCAGCCGGGTATTCGCAAATTACAAGAACGGTAGGTGTTGCTGGGGCAGATTATGCTACATTAAAAGGGGCATTTGATGATATCAACTCAGGTACTTTAACAGGAGTAATTACTTTACAGGTGATAGATAATACCACTGAAACAGCTGCTGCGGTATTGAACGCCAGTGGTACAGGAAGTGCCAGTTATACTACTGTTGTAATTTATCCTACTGTAACAGGTAAAACGATTTCAGGTAATTTAAACGAACCAATTATTGACCTTAATGGTGCAGATAATGTAGTGATTGACGGCAGGCTCAATCAGGCCGGGACTAAAAATCTTACGATTTCAAATACCAGTGTCGCTTCAACAGCGGGGACCTCAACCATTCGGTTTATTAACGATGCGAGTTCGAACACCATTAAGTATGCCAACATAAAAGGCTCTACTTTAGATGCCACTGGCGGAATCATTAATTTTAGTACCACTACAGCTACTACCGGTAACGACAACAATACCATTGATAACAATAATATTACTAACGCTGCCGATGCGAACAGACCTTTAAATGCTATATATTCTTTGGGAACCAGTCTAAAGGAAAACAGTGCCAATACAATCAGCAATAATAATATTTATGATTTCCTGAATAAAACGGCAGCTTCTAATGGTGTCCATCTTTTTACAAATTCAACTGCCTGGACTATTTCAGGGAATAGTTTTTATGAAACGACACAATTTAATACTGATGGTAGCATTGGTACTGCTTATGCTTTTACAGCAATTAATATTAATAATGCAGGCTTAGGTTTTACAGTATCAAACAACTTTATAGGAGGAAGTGGTGCATTATGTACAGGAACCTGGGAAAAATCATTTACCGGTGCTTCAGGTAATAACGTGGGGAGTAATAATCAATTTTCAGGAATTGCCATTAATGCTGGTATAGGAACAGCAAGCAGTATACAAGGAAATACAATTAAGGGATTTAACTGGATAAATTCAGGGAATTATACAACCGCATCTTTTAATGGTTTACTGTTGTCCGGAGGTACTCTTAATGTAGGAACAATTGTTGGAAACATCATAGGATCTCCTACAACTGCTGAAGTAATCAAATATACAAGTACCGATGGTGTTTTTAATGGTATCCAGATTAGTGCTACCTCAGTTACAACAGGAGTTATAAAAGTAGAGGGGAACATGGTGGCTAACATAAGGCTGATCAACTATTCTGCATTCTCAGGAATATACAAAAGTGGTAATAGTGCAACCGTAAACATCCAAAACAATACTATTAGAACGATTAATAGTACAGGTGTTACTGCAGTCAGATTGGCAGGGATTAGGACTGATTTTGGAATAATGAATGGTACTGGATATGGAATTATTGGTAATACGATTTCAGATATAACAAATTATTCTGTTTCAGGGTCAGCTGTTTCAGGGGTAACGGGAATCCTTACGCCAGTAAAAGCAAATATTATAAACAATTCGATATCTAACTTAACTTCTTATGCAGTAAATACCCATAATGTGGATTCAAGTGTAATTGGAATTTTTGCAAGATCAAATCAGGATTTCATAATAACAGGGAATAGGATTTGGAATATAAAAAATAATAGTCCGACTTTAGGGAGCAGTGCTGTACAGGTAGTTGGTATTTTTTGTGACCCTTCCCATTGGAGTTTTAATGAGATATCAGGTAATTTTATAGGTGATTTATCAGTAGCAGATGCCAACTCTACTGCAGCAATTATATCAGGGATTAAAATTCGTCCACAGACTAATGCTACTCTTAAACATATTAAAGTATTTAATAATATTGTGAGTATCAAAGGTACTACCAGCTCTACTATATATGGGATTTCTGAGGCAGATCTAGGCTTTACAACAACAACCGGTTATACTGATTTATATTTCAATACAGTAAATATTACCGGAGGTGCTTCAGCTGGTACTAATAATTCTTATGCTCTTTTCTCTTTTAGTTCAACAACCGCTAGAAATATAAAGAATAATATTTTTACAAATACCAGAGCCAATACCGGAACTGCATCAGGTACACATTATGCTATATCAGCATCAACAGCACCTACTTCAATGGATTATAATGACTATTACGTATCAGGGACAGGAGCTGTACTTGGCCAGTTTAATGCCGTTGATCAAACAACTTTGACAGCCTGGCAAACTGCAACGGCTCAAGATGCGAACAGTTTAAATATCGACCCGCAATTTACTCTTGCAGGCGGCACCAGTGTGCTTCATTACAAAGTAGGCGTTTCATTGCTGGGGACATCAACAAACGCAACTCCTACTATTACTACTGATTATTTAGCTAAAACCCGTACTGTTCCAACTATGGGGGCATTTGAAGGAATTGCTTCAAATATTTCTTGGGTGGGTACCACTAATAATTTATGGAATGTAGGTTCTAACTGGTCTACCGGAGTAGTACCTATATCATCTAATACAATTTCTATCAACTCAGGAACCCCTGTCCTTAATCAGGATTTTACAGTTACAGGCGATCTTATTGTTTCAGGAACGGGAACTTTAACCGTAGATCCGGCTAACACACTAACGGTGTCCGGAATTGCTGATTTTGGAGAGAGAAATGTCACTTTTAAATCGGATGCCACAGCAACAGCCCGCTTTGGGACATTTACTGGTATTTTGTGGAATGCTGATAATGTCACCGTAGAACGTTACATTCCGGCAAGACGGGCTTATCGATTTTTCTCTTCACCAGTAACCACAAGTACATCCATTTATACAAACCTGCAGGAAGGCGGAAGCAATACTGCCGGTTTAGGCACTCATATAACCGGAACAGGTGGGAGTACTAATGGTTTTGATCCTACAGGGACCAATAATCCTTCTTTGTATACTTTTGATAATGCGACACAAACGTGGATAACAGTAACTAATACCAATAACACCATACTGGCACCAACAATCCCAACTCGTTTGATGGTGCGTGGAGACAGGACTGTTAGTTTGGCTACTAATACACCAACACCTACAAATACAACGCTTAGAGCTACCGGAACTTTATTTACAGGCACAACTGGAGTTTCGCAAAATGCCATTGCAGACAATTATCTTTTTATCGGAAATCCATATCAATCACCAGTTAACATGAAAGCTACAGTAAGCAGTGCCACAAACCTTAAACAATTTTATTATGTTTGGGATCCTACTTTAGGTTCTCGCGGTGCGTATGTAGCCAGGGACTTAACTGCTGAAATAAATAGTGTCACATCTGCTGTTGATAACTACCTGCAGCCTGGTCAGGCCTGTTTTGTCCAGGTAAATGCTACGGCTGCTACGGCATTAAACTTTACGGAAGCCAATAAATATACAGCAGCAACAAATCAAAATGTGTTTCGCTTCGCAAAAACTAATGAAGAACTATCCAGCCTTCGTGTTACTTTATACGATAAAAACGCCTTAATAGCACAAGGAACTGCTGCAGATGGTTTGGTTGTTGTATTTGGGGCTGATAAAACTAATGCAATTGATGCGAATGATGCTGGAAAATTGATCAATTTAGATGAAAATCTGGCAACAAAAACAGAAGGAAAATTATTTAGTATCGAAAGTAAAGCACTACCTACTTTAACAGATGAAATTCAATTGGATATTAATACCTATCGTTCGACAGATTATACATTAGTAATTGAAGGGAAAAATATAGAAGGGGTTACAGCTAAGTTGTTTGATCAATTAAATCAGACTTATACAGAAATACCAGAATCAGCTTCAATAAATTATAATTTTTCGGTTAATGCGGCTAATTCTGCAAGTACAGCATCTAATAGATTCAAAATTGTTTTTGTCAATAAACCAACATTAAAAAATGAAATCTTTTTGTATCCAAATCCATCAACCGGAGGTGTAATCAACTTAACCTTCACAGATAATACCCAAGAATCAAAAGTTAGTATTATAAATATTATGGGACAATTAATTTACAGTAAAACGGTAGAACCAGGTCAAACTGTGAATCTAAATAAATCTTTCTCTCCAGGAATTTATTTTGTCAGGATCGAACAAGGTGAGAAATCAGTAATAAAAAAATTAATCATTAAATAATTAAAGCCGTGAAAAATAGAACCATTAATAACTTGAAAAATATCAGGTTGTTTTTTTTATTATTCTTGTTAGTAGCTATTGATACACATGCCCAACCTCCTTTTCCAGGAGATGTGGAGGATGTTCCAACAGTTCCTGTAGATGGCTGGATAATTCCAGTTATTGTATTAGGCTTAATTTTAGGATGTTATATTATAAGAAAGAGTATAATAAATAATAAAATAAATTAGTGTGTATAGACATTGCCTGCCTAATAGATTGCTTTTATAATAATAAAAAAATGAAATGTACATTTTTTATTTATGTACATTTCATTTTAGTATTTATAACTGTTCAATAAATGGACAGGTATTAAAATTTATTTTTAATTAAAATTTACGAAGCAATTTCCATTCTCTTCAATAAATTTTTGCTTAAAGTATGTTTGGCATAATCTTCATCGATTGTCAAAACCTTATCGTCTGAACTTGGCAATTCGTACATGGCGTCAGTTAGAATAGCTTCGCATAATGAACGCAATCCACGGGCACCTAATTTGTATTCTAATGCTTTATCAACGATAAAATCCAAAGCTTCATCAGTAATACTGAATTCCACTTCATCCATCAAAAATAATTTCTGATATTGTTTGATTAATGCATTTTTAGGCTGAGTCAGAATAGCACGCAATGTTTCTCTGTCCAATGGATCCATATGTGTTAAAACCGGCAAACGACCAATGATCTCCGGAATCAAACCAAAATCTTTAATATCCTTTGGAATAATATATTGTAAAAGATTGTCTTTGTCAATATTGTCAACATTTTTAGAAGTTGAATATCCCACAGCCTGACGGTTCAAACGTTTAGAAATAATACGTTCTATGCCATCAAAAGCACCTCCTGCAATAAACAGGATATTTTGCGTGTTTACTTCAACGAATTTCTGATCCGGATGCTTGCGACCTCCTTTTGGCGGTACGTTTACAACTGTTCCTTCTAATAATTTCAATAAAGCCTGTTGCACACCCTCTCCGGAAACGTCACGTGTTATAGACGGATTATCGCTCTTACGGGCAATTTTATCTATTTCATCAATAAAAACGATTCCTCTTTCGGCTTTCGTCACATCATAATCAGCAGCCTGTAGTAAACGTGTCAAAATACTTTCAACATCTTCTCCAACATAACCTGCTTCTGTCAAAACTGTTGCATCAACAATAGCCAAAGGAACATCTAACATTTTTGCAATGGTTTTTGCTACCAATGTTTTTCCGGTTCCGGTTTGCCCCACCATGATGATGTTACTTTTTTCAATCTCTACCTCATCGTCTAATTGCTGTTGCATTAAACGCTTGTAGTGATTGTAAACCGCAACCGACATTACTTTTTTTGTCTGATCCTGACCAATAACATACTGATCCAGGAAAGCTCTGATTTCTTTTGGCTTTTTTAAAATTAAGTCCCCAACCAGTTTTGCACTCCCGCTTGATTTTAATTCTTCTAATACAATTCCGTGTGCCTGTTCAATACACTTATCACAAATATGTGCATTGATACCTGCAATCAATAAATTGGTTTCTGGCTTTTTTCTTCCACAAAACGAACATTCTAATACTACTTTTGCCATTCCTTTTTTTTGTTGATAGCTGATAGTTGATGGTTGATGGTTTAAAACCAACAACTATCAACCAGCAACCAATAACTATTTATCCTCTTCTCAACACTTCATCAATCATTCCGTATTCTTTTGCTTCATCCGCTTTCATCCAGTAATCACGTTCACTGTCTTTGTGGACTCTGTCAAAAGTTTGACCAGAATGCTCAGAAATAATTTTATATAATTCATCTTTCAGTTTCAGCATTTCTCGTAAGTTGATCTCCATGTCAGTTGCAACCCCTTGTGCTCCTCCTGATGGCTGGTGAATCATTACTCTTGAATGTGGCAAAGCCGATCGTTTTCCAGCAGCTCCTGCACATAATAGTACAGCTCCCATTGAAGCCGCCATTCCTGTACAAATTGTCGCTACATCCGGTTTAATGTATTGCATGGTATCGTAAATTCCTAATCCGGCGTAAACGCTTCCTCCGGGAGAATTCAGATAAATCTGAATATCTTTTGAAGCATCGGCACTTTCTAAAAATAATAACTGCGCCTGAACGATATTCGCGATCTGATCATCGATACCAGTTCCTAAAAAGATAATCCTGTCCATCATTAATCTTGAAAACACATCTAATTGGGAAACATTCAACTGGCGTTCCTCGATAATGTATGGAGTCATGTTTGTAGGATTCATTGCAGCTACGATTTTATCGTAGTACATCGCATTTACCCCCTGGTGCTTTGTAGCAAATTTTTTAAATTCTTTACCGTAGTTCATATTTTTAGTTTAAAAGTTTGAAAGTCTAAAGTCTGAAAATGACTTTAAACGAATCAAACAAAGTTCATACCTTTTTATAAATGATGTCAATTTGTCTTCTTTTTATATTTGATGAGTTTCAAGTTTCGAAATTTATGCAATAAAAACTTAAGCTTAAAACTTAAAAAAAGAGCGTCAAAAATTATCTTTTTGACGCTCAAATATAACTATTTTTTATCTTTCAGTATCTGTAATAAAATCTTAAAATTTGAAATAAAACTAATAAACCTCTACTCCACAACTTTCGACTTTACAACTTTTTGCTTTTTAGACTGAATTTATTCTCCGTAAGACGCAGCGATAAATTCTTCGTAAGTCACTTCTTTAGTTGCCGGATTTGCCTTTTCTTTAAACACTTCTAACAATTTTTCAGCAACAACCTGCTCAGAAAGTCTTTTAACTTCTTCCTGGTTAGACAAAACTCTGGCAACAATTCCCTGAACTTCTTCGTCTGTTGGATTTGTTTGACCAAATTGAGCCATTTGTTGTCTGATTGCTTTTGTTGTGAAAGCTTTCAAATCTTCAAAAGTGATCTGAATATTACTTTGAGCCATTGCTTTTCCTTCAATTAATTGAAAACGTAATCCTTTTTCAGATCTTGCGTATTCAACTTCAGCTTCTTCCGGAGAAAGTTTTTTTTCTCCAACAGTCTGTAACCATTTTTTAAGAAATTCAGCCGGTAAATCAAATTTTGTGCTTTCGATCAGGAAATCCTGAACGTCTAACAATAATTTTTGGTCAGCTTGCTGTGCGAATTGAGCCTCAGCATCTTCTTTAATTTTAGCTTTTAAATCTTCAAGAGAAGCTACTTTTCCTTCTCCAAACAATTTATCAAATAAATCCTGGTTCAATTCTGCTAGTTCAGCACCGTTGATTGCTTCGATAGTAAAGTTTACTTCAACATCTAAACCATGCACGTCATCATGACCAACTTTTAGGTAATCCATTAATTGGTGATCATCTTCGAATAAACCTTTTGTGCTTACTGTAACAACATCCCCAACTTTTTTACCGATGAATTTATCTCCGGCAGCTTTGTTGAAAGTAGAAACTGAAATTGTAGTGGTACTATTGATACCTTTTTCTTCGTTTGAGAAAGTTCCAGTCAAATCTGAATCTGCAGCTACCACTTCCTGTGGAATTGCTTTTCCGAATTGTTTTTGGATACGCTCTACCTGACCGTCGATTAATTTATCATCAGCGGTAACGATATATTTTACGATATTGTTTTTTGCTTCTAAATCAATTTCGAAGTTAGGAACCAAACCAATTTCATATTCGAAAGTTAGTTCTTCGGCATCCCAGTCAAAATTTTCGTTTTCTTTAGCAAGAGGAGTTCCTAAAAGATTTAATCTCTCAGACTGAACAAAACGCTCTAATGCCAAATCAACAACTTTCTTAACCTCTTCCTGCTTAATAGCTTTTCCGTATTGTTTTTCAACAAGATCTTTTGGTACTTGTCCTTTTCTAAAACCTTTAACAGTTGCCAAAGGCATTTTTTCGTTTATTCTTTTTGCTACCTGACCTTTATAATCCATGTGAACAACTGTCATTACGATAGTTTCGTTCACAGCGTCTTTTGCTACTCTTTTAATATCCATCTTCTTCTTTAATTTACATAATAAAATTGGGTTGCAAAATTATAAAATTTTTGCAACCCAGCCAAGTTTTTAATCCATTGTATTTGAAGACGTTTAAAACGTGCTTTTTAATTTAAAAGTTAGTCTTCTCCAATAATTTTATTAGCAATAGATTGAAGAATTGACAAAATAATACTAAACAACAATGCTGTCCAGAATGAATCAACATGAAATCCTCCGACAATTTTGGTACAAAGCAAAATTATTACAGCATTAATAACCAGCAAAAATAGCCCAAGCGTAACAACAGTTACCGGAAATGTAAGTATTACCAATATCGGTTTTATAAAAACATTCAACAATCCCAAAACTACTGCAACAATTACGGCAGTAGTAAAACTAACAACATGTATACCTGTCATAAAATGACCAATTAACAAAACGAGGACAGCAGTAACAAGAAGTCTAATTAATAGTTTCATATTTTCTTTTTTAAAGTTTTAAATAAATGTAATGATTTTTTTGAAGCCGATTATTCTTTTAAAAATGCGGTTGTCAATTCAAAAAACAGTTTAGGATTTTCGGCGTGAAGCCAGTGTCCTGCATTTGGAATTGTTTCTACTTTTAAATCTGGAAAATGTGTGCGGATTTGATCAAGATCAGAATCCTGAACATAGCCTGAATTTCCACCGCGAATAAACAATGTCGGTTTTTTAAAAACCAAATCATCCGGCAAAGCTTTTCCAATAGCATCCAGATTATTATTAAAAACTTCAAGATTGAATCTGAAAGCCAGTTGTCCGGGTTCTTTCCAGTATAAATTCTTCAGCAAAAATTGTCTTGTCCCAAAATCAGGAACATATTGCGCTACGATTGCTTCAACATCACTTCTGCCTGGTTTTATAGAAAAATCGACTGCATTTAATCCCGCCAAAATATCCTGATGATGCTGTTTGTAAAATTTCGGTCCAATATCTGCTACAATTAATTTGTCGACTATTTCAGGATGCGTTGTTGCAAAAAGCATGGCTACTTTCCCTCCCATTGAATGTCCGAGAATATCAATTTTTGTTAATTGATTTGCCTGGCAGTATTCGAAAACATCCTGCACCATTACTTCGTAACTCCACTCGTCTGAATGTAAACTGCGCCCGTGGTTTCTTAAATCTAAAATATGAACCTGAAATCCGGCGTCTACATATTGTCCGGCAAGTGTTTTCCAGTTGTCAGACATACCCAGAAATCCGTGCATGATAATGAATGGTTTTCCGTTGCCTTCTATTTTTGAATAAAGCATATTACTTCAATTTATTTAAATACATATTTACAACATTATCCAAACCAAGATAAAGAGCCTCAGCAATCAAAGCATGACCAATTGAGACTTCCAGTAATCCCGGAATATTTTGTTTGAAAAACTGAATGTTATCCAGACTTAAATCATGTCCTGCATTGATTCCCAAACCTAATTCGTTTGCCAATTCTGCCGATTTAACATACGGATCAATTCCGTTTTTATTTCCTAAAGCATATTCATGAGCAAATGCTTCGGTATACAATTCGATTCTGTCTGTTCCTGTTTTTTTAGCCCCCTCAATCATTTCCAAAACTGGATCAACAAAAATGGAAGTCCTAATTCCGTTACGTTGAAATTCCTGAATAACTTCGGCTAAATACGATTGATTTTTAATGGTATCCCAACCTGCAGAAGACGTAATGGCTCCAATTGCATCCGGAACCAATGTTACCTGATCAGGTCTGCATTCCAAAACTAAATCAATAAAATTATGCTGCGGATTTCCTTCAATATTATATTCGGTTGTAACAATCGCCTTTAAATCGCGGGCATCCTGATAACGGATATGGCGCTCATCCGGGCGTGGGTGAATGGTGATTCCCTGCCCTCCAAAATTCTGAATATCGGTCGCTACTTTTAATAAATCGGGAACATTTCCGCCACGTGCATTTCGAAGTGTTGCAATTTTATTGATATTTACACTTAACTTTGTCATATAAATAAATTATTAATTCTGGTAACATTATATTTGTTACAACAAAAATACAAAGTAAAACGTAGCGTTTTTTGCTATTTTTTGATTATTTTGCATCAAATATCTTCAAACGATTTATGACAGACATTACTAACTATATCACTAATGATTTTAGACCGATTGACAGTTTAGAAACTATTGCATCGGTTCAGGACTTTTTTGCTGATTTGAACTTTTCACATTTTCCTGTTTTGGAAGATGGTATTTTCATAGGAAGTATTTCCGCTGATGATGTTGAAACTTTTGACTCAGATAAAAAAGCTATCGACTATAAATATACCCTGGAACGTTTCTTTGCCAGAAAATCAATGATTTGGCTGGATGTTTTAGAAGTTTTTGCCAAGAATCATACAAATGTAATTCCGATACTTGACGAAAATAATATGTATGCAGGCTATTATGAAATGGAAGACATCATGAAGTTTTTTCAGGAGACTCCATTTTTAAAAGAACCAGGCGGAATTATTATAGTTCAAAAAGGGCTTTTAAATTACTCCATGAGCGAAATTTGCCAGATAGTAGAAAGCAATAATGGTAAAGTTTTAGGCTGTTTTGTATCAGAAGCCGATTTAGAAAATGTTCAGATTACAGTAAAAATTGGTTTGGGAGCCATTAATGAAATCATTCAGACTTTTAGAAGATACGATTACGAAATTATCTCAGAGCATCAGGAAGACACTTACATCAATAGCTTAAAAGAACGTTCTGATTATCTTGATAAATATCTTAATATATAATTTTAATGTGGCAATTAGAAAATGGGTCAATTAAAAAATTTTCACACTCGCACATTATCAAATTTTCTCATTATCTAATTAAAAAAAATGAAAGTAGCCATTTACGGACAATATTATCAAAACAGTACAGAACCAATTATTAAAGACATTTTTCTGTTTTTCAACACTAATAATGTTGAAATGGTAATTGAGGAAAACTTTCTAAAAATGCTTTATGAAAAAGAGCTGGTAAAAAAAGAGTACAAAACTTTTTCATCTTCTAATTCTTTAGATAACAGTTTTGAGATGTTAATAAGCATTGGTGGTGACGGAACAATTTTAAGAGCTGCCACTTTTGTTCGTAATTCAGGTGTGCCAATTTTAGGAATTAATGCGGGACGCCTTGGTTTTCTGGCTATGGTACAAAAAGAGAATATTGACAGTTTTTTGCAGTTTGTAATCGATAAAAATTACACAACTTCCGAGAGGACTTTACTAAGTCTGACCTGTGATCCGGCTAATGAAGCTATTGAGGAACTGAATTTTGCCATGAATGAAGTTACCGTAAGCAGAAAAGACACCACTTCGATGATTACTGTTGAAACCTATCTGAATAACGAATATCTAAATTCATATTGGGCAGACGGATTGATCATTTCTACACCTACAGGATCAACGGGATATTCATTAAGTTGTGGAGGACCAATATTAACACCTGATGTAAAAAGTTTAGTAATCACACCGATTGCCCCACATAATTTAAATGCAAGACCATTGGTAATTACAGATGATACCGAAATAAAACTTCGTGTTTCCGGAAGAGAAAACCAATATTTGATTTCTTTAGACTCAAGAATTTCTTCTGTAAAAAATGAATCGGTTTTAACCATCAAAAAAACAGACTTCAAAATAAAAATGGTTGAAATCCCTGGCGAAACGTTCCTTAAAACACTTCGAAATAAATTACTTTGGGGAGAAGACAAAAGAAATTAAACCTTTTTCTGAACTCTAACTATACGAATAGTACCGTTTTTTCCGTTTTATCAATATCGAATCATTATTAAATGCCTGAAAATGATATTATAAATTTAAAAAAAGACACATTTATCTAAAGAAACATTGATTCGTATTGATAATTATTATATTTGCACGCAATTTTTAATTAAATGAAGAAAAGTTTTAATTTATTGTTATGTTTTTTACCCCTCTTAACACTTCAGGCTCAGATAAACGAGATTGGTGTTTTTGTTGGCGGAAGCAATTTTGTTGGCGATGTTGGAAGCACGACCTATATAGCCCCTGAAAAATTAGCCTTTGGTATTTTATATAAATGGAACAAAAGTCCGCGTCATTCCTATCGCTTTTCATACACACAATCTAAACTAACAGGAAGTGATTCAGATTCAAAAGAATCTAGTCGTAATAAAAGAGGATACAGCTTTAAAAACAACATAAAAGAATTTTCTGCTGGACTCGAATTTAACTTTTTTGATTTTAACTTACACGATTCAGACCCAAAAATTACACCATATATATTCTCAGGAATAAATTATTTCAGATACAATGCCCTTTATATTGACAACGGGCAAACTGAGAAAGACAAGGGAGGAAATTCTTTTGCCATACCTATAATATTAGGGGTAAAATCAAATATCAGCCGCAATTTTGTTTTAGCGGCCGAAGTTGGAGCCCGATATACTTTTGCTGATGACATAGACGGAAGCTTTCCTGAAAATGATAAATATGCAAACAATCGTTTTGGAAATTTAAATAATAATGACTGGTATGTTTTTACTGGAGTTACCTTAACCTATACCTTTGGAAATAAACCTTGCTATTGCGCAGAATAAAATGGACTTATTAAACTCTATAGACACTACCAATTTACCAAGACATCTGGCCATCATTATGGACGGTAATGGACGCTGGGCCAAACAACAAGGGTTCCTACGTGCTTTTGGTCATGAAAATGGCACCAGATCTGTAAAAACTACTATTGAAACTTGTGCAAAACTTGGCATTGAGTTTCTTACTTTATATGCTTTCTCTACAGAAAACTGGAATCGTCCAAAATTAGAAGTCGATACCTTAATGAAATTACTTATCAATTCATTAAAGAAAGAACTCATCACACTACAGCAAAACAACATTAAACTAAATGCTATTGGAAATCTTGAAAAATTACCAAAATCAGCACAAAAAGAATTGTCGGATGTTATAGAAAAGACAAAAAACAACACGCGCTTAACACTCACTCTGGCTTTAAGTTATGGTTCAAGAGAGGAATTAGTAAGCGCAATTAAAATCATCTCTGATAAAGTTAAAAATAATATAATTTCAATAGACAGTATTGACGATTCAATTATAAATGAGCATCTTTACACGCAAAATTTACCAGACGTAGATTTATTAATACGAACAAGTGGAGAACATAGAATAAGTAATTTTTTGTTGTGGCAGATTGCCTATGCAGAATTATATTTTACTAATGTACTCTGGCCAGACTTTAAAGAAGAAGATTTATATGAGGCTATCATTAGTTATCAAAAAAGAGAACGCAGATTTGGAAAAACCAGTGAACAAATTAAATAATTTTTTAGTGTTACAAAAAAGAATACAAATAGTCCTCACCCTAGTTCTTTTGGGTAGTTTTTCTCAAATAAAAGCACAAGAAAGAATACCTTTTGATCAGGGAAAACAATACATTCTTGCTAAAGTTTCTGTTGTTGGTAAAATAAGTTTTAACGAACAAACTGTTGTCACATTTTCAGGTCTTCAAAAAGGACAGGAAATTACAGTACCTGGCGAAGAAATTAGTGGCGCTATCAAAAAATTAGGAAAACTTGGTCTTTTTGACGAAATTAGCTTTTACGTAAACAGAGTTGAAAACGATAGCATATATTTAGATTTAAACATAATAGAGCTTCCTAAATTAAATGAAGTAAAGTTTGTTGGCCTTAAGAAAAGTAAAGTTGAAGGTCTTATAAAAGACAACAATTTAACCAAAAGCAAAATTGTAAACGAAAACTTAATTACCACTACAAAAAACTACATCGAAAACAAATATAAAAAAGAAGGTTTTTATAACACAAAAGTGATTATCACAACCACTCCTACTGACTCTGTGACAGGCAACAATGTTAATATGCTTGTCAGGGTAGATAAAGGTGATAAAGTAAAAATCAGAAGTATTGATTTTGAAGGCAATAAACAACTAACAGATACTAAGCTAAGGAAAGCTATGAAAGATACGAAACAAAAAAACGTGTTTCGTGTACTAAAAGCTTCAAAATTTATTCCTGAAAAATATAAAGCAGACTTAGAAAAAGTTATTGCTTCTTATAAAGAAAAAGGATATCGCGATGCCCGAATTATTTATGATTCTGTTGTTTACAGCAAGGAAAAAAACATGCTTGACATTAAAATTAATTTGGAAGAAGGAAATAAATACTACTTTGGAAATATTAAGTTTTTAGGTAATACTGTTTACTCTGACCAATTACTACACCGTTATTTAGGAATCAAAAAAGGAGAAACTTATAATGGTGTCTTACTTGAAAAAAGAATTGCTGACAAAACCAAACCAGATGCAGAAGACATTACAAACCTGTATCAAAACAACGGTTATTTGTTTTCAAATATCAATGCTGTAGAGGTAAGAACTGTTAATGACACCATTGATTTCGAAATTAGAATTACTGAAGGCCCAATTGCTTATTTTAATAAGATAACAGTAGTTGGAAACGATAAAACAAACGATCATGTTATTTACCGTGAGTTAAGAACCAAACCAGGCGAAAAATACAGTAAAGAACAATTAGTTAGAACAATCCGTGAGATTGGACAACTAGGATTTTTTGATCCTGAGGCAATTGATCCTAAATTTAAAAATGTAGATGCAGCAGCCGGGACTGTTGATATTGAATATAATCTTGTCGAAAAAGGATCCAGCCAGGTCGAACTGCAAGGTGGTTATGGCGGTGGAGGTTTCATAGGAACTTTAGGACTGTCATTTAATAATTTCTCAGCCCGAAAATTATTCAACAAAGAAGCTTATAAGCCATTACCAATGGGAGATGGACAAAAAGTATCGCTTCGTTTGCAAGGAAGTACGTATTTCCAGACTTACAGTGTCTCATTTTCTGAACCATGGTTTGGAGGAAAAAAACCAGTTCAGTTTAGTTCATCTATCTCATACAGTAAGCAATTTTTAAACAATTTTATTACAAGGGATGTAGATAAAAGCAGAAATTTTAATATTTTCACTATACAAGTCGGGCTTGCCAAAAGACTGACTGTTCCGGATGATTTCTTTGTATTATCACAATCTGTAAGTTATCAGCATTATGATCTGAACAATTACAACACTGGTTTGTTTACTTTTGGAAATGGTGCATCAAGAAACTTAGCTTATACTATTGGACTTTCGAGAAGTAATAAAGGAGTTAACCCTATATTCCCAACCTATGGTTCTGAATTTAGTATTTCTGCAAAAGTTACTCCACCATATTCATTGTTTAATGGTGTAGATTATGCAAATCTTGGAAACCAGGAAGAATATAAATTAAAATATGGTGGTACGACTCAATATGAAGATGCAAATGGAGTAATCGTAAATCCAGATGATTATCTGGACTCTAATGGAAATAAAGTAGGAACTCCTGATGAAGCAGCTGCAGATCCTTCTAAGGTTGACCAAAAAAAATATAATTGGCTAGAATATTATAAAGTTAAATTTAAAGCAGATTGGTATACTAAATTGTATGGCAAATTAGTTTTAAGAACATTAACTGAATTTGGTTTCATGGGAGCATATAATCAGGATAGAGGTCTTGTACCTTTTGAACGTTTTTATTTAGGAGGAGACGGAATGGCAAATTTTTCTATGGACGGAAGGGAAACAATACAGTTAAGAGGTTATGAAAACAACTCCTTGACCCCTGTAAATACTAATGGAGAGCAAATTGGGGCAACCATTTACAATAAATTTTCTATGGAATTACGTTATCCAATTACATTAAAAGCATCTGCCTCTATTTATGCGTTAGCCTTTTTAGAAGCTGGTAATTCATTCCCAACTTTTAATAATTACAACCCATTTGATTTAAATCGTTCTGCCGGTGTTGGTTTACGTGTATTCATGCCTGCATTTGGATTGTTAGGTATTGACTGGGGTTACGGTTTTGATCCTCAGCCTGGAGAAACAAAAGCACATGGTAAAGAAATTCATTTTATTATTGGGCAACAATTTTAAGAAAAAAATAATTGGTTAAAAATTGAGAAATAAAGTAATGTTATGAGAAAACAATTTTTATTTATATTTTTAGCCTTGATTGTAGCTAATACAAATCAGGCTCAGACAAGATCGACCCGAATTGGCTACATCGATATGGAATACATATTAGAGAATGTTTCTGATTACAAGGAAGCGAAAGCACAATTGGAGCTAAAAGCTCAGAAATGGAAGCAGGAAGTAGAGACAAAAAAACTTGAAATCAATAAGCTAAAAGAAAACCTTAAAGCAGAAAAAGCTTTACTTACAAAGGAGCTTATTGAAGAAAGAGAAACAGAAATTAAATTTTTAGAGACCGAAATGCTGGATTATCAGCAAAAACAATTTGGTTCTAACGGAAATTTAATGTTTCAAAAAGCGGCATTAGCTAAACCAATACAGGATCAGGTATTTACAGCCGTACAAGATATTGCAGAAGCTAAAAATTATGATTTTATATTTGATAAATCTTCTGACCTGACCATGCTTTTTTCGGCAAAGCGATTTGATATCAGCGATCAGGTCATACGTGTTCTTAACAGGACAGATAAAAGAGAGCAACTGTCCAAAAAGCAACTAAAAGAACAAGAAGCCAAAGAAAAGATTGAAAATGAGATAGATGAAAATCCGGCAATGGCAGACAGGCAAAAAGCCTTAGACGAGAGAAAAGCAGCAAGAGAGAAATTACTGAATGACAGAAAACTGGAACAAGAAGCCAAGAAAAAGGAATATGAAGATAGACGAGATGCTATAGCGGCTGAAAGAGAAGCTAAAAAAAATGGCACGGTTTCTGAAACAGCTAAAACAGAAACAACAGCAACTAAACCTCCTGTAACTGGAACAATAACAGAAGAGAAAACAACAAATAATGAATCTGTCACAGCTAAGGCAGAAGAAAGACAAAAACTTTACGAACAACGTAAAAAAGAATTAGAAGAAAGAAAAAAGAAAATTTTAGAAGAAAGAGAAGCGGCTAAAAAAGCAAAAGAAGCCGAAACAGAAAAAACGAATACGACCAATAATTAATTAATATTTTAAAAATGATGAAACAAATCAAAACTTTACTAATTGCTGCGATACTAATTTTAGGAGCAAGTAACACAATGAATGCGCAAGCTAAGGTAGCCCATGTTGATGTTAGCGAGATTATGTCGAAGATGCCGGCTATGCTTGATGCTCAAAATCAATTACAAAAATTAAGTGGTACATATGATGCTGAATACAAAAAAATGATTGAAGAATACCAAACTAAAATCAAAAAGTACGAAGCTGAAGCTGCAACTACTACTGAAGCAATCAATGGCGAACGTTCTAAAGAAGTTCAGGACATGCAAAAGAGAATTGGTGATTACAGAGACAATGCTCAAAATGAACTACAGAAAAAAGAAACGGATATTGTAAAACCTTTAATGGAAAAAGTTAAAGCATCTATCCAAAAAGTCGGAAAAGCTAAAGGTTTCCAATACGTATTAGATGGTTCTACTCTTTTATTGTCTGATGGTCCAAACTTAACTGCTGATGTAAAAAAAGATTTAGGATTCTAAAAAAAAAGATTTTTTTATAAAAACTGCTCACTGCTTTTTAAAGTTTGAGCAGTTTTTTTTTATTATTTTGAAAAATTAAAATATGTAACTTTGTTTTATGACAAACAATAATCCTATTGGCGTTTTTGACTCTGGAATTGGAGGAACATCTATTTGGAGAGCTATACACGAACTACTTCCTAACGAAAAAATAATTTACCTGGCTGATAGCAAAAATGCTCCCTATGGTCAAAAAACCAAAGAAGAAATTGTTGCTTTAAGCAAAAAAAATGTTGATTTTTTACTAGAAAAAAATTGTAAATTAATAGTTGTTGCCTGCAATACTGCTACTACCAATGCTATTGTAGAACTTAGGGCAGAATATGACATTCCGTTCATTGGTATTGAGCCGGCTATCAAACCTGCCGCCAATAACTCACAAACACAAGTCATTGGAATTTTAGCCACAAAGGGAACATTAAACAGTGAGTTATTTAACAAAACCGCTGAAATGTTTCATGAAACCAAAATTATTGAACAAGTCGGTTATGGTCTGGTTCAGCTAATTGAAGATGGCGATCTTAATTCACCAAAAATGACCCAACTATTAGAGTCTTATTTAAGACCTATGATTGATGCCAATATAGATTATCTTGTGTTAGGCTGTAGTCATTATCCCTATCTGATTCCACAAATTAAAGAAATTCTCCCGGCACATATTCAAATCATAGACTCTGGAGAAGCAGTAGCGAGACAAACTCAAAATGTCTTGCGGGAAAAAATTGGATTTTCGGATGGCGAAAATAGTGAGCCAATATTTTATACCAATACAAATCCGACAGTTTTAAATTCGATTTTGGATCAGAAATATAATGTTATTCAGAAAGATTTTTAAGCTATTCTATTTTTCGTTTAACAAACCAAATTCCGTCTAAAGACAAATTCAGCGATAATTTATGATAATTTTCTTTTATTAACCCATCTCCTATTTTACCTTTTTGCCCGTAGGAATAAGAAATATTAATAACTGAAAATGTATTTTCTACCGGTAATGAAACACCAAAAGAAATGGCAGCATTATTTACTCTTTTACCGTCAACTTCCAGATAACCCGTATCAAAATTCAATCCTGTACCATATTGAATCCTATCCCAGTATTTTCTAATATTTTTTTTACTTCTAAAACTAAAACCAACCGCAAATCTATCCTGATTTATAAAGTCACCGTATAATTCTGATTGATTAGTAGTACTCCAAAAACTTTTTTCATAGTCAATTGTCAAATTTAAATTATTTTTAAATCGCTTACTGATTCCAAAGCCAATTTCCAATGGCATATAGTAATCATCTGTATCCGAAGTTACATCAGATTCTATTGTAGTTATTACTTCGTCTGCAACCGTCTGAACTGTTTGTACTTTTGAAGCATTAATCCGGGCAGGCAATTTAAAAGTTGAGGCAATTGTAAAAGTTGAATCCACTTTATATTGTGATCCAACAATCGCCCGGAAGCCATTATAATCTGTAATTTTACCGATGGCTGTGATGGAATTAGCAATGGTATAACTTCTATCATCAGTTGTGTTTCCGAAAAGTAAAGCTGCCGAAACTCCAAGGGCTAATCTTTTATTTATTTGATATCCATATGAAAAATCAAAATTATTTAGTCCGCCTGTTCCTATTGCATCTAAAGTATAATATTCTGAACTATTATCGACAGGCAGTTTTAAATTTGAAATTTTGAAAGAAGCACTGGAATAAGGTTGTAATGACACACTAAATCCTGAATTTTTTGTTACCGGAAAGGCAAAAGCAATATGCGAAAACTGAAAATTATTTCTTTTTTCTGATTTGGAACTACTTTGAAAAGTAGTTGCAATAGCTTTGCCACCAACATCAAACATAAAATGATTTTGAGGCAGGTAGCTCAATGAAGCTGGATTTAAATTATTAATAAATCCATCAGACGGCAGTGCGATTCCTGATGAGCCAATTGATGGGATTGAACCAAAATCTGAATCATATAAACTTCCCAAACCATACAGAGAATAAGGCGAAGTCGAAATACTTTGCGAAAATGAGTTGAAGTACATTACAATCAGGCAACTTAAAAAAGCGGATTTATTTTTCATTTAATAAGAGATGTAATAAATTTTCAATTGAATTTTATTATTCAAATGTTTTTGGTCCCCCAGAATAATTCTGTCAACAGCTTTAGAAATTCCTGGCAATGTTAATATCAATGCTGATTTAGAATCCGATTGCCGTAACATTTCTTTTTGCAAAAAGTTCCCTATTGAAACTGAATAACCTATATTTTCATTAAACTCATCACTTTTTTTATTCAAAATTCCATATACAGAACTTCCAGCAGAATTTAATAATGTACCACTAATCCTGTTCAGCTTATCCGCCACATAAATTCGAAGAGAATCTGCTAAAGGAAATTTTTCGGAATAAGAATTATTAATGGGCTTCAGAATCAATTCAGCATTGACAATAGCACCTTTATCTGATATATATTTGAGTTGTTTTATGTTAGGAAAATCAATCCTGCAGGCAACGCCGGTTCCTGACTGAATAAATCCCTGACTACTGGTTAATGAACTTGCTAACTTACTGCTTGAAACAGGCAAATTTTGAATCAAAGTCCCTGTTTTATCTAATGAAATAGAGTTGAACTGCTTTGTGGCATCCGAAATAGTAAAATCTTTTGTAAAGGAGGTTTCTGTATCTCCCTGATATTTTGAATAATATAATCTTACCTTACTTGTTAGATTAAAACCTATAATGCTTGAAGTATTGGATGTTGACGGAACAATGACAAGACCTTTTAAATATTCAGAAAAAGTTTCAAAATCAGTAATCTCTCTCTTTTTTAATTTTTGAAAAAGTGCTTCACCAAATGCTGCATTCATTTCGATATTAATAGAATCTTTTTCTTTAGGACGTGGTTTATATGAAATACTTCCTAAAATATCACTATTATAACTCAAGGCTGAATTATTATAGAAAGAATCATCATCCGTATTTGGTTTTACTTTTTGGGTTATTTGATGAATATTAAGTGTCTGTACTTTGGTTGTATCGCCATAATAATAGTTATCATATTTTAAAATCATCGAAATAGAGTCAAAAACATAATTAGGTGCATTTGTATCTGAACCTTCATTACGTAATGTATAATCATTTGAAGCGAGTTGAAAATAACTTTCCGATTTTACTTTTCCAAAAACAGCATCCTCATAGTTTCCCACTAAAATTCTGCTTTGACCGGAAGTAACTAATGAATCAAAGTTAATCGTAGACATCTCAACCGTAACTGTATCAATTAAAATCACCTTATTGCTTACAGCTAAATAATCAGATCCTACAACAAATTCGCCGGCATCCGTATCTGTTCCGCATGAAAATATCGTCATGGCAAACAACAACATCAATAAACACTTGTACATATCTACTATTTTTGAACAAATATAAATGTCCGATTCTGAACATCACCATAACATATACAGCCTCCTGTTTTTATACTACAAATAGAAGAAAACCATCTATAATTGGTCTTAACAGACGAATACTTCATTAGACAGATAGAAACGCAGTTTAATCTATGAAAAAGCGTCATACATATATCTTCTTTTTTTTTAAACTGCTTCCCACCTACATTTGACACCATCAAATACGTTTTTTAAGAGTAGAACCAATTCACATAACTTACATTATGAATAATTTAAAAAAAGGAATATTATTCGCGGCAATCATTTCAAATCTGTTTTTCATAAGTTGCAGTAACGATGATGATGATGAAGATTTAATAGGGAACTGGATAAAAAAGTCTGCATTTGACGGACCTGCAAGATCCAGTGCAACCAGCTTTGTTATTGGAGATTATGCATACGTTGCAACAGGATATACAGGAGATGGATATCTAAAAGATTTATGGTCCTACAGTTCGAATGGGGATTATTGGGAACAAAAAGCCGATTTTATTGGAATTGGAAGAAGTTCTGCATCCAGTTTTGAGCTTAACGAAAAAGGATATGTTGGGCTTGGATATGACGGAACTAATAGACTCAGGGATTTTTACCAATATGATCCTGTGAGTAATAGCTGGACACAAAAAGCAGATTTTTCAGGAACAGGACGTTATGCTGCCGTGGGTTTTCAGGCAGGTGGAAAAGCTTTTTTTGGGACAGGCTATGACGGTAATTATCTAAAAGACTTTTACCAATATGATGACACTTCGAATACATGGACAATTGTCAGCGGTTTTAGCGGTAATAAAAGGCGGAATGCTACTGTTTTTGTAATCAATGGAAAAGCTTACTTGGGAACTGGAGTTAATAATGGTACTTATCAGGAAGACTTTTGGGAGTTTGACCCTTCTACTGATATCTGGACAAGAAAACGAGATATTGACAAGGATCAAAATGATGATTACAGCTACAATGATGACTATGCAATAACCCGTTCGAATGCATCTAGTTTTAGCATGAACGGATTAGGATATGTTGTGGGTGGTGAAAGCATAAAAACTGTTTGGGAATACAATCCAACAACTGATCTTTGGAAAGAAAGAACGGCAATGGAAGGGTCTACAAGAACTGACGCAGTAGGTTTTGCAATAAACAATCGCGGTTTCTATATGTTAGGAAGAATAGGATCTACTTATTTTGATGATGCCTGGGAGTTTAAACCACTGGAAGAGCAAAATGACGATGATAATTAATAACTCAAACCCTAAATTCTTCCGGAATAATCTCTGGAGGAATTTACTTTTTTTTATTCTACTTATCCTGCAATTAACAGCTTGTTCAAAAAAAGAAAAATTTCAGGTTGAATCTATAAAAACAACTTCCGGTTGGGGATATACAATTGCAGACGGGCATAAAATTTTAATAAAACAAACCATAATTCCTGCTATTAACGAGACCAAAAGTTTCAATTCTGAGGAGGATGCGCTAAAGATAGCGGGCTTAGTAGTGAAAAAACTCAAACAAAACATATCACCATCTATAACAAAAAAAGATTTAATTTTATTAAAAATAAAAATCTAAAATGAATATAGGTGCTATTAAAAATACTAATTCTAACAAAATTTTATTCCATAGTATAATATGGACTTTTTTTATATTGACTTCATTGATTCAGTTTTACGAAAGTCCATTCAAGATCAATAATGATTTCTACGTACAATGGGCAACTGGAATTGTATTGTTTTATCTGAATTATTTTTATATGGTTCCTGTTTTGCTTTTAGAAAAAAAATATTGGCTGTATTTTTCATTTGTATTTGCTCTAATATTACTTTTTATGGTCATCAGGATTAATTATTTCATGCCTGAATTCAACCATGTACGACCCTCGAATATGCTGCCGCCAAAAATGTTGCCGCCTGATATTTCACAATTTATTAAAGAAGGCAGAAGTTTAAAATTGATAAGTGCACAACAACCTCTATTATTTAAGATAGCTCCATCTTTCTTTTATATTTTAATCATTACCATAAGTGCTATTATAAGAACACTTACAGAGTTTTACAACAATCAGCAAAACAAATTAATTGCCGAAACTCACAGAACCAATACTGAATTGATTTACCTGCGTAAACAAACCAACCCACATTTTTTATTCAACTCTTTAAACAGTATTTATTCCCTGGCACATAAAAAATCTGACTTAGTTCCAGATGCCATCGTTACCTTATCTGAATTAATGCGCTATATGTTATATGAAACTGATAATAAAACGGTGGCTTTAGAAAAAGAAATCAATTACATTCAGAATTACATTAAATTACAAAAACTCCGACTCAACAACATCGAAGATATAGTCATAAATGTTCACGGTGATACCAAAAATAAGTTTATTGAACCCTTGCTACTAATATCATTTGTAGAAAATGCTTTTAAATACGGAACCGATTATAAAGGCGCAGCCCATGTTAAAATCAAGATTTTTATATTGGATAATAATCTGGACTTTCGCATTGAAAATACGATTGAAAATTACGTAAAAGATCCTAATAATTCAGGAATTGGCTTAGTCAACATTAAAAATCGTCTGGATTTACTTTATCCAAACGCACATAAACTTACGACCACACAGGATAATCAATATTATCGTGTGCATTTGAATTTAGAATTAGATAAAATTCAAACAGCAATTAATCAAAACCTATAATTATTATGAAAATTTTAAACCTTAATTAGTTGATTTCAAACTATTTTTGAGCACACCAAAAAAATTAATATCTAATTCAGAACAAATGAAATGTGTAATTATAGATGATGAACCTTTAGCCGTTGAATTATTAGAGGACTTTGTCAACAAAATAGATTCTTTAGAGTTAATAAGCACTTTTAATAATGCAATTGATGCTGTTTCTTTCATTAATCAAACCAATATCGATTTGATTTTTCTGGACATTCAGATGCCACATTTTTCAGGAATTGAATTTTTAAATACCATAGAAAAAAAGCCCTTAATCATTTTTACAACCGCTTATTCTGATTATGCTGTTGAGGGTTTTAATCTTGGTGCTGTTGATTATCTGGTAAAACCAATTCCGTTTCACCGCTTTTTAAAATCGGTTGTACGGGCACAACAAATTTTTAATCCGGCTTCAGCTATTCAGGCGATTTCTGAAAACACAAGTGTGCCGGAACTAGAGCAGGATTTTATGTTTGTGAGAGCTGAATATGAAAACGTAAAAATGAATTTTTCAGATATTCTATTTATAGAAGGTTTAAAAGATTATGTCAAAATTTACACAACAGATAACAAATTTACACTTACCTTAATTAGTTTAATAAAGCTTGAAAATTTACTTTCAAGTAAGGGATTTTCAAGAGTTCACAGATCGTATATCATCAATATCAAACATGTAAAATCAATACAAAAAAACAAGGTTCTGATTAATGATAAACGGATTCCGATTAGTGAAAGCTACAAAAATGCCTTTTTCGAAAAAATTAATCTATAATTTATTCTTCATTTTTAAACCAGCCGGAATACATTACATAATTATTTGAAATACGTTCGATTTCGCCAGCAAAGTCAGACTGATTAATATCTTTTACTTTTCTTGCAGGAACTCCTGCATAAATACTTCCTGAAGTTACAATCGTATTTTGTGTTACAACAGCACCGGCAGCAACAATAGAATTACTTTCTACAATACAATTATCCATTACAATAGCCCCCATACCGATTAAAACATTGTCATGAACTGTACAGCCATGAACAATTGCATTATGTCCAACAGAAACATTATTCCCAATAATAGTAGGATATTTTTGATACGTACAATGGATAATAGCTCCATCCTGAATATTAACCTTGTTTCCAATTTTAATAAAGTTAACATCACCCCGAATAACAGCATTAAACCAAACACTGCAAGAATCTCCAAAAGAAACATCTCCCACAATAGTAGCATTTTCGGCAACATAGCAATCTTCAGGAATTACTGGCGATTTTCCGTTTACAGATTTAATCAGCATAATAAAAAAATTAATTAATAGCGGGACAATCACAGTCGTAACGTTCCTTTTTACAAAACAAATTGATTCCTAAAGTAATTTGGTGATAACCACCTGTATCAAATTTCACATCTCCTGTTACGTTTGAATAGGTATAAGCAAACATGAAATTTTTAAAATTCACTCCTACTAAAGGAGTAATATATTGTAGTTTTTGTGACGCCACTCCACTTCCTGTGCTATATTCTGCTTCATCAAAACTTCTTCGATAGGATAATCCCGCCCATAGGCTTCCAAAATCCATACTCTTGTAAGCTTTTAAGTTAATGTCGATAGATTTTTCTTTTGTCTCATCAAATAACTGAAATAAAACAGATGGCTCCCAGGTAATACTTTCATTTTTACCAAAAACATATCCGGCACTCAATAAAAATTTTCTCAAATTATCAGTTTCATAATCTGTATATAATTCTCTTCTGGTTTCCAAAACCCCCTGGACTGTTGCGTGAGCATAAAAATTCAAATAATTATAGGAAGCACCAAAATCAACATTGAAATAGGAATCATTTTGAATTGAACCAAAAACAATTGGATCGAAAGTCCCTCCAAATTTGGTTTCGTCTAACTGATTCTGAATTAGACCTCCACTAATACCAAAAGAAAGCTGATTTAAATCGAGCTCATCTCTTGAAAACATAATATGATGGGCATAAGTAAGTTTTACTCCCTTTTGCGAATGGTATCCATTTTTATCATTAAAAACAATAATACCTCCTCCTGATCTTTCACCTATTCGTCCATTAAAACTTAATGTTTGCAAAGCAGGAGCATCATCTTGGCCAAACCATTGTTTTCTGGCTGTCAATCTTATTTTGGCACAATTTGCAGCACCGGCCATTGAAGGGTGAATCAAATAATAATTATCTGACAAATAATCCGAATATACCGGAATACCTTCTTGTGAATAAGAATAAAACGAAACGATTATAAAAACAAATAAAATCCTGATTTTCAATTTCATGAAGTTAAATATATTAGACTCTTTTTTTAGATTATTAGGAATTTAACAAAATCAATTACAAAAAGAATCTTAATTATTTCATTAAAAAACCAAATATAGCTATTAGTAGAAAATAACTTTAGTAAATTTGCAAAAAATATACTGTCATGGCAAAAATCACTATAAAAGACACTCAAAACCCGACAATCATAAAATTTGAATTTGAAGATTTCATTACGCAGAATCAAAATTTTGAATTTAAAAACATTGACGAAGCCCAATCATCTCCTTTAGCACAACAATTATTTTATCTTCCGTTTGTAAAAACAGTTTACATTTCTGGAAATTTCATAGCAATTGAGAGATACAGCATTGTAGAATGGGACGATGTAAAAGAGGCTGTAGCGGAACAAATTGAAGCTTTTGTAGACAAAGGTGGTGTAATTATAAATGTTGATGATAGCAAAATAAAAAAACAGCCTATCACAGTTTATGGAGAGACGACTCCTAATCCGTCTGCTTTAAAATTTGTAGTGAGCAGAATGTTGACAAAAAATGCTGTTGAATATAAAAATATTGATCAGACAGCTTCTTCTCCATTAGCAAAGGAATTATTCAAATTTCCATATGTGAAAGAAGTTTTTATTGATGAAAACTACATTTCGGTTACTAAATATGATATTAATGACTGGCAGGAAATCACGCTTGAAGTTAGAACATTCATCAAACAATTTATTGAAAACGGAGGAATTGTCCTGGATGAAAACTTAATTGAAGTAGCCACTAAAAATGACATTACAAAAGATGAAGCTTTTGATAAACTGGATGTTACTTCACAACAAATTATTAATATATTGGAAGAATATGTAAAGCCTGCTGTTGCCGCTGATGGAGGAAATATTGCTTTTGATTCTTATAATGAAGACAATAAAGTTGTAAAAGTAATTTTACAGGGTGCTTGCAGTGGATGTCCCTCATCAACGTTTACTTTAAAAAGTGGTATTGAAAATATGTTAAAAAGTATGCTAAATGATGAGCAAATTACTGTTGAGGCACTTAATGCATAATGACTATAATAATTATATGAAAGCGTCTTAAAGGACGCTTTTTTTAGTTCTATATTTTTTTATAAAAGCATAACATTAATAACTAATGTAAAATAGTTAATATGTATTCTAACCTAATGAATAGTACAACATGGGAGTATTATCATTTTCTGTAAAAGAAATAAGTACAGAAACCAATGACACCAAACCAGCTTATAATACAGTAGTTGATGTTAGTGAAAAAGCAATAACTGATAGTGATGAATAAGAGAAGAAATCTGATCACGATTAAAAATATTTTTTTTTATTAGCAAATCTCTATATTTGCAAAATTAATACACCTTCTCCTTGAGAAGGTTTTTTTATTATTCAAAATCATGACAATTAATCCAGACCAACTAAGTAATTATGCCAATAGATTTATAGACGTATTACTTAATTATTCACCAAAATTAATCTCTGCCTTTTTAATTTTGTTTATTGGTTTATATGCCATCAGATTAATAAACAGAATCATTAGAAAAATAATGGTTAAAAGAAATCTGGACCCTACGTTAACTAAGTTTCTTGCAGATATATTATTATGGGCATTACGCATTTTATTGTTTGTTACCTTTATTTCAAAACTCGGAATCGAAACCTCATCATTTGTAGCAATTTTAGGAGCAATGGGACTAGCTGTTGGTTTATCCCTTCAAGGATCTCTTTCTAACTTTGCCGGCGGAATGTTAATTATTCTTTTCAAGCCATTTAAAGTTGGAGATACTATTGAAGGTCAAGGCATTATTGCTACCGTAGTTGAAATTCAAATTTTTGTGACAAAATTAATTACAGGAAACAATCAGGTTGTTTTTGTTCCAAATGGTGTTTTATCTAATGGCACTATTATTAATTATTCGATGCAGGGCGAACGAAAGGCCGATTTGACTTTTGCAGTTTCATATGATTCAGATATCAAAAAAACGAAGGATGTTCTGTTGGATGTTTTAATCAAAAACCCAAAAGTTCTTAAAAACCCGGCTCCTGAAGTTTTTGTAAAAAATTTAACTGCCAGTTCTGTAGAATTTGCTGTGCGTCCCTGGGCAAAAAACGAAAATTATGGCGCTGTTTTTTCTGAAACCCTTGAAAAGTGCAAAACAGCCTTAGATGAAGCGGGAATTGCAATCCAGCCCTACACACTCCAAAAATAATATTCATTATTTTTTTTTAGAGGTAGTAATCATAAAATCTTTTAAATAATAAGGTTCAAAATAGGCGACATCTACAGTGTCGCTTATTTGATATTTAGCATAACTAATTTTACTCATCTCTTTCGCCGAAGGAAATTTTATACTTTCTAAAAACACAAAATTTGCTTTTGTTAAAATCGGTTTGCATTTTTCGGCACAATCACCTACAAAATAAATAGTTTCTGCATATTCATTAAAAGAATCTTCAGTAATAATTTCAGCCTGTATTTCTCTTTTAGTTTCTAATTTAGGGTTGAAAATTGCACTGTAAACTTCCATACGTCTTGCATCAAGCATAGGAACAATTAAACCGTCTTCTACACTTGCCTGAGAAGCTAATATCTGTAAAGTGTCTATAGCAATTAGCGGAATGTTTAATGCATAACATAATCCTTTTGCTGCCGAAACACCTATTCGTAAACCTGTATAAGAGCCTGGTCCCTGACTTACGGCAACGGCAACTAAATCATGAACATTAATTTCAGCTTCTATAATTGCTTCTTCAATAAAAACGTGTAATTTTTCGGCATGCGAATACCCTTCTTCTGCAATTTCTTTACATAAAATTGTTTCGCCATTTCTGGCTATTGCAACTGAACAATTTTTTGTTGCTGTTTCGATATTGAGAATAAAAGACAATGTATTTATTTTTAAAAGTTATATTTTAGAGAACTGATTATTTCTTCGTTGTATCTGCTTTTTTAAGTTTCACTTTGTCTCCTGAATTCAGTTCCTTTGAGACTGTTGTATATGGCCCTGTAATTACTACGTCACCTGGCTGTAACCCTGACATAACTTCAATATTCGTATCGTCCTGAATTCCTGTTTTAATGATTCTGATTTTTGCCTTATCTCCTACTTTTACAAAAACACATTCAAATTTCTTGTCATTTTTTGGAGTATCTTTTTTATCTGCAGCCGGATCGTCTACTTTAAATTCTTTTACTGCTGTTGTATCTGATTTTACCACAACAGCACTAATTGGCACTGCCAGAACATTTGGTTTTATATTTGTAATAATATCAACAGTAGCAGTCATTCCTGGCCTGAATGGTGAATACGCGGTTGGTTTCCCTTCTAACAAATCCTGGTATGACTCTTTTAGAATTCTAACTTTTACCTTAAAATTAGTTACCTGGTCTGATGTTAAAGTACTGCTGGCTGAATTAGAAATACTGGTTACAATTCCTTTAAACTTTTTCTTCAGATAAGCATCAACTTCAACATTGGCTTCATCTCCAATTTTAATTTTTACGATATCATTTTCGTTTACATCAACTTCAACTTCCATATTATTTAGGTTCGCCACTCTTAAAAGCTCCGTTCCTGCCATTTGTTGTGTTCCTAAAACGCGCTCTCCCAATTCTACATTCAATACTGAGATCGTTCCATCCGCAGGAGCATAGATGGTTGTACGCCCCAGGTTGTCTTTTGCTTCATTTACAGTTGCCACTGCACTTTGAACTGTGTAATATGCATTTTGCTTGGTTGCTTTGGCTACTTCAAAAGAAGCAATCGCTTTGTCCCAATCAGATTTAGAAATCACTCCTTTATCATACAACGTCTTATTTCGGTCGTAATTTGCCTTCGCTTCTTTAAACGAAGCTTCAGACTGACTTAAACCTGCTTTTGTTCCCGATAAATTAGACACAGAACGATTGTAGCTTGAGGTGTATAAATCCGGATTTATCTTAACCAATAAATCTCCTTTTTTCACAACCTGTCCTTCTTTTACATTTAATAAAGTGATTTCTCCTGAAACTTCCGGTGAAATTTTAACTTCAATCTCAGGTTGTATCTTACCCGTTGCAGAAACCGTTTCAATAATTGTTGAAGCTGTAACTTTTGATATTTCAACTTCTTTTCCTTCATCCTTATTTCCTATTACTCCCGATTTCGAAAGACCTATCAAAGCAGTGATAATGACAATTGCCCCACCTACTAAGAAATAAATTGTTTTTTTTGACATAATAATCTAGTTTTTTATAATTGGAACAATTGGAATTCCGAAGTAGAATTCAAGTATTTTAATTTTAAAAATATAATCGTATTTGGCTCTTATAATATCGGATTGTGCATTTGTTAACAATGTCTGAGCCTGTGTAAAATCAAATGAATTCATCAAGCCTACATCATACTTTTCTTTAGCATAATTATACGCCTGCTGTCTTGCTTCTAAAGTAACAACAGAGGATTCATAAGCATTTAAAGCTCCATTTGCATCCGTAAAAGCCGTATAAACATTACGCTGCAAATCTAAACTTTTTTGCTCTAAATCAATTTTAGATCTTTCTAAACTTACTCTATTACGCTCAACATTATTTTTTGTGGAAAATCCATTAAAAATGGGAACCGATAATTGAAAACCGAAATTATGTCCTTTATTATCACTAAACTGAGTTAAAACAGGATCTGGTCCTCTATAAATTAAGTTACCATTAATATCTGTTGTAATCCTATCGCTATAACTAGCACTCGTTCCAAAAGAATAAAAACCTGTAAGTGTTGGCAGATAAGCCCCTCTTGCAATAAGTACATTTTTTTCTGAAATTTCTAAATTTGTTTGTGCTATTTTTAATTCAGTTCTTATTTCTTTAGCCTTATTGTAAATATCAACTGGATTTTGTGCCATAATATTATTTTCGTCCTGAAGATTTGTATCATCAATTACATCAAAATCTGTAAATTCCTTCAGCTGTAAAAGCTGAGCCAGACTTAATTTTGAAATTAACAGACTATTTTCTGCAATAATAATCGCTTGTTTATCAGTAGCAACTGTAGCTTTTAAATCAAATAAATCACCACGCGGAATAGTCCCTGCATTTACCATTTCTTCTGAACGTGCAAATCGTTTTTCATCAATCGCTAATTGTTCTTTTTTTACTTTTAAGTTTTCTTTATTAAATAGAATCTCTAAAAAAGCATTTGCAACATTAAGAGCAATATCCTCCTGCATTTTAACTAATTGATATTGTGATGCAATAATAGAAAGTTTTGTTCTTCTGTAGGTATTCTGATTTTGCAATCCTTTAAAAATATCTACTCCCGCATTAACACCCAATGATGTATATTGTGTAGTTTGTGTAGTTTGTGTAGATGCGATATTAGTAACCGGATTAACGTTCAAACCAATATTCCAGGAATGAGAAGCACTACCGTTTACAGATGGTAAATAATTACCAAATGCATCTTTTTTATCAATTGCTGCATTTTTAACATCTAACTCCGATAGCTTAATCGTGATATTATTATCCAATGCATATCTTACACACTCTTCCAAAGTCCATTGTTTAGATTGTGCTGAGCCTGACAACCCAAATGCCATAACGATCACAAAAACAAGACTATTATATTTATTTATTTTCATATATTTTGAATCAAAGCATAGCAGAAAACACTATACAAATTTAACATTTTTTAAAACCAAAAAAACTCATTTTAATTAGGAATTATTTTTTATGCTCTTCATTAATCAGACCCTGATTCCATATTTTAATCTTATCAGAAGCTTTAATTCCGCTTTTAACATAAACATAAATTCCGTCACTAACACCTAAGGTCAAATCTTTCCTTTGAAATTTCTGAGGAGCTGTTTCAATCTCTACATAAGGCTTTTGTGTTTTCTTATCAAATTGAACCAGAGATTCCTTGATTGCCAAAACTTTATCTGCTTTTTCTAAAATAATAGAAGCATTTGCACTTAACCCGGCTCTGATAAATGTAGCATCCCTGTTTTGCAAGGAAGCTTTAATCTCGAACTGAATTGCACCATTTTCAGTTACCCCTTTTGGGGCTATATATGTTAAGACAGCTTCAAATTTTTTGTTTTCGATAGCACCAACGGTAATTTCAATTGCCATTTTTTCTTTGATTTTCCCTACTTCCGATTCATCGATTTTACCCACAAAAATCATTCTTCCAACATCTGCAACACTAGCAATGGTAGTACCTTCATTAAAATTATTACTTTCAATAACCTGATTTCCTACTTTTACCGGAACATCTAATACCATTCCGTTTACTGTAGAACGTATCAAAGTATTTGCATAACTTCCTAATGACGATGTAGTCCCGGTTTTTACAATATCCAAACTTTGTTTCGCAGACAAATAATTTTGTTTCGCCTGTTTGTAAGCCAGTTGTGCAGCATCAAAATCATTAGCAGAAATTACATCTTTTTCAAATAATGTTTTTTGTCTTTGATATAATTTTTCCTGATTGTCTAAAGCAATTTTAGCGGTTTGCACTTGATTTTGTGTACTGCTTACATTAGAGACATTGGCTACAACTCTAATTTTGGCAATCATATCTCCAGCTTTGATTTTCTCGCCTGCTTTAATGTAAACCTGTTCGATAATACCCGAGATGTTTGGTTTGATAAGTACTTCTTCATCCGGCTGAATGTTACCTGTAGCGATTGTATTTTTTACAATCGTTTTAATTTCTGCTTTCTCTGTTTTAAATACAATTGGCGATTCTTGATTTTTTGCATACAAATAATATAATGCGCCAAAGAAAACTATAGCAATAAAAATTAAAATGGTTACGGTTACTCCTTTTTTCATTTTGTTTTAGTTTAATCGATTATTTTGATTGATAATTTATTCTGTTCGCAAAGCATCTACAGGCTTTACATTGATTGCTGTTTGTGCCGGAATAAATCCTGCGAGTAAACCTGACCCAACTAATATTAATAAGGCAACAAATACAACCCCTAAATCTACACTTGGATTTGCAAACATAGTATCGTTTCCGGACGGCATAGAATCTAATGCTATATTTAGAAGCGCGATGAGTGCGGTAGCAAAAGCAATCCCGGACATACCTGAAATAATAGTTAGGAATATCGATTCTGATAAAATTTGTCCGCGTATGGCTGCCGGCGTTGCACCCAATGCTCTCCGTATCCCTATTTCTTTTGTACGTTCTTTAACTACAATAAGCATAATGTTTGAAATTCCGATCACACCTGAAATAAGAACCAAAGTTCCTACAAAATAAGCAATGATTTTTAAAATACTAAACAAACTTTGCACTTTATTAAACTGTTCATATAAATCAAAATTACCAACGGCCCTGTCATCTGCAGGATTTACAGAATGTAGTGCCTTAATTAATTCTAAAATTTTTGGTTTTAATGCTGTAATAGACATTTCATCTCTAGCAGTCAGCGCCATCCATCCTACTTTGTCGCCATAATTAAAAGCTTGTTGAAAAGTAGTAAACGGAATAAAGATATTTTTTTGTTGCTGCTCTGCATTTCCTCCTTGTTGTTTAGAATTATAAACCCCAACAACCATAAAATTAATACCGTTAATTTTTACATACGAGCCTATTGCTTCTTCTTCTTTCCCATAAAGCTCACTGATAACAGCCTTACCAATCACGGCAACTTTTCTTCTCTCAAGAATATCCTGCTGATTTACAAAACGTCCTTTTATGATATCCATAGGTTGCTGCTTGATCAACTCCGGATAATCACCATAAATGGTAAAAGAAGAAGTCTTTGTACCGCGAACCACATTATTGGTTCCGTTAAAATCACCTAATTGATTTCTTGGCGAAACATATAATAAATCCGGAAACGCTTCTTTTAAAGCCATTACATCACTATTCCTAAAATCATACTTTCGCATTTTTGGCAATCCTTTATAAGCTTTTGATGTTGTCTGGCTCCACATAAACATTGTATTTGTGGCTATCCCATCAAAACCTTTTTTTACTCCGTTTTCCAGACCTTTACTTGCAGCAAGCAAAATTACCAGAATGAATATTCCCCAAAACACCCCAAACGCAGTTAAGATTGTCCTGAAAACATTAGCTGTTAAAGCCTGTAAAATTTCGTCCCAATTATCTTTATTAAACATAATTATTCGTCTCTAAGTGCTACAATAGGTTTTATTTTGGCCGCCCTGTAAGCTGGGAAAAATCCTGCCAATGCTCCTGCAAATACCAGCAAAACCAGTGTAGTCAAAGCCACACTAAAATCTACCTCAGGGTTTCTAAAATATTCGCTCTGAACCATCGGCCCCACAAACTCTAACAATAGCAGGCTTGCCAATAAACCTGAAAAACCAGCGATAGTGGTAATAAAAATTGATTCGTGAAGTATCATGGAAATTATAGAAAACGGCGATGCCCCTAAGGCTTTACGAATACCTATTTCTTTTGTTCTCTCTTTTACAATGATAAGCATGATATTACTTACACCTACCACTCCAGCAATTATGGTAAAAATGCCGACCCACCAAAAAAACAATCGTATGTACAAATTCAGATCATAAAACTGTTTTGCATCTTTTACAGAATTATAGGCATTTATTCCACCGTCATCATCCGGAGCTACTACATTTTTGCTTTTTAGTAAATTTTTTAAATCCTGAGTAAATTTTTCAGATTGTGCCAAAGCTTCATCATAGTCATTTGTCTTTTTTAAAGTAAAAAACAAATTACTAATTTTATCTCCCCCTCCAAAAGTCCTTTGCACAGTAGTTTTAGGTAAATAAGCCCTTGCTTCCTCTCTTTCTCCTCCCGGATCTGTAAAGACCCCTATTACTTTAAAATTAATATTGTTAATTAAAATTTCTTTTCCAAGTGCATCATTATCTTTAAACAAATCGGTCTTTATTTTCATTCCAATTGTAGCAACTTTTTCATTATTGTGTAAGTCTTTACTATTTACAAATCTGCCCCGAACTATAACTACATTTTCTATTGCTCCATAATCAGGGTCAACCCCTCTATACTGATAACTTCCAGATTCTTTCCCGTATGAAAATGAAGCTCCCCAAAAATTAAAGGTTGAAGCTCTTAAATCTAATTTATCATCAAATTTCTGAACAGATTGCGAATAATCGCTATTACGAAACTGAATTTGTCTTCCCGGATTCAATCCTTTGTATTCTTTTGTTGTAGTCCCTGACCAAACCTCAATGATTCCCGCAGCATCACGTTCAAATTGCTTCTCAATTCCGTTTTGAAGTCCTTTACCTGCCCCAAGCAAAATCACTAAAATAAAAATACCGGAAGCCACAGAAATACCAGTAAGAAGTGTTCTTAACCTGTTTTTAGAAATGGCTTCGAATATTTCCTGCCAACGCTCAATGTTAAACATAAGATGAAGCTCTAACTTGTTCTACCCTTTTATCATCTATAATTAATCCGTCTTTCAGGACTACATTCCTTTTGCACATTGCGGCAATATCCGGCTCATGGGTAACGATTAAAATTGTTTTTCCTTCATCATTAATTCCCTGAATAAGTTCCATAACCTCATAGGAAGTTTTAGTATCTAAAGCCCCCGTTGGCTCATCTGCCAAAAGCACTTTTGGGTTTGAAGCCAAAGCCCTTGCAATTGCTACACGCTGTTTTTGACCACCTGAAAGCTCATTGGGTAAATGGTGCGAATGTGAACCCAAACCAACTTTCTCCAAATATTTCATTGCAATTTCGTATCGTTCTTTTCTTTTAACTCCTTGATAGTATAACGGCATTGCTACATTATCAAGGGCAGTTTTATAATTTATTAAATTAAATGACTGAAAAACAAATCCTAAAAATTTATTTCTGTACCGGGATGCGATTGTTTCATTAAGATTCTTTATAGGTGTTTTGTCTAAAATATAACTTCCCGAATCTGCTTCATCCAAAATTCCTAAAATATTAAGCAACGTAGATTTTCCTGAACCGGAAGACCCCATTATAGCAACCAACTCCCCTTCTTTTATATCAAAATTAATTCCTTTTAACACATGTAATTGAGAACTTCCCATTTTATAGGATTTGTGTAAATCTTTGATTTCGATCATAATACTGTTAAATTTTAAAACAATAATAACATTTTTATTACGCCTTTCATGTAAAAAAAAGTTAATAATTTTGATTTCACTCTTTTGAATAAGACTACTTTATTAACTTTTTGTTACAGTTTTTTAAAAGAATATAATTGTTTTCTTAATTTTACACACTTAATATTCTTCCTGATGAAATTTTCTTCTTTCACGTTTCTTTTCATAACATTAACATTCTTGGTAAGTTGTTCAACTTCTCAAAAATTAGCCACTTTAAAACCTGAGCCTGACGATGCAAGTCCTTTAGTTTACGAAAGCAATCCGTCATTTATCAATTTACCTGTCACAGTAAAACTAAAAGACATTGAAAATCAGACTAATCTACTTTTAAATGGCTTGATCTATGAGGACAATATTATTGAAGATGATGATATTGAGATAAAAATATGGAAGCAGGCACCAATAAAAATACAAAATGATGCTTCAAATCCGGACAAGAAAATAAAAACTATTTTGCCTCTAAAAGCTTTTATAAAATATAGAATTGGCACAAAAAAGCTAGGCGTTGAACTTTACGACACTCGTGAATTTAATTTAAACGGAATTATAACCTTATCCAGTGAAGTTGCCTTGACTAATTGGAAACTAAATACTAAAACCGAATTTAAATCTCTGGATTGGAACGAAAGCCCAACAATGATTGTATTCGGAAAAAACATGCCCATTACTTATTTAGTAAATCCTGCCATATCTATTTTTAAATCAAACATTGAAAAGAAAATTGATGAAGCGATTGAAAAATCAATGGACTTTAAGCCTAATGTCTTATCTGCGTTAGAAAAAATTTGCACGCCATTCCAAATGAGTGACACATACGAAAGCTGGTTACGAATTGTTCCGCTAGAAGTGTATACCACTACTGCAAAAGTTAAAAAAGATCAGTTTTTATTAGACATGGGAATGAAATGCAATATGGAAACCATTATCGGCAAACAACCCGAAACTAAATTTAATCCCACAAAAATAGTTTTAAAACCTGTAACTAAAATTCCAAATCAGATTACTACAAATATTGCTGCTATTTCGAGTTATATTGATGCATCAAAAATCATGACGAAAAATTTCTCAGGACAGGAATTTGGTTCAGGGAGTAAAAAAGTTACCGTAAAAAATGTTGAAATCTGGCATAAAGACGGAAAAATGGTAATTGCATTAGATGTCTTAGGCTCAGTAAACGGAACAATTTATTTAAACGGATTTCCGCAATACAATCCTCAAACGAAAGAAATTTATTTTGACAAACTTGATTATGTACTAGACACTAAAAGCAAATTAATGCGAACAGCTAGTTGGCTGGCTCAAGGTTTAATCTTAAAGAAAATACAGGAAAGCTGCCGCTATTCGATACAACCTAACTTAGAGGAGGGCAAAAAAAGCATGGCAGCGTATTTAAAAAATTACTCTCCGTTGCCAGGGGTTTTTGTTAACGGAAAAATGGAAGATATTCAGTTTGATAAAATTCAACTGACCAATCAGGCTATTATTGCTTTTATAAAAATAAACGGAACTGTAAATGTTTCAGTTGACGGATTGAAATAGAATCAAAAGAAGCAATACTAATACTCTGCTTTCTTCTTTTTAGATTGGTACATTCTGTAGATCAAAACTCCTATAATTGCTACTAGTAAATAAGGAACTACCATTAAATATACAATTCCGTCATTTACGGCTTCCGCTTTTTTTATATTTGATTCGCCGGCTAAAGCAGCACGACACATAGCGCATTGTGCATTGCCAATAAGAGAAAAGAATAAAGAGAAAAAAATAAGGACATACTTTATCCGAACAAAATTTCTATTTTCTCCAATTGTTTTTTGCTTTTTGTTCTTTGTTCTTTGTTCTATTTTAAACATAATATGGAGAAATCATTAGGTACACCACTACCCCAGTTACGGCAACATACAACCAAAGTGGAAATGTTATTCTTGCAATTTTTTTATGCCTGTCAAATCTTTGTGCCAAAGCTCTCACGTAAGTAATTAATACCAACGGAATAATAGCAACCGATAACAAAATATGTGTTAGCAAAATAAAGAAATACACATAACGAATAGCCCCTTCCCTACCAAATTTAGTAGAATCAGCAGTCATATGATACGCAACATACATCACCAAAAATGCCACTGAAAGTGCAATCGCAAAAGTCATTAACCTTTCGTGCAGCTTAAGCTTTCCTTTTTTTACAGCCATGACAGCCCCAATTAAAACAAGGGCTGTAATGCCATTTGTTGCAGCATAAATAGGCGGTAAAAACGACAAAGGCTCTACGTTTATACCAAAATCTTTTAATTTTATTCCAAATAAAATAGCCACTACTGTAGGAATTACGATCGAAACTATAATGATATACTTATTATATTTTTTTTCTAATGAATTGTCTTCCATCTTATTCTTCTAATAATATTTTTATGTCTTGCTGAATATCCCTTACTCCTTTTTTATCCAAACCGTCATAGTATAAAATTGGGTTTCCAAAATCATCTTTCCGACAACGAATCATTCCGTTTTTATCAATTAAGGCAAATAAACCGGAATGTTCAAAACCTCCGTTTACTTTGGCATTTTCACCCGCATATAGGTTAAATCCTTTGTTTGATAAATTCATAATGGTTGCTTTATCACCCGTTAGAAAATTCCATTTCGATGATTTTACACCTAATGCTTTAGCATGATCTTTCAAAACCTGAGGTGTATCATGTGCCGGATCTATAGTAATTGAGACAATTCCAAAATTAGGGTTTCCAAAAAAGGTTTTCTCAATTTCAAGCATACTCAGATTCATCTTTGGACAAATTGACGGACAGGTAGTGAAAAAGAACTCCAATACATATACTTTTCCTTTATAATCTTCATTTGAAACTTTGATATTATCCTGATTGGTCAATTCAAATTCAGGAGCTAAACCAATCGTTTCTAATTTAGCTGAACCTGAGCCTTTCAAACCAACATTATCCAAACGATTTCCCTTAATTATGTCATCATTTTTTATTCTGTTCACGATTTTTGGGACAGCATAGATTCCAAAAATTAAAATAATAAACGAAATTCCGATATATGATTTATTTTTAAACATTACAGTTGAAATTTAAAGTTGTTTGGAAGCGTTATGATTTTTTTTAAGAGCTGCACGATATTCATATAAAATAATTTTAAAATCATCTAACATCTCATTACTCAGTTCAGATGGGTGAAAAGTATTATACCCTTCTTTGTACTCCTCTTTTTGGTCTTTGTTCTCTCCTTTCCTTCCACGCAGATTACGTTTTTTATCAACGATGTAAACATACGAGGTTCCTAAATTTTCATCAAGTTTTCCTTTTAATTGTAACTGATCATAAAATGTTTTAATTTCTTCGGGAGAAGCAAAGACAAAATTCCATCCTGAAACATCTGTGAATGGCGTCAAAGCATCAATTACTTTCTGGGCTTTTTGCTCTGTTCCTATTGGGGAAAGGATTACAAATTGAAGATCTTCAAATCCGTGATAACGTTTGTAAATTTTTTCATTCAGATTAAAATAATTGCCGCGATTCTTTAGGATATCAGAACCTGAAAAACCCAAAACTGTTATTTTCTTATCTAAAGTAACATTTTCTCCATTTAGGGATTTCCAATTACCAAAATCCTTAATTTCAGGAGTAATTACTGGTAATGTTGTAAAACTGTTCACCCCAGAAGCAAAAAATAAATACGCTACAATTGGCAGAACAAAAAGTATAAAGAGAACTATATTTTTTTTCATTATAGAATGGGAAGTTAATGAGGTACAAAAATAAAAAAAGCTCCGTTAAACGGAGCCTCTTTTCGAATTAATATGATGTTAAAAATTCCATTTGATAGTAGAATCTTTAAAAACCCCATAAATATAATGTCCTTCTGTCAGAAGAATAAATAATAAATATAAAACCAGAAAGATAACTGTTGATACAACAGACCATCTCAAACCGCTTGTTTCACCTTCCATGTGCATAAATGCCCATACTATATAATATGCTTTTACTATTGTAAGTATGTAAAAGATCCAGTTTAACAGATTTAAACCGATGAAAAAGTTGAACTCTAATGATTCCGGCTTAAGAATACCTAATATAACTTCTACTGTAGTTACAAGTGATAGCAATCCAAAAACAAACCAGATTCTTTTTGTATTTGATACGTGTTCGTGTGACATAATAAATAAATCTAAAAATTAAACTAAGTAGAAAACTGTAAATACAAATACCCAAACCAAATCTACGAAGTGCCAGTATAAACCAACTTTTTCTACCATTTCGTAACTTTTTCTTTTTTCGTAAGTTCCTAACAACACATTAAAAAATATAATGATATTGATGATAACTCCCGAAAACACGTGGAATCCGTGGAATCCTGTTATAAAGAAAAAGAAATCAGCAAATAATTTACTTCCGTATTCGTTTCTAACCAGGTTTGCACCCTCTACTACATATTTAGCCTGCCCCAAACGAGTTTCTGACTCTTCTCTTGACAATACTGTTTTTTTCTTCTTGGCAGTTAAAACTTCTGTTCTGATTAATAAATCAGGATGTGCCTTAAAACCTGCCTGAACTTCAGCAACTGTGTACGTTGGTAAAGACTGGGCATCTTCCATAAACCAGGACGTTTTGCTTCTGCTCAAAGCTTCTCTTTGCTCCGGTAATTTCACAGCAAAATCAGCAAGAGCAACACGATGGCCTTCTTTATCTACAAACTGTAACAAACTACCTCCTGAAGTTTCTACTGCCCCATATTCACCTTTAATGAAATTTTTCCATTCCCAAGCCTGAGAACCTACGAATATAAAACCTCCAATAATAGTTAAAAACATATAAACTGCTACCTTAGTTTTTTTCATGTGGTGTCCTGCATCAACAGCCAAAACCATTGTTACAGATGAAAAAATCAAAATAAAAGTCATTAGGGCTACATAGTACATTGGAGCCGAAACACCGTGCATAAATGGAAAGTGAGTAAACACTTCATCAGCCAAAGGCCAAGTTTCAATAAATTTAAACCTAGAAAAACCATAAGCTGCTAAAAATCCAGAGAACGTTAAGGCATCTGATACGATAAAAAACCACATCATCATTTTTCCATAACTTGCTTTTAATGGCTCATTGCCGCCTCCCCAAGTTTTTTCTTCGTTATTTGCAGTAGTAACTGTCGCTTCCATAAAAGATATTCGTTAAAAAGTTCCCAAATTTACGTTTTTTTCTTATTTAAAGAAATATAAAAATAAAAATAAATAAACCCACAATAAGTCTAGAAAGTGCCAATACATTGCACCTAGTTCTATACCAAGAGTTTGAGTCGAATTGTATTTTTGTTTAAAATGATTATAAATTACAATTAAAAGTGAAATTACTCCACCAGCTAAGTGCAATAGGTGTGTAACGGTTACAACATACAGAAAAGTGGTAGTAATCGAACTGCCCTCTCCTGTAAAATAATAGCCACTTTTTACAATTTGTCCAAATCCGACAAATTGCAAAACCACAAATAAAACTCCTAATGCCAAAGTTGCCAAAAGAAAACCTGTTGTTGCATTTCTGTTATCTTTTTGAATCGCTTTTTTTGCCAGATAAAAAGTAACACTGCAACCAATTATAACTACTGTACTTAAATAGAAGGCGGTTGGCAGTTCAAAATTCTTCAACCAGTCTGCCCTGGATTTACTTACTACAAAAGCGCTTGTAAGTCCCGCAAACATCATAGTCATACTTACCATTGCGAATAACAAAATCAGTTTTGCAGATTTTGCCTTTCTTAATTGTTCTTCTCCTTTTGTCATTGTCATTTCCATAAATAACTATCTTAAAAATTTATCAACTATAAAAACCAATTGTAATAATGAAATATACGAAACACTAACCAACATCAATGTTCTGGCTGCTTTAGGTGTTCTTAGCTGATACAAACGAACTGCGAAAAAAAGCATCCATAATCCTAATAAAAATACCAAAATAGCAGCAATTGGTGTAATATACAATTGCCCTGTATATCCTAAGACTGGTAATAACGATGCTCCGATAAGCCAAACAGTATATAAAATAACCTGCAATGCAGTACCATTATCTTTTTTTCCGGTTGGAAGCATAAAAATCCCTGCTTTTTCATAATCTTCATATAAAAACCAGCCAATTGCCCAAAAATGTGGAAACTGCCAAAAAAACTGAATCAAAAACAAGGTTCCGGCTTCAATACCAAAATCACCCGTAGCTGCCACCCATCCTAACATAAAAGGGATTGCACCAGGAAATGCACCCACAAAAACCGACAACGAAGTTACCGTTTTTAAAGGCGTATAAACACTTGTATATAAAAATATTGAAATCGCAGCAAACATTGCCGACTTTGGATTGATTGTATAAAGTAATACAATACCAATAATCGTTAACAAACTGGCGACTAATAAAGCTATTTTTGGAGACATTCTACCAGAGGGAACCGGACGGTTTTTAGTTCGGTTCATCAAGGCATCAATATCTTTTTCAATCACCTGATTAAAAGCATTTGAAGCGCCCACCATACAATAACCTCCTATGGATAAAACAATCAAAACACTCCATTTGAAGGGATGATCGTCATTAACACCCAATAAATAACCCGCAATTGAAGAAAACAAAACACTAATTGCCAAACCAGCCTTAGTAATTTCCTTAAAGTCGAGAAATATGGATTTTAATGAAAATGTATTTTGTGTAGCGTTCAATACGATTATTATTAGTCTGTTTTTTTAAGTGGTGCAAATGTACAAATTAGATTATAGAATTTAAACCTATAAAATTAGAATTTTTCAAATAATACCTTATAAAATAAGGACTTTGCAAATCCTCTTCTGTATTATTTCGAAAAATCTTATTAAATAGATTAATAATCAAAATACCAATTAAAAATATCCGCACGAAATCCTAAACTGAACCAAGTTGTATTTTGTTTAAAAGTAGTGGCTGTATTTTGTGTCGGATCAAAGTTTCTATAAATAAAACTTCCGAACAATTTTAGGTTAGTTGCCGGATTCACTAAGTACCCTGCCTGAATGTCTGCAATAAAAATATTAGTTTTATTTCCCTGCCCGGTTTTTACCCCTGTATCAGCAAAACGTTCCTCATCATAATCCCTGTAAATATCGCCTCCATAATTAGAATTAGCTCCGGAATTACTAAAATCCAAACCACGAGTTCCTGTAGTAAATTTGGCATCTGCAAAATAACGCCCTTTGTGATATCTTCCAATTGCAACAAGTTCTTTAAAATTGCCTCCCCATTGATGCCCTAAACTTTGATTATTATGACCGTAGTTTGTAATAATTGCACTATGAGAATACACATATGGACGTACATGGTTATATTCTAATTGCAGTAATAGATTATCAACTTTAAAAGCATTATAATATTTAGCCCCTAACTGATAACCAAATTTATTTTTCCAGCTATTATCGCCTCCTTTTACATCTCCAAACGAAAATTCATCAATTAAAAGTTGCCCATATAAATTGATCTGATTGTTCCATTTGTATTTAGCAGACATTCCTAAAAGGGCATTTCCGCTTCGTGAAGAAGAAGCAAACTCAACAGAACGATAAAAAATAATTGGATTTACAAAATTAACATCGAAACCTCTGTTATTAGTATCTGTCCAGACTACCGATTCAAAAAATCCAAGATTTAATTTATTGGAAACATTCCAACTTAAATAATGATTGGCCATATATTTTGAAGCATAAGTTCTGTCAATTGTGACTTCAGGACGAACATCCTTGAGCCACATATACGTATTGGTATATTTTATTTTCCAAAAAGTGGTGTTAATTTTAAAATACGGGTACGGACTTGCTCCATCACTTTCTAAAAGAGACCGGTAACCATCTCCTATAAAATTTCTTCCGTAACCCAATTGCAAATCAAAAAACTTACTTGGTGCATACGTAATATTTGCTTCTGCTAAAGGAAAATCATAGGAATCAGTTTTAAATCCTTTGGCAATTCCCATACCTGGAATAATGGCAGGATTACCTCCGGAAGGCGGTATAGATTCTGCATAATCATTAAAATAACCTGCAAATCTTCCCTGACTTTCAAAAATTGTAGTCGTAAAATTAATTTGTTTTCCCAAGCCTCCTCTAAAATTGATTGCCCGTGTATTTACATAAGTATAAGAGGCATCGATATCAGAAGCTTTTCCGAGTTGCAAATCAACAATTGGATTTAATGACAGCCAATAATCTTCACCCTGAATCTGAACCATATTTTCGTTCCAAAATTTCCTTCCCAACCAGCCTGAAGCCTTTTTTTGAAGCGATTCGTTTACGGCTTTCAAATTATAATATTTAGAAACCTCAGCATAAGTATAAGGTTTGGATGCTGTATGATTATTGCTTCCAACCTGATTCATTACACCGTCAAACTGTGCGTAATAACTATGAGAAAACGGAATATTCAAATGACTTTCGAACTCGGGATTATTGTATTTTTTATACACAATACTATCCAACTCTGTCATTGGTTTCTCTACAGGCTTTAAAATTTCAGCCGCAGCTAAAGCTTCTGAAGCAATTTGTTCAGAACTTTTTAAAGGCAATTCAATGGAAATAGTATATTTGGAATAGGTAGGTGTTCCATTATAAGTTGATGGTTTAATTTTTGGGAATTTTCCAAAAACACGCTTAGTTTCCTGATACAATTCATCGTTAATTACATTTATGTACAGCACTTTGAATTCTCCATTTACATCCACTTCAAAAAGAACCTTTGCTTCTCCTTTATAATTACTTTGTTTTAAAGTTTCCGGGATTTCAAAATTATGATATACAAAATCCTGAACTTCTCTATAAAAACAATTTTCTAAACTTTTAGATTCAAGGTTCTCACAAGTTGGAAAAACAGGGAACTGCTCAGAAGCAAATCCAGGCTTGATTGAGGTTTTGTTAGTTTCCTGTGAAAAAACAAACAAAGAAGATAATGCCAGACTGAAAGTTAAAAAACTTTTATTTAGAATAATTTGAGTTCTCATTTAATATTGATTTGTGGTATTTTCTCCGTTTGCAATATTTTTAGCAGCCGAAGTTCCGATACGTTTAACTCCTAAACGAATCATCTCTATTGCTTCATTATATGATTTAATTCCTCCTGCAGCTTTTACCGGTAAAGGGGATACATTTTCCAGCATCATAATAATAGCCGGAATTGTCGCACCGTTTGGTAAATTATTTTGTGTTTCATAAAATCCTGTTGATGATTTTACAAAAACAGAAGCGTAATCTTCTTCTTTGAAATTCGTTATAACAATATTTTTAATCAAAGTCGAAAGCTGAATAATTTCTTTATTATTTAAGGCCGCCACCTCTATAATCCATTTTACGGTTTTATTACTGGCTAAGCCAATTTGCGTTGCTATTAGAATTTCCTCTTTTACTAAGTCAGTTTCACCATTTTTAAAAGCAGTATAATTGCAGACAAAATCCAAATCATCTGCACCGTTTTCAATTGCCTGATTTGCTTCTTTAAGTTTGGTCTCAATATCCGATTTCCCTTCCGGAAAATCAATTACAGTACCAATAAGCAAATTGGAATTCGCCATTAAAATCATTTCTTTTGCCAAAGCAACTTTTTCCGGCCGGATCATAATCAGTTTAAAACCTTCCTGAATAGCTTCGAAAATGGCATTTTTTACTACAATATCATTTTCTTCTTCAGAAAGACCCGCCTGATCAGCCGTTTTTAAATAAGTGGAATCTAAATATTGTTTGATATTCATGATTATACGTTACATCTGATTGTGGCAAAAATACATTTTAAAATCTAAAAACAAGAACCTTAAAGCTGTTGATTTTATTGCAATAAAAAACCCACCAAGGTGGGAATTTTTATAGTACTATATCTTATCTATTTGCTTTTTGAAGGCGATTGCTATAAAAATAGCTGCTGTAGCACCAATTGTGTTTGATAAAATATCTCCTACATCCGAGGCTCTCGTTAAAGTAAAAACCCCTTGTAGAATTTCGATCGTGATTCCGAAAAAAACAGAAAAAATAAAAGAAACCAAATATGCCTTATAATCATCTGCCGTTTTACCTTTAAGTTCTTTTTTAAAAAACAACACCCAGGAAAACGTAAATCCAAAATGAAAACAAAAATGTACAATTTTGTCAATACTCGGAAAATTTACTGCCGGTATATTGCTTGAATCTGTAAGGCAGAAATAAGTTATAATTCCTGAACAGATAATCGCCCAAAGAAGCAAAAGTTGTTTAGGCACCGATAAGTTGTTTATAAGCCTCGTCAGATAATAATGAATCTACTTCTGATGCATTGGCAATTTTTATTTTAATCATCCATCCCGCTCCGTATGGATCAGAATTTACTGTTTCAGGCGTACTTTCCAGACTATCATTAAAAGCAATTATTTCTCCTGTTAACGGCAAAAACAAATCTGAAACTGTTTTTACAGCTTCAACTGTTCCAAAAACCTCATCTTTATCAAGTGTCTGATCTAAAGTTTCTACTTCAACATACACGATATCCCCTAACTCTTTTTGAGCAAAATGAGTAATTCCAACTGTTGCAACATCTCCTTCGATGCTAACCCATTCATGATCTTTTGTGTACTTTAAATTTGCCGGTATGCTCATAATACTATGTTTGAAAATTGATAATTGAATTTTTAAGCCACAAATGTAACAATCTTCTAATGAAATATGGTTTAGAATCCCAAAATTAATTTCCGAAATTATAACGGAGTGTAAACCCTGATCGAATATTAGTTAACGGAAATGACGTGGAAATAACCGCTTTTGAAAATGAATGATCGTAATAAAATATGGCTGTCAGATTTTTACTAAAAGAGTAATCAGCTGTAAGTTTTACAGACCAGATATTTTGCCCTGCAGCTAATTGGTTGTTGTCATAATCAAGATAACGAACCAATGTCTGGTTATTTCGGTATGAAAAATCTGTTTTAATATTAATGTCACTTTTTATGATTCCGGTAGGGTTATCAGCTAAACTTGACGAAAAAATAACATCTTTGAAACGATATCCTAGTCCTACCACATATTCAAGCCCTTTTACTTCCGTCAACAGATTATTATCAAAACTCATAGATAAAGCCCTGTCCTTTTTAACCTCTGTAAGTACCCTAAGCGATCCTTTCAACTCAAAATCCATTCGGATAAGTGGACTAAACTGTTCTACCAAATTCACATTTGACATAATTGTCTTATTGTAAAAATTGTTATTTACATCCTGTCCGTCCGGATTTTCATTATAATCAAAATTAGACCTGAACTGATTTATGGTGTAAGAAGCACGGTAATTATGCTGTAATGAAAACCGTTTAAACCTGTCTTTAAAATATTTGTAACGCATCAGTCCATTATATTTCACACTCCAATTTGGAATTGGGAAACTTTTAAAAATACCTGTTGAGGCATCAGAGGCATCACCACCGGAATACGCTGCTAAAAAAGAAGGGAGCAAAACTGCCTGATTGCTTTTTCCGTACCCTATTGGATAACCATCGTTTGAAATAATTCTTTTTCTTTCTGCATTATTTGGATTGGCTACATCCCCTAAATCTGCACTAGGATTTTCTGCCGGAAGTGAAGAGGCATCGTACCTTGGGATTACTGCGCCGTAACGCTCCTCAGCAAGGCGATTGGCAATAACCAGCCTGTTTTCTCTAAAATCATCAAAAGCGGCAGATACATTTTCATCACTTGCAGAAAATGCTGTTTTGATTAATACTGTGGAGATTGAGAACATTCCATACGTATACGGAGATAAAGACTGATATCCAGTAATCGGATCCGCATTATACTGTTCTGAATAATTTTCAGAATAAGATCTGTCCATATTCAAATCAATTTTAAAATCAGGAAATAAGTCAATATTGGCAGTCATCTTGAGTATCTTGTTATTTACCTGAGTGAAATTTTGATTAAAATTATCATAAGTCGTCAGCCAGCCATTTTTCGCAGCTTCATAACGCACATCATCCTGACTACCAAAAACAAATCCTAATGAAGGTCTTGATGTCCCTAAAAAACCAACACTTGGCGTATATCCAGGCAAAACTGTACCGCTGTTTTCAGTATAATTGATCTGAATATTTTTTACACTAGTCAAAACTCCAATCATAGCGTCAAAAAATGGTCTGTTTTTAGGTGCCGTATTATTGGTATTAACTATTTTTTCACCAGGTTTTGGTGGGCCGGCTGGTTTAGGTTTAGCAGCTGATTTAGAACCAGGCGTTAAACCTAAATATTTATAGAGCAAATTCATATTAAACGTTGTGCTTAATGTATTTGAATTGGCGTTTTGTATCGTGTTTCCTAAGTTATATTCTACACCTCCAATATCAATATTATCAAAAGCAGACGAGGAACGCTGCCAGTTATAATCGGCCGTATAAGAATAATTTGCCTTAACGAAACTAAAAATTGGCAATTTATTAATTGGAATATCATAGTTTAAAACTAATTGCTGCGTATGCTGATTAGGTGTTCCAATATCAAAATAATCATCCCAAATATTAAAATCTTCTTTTGGGGAATTATCATCATTCAGGAAATTTTTCACAATATTATTTGAAGCCGCTGTATAATTCAATTTTAAGGATTTTGTCAAATTAAACCCAAAGCCGTATTGATAATTATAAGCAAAGTTCCTTCTGTAAAGAGCGTCAAGGCCAATTCCAGGAACATCCTGAACCTGTCTGAACTGCTGACGATTGCTCTGTCTTAAGATATTTGTATTAAAGGAAATATTGGAGGGCAGGTAATTAAAATTAAAATCGCTCAGCAACTTCCAATAATTGCTTTTTTTCATGAATTTGGTTTGCTTGAACGGCACCACTTCTTTTGGCTGAAAGGTGTAAGCATAGTTTACAGTTGAACTGGATTGCTCATCTTCATAATCCTCAATTTCATAATCATGACGTTCTACCTGATTATATGATTGTGAAAAAGTGAAATTTTCAACATCATACACATGTGGTTTTTGTTCCTGAGCCCTGTCTTTTCGAACACCGATAAAATTTATACTTCTTCGTTTAGTATAATCTATCGCTCTGTTTTTGTAGTTGTCCTTTATTTCTTTGTCTGTGGTTTCATCCAGTAATTGCTTCAATTTGATATCCTCATTAAACGGATCATATTCAGGCGTGATTATTTCCTCTCCAATAGCATAATTAAAAGGTAAATTGATTCCCCATTTTTGAGGCAGTAATTTCCCTAAATTCAAATTTGTTACAATGTTATATTGCTGAATATCCTCTCTGTCCCTTTCATTTGCCCCTTGTTCAAGCGAACCAAAACCAATCGTGCTTTTTCGTCCAGTGGCTGAAAAAGTTGCAAAATCAGCCATATTGGTATCAACATTTAATATCGCAGCCATACCACCTTTGTTTTCCATATCGGCCAACCGAAGTTCGTTAAACCAAACTTCTCCTTTTACTTTTTTAGTATCTGAATTACTTTTAATACCCACCATTAGATTTCGAACCAAACCAAAATTAGGATTACCTTTTATACCTAAGATCATTTTATTATCTCCATCACCTCCAATAACATCAGGATCATTATCCGGATAATAAACCCCATTACTATCCCTTTTATCGGAATCGACTGGAATAGACATCGCTTTGATTTTCATCTTAGTCAATAAATCCAGGATTAAATTCATTTCGTTATCCTCAGGCCAGACCTGATCAGGATTTACAGCACAAGATCCGCCGGTTTGAGTTACCTTTAAAGGAATTTCAACCTGATAAAAATTCTGAGTAAAGTCATTTCCAAAACGAATAAAACCGATCATTTCATCATCTCCTAATTCCGTTTCATCTTTTAATGATTCAGCATGCAGAAACATTTTAAGCTTTTTATACTGACGCATATCAAGGCTTACATTTTTAAAAACAGCCCTTGAATCAAAATATTCTAAACCGCCGCCTGAAACTCTTAACGCTAATGACTGTTCGTTTTGATTGATTATAGTGTTATTATTATATAATTGCTCTCTTTGAACCCCTGGCGGAATAACATAATTGACTGGGCATTTTGTGTTATTCTCCTGAAGATTTACAGCCAATACATCAAAATCTGTCCCGTCATCTTTCGGATTCGTATCTGTTATATCAAGACTGCTTTCATATCTTCTCCACTCACCTCTTACCAGATCCAAAGCGCCAAAACGTACCGTTACCTCTTCACTAAATCCTGTCATAAACATTCGCATAAAACGGATTGATCTAAAATCAGAAATATTTCCGATTACATTTTGTGGTTGTGAAACCGGTATTTTAAACTGAATCCATCTTGCTGTTGTAGTTCCTCCATTTGGTAATTCTACATTATTTACTTCCCTTATATCGGTAATATAATTTTGCCCTACCTTCATACCGGATTCCATATTAACGCTATACTCATAATATGCATTAATGGTATTCATTGTATTATCACGATTGATATCCTCAACATCCGGTAAGGTGGAAGATCCTCTGTTGGGATCATTTATATCAACAGCAGAATTACCATCAACACCATTATATTTTTTATAGCGCTCCTTAACTCCTCCTGAAGTATTTAGATAAAAGGTATAATCATCTGCAGCCGGATCTGGTTCTGAAGCATAATTTGTATAAACCGCACCTTCTTTACTATTTGGCAAACCATCGAGCCCAACATCCTGATTAGCTCTGTTTTGCGCGTTTGTATCAAATGCATAAATTAATGACTGAGAGGCAGGGACATCTCCCCAAAGAGGCTGAGGCGTTACTAATATCTGATCAGGACCAAGGCCGTTTTCGTATTGTTTTCTGCCATCCTTTAAAATATCTTCTGAAATTTCACCTAAGTTAAAATAAATCTTTCCTGTATTTGATGTTTGTGCAGCTCCGTTTCCTACGTAAGGATCGAGCACCCAAAACTGGATATACTCCACATTACTCTGCTCAAAATTGGTTGAATTTAAACCACGCATAATTCCACCGAAATTAGTAGTTCCCGGTTCTGTGCTAAAATTAGGATTGTTATTATACGGCCCTCTTTCAGATGGATAATAACTCAAATCCAGAGTGTTTACAATCTGTAATTGCCCTTGCGCAATATCAGTATTCGGGTACAATTCCTTGCTGTAAATCCTTCTGGTTGTATTTAAAGACAAATCATCATTTGAAATTCCTGATGGCTTTTGAGTATAAAAAACAGGATCAATGGTATACCAAGCCATTTTTGCTCTTTTAAATCCATAGTCCAGACTATTTGATGCTGCCCCAAAAGTATTATCATTGACTGAATTAATAAAGGGTGTTGAAGCCAGGCTCCACGCATAAGCTGATCGCATATCGATAGTAGATTGAGAACCTTCAAAGTCGTCAACATAAATAGTAGCTTCTCCCTGAAAATTGCTTGCTTTTGGCGCATCAGGTTTCAGAAAAGCGACTTCTCCCCTTATTGAAAGATTAGAAGGAACATCGGTATCAATATTAGGCAGCTTATTAACCAGTCTGGTAAAAAATGGGATCTCGGTTGAATAATTTCCATTAAAACCAAAAATAGTATTGTTTACTGATTCCTGTCCATAACTCGATTTTTGAGTAAAAGGCCTTTCTGTCATTTTTAAATAAGTACCGCCAACTATAAAATTATCTGATATTTTATGTTCTACGTTTAACCCCATAAATCTTCTGGTTTGCTGTCCAAAAACCGAATTGTTTTCCAGTGAAACTTCTATAGGTGTATTCGAAGCCTGCAAAGACGGATCTAAAATCTGTACCCTTCCTAATTGATAATCGACACTATAATCAATCCCTTCAACCAACACCCTTCCGGCTGCAGTTACTACTACAGAGCCCTGAGGAACATTGAAAGCACCGATAGGAATACCATCGCTTCCTGTAGATTTGTATTTTCCTCTCAATAAGAATTTATTTTTATCGCTATCCTGTAAAGCACCTGACTGTGTGTTTCGATACATGTTTCTAAACACATATTTTCTTTGATTAGGATTATATGTCGTAGGATCATTATAATTTTCTCCCATTCCTGAATTTTCCAGTTTATCAAATAGCAGTTCTCCAAAAGGTTCTTTTGTTGTAAAAATAATTCTTCCGTTCTGGGCATCAAAAGTTATCCCCTGTAAATAATCAAAAAAACCATCACCCCCTACTTGCGGATCATTATTGTAATTTAATTTATCCAGATTAAACACTTTCAATAATGGCGTATCTGCTACTCTGTTTTCTACAGTAGGATTAGAAGGAAAATTGCTCCCGATTACCGGTGTAATATAATTTATTGGCGAAGGATCCGTGTAAAGAATATTAAACCTGAAATCGTCTTGTTTAATTTGATAGGCTCCCGGTATCTGATAAATATTTTTCATCATCAGATTCCACACCGGATTCTGAATATTTGTTAAACTGCTTTTCAGCATTTTCAAAATCAAACTCTGGGTAATAACCGCCTGATTATTACTGCCGCTACTTCCGGTAACTACAGTAGCGTCTATACCGTCACTACCAAATTCACCTACATGATAAACCTGATCCCCAACGGTATATTCATATGAAACCGCTAAGATTTCATCGTTGGCCAAACGCTGCTGCAGGGAAATATAACCTAATTGGGGATGATAAGTAAATTCATTCGCCGTTAATTTTCGGGCATTTTCAAGTACTGAATAATCAGTCCCTTCATTTACATTAGGATTATTGAAACCGGATTTTGCGCTAACAATTTCCCTGATATTAGAATTTAAAAAACCTCCATTATTAATTAAAGTCGGATTGTATTGATTATTAGTGTTGTCTGTGGGAGAATCCTGAGGCTTATTAAAAAAAGTTGCGGAAGGATTAACAACAACTACTTCAGAATCCGTAAGTCCTGTTAATCTTGCTTCTCCTAAATCCTGAAGCGCAATAATGTTTCTTAGATTATTGCTTGTAGTGCTAACCCGGTTTTGTTTATTAGTAACCCAAACCTCGATTCTAGTAATCTGAACCCGGCTATCAATAAAAGGATAATTTCGTAATGAAGCATCATATTTGTTTCGAAAATATTGCGATAAAAAGAAGTGCCTGTCATTGTCATAATCCAATGCAAATAATTCAAAATTCTGGATGGTTCCGCCACCTTCGGCAACTACACTTTTTGTTTGCGATTTTTGTTCAGAAAAAACTCCGGTCACTGTTGTTTTTCCAAATTGCAATTGTGTTTTTACCCCAAATAAACTCTGTGCACCACGAATCAAAGTACTGTTTAAAGGCATACTAACATTACCCACTTCGACTTTTTGAATAATATCATCTTCGGTAGGTGTGTAAGCAAGTTTAAACAGGTTTTGAAAAGCAAATGTAGATTGAGTATCGTAATTAGCATTTACCTCTAATCTGGTACCTACTTTACCCATTAAACTCATGCTGATTCTCTGATCAAAATCAAAAGTCAGGCTCGATCTGTTTCTTGGAGAAAATGATGGGTTATCTTGTTTAGAATAACGCAAACCTAAATCCATCTCAACAGAACCTGTAGGTTTTACATCAATTGTATTACTACCAAATATAGATTCAAAGAAACCTGAATTAATGTAGTATCGGGGAAGTAAATCCTTTTTAGCTTCCTCGCTTCCTTCTTTTTTACCATCTAAAGCATTCATTTTTTGCTTGAAATAATCTCTTCTGGATTCTTTCAGAAGTAAATCTTCGTATTCTTTAGGTGTTAAAATGATAGGATAATCAATAGAGAAACCATCAACAGATTTTGTATAGATATATCTGTCTGTAACAGGATCATATTTATAAGCTGAGAGTATGCTTGGCGGATTTTCGATTTCCATTTTACCAACGGAGAATCCTGTTTTCACTGTATCCTGAATTGTTTGGTTTACCTGTCCACGCAATACGCTGCCACAGAATAAAACAAGTAAAAAAAGTAAAATTTTACGCATACAATTCAAGTGTCTTATAATAATTTATAGAGTTTTTAAAGCTTTTTTGATAATAGTTTCTACGGTTGCTTCCGGGTCTTCTTTCACAATTTTTTCAACTGCTTTTTCAGAGGTTTTTCTAATAAAACCTAAAACTTCTAAAGCAGATAACGCTTCATCTCGATTTGTATTGTTTTGAACTACAGAAACTTCATCCAAATCGTATAATTTTAATACTTTTTCTTTTAAATCAAGTATTACCCTTTGTGCTGTTTTATTCCCAATTCCTTTGATAGACTGAATAACAGCGACATCTCCGGAAGCAATTGCATTAATAATTTGCCTTGGTTCAATAGAAGACAGCATCGTTCTGGCTATATTGGCTCCGATTCCTGAAACAGACAATAACATTCTGAATATTTCTCTTTCAGATTTTTCTGCAAAACCATATAAAGTATGCGCATCTTCCTTGATTAGAAGATGCGTATATAATTTTATAAAATCTGTATTTGGAATCAGCGAAAAAGTATGTAAAGAGATATTTACCTGATATCCAACCCCCCCACAATCAATCACAACATCTGTTGGATTTTTCTCAACTAGTTTGCCTTGCAAATGTGCTATCATAGTATAATTTATGGTGTCAAATATAACAAAATTAAGACAATATTAACAGTACTAATTACTATGTACTAATTCATTAATTTATTCTTCTTATTTTCTTTTTCCTGTGCATCGATAACGGCTATTGCTGCCATATTGACCATTTCTTCTACACTGGCTCCCAATTGAAAAATATGAACAGGTTTACCCATCCCTAACATAATTGGACCAATAGAATTGACTTTATATAATTCTTTTAACAATTTATAAGTAATATTTGCCGACTCCAGATTAGGAAAAATCAGTGTATTTACTTTTTTGCCTGCTAATTTGGAGAAAGGAAATTTCTCCTGAAGCATTTCCGGATTTAAAGCAAAATCGGCCTGGATTTCTCCATCAACAATCATTTCAGGATGATTTTTGTGTAAATATGCCACTGCTTCTCTTACTTTTGAAGCATTTTGATGGGTTGATGAACCAAAATTTGAATACGAAACCATTGCGATTACTGGCTCGATACCAAACATTTTAGCTGTCTTAGCTGTCATAATTGCAATATTTACTAAATCTTCTGAAGTTGGATTAATATTGATAGCAGTATCTGATAAAAACATTGGTCCGCGTGACGTAAGCATCATGTTGGCGGTTGCAACAAGTGAAGCTCCCTGCGCTTTGTCGATTAACTGCAACATTGGCTTTAATACACTTGGATAACTTCTTGAGTAGCCTGTTACCAAAGCATCAGCCTCACCTTTATTGACCATCATTGCCGCAAAATAATTTCTTTCGCGCATAAATTTTTGTGAATCAAGCAATGAAACTCCTCTGCGCTCTCTGGTTTCCCAATATGAAGTTGCAAATCTGTTACGTCTTGCTTCTTCTTCATTTGTTTTTGGATCGATGATTTCAAGTTCGGCATCAAAACCCAGTTCCGCTTTTAATTCTAAAATTATCTCTTTATTTCCTAATAAAATTGGTAGACCAATTCCATCTTCATGAACAATTTGTGCTGCTTTTAATACATTTAATTGATCTGCTTCAGCAAAAACAATTCGTTTAGGATCTAATTTAGCACGATTCGTAATCAAACGTACCATTTTATTATCGTTCCCCATACGTTCACGAAGAACATCTTCATAAGCTGCCCAATCTGTAATAGGATTTTTTGCTACTCCGGATTCCATTGCAGCCCGTGCAACTGCAGGCGCTACAATAGTAATCAATCGGGGATCAAATGGTTTAGGAATAATATATTCCTGACCAAAACCTAATTTTGTTGCACCGTAAGCTACATTAACCTGTTCTGGAACAGATTCTTTAGCCAATGAAGCCAAGGCTTTAACAGCTGCCATTTTCATTGCCTCATTAATTTTTGTAGCTCTAACATCCAGCGCTCCTCTAAATATATATGGAAAACCTAAAACATTATTTACCTGATTAGGAAAATCGGAACGTCCTGTAGCCATGATAACATCTTTACGCGTTTCAACAGCTAAATTATAATCGATTTCCGGATTCGGATTTGCCATTGCAAAAACGATAGGATTATCGGCCATTGTCAATAACATTTCTGCAGACAGAATATCTCCTGAAGATAATCCTATAAAGACATCTGCTCCTTTTACAGCTTCTACTAAATCAATTTTTGCACCATCTACAGCATACTTCAATTGCAATTCTGACAGTGAAGGGTTATCTTTTGTTAAAAGTCCTTTACTATTGAACATTAAAACGTTCTCAACTTTAACACCTAACAAAACATATAAATCAGTACAAGCTATCGCCGCAGAACCTGCACCAGAAACTACCATTTTTATATCTTCTGGCTTTTTCCCCGCTAATTCAAGCGCATTGATTAAAGCTGCAGAAGAAATGATTGCTGTTCCATGCTGATCATCGTGCATGACCGGAATATCTAATTCTTCTACCAGTCTTCTTTCGATTTCGAAAGATTCCGGCGCCTTAATGTCTTCCAGATTAATTCCGCCAAAAGTTGGGGCAATATTTTTTACCGTCTGAATAAATTCTTCTACGTCTTTTGTTCCTATTTCAATATCAAAAACATCAATGTCCGAGAAAATTTTAAACAACAGTCCTTTTCCCTCCATTACTGGTTTTGATGCTTCAGGACCAATATCTCCAAGCCCAAGAACTGCAGTTCCGTTAGAGATTACGGCAACTAAATTCCCTTTAGCTGTATATTTATAAACATCTTCAATATTTTTTTCGATTTCTAAACAAGGCTCGGCAACACCTGGTGAATAAGCCAAAGATAAGTCTCTTTGGGTTGCATATTTTTTAGTTGGAACTACTTGAATTTTCCCAGGAGTTGGTTCTGAGTGATATAATAATGCTTCTCTTCTTTTACTGTCTTTATTCATTCGTTTTCGCTTTTTTATTTTGCCCTACAAAGATATAAGACTTGTCTTAAAACAGGATGTTTTATTTTATTCTTTTCCTAAAGATATCTTTGGTAAGAGCATAAAAAAATAGCCCAATAAATTTTTGGGCTATTTTTCAGCATTTTGTTTTTTTGTTTTTTTATTGTGAAATATAAGAATTTAAATAGTTGATGGTCTCTTTTTGAATATCGATAATGGCTTTAACTACATCACTAATCGAAATGATTCCTACTACTAATTCATCTTCTAAGACAGGCAGATGCCTGATTCTTTTCGTACTCATAAGCTCCATGCAAGCTTCTAAATTATCTGAAAGCTTTACAGTAAAAACAGTACTTTCCATGATTTCATGAACAAAAGTCTCTTTTGATGATTTATCCTTTAAAACTATTTTTCGGGCATAATCCCTTTCAGACAATATTCCTTTCAAATTGTTATTATCAATAACCAGGATAGCTCCTATGTTTTTTTCTCCCATTACTTTCAAAGCTTCATAAACTGTTGTAGCCGAAGTTATGGAATAAACATTTCTTCCTTTTGTGTTTAGTATTTGATTTACAGTCATATGTGAAAAATTTTAGGACTATAAAGTTAAAAAAAAAGGAATACAAAAAACAACGGCCAATAAGTTTTAACTTCTAAGAATCTCATTTTTAATATAATAAGCTGTTTTTCATAATTTAAAAATATTCCAACAATGAAAGAATGATTTCTACTGTTTTTTTTATGAATAACACAACCTTTTCGTCAAACAAAAAGACTTTTTCAAATTTAAAAAGCCTTTTTATCTGGTTAGTTACATGCTTATAATTATAAATTCACTTCGCCTGTTAAGCTGATGTTCTTCCTCGCTACATTTAATATCATCAGAGCACTGATTTACAAGTTGGGTTTCTCCATATCCTTTTCCTGTTAATCGATTTGAAGCTATTCCATTTTCAATTAGCCATTTTATGGTAGATTTTGCTCTTTTGTCAGACAAAATCTGGTTGTATTGAGCAGTTTGCCTGCTATCTGTATGCGAACGGATATCTAATTTAAGATCAGGATATTGATTTAATATTTCAACTATTTTTTCTAACTGAAAAGCAGATTCCTTTTTTATAGTTGCTTTATCCAGATCAAAATAAATAATTGGGATTTCAAGCACTTTAGCCAAATCTGTTCCCACTTCAATTGGTTTAATTCTTTTTTCTAATTGAACCGGTAGTGTAGTTTTTCCTGATAATTTATTAACAGTAATCGGAATTTCCTTAGTTTCATAATCCACTTTAGAAGCTCTTACATAATATTTTTTTCCACAATTAACATCCGAAAAAATATAACTTCCTTTTGAATCTGACAGAACTTCTGCTATGGATTTAAATTGTTCGTCAAGCAAAACTATTTTTGAACCTGCCAGTATTTCACCAGTTCCCAAATCGGAAACGATTCCTGTTAACTCTTGCTTGCATATCAGTTTTTTTATTTCTTTAAATCTGTAAATATCATCAAGACCATGTCCATTTTCTCTATTCGAAGAGAAAAAGCCATTTCTGGTTTCGCTGTTAATTATAAAAGCAAAATCATCTTGCTTTGTATTTATTGGTTCTCCAACATTTTGAACTTCCTCAAAATTAAGATCAGAATTTATTTTTGAAACAAATACATCCAGACCGCCCAGGCCTGGCCGCCCGTCGCTTGCAAAAAACAACTCGTTATCGCCTGATATGTAAGGAAAGGTTTCTCTTCCTTCGGTATTTATTTCAGAGCCTAAATTTTCAGGTTTTCCAAAAGTACCATCTTCATTTATACTAACTTTAAACAAATCAGACTGTCCGAAAGCTCCCGGCATATCTGATGCAAAATATAAGGTTTTTTCATCAGGGCTTAAAGCCGGATGTGCTACACTAAACTCATCACTATTAAAAGGAAGTTCCGTTATATTTTGCCATTTTTCATCAACTAAAATCGCTTTGTAAAGCTTAAGCAGTGTTACTTTTTTTGTATCACTTTGTCTTTTACCATCCAAAAAATTATTTCTGGTAAAATACATTGTTTTACCATCCCGGGTAAAAACAGGTGTCGATTCGTTAAATTTTGAATTGATATTCTTTTGAAAGCGTTCAGGTGCTCCTACGCTTCCGTCCGGCATCAAAACTGCACTATATAAATTCGTAAAAGATTTATTGGTCCATTTGAAAGTTTTTTTGGAAACTCCCCCTGTATCCCGTGCTGAGGCAAAAACTAATTTATCATTTAAAATAGTACTCCCGTAATCTGACAAAACCGAATTTATGCCGGCATCTGCAATTTCGAAACGATTTGAATTTGCTTTAATTACCTCTAAGTAATTTTTATTGCTTTCAAATAATATTCCACGCTTATCCGTGCTTACTTTTTTATTGAATTCCTCCAATATTTTATCTGCCTTTTCATAGTTGCCATCTGCTTTAAGGCATTGTGCATATCTATAAAAATATTCCGGCTCCTGTTCTGCGTTCATAGCAAAAAGCTGATCATACCATTTTGCTGCTTTTGTCAATTCTCCATTAAAATAATAGGCATTTCCAAGACGCTGAAACATTTTTTCGTCTTTATATCCCTTTTCTGCTACCTTTTCATATACAGCAACAGCATCGATATAAGCATATTTATCGTATTTTTCATCTGCTTTTATAAGATTTGATTTTTGAGCAATTGCTGTCAAAACAAATAATGATAATAAAGCAGTAAATCCTGTTTTTTTAACTTTCATAACATTCGGATATTAAAAGAATCTTGGTGAAGTAATTCTACTGTAACTATTAAACAACTCAAAACGCAGGAAAATCTCGTGAGATCCTGAATTATATTTTTGGAGCCTTGTCGTTTCATGATCATAAGCGTATCCGATATACAATCCTTCGGAAACCTGAAATCCTGCCATCGCACTTACTGATGCGTCCCAACGATATCCAAGCCCTAAAACAAATTTTTCATCAAACATAAAATTACCCGAAACATCTACCTGCAATGGTGCTCCTTGTACTAATTTGGTTAGTAATGCCGGTTTAAACTGAATTGACGGGTTTATATCAAAAACATAACCTGCAATAAAATAATAATTAATCTTTTCTTTAAAAATAGCAACTTGATCATCATCATATCGGTCACTCTCTATAAAATTAGGAATAGACAAACCAACATAGGCTTTATCCGAATGTAAATAAATACCCGCACCAATATTTGGAGAAAATTTTCCGTCTAAATTTTGAAATTGTTTATCTCCCTGATCCTTTATATCCAATTTGTCCATATCAATATTAAATAAATTGGCGGTTCCTTTGATTCCAAAAGAAAGTTTAACCGTTTCTGAAGCAGGGACAGTATAGGACAAATCTGCTGAAAATGTATTTTCAACTGTGGGCCCGATTTTATCATTTACAATCGATACTCCTAACCCTAAATGATTACCATTTAAAGGTGTATTAACCGAAAATGCATTTGTTCTTGGAGCACCTTTTAAACCAATCCATTGTGAACGATGCAAGCCAAAAATACTCAACATTCCCCGCGATCCTGCATATGCCGGATTAACCGTAATCGTGTTATACATATATTGCGTATACTGCGAGTCTTGTTGCGCAAAACCTATAGCAGAAAAAAACATGAAAACTAAAACTAACTTTTTCATTTAATTATTTTTATTTAAATGACTTGCCATATAAAAAATAGCAAGCCATTTATTTATTAATTACTTAGATATAAATAACCAGATGATTCATGCTGTTTAGCATCACTATCTTTATACTTCAAAATATAGAAATAAGTTCCAACAGGTAAACCATCCGATGTTTTAATTGTTGTACGGCCTTCGGATATTCCTTTGAAAGCATTATTTATATTATCATAATGGTCTTTTTCGAATACTAAAACACCCCAACGATTATAAATTTCTACCGTGTTATCCGGATAACATTCGATACCTCGAATATAGAACTCATCATTATCACCATCACCATTAGGAGAAACTGCATTAAATACTTTAATAGCACAGCCCTCAATACTTATCACTGTTGGATTATCTTCAAGATTATTCAGATTATCTGATTTATCCTCTACAACCACTCCTTTTACAATACTACTACCTGTCACAATAGCCTGATTGGTAACACTTCCTTTATTTATATCCGATTGTAAAAGAGTATATGTTGCTGTAAATGTATGCTCATCAGATTCGTTTACGGCCAAACTAATTGGTTGTCCTGAAACTACGATTCCCGGTAAAGGATCTGTAATCGTTATTCCGGATAATGGAACATTACCTGTATTGGTTACTTTAAAATTATACGTAATTGTCTCTCCTGCATTTGCATAGTCACTATTATCTGCATCATTGAAAGTTGCCGTTTTGATAATTGCAATTGCGGGTACTTCTACAAAAACATTTAATGTTGCCGTACTACAGTTTAACAGGTCTGCTTTTTCACAAATCTGATATGTAAATGTGTACTCTCCTCCGGGAGTATTTGGTTTTACACTCACTGTACCATCTGAATTAAATTCGAAATAAGGGCTTGTTGGGTATGAAATAACCACATCTGATGAATTTACCGGTAATCCGTTCAACAAATCATTATCTAAAATATTAATAAACTCCAATGATCCATTAATTCCATCAACTGTTGCCAAACCATCATTAGTAGCAAGAATATCATTATCTACAACAACTGTAGCGATTCGTGATTCTACAGCACAAATTCTATTACTTTGCGAAACCAAATCTCTATACTTGTAACCATTCATTCCTGTAGTTGCTCCAGTAACAATTAAAGTTCCTGTTGTAACTCCTGAATATGGGGCTCCATTTGTTATATTAGTCCAAGTAGTAGCATTATCTGTACTTATTTGCCATTGGTGTTGCGTTGTACCTGATCCTGCCGTAGTCACAGTTGTCGTAAATGTTGCATTCCCACCTGCGTTTGTAGTTTGATCTGCTGGCGTGGAAGAATTTAATATACTTGCTGTACCAACGCTTATTGCATTTGTATAAGTTCCAGTATATGGAGCAGCAACTGGACCAATTACTTTTCCTGTAGCATCTACAGTTGATACCCCCACACCATAAACACCACCATCTCCTCCATCGGCTGTACTAGAATTATAATATTCATTGGCATCTGAGCAACCATCTCCATCTGAATCTAAATCTAAATAATTCGGAGTCCCATCGCCATCAAAATCCGTACATGAATTTACAGATACTGAAACTAAAAGCACATCATCGTCATTAATATTATCTGTAGGATTTCCTGTTAAATGAGAATCAAAGAAAAATGATACCGCACCAGATGAAGGTGTATCTACTGGTATAGACAATTGAAGATTTTGGATAGGCACTGAGGCTCCCGTTCTATTATCATGAGGGATGGGACTAACTAAATTTCCAGTAGCACCATTTAAATATGTTATTGTAGCAGTAGTCGAAGAAGTTGATGTTGCTTCTCTTACCGTTTCAATTCTGGCATAGTCAAAACCATTATATCCAATTGTAAACTGAATATTATCTGAATTTAAAACAGGCGAATCTGTCTTAGAAATAAACGAAACATTAATTATTTTTTTTCCATTTACATCTGAATAAAAATTAGTGATATTTTGTGAAAATGTTTGAGCACTATTATTATTTTCAAATTGAATTCCATTGATATCTGCGTATAATGTACCACCACTCAGCGTCCAATTTGAAACAGAACTAATATTTACACCATTACCTTCATCAGTAAAACTGGTATTCGTAATTCGTTGAGAAGAATTACACTCATCCGTATCAAGAACACCATCATTATCATCATCTAAATCAGAACTATCCAGAACCCCATCATTATCATTATCAGGAGGTGAAGTATCTGCTGGACAAGTAATATTAGTAGCTGTACAAGTTCCCAATTTTTCTAATGGAAAGTCGTCAATATAATAATTATTACCTATATTATCACTAATCCTTAATACAATTTTTACATCAGAACTTGAACATCCCGCAGGAATTTTAAAATCATAACTAAATTGAGTCCAGTAATTATCTTCTGTCCCAATCCAAGGAAATGTATGCGTATTTAACAAGGTACCAGAGGTAACATCCAGAGCTTCAAAAGTAATTGTAGAGCTGGCGACTACAAAATGCGTCCCAAAGGTAAGTCTATAACAACTATCTTTTTCTAAATGCACAGAACGATTATAAAACCTACCAAGTATACCCCCTCCATCATTGGCAGTACCTGCAGGACTCCCAAAAGTATAAGATCCTGAAGGCACATAGGGAGACGTTTGACGAACAGTAGTTTTTCCAAAATTCTCATTAAAAATTATCTGTGCATCTGCTTTTGTTAAAAAAAGAACAAAAAACAAATATAAAAAGAACCCTTTTTTCAGAATATTATTAAAAAAAAGAAATGAAATGTTTTTTTGCAGTAAAATTTTTTTCATAAATAGAAATATAAAATGGACAATTATTTAAAGTAACCTTATGCTATTAATTGTTAAAAACAAAATCTAAAATACCCCAGTCCACATCTTGTTTCAAAATGGCAAATTGAAATTGGGGAGGCGAGTAAAAATGTACCTCAACTATCAAACGATTAGCTATCTGATCCGTTGGTAAAGCATTCATCAGGGTATTTGTTTTTTCAGTATCTGTTGACGGGCCTGAGTGGTAATTGCTCCTCCCCAGCTGGTTTCCCTATCAGGGCTTTCAAGTGTATTGCCAAGATTCCAGCCAACCTTCATCTGGCTGGAAATCTGTTGGGCTGTCGGCAACTGGGCTCTGACTGGTGTGGACAATAAAAGCCCACACATAATAATTGCAAAATAAAGTCCGCTCATAAATGATCGGAACGATAAAACAAATGGTTTTCTCACAATAGATTGTGGTTATATAGTTAATAAATGTAAAGTTCAAAAAATGTTGATGACTCTTATCGCTTCAGGCTTCTTTAAATATGAATCCAAAAAACCTGAAGATAAAAGCCTTCCTTATTTACTCCAAATCAGCTTTGCGGCAGACTCAGTATTCTCTTCCCGACTAGTGCTATGGTGGTTGCTGGCACTATCATCGCATAATATAATGTCAGTTGTTTATGTTTTTTTATTCGGTTGATAAATTGAAGGTTACAAAAACACAGAGGACAGCTTGGTGATTATGTACTCACCTATTTATATATATATAAATATTATTTTCTTTTAAATAAATTTAAAAACACCTGAAGACAGCAAATGCAATAATCGAAAAAATTCCCTTTCCATTCCTTACGAAGAGTAAGTAATCCGCGATGCAAAAGATTCTTTGCCGATTGATAATTAACATCTAACATTTCTGCTACCTGTTCTACACTCAATCCTTGGTTATACCTTAAAAACAAAGCCCCCTTTTGACGTGGAGGCAAATCGTTTAATAATTTATTGAGATGCAAAACACGTTCAGCAGTTGCTTCATCAGCTATAAGTTCATGCTCCACAGAAAAATCAAAAAGAAATTCAATTGAATCTGTAGTTGTAGTTTTTCTAAAAATATGGTCCCGTTCGTACAAACGTGCAATTCTCTTTCGTACACTTGACAATAAATATGCCTTTACCACTATCTGGTTCCTGCAAAGATTCACGATATAACCAAACATCTGCAAATACGTCCTGGACACAATCCTGAACTCTTTCAATAAAACGACAAAATGAGTTTCCGTAATTAAATCACCATAATACTTTTCAAAAGTAAAGAAAATGACTTTTCATCACCTGTTTATCTATATTGTTGTTTTGAGTTGGAATGGCATTTACTGTTATTTCGTTTATTGAAAAATTAGTTTTGAACTACAGTTCTGAGTTAACTAAAAAGGCTAAATAGGCAAACAAATGTTATACAAATTATGAATATATATTAGTCTTATTTTATTTAAAAAAATAACTAAATCCACAAAGACTCATAATAAATTCTTTTGTGATTAAAGTCTCTACTATTTGGTCTAGGTTTATTTTAAGTTCTTCCATTGTTTTATAAATTTGATTTGTTGTTTTTCGTTTCATATTTAGCCAAACTAATTCAGCTGGATTTAACTCTGGAGAGTAAGGAGGAAAAAAAAGCAAGGCTATATTTTCTGGTATCACTAATGATTTTCCCTTATGGAACGCTCCGTTGTCTAAAACAATGACTTTAAATTCCTCAGGTTTCTTTTTTTTGAAAATTCATTTAAGAATATTTGAAAATTATCACCATTACAATAAGGTAACTCCATCACTAAACTATCACCATTATAGGGTGAAAAAGCCCCAAAAATATAAGTTGACTTAAATACATTTTGGTAAGCACAAATTGGCTTAACTCCTTTTGCCGTTAGAGATTTTCCGTTTCTGGTGAATAATCCAAACCGACTTTCATCCTGAACATAAAGATTAAAGAATGAAAAATCTGCGGAGGCATTTTTTAAAACAGATTCAAGAATTAAAGGGAAGTTTTTTTTAAACTATCTACAGCAAGTTCATTTTTATTCACATGACTTTTACGGGCAACTTTTATTTTGGCACCAAAATGTCTTTTTACATAACTATTTATTGTTTGATAGTTAACGCCTTCCGGCATGTAATTCTCGGTTATCCACTGAATTAAATCAATATATGAGGTAAAAGCATCTTTAGGAGAATGCAAACGGCTTTCTATTGCCTGGTGCAGTTCAGCACTAATTATAGATGGTTTAAAACCGATTCTACCATGCGAGAGTAAACCTTCAAGTCCATTTTTAGAATAGGAAGTTCTCCATTTTTGAGCAGTGTTATGATTAATTTTTAAAATTTTAGAGAGAGCGTCTTTACTTAATAATATTTCACTCCTTTTTAAAACCAATAACATTTGTATTCGGTTTTTTAAATGAACTGGTTGTTTTCTCATTAACAACTTAAGTTCTTGTTCACTTTCTTTTACCAGTATAAGTTTTGCTTTTGCCATAATCAAATATATAATTTATATTTATAAATAAGTCTAATTTAAAACAAAAAAACAGCCTGATTAAATCAGGCTATTTTACAATCATAATTGGTATAATATAAAAGAAAAAGACGGTTTCGGAAATTAATATATTTGACCAAATAAAAAGGCTTTTTTAAAGATGTATTTAAATTTACATATTTGTTATAATAAATTCACTTCGCCTGTTAAGCTGATGTTCTTCCTCGCTACATTTAATATCATCAGAGCACTGATTTACAAGTTGGGTTTCTCCATATCCTTTTCCTGTTAATCGATTTGAAGCTATTCCATTTTCAATTAGCCATTTTATGGTAGATTTTGCTCTTTTGTCAGACAAAATCTGGTTGTATTGAGCAGTTTGCCTGCTATCTGTATGCGAACGGATATCTAATTTAAGATCAGGATATTGATTTAATATTTCAACTATTTTTTCTAACTGAAAAGCAGATTCCTTTTTTATAGTTGCTTTATCCAGATCAAAATAAATAATTGGGATTTCAAGCACTTTAGCCAAATCTGTTCCTACCGTAATTGGTTTGATTCTCCTTTCTAATTGTATTATTAAAATTGTTTCCCCGGATACGTTTTCAACATTTACCTGACCTTCATTCGTTTCATAATCAGTTTTTGAAACTCTGACATAGTATTTTTTATCACAATTCACATCAGAAAAGCTGTAATTCCCTTTTAAATCTGAAGTCAGTTCAGCTATTACCTGAAATTGTTCATCAAGTAAAACTACTTTTGAGTCTGCAAGTAGTTCACCCGTTTTTGAATCAGAAACAGTTCCTGACAGCAATTGTTTACATGGCAGTTTTTTCGTTTCGGTAAACCTGTAAATATCATCAAGACCTTTTCCGTTTTCCCTGTTTGATGAGAAAAAACCATTTCTGTTTTTGGTATTAATTACAAAAGCAAAATCATCCTGTTTTGTATTAATTGGCTCTCCAACATTTTGTACCTCTCCAAAACTTAAATCTGAATTTATTTTTGAAACAAATATATCTAACCCCCCTAAACCAGGTCGGCCATCGCTCGCAAAATATAATTCGTTGTCACCAGATATAAAAGGAAATGTTTCTCTTCCTTCCGTATTAATGGCTGTTCCTAAATTTTCAGGCTGACCAAAAGTTCCATCCTCATTTATATTTACTTTAAACAAATCAGATTGTCCTAAAGTCCCGGGCATATCTGATGCAAAATACAATGTTTTTTCATCAGTACTTAAAGTGGGATGTGCTACACTATATTGGTTACTGTTAAATGGAAGTTCTGTGATACCCTGCCATTTTTTATTTACAAAAGTCGCTTTATACAACTTTAGCAGTGTTATTCTTTTATCATCTTTTCCTCTTTTACCATCTATAAAATTGTTTCTGGTAAAATACATTGTTTTACCGTCCTGGGTAAAAACGGGTGTTGATTCATTAAACTTAGAATTGATATTCTTTTGAAAACGTTCCGGTTTTCCAACAGTTCCATCTGGTAGTAAGGCTGCTGTGTATAAATTAGTGAACGATTTATTAGTCCATTTGAAAGTATTTTTAACAACGCCTCCTGTATCACGTGCCGATGCAAAAACTATTTTATCATTCAAGATTGTACTGCCATAATCTGACATCGTTGAATTTATTCCTGCATCTGTAACCTCAAAACGATTTGAATTTGCTTTTATGTCTTCTAGATAATTTTTGTTGCTTTCAAATAATATTCCACGTTTGTCAGTAGTTCTCTTTTGATTGAATTTCTCAAGCATTTCATCCGCTTTTTTATAATTCCCCGCAGATTTAAGACATTGTGCATAACGGTAAAAATATTCTGGTTCTTGTTCTGTATTTAACACAAAAAGCTGATCATACCATTTTACTGCTTTTGTCAACTCTGCATTAAAATAATAAGCATTGCCTAACCGTTGAAACATTTTTTCATCCTTATAACCTTTTTCTGCTACTTTTTCATATACCTGAATAGCATCGACAAACTCATATTTGTCGTATTTTTTGTCTGCATTTGTGATTTTGTTTTTTTGCCCTTTAGCAGTCAAAACCAGCATCAACAATAAAGCAGTATAACCTGATTTTTTAATTTTCATACTATTAAATATTAGAAGAATCTTGGTGAAGTAATTCTACTGTAACTATTAAACAATTCAAAACGCAGAAAAACCTCATGAGAACCTGAGTTGTATTTTTGTAACCTTGTTGTTTCATGATCATATCCATAACCAATATACAATCCTTCGGTAATCTGAAATCCTGCCATAGCACTTATCGAAGCGCTCCAGCGATATCCTAATCCTAAAACAAATTTGTCATTAAACATAAAATTTCCTGAGACATCCACCTGTAATGGCGCACCTTCAACCAATTTAGTTAATATTGCCGGTTTAAATTTGATGTATTCCAAACGATCTAAATTAAATACATAACCTGCTATAAAGTAATAGTTGATTTTTTCTTTAAAAATAGCGACTTCATCATTATCGTATCGATTAGTTTCGATAAAATTAGGGACAGACAAACCTATATATGCTTTATCAGAATGCCAATAAACACCTGCTCCTATGTTTGGAGAAAATTTCCCGTCTGCATTTTGAAATTGAGGGTCCTGATCTTTTATCTCTAATTTGTTAATATCGATATTAAACAAATTAGCAGTTGCTTTTATTCCGAATGAAAGTTTAAAAGTTTCAGAAGTTCGAATAGTATAGGACAAATCTGTAGAAATAGTAGTTTCATTAGTTGGCCCAATTCTATCATTTACAATAGAAACCCCTAATCCTAAACTTTCACCATTTAAAGGGGTATTCACAGATATTGCATTAGTTGTAGGTGCCCCATCAAGACCAACCCATTGCGTACGATGCAAACCAAAAATACTCATAACGCCACGGGACCCGGCATAAGCTGGATTGACATTTATAGTGTTATACATATATTGCGTATACTGTGCGTCTTGTTGAGCAAAACCTATAGCAGTAAAAAACACAAAAACTAAAACTATCTTTTTCATTTTATCATTTTTATTAGATGACTTACTGCAAAAACAGTAAATCATCTATTTAATTTAATTGCTTAGATATAAATATCCTGCTGATTCATGCTGTTTTGCATCACTATCTTTATATTTTAAAATGTAAAAATAAGTTCCTACAGGTAATTTTTCTGATTGTTTAATTGTTGTTCTACCTTCTGATATCCCTTTGAAAGTTCCGTTAACATTATCATAATCGTCTTTTGCAAATACCAGAACACCCCAACGATTATAAATTTCGACAGTATTGTCAGGATAGCATTCAATACCCCGAATATTAAACTCGTCATTTAGTCCATCATTATTAGGAGAGACTGCATTAAATGCTTTGATAACACAACCTGATATTCCTAAAACCGTTGGATTATCTTCAATATTATTTTGGTTATCTGATTTATCTTCCACAACAACACCCATTGCACTTTGTCCTGTTACAACAGCCTGATTACTTACACTTCCTTTATTAATATCGTTTTGTGAAATAATGTACAAAGCCGTAAAAGTATTATTATCAGTTTCACCAGCCTGTAAATTAATGGACTGTCCTGAAACAACAACCCCTGGTAAATTATCCGTAACCGTTACTCCATATAAGGGAACATTTCCTGTATTTGTAATCGTAAAATTATAGGTAATCGTTTCACCTGCATTTGCATATCCACTATTGTCCTCGTCATTAAATGTTGCCGTTTTAATAATTGCAATTGCCGGAACTTCAACAAAAACATTTAATGTTGCTGAATCACAATTGGATGGATCATTTTTTTCACAAATCTGATATGTAAATGTGTAATCTCCTCCGGGAGTATTTGGCTTTACACTCACTGTACCATCCTGATTAAATTCAAAATAAGGGTTCGTTGGGACAATATAGATATTTACGTCAGCTGGATTAATCGCTATTCCATCTAATAAATCATTATCTAAAATATTAATAAAATCTAATGATCCGTTAATTCCATCTATTGCCACCAAACCATCATTTACAGCCAAAATTACTGGGTTGCTGACCACCACTGTAGCGGTAGCATCATCACAATTGGACGGTACGGCCCCGCTCACACACAACTGGTACACAATACTATAAGTGCCCGATACGGTGTTTGCCGCTAAAGTCAATACTCCGTTGGCATCAATACTAAGCGGACCTGTCGTAATTGGCGTTACATCGGTGTTTGATCCGGCAACTGCTAGTCCGTTCAGGGTGTCATTGTCTGTTACATTCCCAACTGTAACAGGGCTTGCAGCGGTGGTTTGGGTTGCAAAGGTGTTATCGTCTTCAGCACATACTTTAGAATTAATAACAACACTTGAACTTACAGAACTACAACCATTCATAGTTGCTATTAAATTATAAGTACCTACTTCTGCAACTACAATTCCTGTTGTTGTGTCGAGTGTAGCCCCTATAGGAGTAATATTATAAATATTGGCAACATCATAATTTGATATTGTAAAACTTCCTGTAGTAATATTACAAGTTGGCTGTATTACAGAACTTATTATCGGATCAGCAGGTACCACAGGAGTCGCATTGACAGGTCCCGAAGTAGCCATAGCCGATGTACACAATGAAACAGCATCCCTGGCCACAACGGTATGGGTTCCGGCAGTTACATCAAAAGTTCCATCAGGCAGAACTGCAAAAACGCCACCGTCTACAGAATATTGGATTGTATTAGTATAGTTGTCAATAGTAAGCGTTCCCGAAACACCGCAAGTCGGCTGGGCAATTGATAGTGTTGGATCAGCAGGCACCACAGGCGTTGCATTGATTGAAGCTGAAGTAGCCATAGCCGATGTACACAATGAAACAGCATCCCTGGCCACAACGGTATGGGTTCCGGCAGTTACATCAAAAGTTCCAGCAGGCAGTACAGCAAAAGCACCACCGTCTACAGAATACTCAGTCGCTGCATTATAATTGGTAATGGTAAGCGTTCCAGAAACACCGCAAGTTGGCTGGGCAATTGATAGTGTTGGATCAGCAGGCACCACAGGCGTTGCATTGACAGATCCCGAAGTAGCCGTAGCCGAAGTACACAAGGAAACAGCATCCCTGGCCACAACGGTATGGGTTCCGGCAGCTGCATCAAAAGTTCCAGCAGGCAGTACAGCAAAAACGCCACCGTCTACAGAATATTGGATTGTATTAGTATAGTTGTCAATAGTAAGCGTTCCCGAAACACCGCAAGTTGGCTGGGCAATTGATAGTGTTGGATCAGCAGGTATCACAGGGGTCGCATTGACAGGTCCCGAAGTAGCCGTGGCCGAAGTACACAACGAAACAGCATCCCTGGCCACAACAGTATGGGTTCCGGCAGTTACAGCAAAAGTTCCAGCAGGCAGTACAGCAAAAGCACCACCGTCTACAGAATATTGGGTTGTATTAGTATAGTTGTCAATAGTAAGCGTTCCCGAAACACCGCAAGTTGGCTGGGCAATTGTCAGTGTTGGATCAGCAGGTACCACAGGGGTCGCATTGACAGATCCTGAAGTAGCCGTGGCCGAAGTACACAATGAAACAGCATCCCTGGCCACAACGGTATGGGTTCCGGCAGTTACATCAAAAGTAGCCGAAGCCAATGGAGCAAAAGCGCCACCGTCTACAGCATA